>JAZLAE010000050.1:0-24318 GCA_045613025.1 Christensenellaceae bacterium | reverse complement strand
TATCTCTCCGCTAAAATCGTAAGCATAATTACAACTACTATCAGTATACCAGCCTGCAAAAGCATAACCGCTTCTTGTTGGTACTGTAGGATAACTTAAAGTTTCCCCATTTTCTAATTCAACTGTAGTTGACTCTGCACCACTATAGTTATAATCATACGTTACGGTAACTCCGCCATAGATTTCAGTAATATCGTCAAAAGTAACGGTATAATAATTAGAACTCCACCTTGCGGTAAGCGATAAGTTAGACGTACTATTCCAAACTCCGTTTCCGTATTTATTATTTCCGTTATACCAACCAAGGAAAGCATATCCCTTTCTGCTTGGCGTAGGAAGAACGTAATGTAAGCCTTTGTATACGGTTAATTTGTTTGTAGATACAGAACCGCCGTTAACGTTAAGGTTTATCGCGTAATTTTTAGTCCATTCAGCGTTTAACTTAATATTGAAAGTTGCATTTTTATCGCCAGCCTTATAACTAAGCGAATCAAATAACCAACCTACTTGAGTATAACCCGTTTTAGTGAATACTTGGTCTTTTATATCTTCCGTTTTAAGGTATTTAACAACGGTAGGTTCGTCAACGTTATTGTTAGGGTTATAGGTAACGCCAACTGGAATTCCCGCACTTAATAAATCGATAATAGCATCGTCGATTTTTCCTTCAGTAATAAGATTAGTAGCACTTATAGCCGTTTCAGTTTTTTCACTTACGCCAAAGTTGTTAATATCTTTATATATTTTAAAGGCTTCGGCATAATTGCCGTCTTCAAACTTGCTATTAGCACTAAGCATTCTTATCCAAGGAACTAATAAAGTTATAAGTAATACCGTAACAACCGATAACGAAGCAACGGCTATTAAACCGCGCTTAGCAATTTTTTTAACTTTCTTTTTGTGCTTTGCTTTTTCTTCAAGTTTTTTGTCGATTTGTTCAACGTATGTTTTAGCGTCTTTATAATCGCCAAAAGCAAGAAATTCTTTCTTTATCCCTAATAATTCGCGCTTGCTGTTTTTATTTTTTATTTTACTTTTTGTTATTATGTAGTTGCCTTCTTTTGTTAACTCTTTTAAATCTAAATTTGCAAGTTCACTAAAAGACTTACCGCATCTTGAACATAAAGTTTGAATACTACTATTTATCGTACCGCACGTACAAATTTGTAAAACCCCTCTATTTTCGTAAAGGTATTTTGCATCTTTGCCGTAAGTTAATTTATAAGGCAATAATTGAACCGCATTTAATTTCGATTCAATTCGCTTAGGTGGTTTAACAAAACCAAATTTGGCATTTTCGTCTGCTTCCCAAAAAGAATCGTCTTCAAAAACGACTTTCATTGTATACGCAACTACTTTTTGAACACCTTTAACGTCAGGCTTAATTAAAACTCTTTTACCAAACGATTGATTTTGTTTAACGTTTAAATCGTTGTATTCATATACAAACCCGTCCCCTAACAAATCGCCGTTTTTATCGTAGCCTTTAAATAAAACGATAGCGCTTTTTATAATTTTTTGAGATAAGTTTTGAATATCACACAAAACTATTCTATGTTTAATTTCAGCATCATAAAACACCGCCGTTTTTCTAACGATAGCAGGCGCGCCCGCTATATAAAACGGCTTTTTTATGGTGTGAATTTCAGTATATCTCCCCATTATAAAACCCCTTAAAATTCAGGAAATTCTTCTTCTAAATCCTTTTTAGGTTCAGTATCTACGTTTGATGCTTGAATTTCATTAACCTGTGGAATATTTGTTATTATAATAGATTTTTTAAAGACAATAGGAACAGCAATTGATGCAAATAACGTATATATCCAATCCATTACGTTTACAAACCTGTTAACTTTTACTATAGAATCTAAAAATTCAATATATGCACGGTAAGTTTCAAAATCAGACGCAGTGATTGATTTTGATATAATAAATAAAATAATTTTGAACATTGCAACAAAACAGAATAAAGCAAAGATAATAGTTATTATAATTCTTGATATTCTCTTTTTTGTTTTTGCAACAACTACTATTTCGTCTTCGTAAATTGCAGATGAAATAAA
This sequence comes from Christensenellaceae bacterium, assembly GCA_045613025.1. Taxonomy (GTDB): domain Bacteria; phylum Bacillota; class Clostridia; order Christensenellales; family Borkfalkiaceae; genus HGM11412. Next base: position 22,255 of record JAZLAE010000050.1, on the reverse strand, counting down.
TGGTTGCCATCTAATACCAGCAAGTGAAGAAATATACGTTACGCACATCATTTCAAACCATAAAATATAGTATGTAAAAGCAAATAACGATAAAATGCATCTAAACACGTAAATAACCGGTAAAGTAACTAAATAAACCACTGCTTCGGCAATACCATTGCTTACGTCTTTCTTGAAATCTTTAAGCCAGTGTTCAAGATATTCTACTGCAGATGCTATACAGTTAAAAAGGAATACGTATACGTACATTATGCCGATTAACGCAAACGTAAAAATTAAAAACGGAAGCATACCTACAATAGCAAGCGTTTTTAATGGTTGGCCAAGTTTTTTGTATTGGCTAAATTGACCGAATTCTTTTGTGAACCCCCTGAGTAATTTAGAATAATTCATAATATTCTTTCCCCCATTTTTTTATTTTATCTTTAGTAAGATAAAGATATTATAGCACTTTGATTTTTAATGTCAACAAAAATGTATAATTTACAATAAATTATACATAAAAACGGATAGGCACTTGCCTATCCGTTTTGTTTTAGTTGTTTATTAGTTGAATTTATAAGTGTTAGTATATCCTTGGTGTACTGTTTTTTGGAAAACGCTTACACCTACACAATTAGTAAATGTTACGTTTACGTTTGTTCTATCACTATATAAATTGATTTTATTGTACTTAGTATAAGGGCTATCAAACATTGTTGAACCACCAGCATAATCGAAAGAACAGTTGTTAAAGTAAACGTTACCACCACCGCATTGAACGTAACCAGTACCAGCACCAAGTTTAAATTCACAGTTATTGAATTCAAATTCACATTCTTTACCATCTACAGTCCAACCAGAAACCACTATTTGACCTTCAAAAATACAATTGTTGAAAACAACTTTTACAGTATCATCAACGTCTACTTGTAAATAAGTCTTTCTTGTAAAATCTGCAGTTTTAAAAGTACAGCCTTCAAAAACAATTTCGCTTGATAAGTTACCTTCTTGAATGAATAAATTTTGATTAGCGCCAGTAGTTTCAATAGTTGCACCCTTGATAGTTGTACCACCATAAATATCTACATTAGAGTGATTACCTGTTGTTGAAGTAATCATATTGCCTACTGTTGTATCTAATTCAGTTGCGTCGATAACAATGTTTTGAGAACCATCACCTAATGCACCTTTAAATTCCTCAGCAGAAGTTGCATCTTTATTAACAGGTGCTAAGTTTATGTACGTAGCGTATTTTGGTTGACCATCAATTATTTTATTATAATCGCTATCTGACCAAACGGCATATACGTCGTTATTGTAGATATAGTAGTTACGTGGCTTGATTGTGCCTGACATACGTGTAAACGCGTTTGCTGCAACAGTAGGAACAGTTGCACATTTAACGTGAACAGTAACAAGGTCGTAACAATCTCTAAATGCGAATTGACCGATAGAAGTTACGCTTGCAGGAATAGTTACTTCAGTAAATTCATTAGCACGGAACGCGTCTTTTGCTATAGTAGTTACGCCTTCAGGGATAACAAGTGATTTTAAAGAACATTCTGCAAATGCGCCTTCGCCGATTTCAATTAAATTTGCAGGAAGATTAATTTCTTCAAGTGCAGTACAAGATTGGAAAGCAGCACTTTCAATAGTTGTTAAAGTTGATGGAAGAGTGATTTCAGTTAAAGCGTAGCATCTTCTAAATGCACGGTTACCGATAACTTCAAGACCTTCGTTTAAAACAACTTCAGTTAATTCGGCACAACTATCAAATACCCTACCAACAGAAACTACTGAATCAGCAAATACTACTTTTTTAGGATTTAATGAAGCCATATTTGAAGCGTTGATAATAGTTACGCCTTCAGGAACTACGAAAGTTTCTTTATCGCCAGTATATTCTTTAACGTCTAATAAAACAACGTCTTCACCTTCAGTGAAAAGCATTGCTTTATCTGCATTATATGCGTAAACACCACTGTTGATTTGAGTTTGGTCACCGATTTTAACGCTACTTGTAAGAACTGCATCTGCTTGTCTTGAACCACCACCGCTTGCGCCAGTTTTTTCTTCTAAACCTTGAACGTTAGCGTTTTTGATAGAACCAGAAACTGTTACGTTACCATTGTATTCACCAAGAATACCACCAACGAAAATCTTTGATTCGTTTTCAGCAAGGTATGTATCATCAGCATTAGTTTTTACTACTACGTTTTCAACGATAGCGTTTTGAATAGCGCTACCACCGTTAGCAATACCAACGATACCACCTACTTTACGTGTACCAGCAACGGTAACACCTTTAACGATACAGTCAGCAACAGTGTTGCTTTCTGCCATATGACCAACGATACCACCAACGTTATCACCTTCTAAGTCTGTTTTTGCAAAAATACCTTGAACGTAACTACCGCTTTCGCCGATAACTGAACAGTTGCTAATAGTAGCATAACCGTGACCGTTAATACCACCTACCATATAGTTACCGCTTACTTGAACTAAACCTTCAACGTGGCAGTTTTCAATAGCACCGGTATAACCTAAACCAACGATTGCGCCTGCATAAGAAGTTGCTGATACGTAAGCGTTTTTAATAGTAACGTTTTTAATTGTACCACCGCTTAAGTTACCGATTAAACCTGCGTTGTTTTCTTCGATAGATACAAGGTTAGAAATAGTGTAGCCTTGACCATCAAAAGTGCCTGCAAAGTTTGCAAAAGGTTTCCAGTTCTTTTCTACTGAACGCATTGAAGCAGTTGCACCTAAGTCGATATCGTTACATAACTTGATAGTTTCGTTTTGGAAAGTATAACCTTTTGATGCTTTAGTTTCAACAAGTCTTAAATCGTTAAGCGAATAAACAAGAACTTCACCGTCGTGAGCAGAGTTATCAACAACTGTAGCGTTGCTTTGTACTGCTTCTACGCTGAACGAAATTGAAGTTGAAAGACCTTGGTATTCGTTTTGTGAAGTTTCAAGGTAAGGGAATTCAATAACAACTTTTACAGTTTCTACTACTGTTTCTGTAGTAACAGCGTCCATTAAAGTCCAAGCGCCGTATGCGGTTATACCGTCGAATACTTGTTCTTCTTTAGCGTCTGCACCATAGTCGATAGTAATTCTTAAACCTGCAAAAAGGTCTAAACCGTCTTCACATTTAACGATTGTTCTGTAAAGAGCCTTAACGTCGCTTTCGTTGGTAACGTTGATGTTAAATTCAATCTTGTCACCAGGAGTGATTAAACTGAGTGCAACTGAATCTTCAGCCCAAACTGCTTGACCACCGTTAGCAAAATAACCGTTGCTCATTACTTCATCGCGCGAAGACACAACAACCGAACTGTCGTCTACACTTGCTTTTACGATTACTTTACCTGAAGAAGCCGAAATGTTAACGGTATCTTCGCTTGTGAAAATCGCAAAAGTTGCGCCTACTGCAAGGCTTGCCGTCATAACAATCGTTGCAATAGAAGTAAACAATACTTTTACTTTATTTTTCATATATTTTCTCCTTTTAAAAAATAAATGTGATTTGCCTTTATATATATAATATATTTAACTAATAATACACCCCCCCCCAGAAAAAGTCAAGCGTTTTAGATAGTTTTTATCTGTAGTGCTTGATTTAACCTTTTTACACAAGATATTGTAGGAAATTCAATACAAAAACTGGCTTATGACACCAAAAATACGGGATTTTCAAGCCCTGCAACGACTTTTTGTTGATAAAAACAAAAGAAGAGCGAGCGTTGACGCTCGCCATACTCTTGGTTATGAGCACACTAAAAATCACACTAACGCATAAAGAAAAAAAAGCACCAACCGTTTGGTTGATGCTTTCTTTTTGGTTGCACGACCGCAAAACTAATTGAACTATTTAGTTGTAAATTGTCAGTCGGTGTAATTTTAAGTTTGTAAACCGTAAACATAAAAGGCGAGGAAGTCCTCGCCTTTTAACTTGTTAAAAATAAATTCATTAGAACATATTGTTAACTCTTTTTTTCTTCATTAACTTCTTCGTTTTTTTCATTGTTGGCTTCTACGCCTAATTTTAAGTCTTTTATTATTGCAAATATTAAAAGGATAAAAACGACCCCAACAATCACTCCAAACATAAATGACCCCATATCAAAATCTATTCCACTGCCACTCCCATCTGATATATTATCCGGATTAGCTCTATTTAATATATTGCTAATGCCTAATAAAATATTTAACATCTTAAACTTTCTCCTTTATCAACAAAAACTTTAAACCTTCTTTATTTGTAAAATTATTTTTATAATAAACTATTTGCAATATATTGTCAAACAAATTCGAGAAATGGGATTTGCCCGAACGTAGTTCGGCACGGGCTATAAAATGGTGGTCGATTTTTATTATTTAACTACGACCTTCGGGTTATCGCTAAAGCGCCAGTTTGTGGTTGCCCGAAAAAATTGCAGAAACTTATTCTTTATTTTTTCGACCACTGCACGAATTTTTGTTCCCTTCATCGTCCACTGGACGCGTTCACAAAAATTCCCCAACGAGCACCGCTCGCCGTTCTCATAACCCGAAGAAATTGAAAATCACAATCCTAAACCAGCGAAAACAAAAAACGAATAGGCGTTTTCCTATCCGTTTTTGTTTTGGTTGCGGGAGTGGGATTTCTTCTTGCTTTTTGCAAAGCAATTTTCTTTTAATATAAACTTTATGCTTTGCAAAAATCTTCGGTCACCGCTAAAAATATGCGGAGCAACGCATATTTTTTTAACGCTACTTCAAATCCCACTCAATCATCTTTCGTAAATAATCAAAAAAGGAACAACACGCGGTTGTTCCTTTTTTAATTGGTTGCGGGAGTGGGATTTGAACCTCACGACCTTCGGGTTATGAGCCCGACGAGCTACCAAGCTGCTCCATCCCGCGATAACTGATGTGTTAGTATAATACAATAAACAGACCTTAGTTGTCAACTGTTTTTGCATTTTTTTAGAAAAAAGTTGCAATTTTCACAATGCGACTTTTAACGTTTCTTTTACTATTATATTGTAAATTTAAAAAATTTATGCTAAAATACTTATAATTGATAAAATTAACCGCTTTTTAACTTAAAAGCCAAGGGGGAACTATGAATATTGCTATTATTTCGGGCGCGTCGTCGGGTATGGGTAAAGATTTCGTTTTACAAGCCGACAAACGTTATAATTTAGATGAAATTTGGGTTATTGCAAGGCGCAAAGAACGCTTAGAAGAATTAATACCTTTAACTACTGCAAAAATAATTCCGCTTGCGCTTGATTTAACGGATAACCAAAGTTTTGAAATAATCAAGCAAAAACTTGAAATCGAAAAACCTAACGTTAAACTTTTAGTTAACGCAAGTGGTTTTGGTAAGTTTGGCGAATTTTACGAATCTAACACCGAACAAAACGCTAATATGGTTGACCTTAACTTAAAATCGCTTATAATTATGACAAATATTGTTTTACCGTATATAAACGAAGGCGGTAAAATTTTACAAGTTGGCTCTCTTTCATCGTTTGAACCAGTACCACACTTATCCGTTTACGCTTCAACTAAAGCGGGGGTATTAAGTTTTTCACGCGCGCTTAATCACGAACTTAAAAAACGTAAAATTAGGGTTTTATGCGTTTGCCCGTACTGGGTTAAAACGGAATTTTTCTCACGCGCTAACGAAAAGGAAAAAATGGGCAAGTTTGATATTTTATACGAATCAGACTTCGTTGTAAAAGTTGCCTATAAAACCCTTGATAAGTCTAAAAAAGACTACGTTGTACCAGGAAAATACGCAAAAATTCTTTGCTTTTTATCTAAAATCGTAAGCCATAAGTTTATGATGAAAATGATGGATAAAATGTTTAAATTTGAAAAAAATGATTGATTTAAGTTTAATTAAAAATAATCAAACAATCGCCGTGGCGCTTTCTGGCGGAAAGGACAGTATGTGTTTACTTCACAGCCTTTTAGCCTTAAAAAACGACTACAATTTAACTATTAAGGCGGTTAATATTGACCACAGTATTAGGGGTAATGATAGCGAAAACGACAGTTTATTCGTAAAAAATTATTGCGAAAAACTTGGCGTAGAACTTGCATTTTATAAAGTTGATGCCGTTAAATTTTCTAAAGAAAACGGCTACACTTTAGAGCAAGGCGCAAGAATTTTACGCTACCAAGTTTTTGATAACCTTTTAGCAGAAAACTATTGCGACGTTATTGCAACCGCGCACCATAAAACTGATAATTTTGAAACGGTTTTGTTTAATATTTTTAGGGGTACGGGCTTGAAAGGTCTTGCTGGCATACCTAAAAAGCGCGATAACTTTATCCGCCCGCTTTTAAACGTTACTAAACAAGAAATTAACGATAATATTATTAAAAATAATATACCTTTTGTTGAAGACGCTACTAATTTTGATAGCGACTACTCAAGAAACTATATTCGAAACGAAATTTCGCCTAAAATTTTAGAAAAGTTTCCGTTTGCCGAAAACTCTATTAACCGCTTAAGCGAAATTGCCTTTGAAGAAGATGAATTTTTAGAAAATCTTGCTAAAGAAAACATCAAAATTGAAAAAGAAAACTACTTTTTGCCTACTAATTTAAACCCCGTTTTAATTAAAAGGGCAACAAAAATTATTTTAGGCAAGTTAGGCGTTGATAAAGATTACGAAATGGTAAATTTTAACGATATAGTTAAACTTACCGCTTTACAAAACGGAAGCAAAATAGTGCTTCCTAAAGGGGTGGTTGCAGTTAAGCAGTACGAATATATCGTTTTTTATAAAGAAGAAGAAAAAAACACTATACCCCCTATCCCGTTTGGCGTGAAAACCTACGAATTTGAAGATTATTCTATTGTGATTTCTAAAACAACGATAGAAAACGCGTTGACTTTTGACGGAGATAAAATTCCACCTACCGCCGTTATAAGAACAAGGCTTGACGGCGATACTTTTAAAAAGTTTGGCGGTGGCACAAAAAAACTTAAAGATTATTTGATTGATAAAAAAATTCCACGCTATTCGCGTGATACTATACCAGTTTTAGCAGTTGATAATCAAGTTTTAATAGTTTTTAACGTTGAAATTAGCGAAGATATTAAAGTTGATACAACAACCAAAAATCAATTATACGCAAAAATTATATATAAATAAAAAATTACGCCCGACCATAATTAGTCGGGCGGTTTTTATTATTTTGCACCAAGGCGATGGTTCGTAGCGAGATTGATTAAAAGGACTAATCAAACGCAAGTAAGACTAGGCAAACGCCCGAAGATAAGAGTTTACATCTTTTCAAGGGCTTTAACAACGTATTACGACGCGTTTCATTAGGACTTTATCAATCGAACTAGAAACAGAGCCTTTTTATCGCTTCTTTATACATATCGTAACACTTTTTAAGGTAGTCAAGGGATATGCTTTCGTTTTGCATATGGCAAATATTCATATCGATTTCGCAAGGGCCGAAAGCAACACCGCATTTTAAGGCTTTGGCGTACGTTCCGCCACCTATTGCAAGCGGTTGCTTATCCGTTTTGTTGTGCTTGTTATAAATATCAACAAGCGTTTTTACAAGTTGGCTATCCCTATCAACGATAAGCGGTTTAGTGTAACTTATCATTTCGCCGTTACCTACTTTATCAAGAATAGGTTTAATTTGTTCTAAAGTATAAGTGCAAGGGTGACGGCTATCTACTAAAATTGTAATTTTGCCGTTTTCTATTTTTATAACGTTAGGCGAAAAAGTTAAAACGCCCGTTTCGTCTTTTATAGTAGAAAAATCAATGGCGTTACCAAATAGATTTTCGTAATCGCTACCATTAAACTCACCTATTTCCACTAAAAATTTAAGCATTTTTTTAATGGCGTTATCGCCGTTTTCTGGTGTTGAGCCGTGTGCCGTTCTTCCTTCAAAAACAACCGCGCTATCCATTAGTTTACCGCCGAAAGTTTCGGCAATTTTAACAGTAGCGTTATCAAAAGTTTTAAGAGTAACGCTTGCTTTATCGCAAACTACGTTTACCCTATCCCCGCCCTTGATATCTAAAATGTTTTCGCTTAATTCGTAATAGTATTTATAAGGAATTAAACCCTTTTCGGCATAGATAACAGGGAAATCTCCGTCGGGGGTAAAGCCAACGTCTGGCATAACGGCAACTTTTTTGTAATGCTCTATGCAATCCCAACCGCTTTCTTCATCGCAACCTAAAATAAGTTTGATTTTTTTATTTGGCAAAAAGCCGTTATCTTTTAATTCTTTTAAGGCGTACAAACAAAGAACCGCAGGGCCTTTATCGTCAATAACCCCCCTACCGTATAAAATACCGTTATCGATAACCGCACCGAAAGGTGGATAGTTCCAAAATTCTTCTTCACCTTCGGGCACTACGTCAAGGTGGCAAAGTATTGCAAGGCCGTTTTTATCATCGCCGTCGCCCCACGTAATTTCGCCAACGTAATTATCGTAGTTAAAAGAGTTAAAACCTAACTTTTCACCGTCTTGAAGGGCAAGGTTTAACATATCGTAAACGCCCTTGCCAAAAGGCATATCCTTTTGTGGCGAAGACTTTACGCTTTTTATTTTTAGCCAAGATTGTAGCGTTTGCATTGCTTGATTAAAGTAATTCATAGTGAAATTATACACTGAATTGAAAATAAATACAATAAAACTGTTTCACTTTTTAATAAAAATATGTTAAAATGTATAAGCACAGGTTATTATGAAAGATAAAATCAAAAACGTACACGACGGACACAGAAAAAGATTAAGAGAAAAATACATTGCGGGTAAAGAATCTTTTAAGGAACACGAACTACTTGAACTTTTACTTGGTTACGCTATTCCAAGAAAAGATACTAACCCTTTAGCGCACGCGTTACTTGATAAGTTTGGCAGTTTACAAAACGTTTTTAAAGCAGATGCTAAACTTTTAACAACGGTTGAAGGCATAGGCGAAAACACGGCGTATTTTTTAAATCTTGTAGGATATGCTAACACCTTTTCATCTAACCAAGAAAGTAAGCGTAAACCACTTTCTAACATAGAACAAGCAAAGGATGTTTTAATAGACCTTTTTAAAGATTTAGACCACGAAGTTTTCTACGTTTTATATCTTAACGATAAAAACAAGGTTATTTCTATGGCCAAACTTGACGATTGCTGTAAAAATTCGGTTACCATTGATTTTAAAGAGATAACGGCGGGTATTTTAATAAATAAACCAAGTGCCATTATAATTGCGCACAATCACTTTGCAAAATATCCGGCGCCATCTAAAGATGATGATTTGGCAACTAAAAAGATTTGTGAACTTTTACAATTTTATAAAGTAAACTTTTTCGACCACTTAATAATTAGCGGTAACGAAGTTTACAGTTATTTCTACGACAACAGATTACAAAAAATAAAGAACGATATTTTAGATATTTAGGGAGACTGACTATGAAAAAAGTAAGAACAAGATTTGCCCCAAGCCCAACAGGCTTTATGCACCTTGGCGGACTTAGAACTGCACTTTACGCTTTTCTTTATGCTAAACACCACGGCGGTGATTTTATTTTAAGAATTGAAGATACCGACCAAGGCCGTTTTGTTGAAGGAGCACTCGAAGTTATTTATTCTTCACTTAACGAATCGGGTTTAAAGTACGATGAAGGTCCAGACGTTGGCGGTAACTACGGCCCTTACGTTCAAAGCGAAAGAAAAGAACTTTATATGGACTACGCTAAAAAACTTATTGATTTAGGTGGCGCGTACTACTGTTTCTGCTCTAAAGAACGCTTAGAAAGTTTAACTGATGAAAACGGAAACAGAAAATACGATAAGCACTGCCTTAAAATTTCTAAAGAAGAAGCGGAAGCAAGAATTGCAAACGGCGAAAGTTTCGTTATTAGGCAAAATATCCCAACAGAAGGTAAAAGTTCTTACGAAGATTTAATTTACGGAACTATTGAAGTAGATTATTCAGACTTAGAGGATAATATTTTAATTAAGTCAGACGGTATGCCTACTTATAACTTCGCTAACGTTATCGACGACCACTTAATGGAAATTTCACACGTTATAAGGGGTACCGAATATCTTTCTTCTACGCCAAAATACAACCTTATGTACGACGCTTTTGGTTGGGAAAGACCTGTTTATATTCACTTACCTACCATTATGAAAGACCAAACGCGTAAACTTTCTAAACGTTACGGCGACGCTAACTTTGACGACTTTATTAACAAAGGTTACCTTGAAGAAGCAATTATCAACTACGTTGCACTTCTTGGTTGGTGCCCTAAAAACAACGCCGAAAAAATGACTTTACCTGAAATGATTGAACTTTTTGATTTGTCGGGTATTTCTAAATCTCCATCAATTTTCGACGACGTTAAACTTCGCTGGTTAAATAGCGAATACTTAAAACTTATGAGCGATGAAGACTTTATCAAACGCGCTGAACCGTTCTTTAAAAAGACTGACGTTTACGGCAAATACGATATAGCAAAAATTGCTAAACTTATTAAAACAAGAATTGAAATCTTTAGCGATATCCCTGAAAAAATTGAATTTATCGCAAAAAGACTTCCTGTTGATAGCAACCTTTATATAAACCAAAAACAAAAATCTTCAGTTGAACTTGCTAAAAAGGTTCTTCCTTTAATTATTAAAGGTGTTGAAGAAATTGCTGAGTTTGAAAACTCTAAGATTTTTGAAGGTTTATCGGGAATTGCAACTCAACTTGAAATTAAGCCTAAACAACTTTTCTACGTTATGCGAATTGCCCTTACCGGCTTAGAAGTTACACCAGGCGGTGCTACTGAAATTGCCGAAATCTTAGGCAAAGAAGAATGCTTAGATAGACTTAACAAAGCACTTTTAGAATTATAATTTAAAAACAGCGGTAAACCCGCTGTTTTTTTATTGTTTTAGTTTGACTTTTTAGTTTAGTTACTGTATAATTCAAGCGTTATTTTAGGTTTTATTATGAAGATTAAATTATCCGACCACTTTACCTATAAAAAATTAATGCGTTTTGTTACACCGTCAGTTATTATGATGATATTTACATCTATATACTGTGTGGTTGACGGATTTTTCGTATCTAATTTCGCAGGCGAAAATGGTTTTGCAGCAGTCAATTTAATATATCCCGTTATTATGTGCATAGCAGCGTTTGGATTTATGATAGGTTCGGGCGGAAGTGCGCTTGTTTCTAAAACTTTTGGCGAAAAGAAAAACGAACTTGCAAACCGCTACTTTTCAATGCTTATTTCTGTTACCATTATAGTTGGCATTGTTTTAAGTACACTTGGCATTATTTTTATTGATAGTATCGTTAAGTTTTTAAAGGCGGACGACTTAATCCGCGAACACGTAAAAAACTACGGCGTTATTATGATGATAGGGCTTACACCTTTTATGCTTCAAAATGTTTTTCAAAGTTTTTTTGTTACGGCAGAAAAACCTAAACTTGGGCTTTATTTTATAATAGGTGCAGGCGTAACTAATATGGTGCTTGATGCACTTTTCGTAGCAGTATTTAAGTGGGGTGTAAAAGGTGCGGCAACGGCAACCATTTTAAGCCAAATGGTGGGCGGTATTCTTCCGCTTATATACTTCATTTCAAAAAACAATAGTTTGTTAAGGTTAGGAAAAACTAAGTTTTATGGCAAAGCCCTTTTTAAGGCTTGCACTAACGGGGCATCGGAACTTATGATAAATATTTCGATGTCGCTTGTTAATATCTTATATAACTTCCAACTTATGAATTTTTTGGGTAACAGTGGCGTTGTTGCATACGGATTTATTATGTATGTAAGTTTTATCTTTGCCGCTGTGTTTATCGGCTACACTATGGGCGTTGCACCTATTGTTGGGTATAACTACGGGGCAAAAAACCACGATGAACTACACAACATATACGGTAAAAGCATTAAAATAATAGCAATAGTTGGCGTTATAATGTTTGCTATTTCGCAAGTTCTTGCCTATCCGCTTACATATATTTACCTTGGCTATAGCGATTATTTAATGGAATTATCTTTAAGGGCGTTTAGAATTTTTTCTATCTCGTTTATAGTGTTTGGTATAAACATTTTCGGTTCGGGATTCTTTACCGCTTTAAACAACGGTTTTATTTCGGCATTAATATCCTTTTTAAGAACCCTTTTATTTCAAATTATCGCCATTACCCTTTTACCTATATTCTTTAAGGAAGACGGAATTTGGTTTTCGGTAGTAGTAGCAGAAACTCTATCACTAATAGTAACTATTATTTGCTTTATTACCCACAAAAAGAAATATAAATATTAAATATAAAGAAAAAGAACTGCGATTGCAGTTCTTTTTTTATGTTCTATTTTTTTGTATTCTTCTAAACTTGCAAATTCTTCAGGGGCTGTATGCCAAGTGTATCCGTTTTTTGTGTTTTCTGGATTTTTTAAATGGTTTCTAACCCCATATCGTATAGCATTTCGTTTACTTCTGTTAAGTTGTAGATTTTATTTTCTATACAATACCTAATTGTTAAATCAAATTTTGATGCGCTTGTTAAAATGTATCCCGCTTTTTTTACTAATTTTTTACAAGTTGCATTATCTAATTCTAAAGCAAGCGCTAACGCGCAAACAATTTTTTTCTTAGGCTTGTACTCACTATTACTGCGCAATTTAGAAAAATACTTTCTATCTAAATTTGCACGCTTATACACTTCTACGTCTGAAAGTTGTTTTTCATCGATAAGAGAAAACAGCATTTCACAAAAAGTTTGCTTGCCGGTATTTCTTTGTTTTATATATTCCTTTACGTCTTCTTTCATAAATTTATTATATCATTATAATAATTGTTTTTCAATTAAAATGTCGCATTTTTTACGACCAAATATTCTCTTTATAATGATACAATTTAGTTGTAAAGGAGGTTCAGTATGAAAATTAAAGAAAAAATTAACGATTATTTAAGAAAAATAGGCTATACAGACGAAGATATATCATTTTTAGATTCGGGTTCTGTATACGTGGCGCAACAAATATCCCTTTATGCGCACCGAAATCAAAAAAGGCTAAATGGCAATAATTATTTTACACATCCATATAGCGTTATGCAATTATATCGTAATTTTACGGGTATTGTTGAAAATGATTATTTTTGTATTGACGTAGACTTATTGGTTTGTGAGTGTAATATTCCTTACAACGGAGTTCAAGAAACTTGCTTATTGCACGACGTTTTAGAAGACACCGACGTTACTATTGAAGAAATCGAAGAAGTTTTTGAAGATTTATCTCTTGGAAGTTACTTTAACTGCTATATAAAAACCCCTTTATTGCTTTTAACACACAACAAAAATGAAGACTATACAACTTACGTATCAAAATTGATAAATAATCCCGTTGCATCGATTGTAAAGTTTATGGATATGTCAGATAATATGAACCCTTCTATGTTAACTTCGTTTGGCGATTATGAGTTGGAAAGAATTTTTAAATATGCATCGTTTTGTAAAGTTATAAACGATAGGTGGCATTTTTTAGAAAATGCAGACAAATACAAAAAATTGTTTAATTCAAAATAATTTATTTTTTGTATTGACAAGCAAAATTTTCGTGTTAAAATACTTGTGAATGGAGAAGTTTTATGGCTACTTTAAAAGATAAATTATGGCTTTGGGGTCACCCTGAAGGAAAGTACAATAACGATTTTGGCAATACGGAAATTTCAAGAATGACACCGCTTGAAGGCGCGTTGTACCTTGACTGTTCGGGTATTTTTATGGTGCCTGTTGATTCGGTTGTCAACCGCAGGCAATACTTAAAATCTTTTAAGCCTATTGAAAGGGTTGGTTGGGACGTTTTAAGAACTAACGACGGTAAGGCAGAAGAAGGCGCGGGCGCGAACCCTGAACTTGTTAACGAACTTATTGAAGAAGCAAAGGAATTTAAAAATATTACTTGCGCGGTGTTTGACGATTTTGCTATCGGCAAAAGGTATTCTTTATTCCCTATTGAAAATATGTTTAAGGTAAGGGATATGCTTCACAATAACGACGTTAGGCGTTTAGATATGTGGATGGTATTATACTCACACGAATTTGGCGAAAACGAAGAAGACGATAAAGCCTTTTTACCCTACGTTGAACCGTTTGACGGCATTATTATGTGGACCTGGGAAGAAAAAGACCTTGTTAAATTTGAAGAAAAGTACAAAAAGTTTAAAGAGATAACAAACGGCAAACGAAGAATGCTTGGGCTTTACCTTTATAACTTTGGCGAACATAAAAAATCTACGGGCAAAGCGGTTGCTTGGCAACTTGATAGGTACTTAGAACTTTTAAAAGCCGGCGAAATAGAAGGCATTGTTCTTCATACCAACACTATGGCTGACCTTGACCACGAAAGTTACAAAGTTTGCACCGACTGGCTTGAAATTCATAAAAACGACGTTATCGACTAAACAAAAAACTGCGGTTACCCGCAGTTTTTTATTCTTCTAAATACAATTTATCAAAAGCCCAACGGGTTGGGTTTTCGGTGATATAATTAACGCGCTTTAAATAATCTTCTTCATCACGGATAACGTGGTCGTAAAAAGAACGTTGCCAAACGTTTTTACCGCATTCTTTATTTACAAATCTTTTAAAGGTAGAAATAAATTTTGATAACGTGGAATTTTGCCGCTTGGTTATACTGGTAGGGTACGGCGTCTCCGACGTACCGCTTAAAGAGTTTTTGTTTATAAATACTATTAAATGAATATGATTAGGCATTATTACGTATCTATCTATTTTTATATCACCGTAAAAATCATTTAACGTAATTATATTTTTTTCTACAATTTTTCCAAGAGAAAGCAACTCTACACTATTCGGGGCGTCGGGGACGCCGCCCCCTACGATTTGGGATAATGTTTGACGGTGGTTTTCAGTACAAAGGGTTAAAAAATATGCCCCGTTTGAACTGTAATCAAAATCTTTTAAACGTGTTTGTTTTCGTTTTGGTAAACTTTTTACTTTGTCCATAATAATTCCTAATTGAATTTTAACACAAAAAAAGCAAAGGCGCAATACCTTTGCTTTTTAACTATTAAAAGTTTTCAAGTAAGTATTTTTCGGCGTCGGCGTTCCAAAGGCCGTTGTTTGCTTTTACCATTTGGTCTAATACTTTAAATCTTTCGTCTTGTTTGCCAAGTTCTTCAAAATCGTTAATTGCGGTAAGTGGCATATTGATATGCGTATAAATAAGTTTTTTACCGCCCTTAATATTTGGAAGATTAAGGGTAGCGTCAATTGCCGAATCGATACCGCCTATATGAGTTACCATTACGGCAGGGTTTATGCGGTTTTCGCCTATCATTTTAACAATATCTTTAATATCTTCAGGGGTGCTACCGCTTGTACCAGTGTAATGGTGTTGCGCGTAGTGGATATTATAAAAGTTTACGGTAGAACTAAACGCTTTATCAAGCGGACCAGAGAAGAAGTTTAAACAACCATCAAACGCTAAAAGGCTATCGCCAAGTTCAACAACCGCAGGAACGGGCGCGTAAACGAAAACGTCATCGTAACCAGTTCCGCCAGTTAACGCCATAAGTTCATCACGGCTACTTGAGTTAATAAATACTAACTTAATGCCGTTTTTAAATGCTTTTTCTGGGCTATAGATTTGTTTTGCCCTATTAAGCCTATCTTCATCTAAATCGGTAACAACTAAAATCGACGGTTTTTTATCGCCGTGAAGTGCGCAGTCGATAGCAACAAGACCCATAGGTCCGCAACCTGCTAAAATTATAGTTTTACCGCCGTCTTTGATATTTGTTGTAGGATTATCGCCATTAAGTTCGTTTAAGTGATAATTTGCCTTGTAACCACGAAGCACACAAGACGCCGGTTCGATAAGCGAACCTTTAAAGAAAGCGTCGCTTTCAAGTTTAATTAAAAATCCGTTATCAACAATATGTTCGTAAACGATAGAATATGTTGAAACGCCACCTATTTCTTTAAAAGTGTAACCTATCGTTTCGTTTCCGCCAAGGTAACTTAAAACTGGTGGAATAATAACCTTTTCGCCTACCTTGTAGTCGTTTTGCCATTTTTTGCCAACTTCTACGATTTCAGCGCAAAATTCGTGACCGATAATAATAGGGTTATCGGCTACGTCGTTAGGCACTCTTAAATGCTTAGCGCCTTGCTTTGCCGTTTTGTAGGTAGACATACAAACGCTATCCGATATAATTTTTATAAGTACTTCGCCGTCGCTAATTGCGGGAAGATTAAATTCTTCTAAGCGAAGGTCGTTTTCACCGTATAATCTAACTGCTTTAGTTTTCATAATCTCTCCTTAATATCTATTGTTACTACCGAAAGTATTGATTTTTTCTAAAATAACCTTTTTCATTTCTTGGCGGGCTTCTTCAAATACGAAAACTGGCCAAGTTGATGGGTTTTTAATGTTGTTAAGTTTGTTTTTAAGCCCACGGTTTAAAGCGCCTACTACGTCGCTATAAATATTTATTTTTGTAATGCCGTGTTTGATTGCCATTTGCATTTGGTCGTCAGGCGTACCGCTACCGCCGTGTAAAACAAGCGGAACGTTTGATACGCTTGTAATTTCGTCAAGCCTATCAATTCTAAGGGTAGGTGTTTTTTGATAAACGCCGTGCGCCGTACCGATTGCGATAGCAAGCGCGTCAACGTTTGTTATTTCAACAAATTTTTTAACTTCTTCTGGTACGGTTAAAGTGTCTTCTGGGTTTTCGTTATGTACGCTATCTTTTTCGTTGCCTACCATTGCGTTACCTACGTGGCCAAGTTCAGCCTCAACTGTAACGCCCCTTTCGTGAGCGTACTTTGTAATTTCTGCAGTTTTCTTAGCGTTTTCTTCAAAAGGAAGTGTTGAACCGTCAAACATTACCGAAGAAAAACCCGCGTCGATTGCTTTTTTAATATCTTCAAAGTTAGTAGCGTGGTCTAAATGGAAGCAAACGGGTATAGAGTAAAAGTTAGACGCTTCTTTTACCATTGACGTAATTAAATTTAAACCCTTGCCGTCTAAATCTACACCTAAACCCATTAAAAGCGCTGGTGATTTTGCTTCTTCGCAAGCGTCTAAAACGGCTTTCATCATTTCGTAGTTGCTGATATCAAAAGCGGGGATAGCGTACTTGTTTTCTTTAGCGTGTTGAAGCATTTCTTTCATTGAAACTAACATTTTATTCTCTCCTTTTTCTATATATAAGTTGACTATTGACTTTTAAATTTTCCACTGTTATAATGTTAACATACGAACATTTTATAGTCAATATTTGTTTGAAATGTTCACAAATAAACATTTTATCAAACATTACAAACACGGAGAAAGTATGGTTTTAAATTCAAGGCAAGAACAAATAATGCAAATTTTAAAGGGTAAAGGTAGCGTTTCGGTTTACGAATTATCTAAAACCTTATTTGCTTCAGAAATGACGATTCGCCGTGATTTAACCGAAATGGAAAAAAACGGTTTTTTACGTAGATATAGGGGTGGCGCGGTACTTAAAATCAACCTTGGCGAAATGCCTATAAAGGAACGCCTTTTACTTTATAAGGAAGAAAAAGAAGCGCTTGCAAAAAGGTGTTTACCTTATTTAAAAGATGATTTATCGGTGTTTATTGATAGTTCTTCAACCTGCCAGTATTTGCTTCCTTATATAGCGGAATTTAAAAATATTACGGTAGTAACAAATTCAGTAAGTTCGCTACTCACTGCAAGCGAATTGCACCTTTCTTGCGTACTTATCGGTGGCGAATATTATAATCAAGATATGTGTATGGTTGGCTCTATCGCCGAAGAACAAGTTAAAAATTTAAACGTAGACGTTGCCTTTTTAACAACGGCGGGTATTTCGTTAGACGGCGTTATATCTGACTTTGACTTAAAGCAAACGGCGGTAAGAAAAATTATAATAAAAAACTCTAAGAAAAACGTGTTTTTGTTTGAAAAAGAAAAAATCGGCAAAAAGTTTTTATACACCCTTTGCGATAAAACGGATAACGTAGAAATTATAACGATAGAATAACCAAAAAAAGTTGGTATTTTGTTGACTTTTTATAATATTAGTAGTATTATTATATCAATAGTTATTAACGGAGGTTAATCGTAATGAAACATATTAAGACTTTAAAAACAAGAAATCTTTGCGAAAGCGCTAAAAACGGTGGCTGTGGTGAATGCCAAACTTCTTGCCAATCTGCTTGCAAAACAAGTTGTGGTATCGCAAACCAAAAGTGTGAAAACGCAGAAAAAAAGGAAAGCAAGTAATTGCCTTGAGGTTGTAGATAAATTACAACCTCTTTTTTTATTTTATTACGTATAAATAGGACAAAGTAATGATACATCAATATAAATTATTTGACTTTAATATCGTTTTAGACGTAGCGTCTGGCTCTATTCACTTAGTTGACGATATCGCCTACGATATTATAGCCTTATTTGAAAATAACGATAAAGAAAAAATCGTTTTAGACGTTTACAATAAATATAAAAACCAAGTTTCTTTAGAAGAAGTAGAAGATTGCTATAACCAAGTTGTTGAACTTAAAGATAGTGGCACGCTTTTTTCTAAAGATAATTTTGAAGCGGTTGCGGGTAACTTAAAAGCAAAAAGCAACGGCATTGTAAAAGCGTTATGTTTACACGTTGCGCACACTTGCAACCTTAACTGTTCGTACTGTTTTGCTTCGCAAGGCAAGTACCACGGCGAAAGGGCTATTATGAGTTTAGACGTTGGTAAACGCGCTTTAGACTTTTTAGTTGAAAACTCTGGTACAAGGCATAACTTAGAAGTTGACTTTTTCGGTGGCGAACCGCTTATGAACTTTCAAATGCTTAAAGACTTAGTTGCATACGCCCGCTCTATCGAAAAGAAGCACAATAAAAACTTTAGGTTTACCTTAACAACCAACGGCGTTCTTATCGATGACGACGTTATTGAGTTTGCAAACAAAGAAATGAGCAACGTTGTACTCAGTTTAGACGGAAGAAAAGAAGTACACGACCGTTTTAGGGTTTTTTATAACGGAAAAGGTAGTTACGACGATATAGTTCCAAAATTCCAAAAACTTGTAAAAGCAAGGGGCGGAAAGGATTATTATATGCGCGGTACTTTTACACACCATAACCCTGACTTTTTAGAAGATATTAAAACGATGCTTGACCTTGGCTTTACCGAACTTAGTATGGAGCCCGTTGTTTGCGCAAGCACTGATGAATCTTGTTTAACTGATAGCGACCTTGAAATTGTAAAAAATGAATACGAAAAACTTGCTAAACTTATGATTGAGCGTGAAAATCAAGGCAAACCGTTTACTTTCTATCATTATATGATAGACTTAAACGACGGACCTTGCATTTATAAAAGAATTTCTGGTTGCGGTTCGGGTACTGAATATATGGCGGTTACGCCTTGGGGTGACTTATACCCTTGCCATCAATTTGTTGGCGAAGAAAAATTTAAACTTGGCGACATCTACAGTGGCGTAACAAATAAAGAATTAACTTGCGATTTCCAATCGTGCAACGTGTATTCGCACGCTGAGTGTAAAGACTGCTGGGCAAGATTATACTGCTCTGGCGGTTGCGCAGCCAACGCCTACCACGCTACTGGTAGCATAAGGGGCGTTTATAAAAACGGTTGTGAATTATTTAAAAAGCGTATGGAATGCGCTATTGCCGTTCAAATTGCAAAAATGCAAAGCGAGGACTAATGAATAAACCTATTTGCGAATTTTTAGAAAAATATAATAATAAAAACCCGATAAGGCTTCACGTTCCCGGTCATAAAGGTAAAAGTTTTTTAGGTTACGAAAAGTACGACCTTACCGAAATTGACGGGGCTGATGAACTTTATCTTCCTACGGGTATTATAAAAGAAAGCCAAGATAACGCTTGTAAAATTTTTGGCTTTCCTACTTATTATACCGTAGAAGGTTCTTCACACGCCATAAGGGCAATTTTATACTTAACTAAAATTTACGCAAAACAACACGATAAAAACTACAAAATCTTAGCGGTAAGAAACGTTCATAAATCATTTTTATCCGCTTGCGCTTTGCTTGACGCTGAAGTAGAGTGGATTTATAACGAAAACCTATCAAATTATTATTCAAACTACTTAACGGCGGAAATTTTAGAAGATTATTTAAAAAATTCAAACGAATTGCCTTGCGCTTTATACGTAACGTCGCCTGACTATTTAGGCAACCTTTTAGATATAGAAAGTTTAGCAAAAGTAGCAAAAAAATACGACGTTTTATTACTTGTTGACAACGCGCACGGCGCATACTTAAAATTTTTAGATAAACACCCTATCACGCTTGGCGCAAGTATGTGCGCAGACTCTGCACATAAAACCCTTCCCTCACTCACGGGTGGCGCGTATATGCATTTATCAAACGAAATTTTTAGCCATTTAAACGGCTACGTAGAAACCGCGCTTAGTTTGTTTGGTACAACAAGCCCGTCTTACTTAATTTTAAGTTCTTTAGATAGCGTTAATGAATATTTATCAAACAGCTACCGTGAAAATCTTTTTAGGTTTGTAAAAAAATTAGACCTTTTAAAACAAGACCTTAAAAACGCTAATTATACCCTTGTTGGAAACGAACCACTTAAACTTACTATTGATGCTAAAGCCTACGGTTATACGGGTAACGAAATAGTTGAAATATTAAAAAATAACGATATTTTCGTTGAGTTTTACGATTTAGACTACGTTGTTTTAATGTTTACCGTTGAAATTTTAGATGAGGAAATAAAAAAGGTAAAAGACGTTTTATTAAGTATTAAAAAACGTTTAAAAATAGAAAATATCTCTTTACCTTTTACTAAAAACAAACGCGCTTTAACTTTACAAAAAACAGTTTGCGCTTTATCTGAAATTATTGATATTGATTGTGCGGTTGGTAAAATTTACGGCGATTTTAATTTACCTTGCCCTCCTGCAGTTCCTATAATTATGCCGGGCGAAGTTATAACAAATAGCACGATAGAAATTTTTAAATATTATAAAATAGACAAAATCAAAGTTATAAAATAAAAAGATAGGTAAAATACCTATCTTTTTTAAATATATATAATCTCTTTATCTTGTTTGATTGCATAAGTTACCGTTGAGTGAGTTCCGCCCCTTTGATAGTGATAGTATGCAATAAGAAGCGAACTATTATCAACCATATATTTATTTCTTAAAAACATACACTCTTTATCGTAGTTTTCTTGAATATAAACTTGTTTATCGGTAAAATCAAGCATTTCGTAAAACTCTTGATTTTCTTTTTCTTTAAAGTATTTATTTTGGTCTTTACACGGCATACACGCTATAATTTCTATATCGTGTTTTTCTTTTTTTTCAACTAAAACTTTAACGCATTTTAAATCAAAACCGCGCGCCATACCTACTAAAAAAGATTTATATCCTTTTTTTATTACTTCGTCGATAACGATAGAAACGTCTTCTATAGAAAAATCTTTTTTTAATATTCTATGCCCTGTAAAAGAGCAAGTCGTATTAATATCGTAATCAGGTATTTTTTTATTTATCAAAGCGGTTTGCTCCTTTCCTTTCCGTTACCCCTTGGATATTTTGAAGGGGTGTTTTCAATTTTTTCTATAACGTGAATAGTACGTTCGTTCTCATTGTTATAAAGGAAGTATTTATCTTTTATTTTATGTTCTGCTCCTAAAAGTTTAAAAGCGTTTTGCGATTCTATTTCTTCGCCGTTATCTTCCCCCTTATACGCGATAAAAAGCCCGCCTTTTTTTATTAAAGGAATACAATATTCAGATAAAGTATTTAACTTAGCAACCGCCCTTGCCGTTACAATATCAAATTTTTCACGAAAATTAGCACTTTTACCCGCATCTTCAGCGCGGATATTAAAAACTTCGCCGTTTAAAGAAAGTTCTTTTATAACAAACTTTAAAAATTCGCATTTTTTACCAGTACTTTCAATAAGTGTAAATTTTAAATCTTCCCTTAAAATCATAAGCGGAATTGACGGAAAACCACCGCCACTACCTACTTCAACAACTCTTGCATTTTTAGTAAAGTATTTTTCACCCTTTATACTATCTAAAAAATGTTTTATTTCTATTTCTTTATCGTCAAGTATTGACGTTAAGTTAAACTTTCCGTTCCACTCTTTTAAAAGATTTTTAAACTTTTCGTACTTTATTAACTTATCTTCACTTATTCCTAATTCTTTTAAAATTTCAAGCATTATCTAACCTTTTTAATT
>JAZLAE010000049.1:0-18064 GCA_045613025.1 Christensenellaceae bacterium | reverse complement strand
GGTAACGACTAGGGCAAACCTAACAGGTGTCGTAAGTGTACGCGATATTTAGTTGTGTGAATGTAATTGGTGGATCAACTCCTTCAAACAATTTCAATGTCGTAGTCGTAACTTAATTTCAAAATCACTTTGAACAATTCTTCGGGTGTTCCTTTCTTGAAGAAATATCCTTTGTCGTTGTAAGCAAGTTTCAATTCGTTTACTAGGTTCAAATGTCCTGTGTCTGAAAGATTGTTAAATATTAACGTTGTCGGTGTCACTGTAATGTTTACGGGTAACATCTTAACCACTCCTTCACTTTATCTTCATTATTATATTACCCTTTCGGGATGATCTATAAACACGTTCACAATATTATTTTAATACCCGTACACGGTCAACATAAATTTGTCTTTATCGTATTTGAATACTTCCAACGTATTCGTAACAACCGCAAAATAATATTCTCGCTCCTTCACTTCGCGAACGTTTTCAAGGGTGTTCACACGTTCCCGTCCGCTATTCTTGTGTGCCTTTTTGTAAATATACACTTTCATTGATTCGCCTTTCTACATGATATAGGGTTTACGGTTGCCATTGAAGGGAAGAAATACCTTCAATTCTTTTTTCGGTTCTTCGATTTTGTTTGCTGAATAGCCTGTAATTGCTTTCCCGTAATGTTCTATTATGCTTCGTTGTATAAGTGTCAAATTTTCTTCTGTTTCTTCCAACACCAAACTAATAACCATTTTTGCCATTTTCTTTCTCCTTCTAAAATTGAAATTTTTGTTTGTCACCGTCGTAGTTTTCCACGACGGTGAAGTTTTCAAGTATCTTCTTTTTGCTTGTTCTGTGCCAACTGGTGACGGTTGCGTTGCCTAACAGTAACGCCGTAAAATAATGCCCGTACTTGTTCTTCTTTACTTTAAAGAAATTACCGTTTCTTGTAACAACTGTACCGTCTTTCATTTTCTCTCCCCTTCCTATACACCATATTTAAAACTATAATCTTCGGTATGCAATGCGTAACCCAGTTTCAATAATTCGCGAACACCGTTTTCAAATCCTTCAACGTATGCAAACGTGTGACCCATGAAGGTTACATGGTAATCGTTGCCCCATTTAGCAATCCAACCAACAAATATTGTTTTTCCATTGCGTTTTGTTTCCAAAAACGCGTCGGGCGTTTTACGCTCATTCATTTTCTTTCTAATCAATTCGCACCCTAATTCCAACTTGTGACTGTCGATTTCGATAGCGCGTGCGTTAGCAAAAAGTCTGTTTCTTTCGTTTAAATTCATATCCATACTGTACCGCCTTTCGTGGTTGCTTGTTTCTGTTTACATTATAAGTATAACAAAATACCCGCTAAATGTCAACAACTTTTTTTGAAAATTCTGTAAAAGTTTTTCGTTACATTCAGCGGGTTAATTTTATTTTACATCTATTGTTGTTCCGATGATCTCATACGAACCGACCCCGCCCGCCGTTGCGATTTCGTCACACACGACGCGGGCAATATCTTCGCCGTATTCGCTATTATCTTTTAATTCATTCAAGGTGTCAATTTCATGTACGGCGGTCACTTTCAACATTATTTCGTAAATCACTTTCATGTTTCTTTCTCTCCTTATTATACTTGCAAGCGTTTTTGAATACGCATATTTTACATTGAAGGATTTTGCACAATTCACAACTACCTTCATGCAAACACGTTTTACGCATTTCACAGTAGAAGTTTTCACAACCTAATTTATACATAACTTAATAACTTCATACACAATATTTTTCACTTTCTGATTTTCAAAGTAAACATTTCCCATTTTGTAATTATCAATAAATTTACGCCAAAACACCGCTTTGTTGATGTTTGATAATAACAAGGTGTTCGGGGCGTGGTCATCGACCGTTATTGAATAGATAATCTTGCATGACGGGTCAATGTCTTGCGATACATAGAAACGACCTTCTGTATAATCAATCCATATACCGAAATTTTCGCCCTTGTATATGAAAGTTAAATAGTATTGTGCTTTTTCTCCTTTCCTGTCAATAAATGTTTTGCTGTCTAACACAAACTTGTTTTCGATTGCGTATTCTTCAAAATCCGTACCCGCAACTAATTTACCGAAACGGGTTTGTTTTCGTTCCTTGATAAATTCTTCGTCTTGCACCAACTGTAAAAGAAGATCACCTTTGCGGGTGATGTTTGACCCGTACGGTAAATGCAAATCAAAATACATAGTGTACGGATTTATCATTGACACACTATTCGCAAGGAAGAACACCGTACAACCGCGGTAACGGTCAATTGACATATAAAAGTTTAAAAATTGTTTCACTTCGTTTTTTAGATAGCGGGCGTAGCCGTTATCTTCAATTAAAAATTCGTCAAAGATTATCAGATTTACAAGCGGGTAAGAAATTGACTTGTAATCTTTCGCCTTTGTCAAAGCCATTGCATAGCCCGCTAATTGGTCATTGACGAAATAGCACCCCGAACGGTATTCGATTACAGCGTCGGGAAATTCGTTGTTCAATATAATGTCATTGAAATAACTTTCGGCGGTTTCGTCTAATTCTTCCTTGTATCGACGCAAATATACAAATTGATAACCTTTATCAAGAAACTGTTTAATTGCGCGCTTTTTCGCTCCGTATGTTTTACCGCTTCCGCGGTTTCCGATAATGAAGTTGAACAAACAATTATATGTAAGTGTTTTATTTATGTCATACCATGCCATGTTTTAACGCCTTTCTTCCAACCATTCAATGCACATCAATTCGTTGTAACAATAGTGAAACCATTTACACCAAATACAGCAATGACGGCAATGTTTGTGTCGTTTTAACCATAATTTTAACCGTTTCATTTCCTTTGAATGTTTCACGTGAAACAAATAAGACAGGCGTTACAAGGTATTGTGTCAAGCAACCACGCCAAACCCCCGCGGACGATTCTTCACCGTCGGTTTCCGCATTAGGGTAACACAATTTAAACCTTGTAAGCCTGTCTTACTTCGTATTATAACTGTATTACCCTAAACTGTCAATACCTTATTTTACCAAAATGTTTCACGTGAAACATTTACCCTTTCTTAATAGTAAAATCAATGTCTTTCAAAATAATACCGCCCGCAACGTGTTTCGGTTGCAACTTGCCCGCATAACGTTGACCTTCGCGGAAGTTTTCCCATGTGACATACTGGTAACATTGTTCGGGCATACCCGCACACGTGATTTTGATATTTTTCGGCTCATACCCTTCCCCGCCCCATGTGTCGGCGGTGTTGTAATCGTGAATATAACTTTTCTGACGAATATAGCGCGCCCGTCTGAAAACTTCTTCCACCTTCCACGCACCCAACGCGAACGGATCAACAATGAAGTCGTCGGGAATATCTACACCGAATTTTTGCAAATCCGCGGTTGTCATTTGTTCCAATTCATCATTTGACATTTTCAACATTTTGTCGGGAAGCGGTATGTTTAAATGTAGACTGTCTGTGTCAGCGTACACGAAATACTTGTATAATTTCTGTGCGCTTGTGATTGTTTTGTGACGCGCCCACGCTGTAATAAATGTTCCGACGGGAATATAGATCGGGTCGCGGGTTTCCTTGTCACCCATTGCGTACTTGACAACACCGTTATCATAATACGGTATTTTGCTTTGCACGTTTGGATTCAAAGCAAAGCGTCCATATAAAGCGTTTAACATTAACTTTGCCAACGTTCGCATGGCTTTGTTACCCGTCTTTCCCGCTTCAATTTTCACCGCCGTCCATTTGTCAATATATTCCGTGAACAACCCGACCGTGCTTTTAAACTTCCACCCCGAATGGTATTCAATGTTATACACATTGTAATGCTCAAAGAACAATTCAAGGTCAACGGAAGTTAAACACATTGTCACTTCTTCCCCGTCGCTACTTTCAAGGTATTGAGTGGGAATAAATGAAAGATTGTTCTTCAACTGTATTGTTGGTATGTAGCCTTCTTTTAACTCAAATTGACACGTGAACATTTGCACGTACAAATTGTAAAGCCTATCTTCCTTGTATTGCCCTTCAAAATAAACACCTTCCCCGTATGGTAGCGGGCAATCGTGCATAACCCACGGATATAGTGAATTAACGTCCAACACCAACCCCGCGCCAATGTCAATATTTTTATACTTCCCTAACAGAAAAGTAAACCCGCCTTTGTAGGATTGTCTAACGTCGTGGTCGTAGTCGGGAATCGGAAACCAACGCTTGAAATTCTTGTCGCCCACGGTGTTACGATAATCATACATAGCGTTACCCGCCTGTGTCATTTTGTTCAATCCCTGTTCAAATAACACATTCAACGCCCGCGCCACAATGTCAACGTCGTTTCGCAAATAGTCAATTTCCGTTTGGGTTAAAACATGACCAATTTCCCTATCTTCCTTGTAATCAATTTCAAGTTTGCTTATAGGTAAGTTGAAACCTTTCGCAATTTGTGATACACTAAAAGGGAGTATTTTTAAACTATCAAAAATCGTAACAGCGTTTGTTTGTTTGCCTTTCTTTTCAAAATAAATCCTAATCGAATAAAATTGTCCTTT
Source organism: Christensenellaceae bacterium (assembly GCA_045613025.1). Taxonomy (GTDB): domain Bacteria; phylum Bacillota; class Clostridia; order Christensenellales; family Borkfalkiaceae; genus HGM11412. The sequence goes on along the minus strand of JAZLAE010000049.1, from coordinate 13,494 downwards.
GTCTGATATTAGCGTTGTAAATGTTTTCGTGTCGGCTAGTTTCCTGTCGGAAACCCATTTGAAGCCGTGTTCAAAAAGCCAACACAAAATAAATTCACCGTCGAATTTCAGATTGTGGAAATAAAAAGTTGAATTATTTGACGTTTCCATGTAGCGCATGAAACCGTCAATGTCGTTGCCGTATTGAAAGTATGACGGGTTGCCAACTTCACAAACACCCCACGCCCACACACGGCAATCTAATTCGTTTGTTGTTGTTTCAAAGTCGGCTGTTAAAATCATCTAATCAACTACCTTCTACGCCGTTTTGTTTGTATTCGTCCACTACCTTTCAAACGAACACCGTTTTCGTATTCCATTTTCACAACGTCGGCAATTTCGCCAAAGTTGATCCCGTTGTCAACATTTTCGTCAACGTGTTGTTCCCACAATTCAATTAAATAATCTTGTTTCACTTTCAATTCTAACGGATCATAAATGAAAGAAAACGTTGCCGTTTCGTCTGTGTCGATAATTTCCCGAAACTTGTCAACAGGGATTTTGTTTAGCATTTGCAACAATTCGTCACTATATCCTTCTGCAATTAACCCTTTGACATAATTTTCAATCATTTTTTGCTGTTGTTCGTCGTTATACGTTGAGTGCATTTTGCGGTCAAACAATCTTGACGCTAATTCCCATTCGCGCTGTGATTGATTTTTGAATTTCTTGTTTGACGGTTTCGTTGCGTTTTCGTTAATGCTCCCCATTTCCGCACGTTTAACCCCTGTTGACTTTCCCGCAATGGTTACGTCTTTTTGCCCCAACCGTTTCGCGATTGCCCTTCGTCTTGTGTTTTCCGCGCGTTGCGCGATTTCAAATTCACGCACCGCCCATTTACTAGCGACCGCCCCACGGTCGCTTTTTATTGTTTCTTCTACCCCGTCGCGTAAATAACGTTCATATTTACGCATGAAGTTGTTTAAATCTTGACGCGTTTTTATTTGTGCTTTCGCGTCTTGATAATCTAACATTGCGGGTTGATACCCCGCAATGTCGGGTCGTTTTACTTCGATTTCAAACACCTTTTTGTTTACCTTGCGGACTAAATGACTTAATTTTGAATAGTCACTTCGCCCCCACCGTATGTTATATTGTTTTGACATAATTCGTTACCTTCAACCGTGACAATCAAAAACCCGCGTGTTTCAATCTTCCGATACAAAACAATGTCGGCAAGTTGCGAAACGTCAATCGTCATATTAAAACGCCTTGACAATGAATAATTGATAATGTCGCGGTTTTCTTTCAGTTTCTTTTTAAATTTGTCAAGATGTGGTTTTGACGAAAACATATATGTCAACCCGTTTACCGTGTGGCGGTACGGGCTAATGTTTAGATCATAACACACGCCATTTCTAGTTATCATAAAAATTTCACCTTCTTCAATATGTTTCACGTGAAACATAATTTAATAGATTGCTTTTCCCTGTCTGTCGAAAATTGTTCCACCGAATTGCATTTTGTCAAATCTTGCGTCGTTTATATCGTCATAATAAAAATCTTCGCCACTTTCTAAACGTAACCTATAAACCCACATTTTGTCGCCTTTCTCACTTCAAAACAGGCAAGGCGAAACCGCCCCGCCTGTTAATAGACATTAGTGTGATAGAGTGTAAATTTTTGATTTTGTTATTTTGCAATGTTAAGGGTCAACATTTTACGTGTACCCTTTGTCACCTGTTTAACTTCCAATTTGATAGGGGTTGCCCATGTCGGCGCACCGAAAATCTGAATAACCTTTTTCAAAGCGGAGTAAATTCCCAAAGATACGGCTTGATAACTCACACCCTTGTCATCAATAATCACGATACGGGGGCAAGCGGTGACTTCGCCTGTTTCTTCGTTTGTGCAATTAACAACTTCAATGTAAAGGTCTTTCGCCTTGATTGTCATGTTGATACAATCCGCAAGACGCTTTTCGGGGTTGTTGATCGCGTTGAACAAACTAGCCTTTTCTTCGTCGGTTTCTGCTTTCAGTGAAGAAAAACTTAACTGTGCGCTAGTCATATCAACGGAAATATCAAATCCCATATCAGCGAATTTATTTGCGGGTGCGTTGTTCTGTGCTACTAAGCCTGTTTCGTTTGTTTCAAATGGATTGTTCATTTTTGTTTACCTTCCTTTTCGTTAATTTGTTTTTAGTTTTCTGTTGCTACCGCTTCGGATTCTTCCGAAACCTTTTCAGAACCTTCTGAATCATTCGTAACCTTTTTCGCATACTTGACAAAATCTTCAACGCTAATTTCGTAGGTATCTTCCGAAACATCAATCGAGCCGATCGTGATTCCGTTAAGATTTCCGTACTTTTCTTTCAATGCTTTCATTGCGTCTTTTTCTTTTGCCTTTCCCATAACGGTTACGGGGTCAAGGGTTTTCGCTTCGGGTTTGCCGTTGACGATTTCCAACTTGAAAGCGTTGATCGTACTTGTTGCCATAGTGCGAACGATTGTTTTTCTCATCATGCCTGTTTTCTCCTTTCTGCTATGATGTTAAATTGAGTTGAGTTAAGCGTATTTAACGCCTTGCCTTTCGACTATTTAAGTATATCACCTAAATGTAGAAAAGTCAACACCTTTTTTGAATTTTCTTCAACATCTTATTTACTATACTAATATAACATATTATAATATAATTGTGAATAGGAAATATTCAAAATGTTTCCCGTGAAACATTTGGGAATCTTCCTATTTATAATAAGGAAGAAAGGGGGCAACAAAAAATGGTGTATTTAGTCACGGCGGGTTTTGTGGGTCTTGATATGTTGACAGGGATTGTGAAAGCATTTAAGGAAAAGAATTTTACTTCTTCCGTTATGCGCGAAGGGCTGTTCCACAAATGCGGATCAGTTATTGCCGTTGTGTTCGCTGTGTTGGTGGACTACGCGCAATCACTTGTTGATTTAGGGGTTACGATTCCGATTGCGATTGCTGTTTGTTCCTATATTATACTAATGGAAGTCGGAAGCATAATCGAAAATATCGGAAAAATAAATCCTCGAATTGTACCCGCTAAGTTAAAACAACATTTTTCAAAGTTGAGCGAAGGAGAGTAAAATGCAAGTAAATGTTTATTCGGTTAAGAAAAACGGTAACACAAAAGTCGCAACAAATTTCAAGGTGAAAGAATTTAAATGCAATGACGGTAGCGACGTTGTGTTTATTTCACCGAAACTGGTTGAAGTGTTGCAGAATATCCGAAACCATTTCGGGAAAGCCGTTGTAATTAACAGCGGTTACAGAACACCTTCCTATAACAAGAAGGTCGGCGGGGCAACACATTCACAGCATACATACGGAACGGCGGTCGATATTCGCATTAACGGTGTAACGCCGAAGGAAGTCGCGAAGTATGCGGAATCATTGCTTGATGGTTGGGGCGGTATCGGCATTTATGCGTCATTTGTTCACATTGATGTACGCGAAAAGAAATCACGTTGGAATGGGTAAGGCAAAATGACAAAAGAAGAAATTCAACAGTATGTTTACGATTTTTTATATGACAAGGGCTTGCCACATATTTCTATATGTGCGTTAATGGGAAACATTACGGCAGAAAGTAGTTGGAATCCCGACGTTATAGAATATGATAACGGAATTGGTTTCGGTCTTTGTCAATGGTCGTTTAGTCGACGAACACAGTTAGAAGCATACGGTACAACACTTCAACATCAATGTGAATTTCTTTGGTCGGAATTGACAGGACAGAACACAGCGACAACGGGCGCGAATTATCAGTGGATAGCAGACCCCGATAGTAGCGTTGACAATGGTGAAGGGTTTACATTTTCAAACAGCGACTTTTTAGCGGGCAACGGTACACTGTCTGATTTAACGAAAGCGTTTTGTTATTGTTGGGAGCGCCCCGCGTATTCAACCAATCATTTAACATCTACACGTATACCGTCCGCTGAAACGTTTTATAACACAATGAGTTATAACGGTAGCGGTGGAAGCGGTGGCGGGGGTGGCGGTTCAGGTGATAGCGATACCGACCCCGACAACCCGATTTATCCGAAACCGTTAAGAAAAAATTTCAATTTTATTTTATTCGGAAAGCAACGAAAAAGGTACACTTTACACGGTGGGAAAGGAAAACGAAGGTAATGGAAAAACAGGAATTTTTAAATCGCATAACCGAAATCGGAAGTTGTGACGATGACGTACAGCGTCGTGAATTACTTTCACAGTTAAGCGAAGAAGTGTCAAAAGACTATGAAAATCTTTCAACACTTACAGAAACAAATGCAACGTTGATGAACGACAATGAAACCTTGCGTCAAGCAAACATGAAATTGTTTTTGCGCGTTGGCGAAGAAAGAAGCGACGACGAAAAACGCAAAAACGAAACAGGCGTTGAAGGTGGCACTAAGGAAAAACGTTCATTCGACAATTTATTCAATGAGAAAGGTGGTATTAAATAATGGATTTACAGAATCTATTGAACACAATTAGGGATAACGCAAGTGCGGACTATCAAGCGCGTATTCCCGAAGCAACCCGCACAAATATGGAAGATATTCGTTACGCTATGATTGACGACGACAACATCATGGTGGCAAACGAATTTATGTTGACTTTATTAAACAAGGTTATCAAATCCGTGGTACACACAAAATTATTTACAAATCCTTTGAAGGGGTTGAAGAAAGGTACAAAGCCGTTAGGCGACACAATCGAGGAAATTTACAATAACTTCTTGAAGGGTGAAGCGTTCGATGAAACAGGCGCGAACCTTTTACAGCGCAAATTGCCCGACACAAAAACCGTGTATCACCGCATGAATTACAAGCAGAAATACAAAGTCACTGTTTCCCGCGAATCTCTCTCAAAGGCGTTCGCAAGTTATGAAGCGTTAGAAAGTTACATTACAAACTTGATCAACGTTCTCTACAATTCCGCGGAGTTAGATGAGTTTTTGAATATGAAACAGTTGATCAAATCCGCGTTCGATAACAATGCGATCAAAGTTATTGACGTTGCCGACCCTTTGGCAAGCGAAGCAAACGGCAAAGAATTTATTAAAACCGTTAAAACCGTTTCGGGTCTTATGGTGTTTCCGTCCAGCGACCACAACAGTTACTTGACCGCACAGACAACCGACACCGAACCGATTACCACGTTCAGCCGTAAGAATGAGCAAATTCTAATTCTTGACACAGCGACCGACACAAGCGTTGGGGTTGATGTATTGGCAAGCCTGTTCAACATGAGCGTGGCAGAATTTAACGACACCCGCAAAATTGTTATTGACACATTCCCCGCTGTGGACGGTTACAAAATTCATGGCGCACTTGTTGACGAAGCATTCTTTCAGATTTTTGACGACTTGTTCACTATTGCAAGTTTCAACAACGGCGAAGGTCTTTACACTAATTATATCTTGCACGTTTGGCAGACTTTGGCTTATTCCATTTTGGTTAATGCCGTTGCGTTCGGTGTTAAGACAGCGTAATAAAAATGTTTCACGTGAAACATATTCAAGGGAAGGTTTCACGCCTTCCCTGTTTTTGAAAGGAGAAATAAACAAATGGTAAAATTGCCAAAATGGGTTATTCCCGATAAATTCCCCGCGTTGTTCGACCATGACAGCGCGACAGTAATTGAGATGACGGCGAAGTTGTACGGCGCAATGAACGGTTTGATTGACGATTACAACACATTTGTTGAGCGTATCAACGCGGAAATCGAAGCGTTTGAAGTGTCCATGACAAAAGACTACGACACCTTCATAATTTCCATGCGACAGGAATTTCAAGATTTTATCGACACGATAGAATTGAAGGTAAAAGCACAGGACAAGACAATTACTGATAAATTCAATGATCAAAACGAAGTGTTGATCAATAGCGTAAAAGCGCAAGACGCCAAAATTGCTAATGCTATTTCACAGCAAAATTTGGTTATCAGTGACGCGGTTGATTACATGAAATTGAACCTTGTTCAATCATTAAATAGTGTTATTGATGATATGAAAGACAACGGCGAATTTTCCGCGGAAGTTGAAAAAGTGTTCAACGGTCTTGTCAATGATGTTACCGTTTTAAATAATAGGGTGAACACCTTAACCGCCCTACCCGAAGGGTCAACCGTTGGCGACGCGGAATTGATTGACATTCGCAATGGTAAAAATGGGAAGGTTTACACGACGGCGGGCGAAGCCGTTCGCGGTCAGTTTGGGGAAGTTTCCGAGCGTATCGGAAATATAACCGAAATCACGAAAAACCTTGCGAACATTACAACCATTAGATTAGGGGAAATTTGGAACACATACCCCGACGCAAACCGCGCTTGTTTATATGTTGACGTTTTACCCAACACAACTTATTCGGTTTCCTTTGATGGTGGAGATTTTGAAGGGATTTATTTGGTTGAAAAATCTTCCAGTGAATCAACGACAGATATTAGAAACACCGCGCTTGTAAACAACACCACGTTTACAACACATGAAAACACAAACGTTGTTGTTGTTTCTTTTAACAAAACGAATGTGTCAAAAACCGATTTCAACCATTTTTGGATTCAGATTGAAGAAAACAATTTTGTCACCCCGTATTTACCGCATGAAGTCGCAAGCGACAAATTTGTACGCGATTGTGTAATTGATTATGTGACACCCGAAATGTTCGGCGCATACGGTGACGGTGAACATGACGACTATGAAGCAATTAAAACCGCAATGGGGACTGGTAGAAAGGTTGTATTCACGGCAAACAAAAAATATTATGTTTCCAAAACATTATTGATGGGGGGTAAACCCGTTTACCTTGACGGTAATAATTGCACGATTTTGAGTGGTGCAACAACTAGAGTTTTCAGCGTTTCTGTGGCAAACCATTCCCACGGTATTGAATCCACCGAACACAGAGTAACTATCAAAAATTTCAAGATAGATTGTATCAATGTTGAAACTGGTTTGGAAGTTTTGAGCGCAAGACAAAGCGTTTTTGAAAACTTAACTTTCATCAATGTACGAAAAACCGCCGTGTATTATGAAAGTGGTTACGAAAACACATTCAAAGACATTTACGTTTACGGGATCGCGCCATATTGTGTTGGTTTCCTTGTTGACGGTGGCGACAGCACTTTTGAAAATCTGTACGGTTATGACGTAGACATTTTCGTAAGAACAAGCGGAACGAATGTTTACAATAACTTGCACGCATGGATTCACACCGCAAGCCGTTACGAAAACAGTATTTTCTTCGACATTCAGAGTGGCAATCAAAGAATCAATTCTTGTTTCTTCGACACTTATAGAAGGTGTTTAGTAGTTAGAAATCAATCAAGTTACATTCTGTTGAATGACGTTTATGTATTTATTAACCCGAACGTTATTAGCGCGGGCGAATGTTATTTCTTCTACTACACAGACGCTTTGAATTCTTTCAACGCCGTTGTTGCAAGTGGTTATTTGAACGGTAACACGGCTATGACTTGCAACTTTACGAATGAAGATTCATTCAAAGGAAAGAAAAGCGATTTATTAGTTGCGTGGCATTTTAATATGTAGGTAAAAATGTTTCACGTGAAACATTTTTACGGAAAGGAAACGAAATGAAAAAAATTACCAATTTTATGTTACCCGAACACATAAATAAATTATACACGGAAGAAGCGATTTCTTCCGTGTCGATTGCGCGCGAAGTTGCCGACAAAATCAATGAATTAGTTGGCGCTTATAACGCGTTATCTGAAATTGATTTAACATGGAAACAGGAACAGGAAGGAACAATTCGTAAAGCAATTATATACATCAAAGACAATTTAATTAACACCCTTCACGACTTAACGTTGATTTTGGAAAACGACGGATTTTTTGACGGAACGGTCGCGAAATATGTTAGTGAATTGGAAGCGCGTATAAATAATTTGATTAGCAATATAAAGGAAGGCTCAACAACCCTTGACGCGGAATTGTTGGATATTCGGTACGGTATAAATCAGAAGGTGTACGGAAGCGCGGGCGAATCGGTGCGCGAACAGATAAAATGGGTTGACGATAAAAACGTTGACAATGAAGATTTCCATTATATTACCGAAGATAAAATTATAAACGTTGCAAAAGAATATTCCTACACAAACGGAACATATTTGCCAAACGGTAATTATCAAGACTTAACCGTTGAAAGTGCGTCATGGGCGCGACCGTATTTGGCAACCCCATTCATTGAAACGGAAAAGACGCACTCTGTCAAATGGTACGGGAATCTTAATTCTAATTCAAGAATTTGCTTTTACAATGAGAACAAAAAGTTAATTAAAAAAGTTGACGCGGTGGACGAACAGACGACACATTCACCGAATTACTATTTGTTCACGGACGAAGATAGAAACGAATGTAAATATTTTACCGTTTCATTCCATTCAACCGCACCCGAAATTTACAAACATAAACGCGTAATTGCAGACGAAAATATTGAATATGCAACCCGTGAAAAAGTTGTTGATATTGGTGGGAACGTTTCCGCGTTAAACGGAATTTACATGGTGGACGGTAGATTTCAAGACTTAACCGTTGAAAGCGCGTCATGGGCGAGAACGTATTTCGCGACACCGTTGTTGAAAACTAATAATATAGTGTCAATTACATGGTACGGGAATTTAAGTGCAAATTCACGCATTTGTTTTTACGATAAAAATAAAAAATTTATTCGCAAAGTCGATGCGGTGGATGAACAAATTACCCACTCATTTAATGAATATGTTTTCACCGATAACGACCGAAGCGCATATTATTTTTCACTGTCTTACCATTTGACAACCCCGATTATCAGAAAAACTGTTAATGTTGTAAACAACGGGGAAGATTTCACAACGTCAATGATAAATTTGGCAGATTTGGTAAAACGTGTTCGTCACAATGATTTTTCAATGAAGGAACTGGACGGCGGTTATATGACACTTATTTTTGACGACGGACGGCACGACATTTCTAGGGTTGCAAACATTTGTAAAGAATACAACGTGCCGTTATGTGTGGCAATACCCGTAAATTCTTTGGACGACGCAACCGACGACGGAAGAACGGTGCTTGACGTTTGTAAATCCGTTGTGTCAAACGGTGGTGAAGTTTTGTCGCATGGTATGGACTACACTGTTTTAAGTGACGCAACCGATTACAATTTGATTGCGACAATGTTAAAAGATTCAAAGGAGCATTTAACCGCACAAGGCTTTGACGTTCGCGGGTTTATCCGCGCGGGTGGTGCAAATGCGATTGAATGGAAAGGAAATAATTTACAACGTTTCACCCAGTTATATTATGACTATTCGGATTTATGCGGTGACGATTTACCATATTACAAAAACCGTGTTGGATTGGGTTACACCAACATTGCAACCGCGAAAGGGTATGTTGACGACGCAATCGCGAATAAAAAATGGTACACTTTTATGTCGCACACATTAGACGGTACAGAATCGCAATTAACAGAAGCGTGGTTTAAAGAATTTCTTGAGTACGCAACAAGTAGGGGTATCAAGTTTAAGACATACGCTTATATGTACGACAATTTTGGTGTATGGAAATAAGGGGGTTAATGTATGTCAAACACAATTACAGAGGTACGGCTTCTTGCCGTACCCCTTGAAAACGACTACAAACACACGTTTTATTTTGATAATGTAAGCACACAAACATCATATTTCACAGGGTTATCCCATAAGAAGGCGACGGAATGTTCATACGTTCGGAAAGATAGAATTATACGCTTCCCCGCTTGTATTGACGACATTATGAAATACAATTATGTGATGTATAAAAATACCGCACATTCTACGAAATGGTATTACGCCTTCATTGCGAAAATGGAATACAAAAACGACGAAATGACAGAGATTTATATTGAAACGGACGTATTGCAAACATGGTTGCGTTTTTCCGATTACACAATTAAAACGTCTTTCATTGAGCGCGAACACGTTGACAGCGACATAGTGGGCGAACACACCGTCGCGGAAGGGCTTGACACGGGTGAGTTTGTATGTAATAGCAAAATAACAAACAGCGACTTGCAGAATAAGACATTGATTTTGGGTTGTACATTGGATGTAAACAGTTACACGAATCAAGCGAATGACTGGAATGCAACAAAAGAATTTAAACCCGATTACGGTACAACATACGACGGCTTGTTTTCGGGGTTAAAGTACTTCGCCATTACGCCCGAACAATTACGGACGTTAATGAAACACATTGCGTATGAAGGGCAAGAAGATGGCGTGCATTGTTTATTTTATGCGCCAACAAGTTTTATCACCCAAAACGCGGGCGGGGTATATGCGAATGAAATTTCTTCTTCAAACATTGTTGCAACAAAAGAATGGGATTGCGGTTCTAAACCCGACAAACTTGACGGGTACACACCCCGAAATAAAAAGTTGTTGACTGCACCTTTTCAATATATGGTGGTTGATAACGGCGGGGGTACGGCGGTTGAATATATGTATGAAAAATTCACCGACGACAACATCAAATTTAATATATACAGCGTATTAACAACGGGTATGTCAATACGCGCCATACCGTACAGATACAACGGCGTATTGAGTAATGATCTTGAAGGGGTAAACCTTGCGAAATATTCAACGTGTTCATGGGTTAGCGACGCATATACAAGTTGGTTAACGCAAAGCGCGGTCAATGTTGGTTTGACAACGGCGGGAAGCATTGCGGGAACAATTGGCGCGTTAGCACTTGCACCGTCAACGGCGGGCGGTTCGCTTGTGGTTGGTGCTTCCGTTGCGGGTGGTGTTTTGGGTGTCACTTCTTCCCTTGCGAACGCCAACGAACGGTTGAGCATACCCCCGCAACTTCACGGGAATGTCAACAGTGGCGACGTATCAACGGCAAAAGGTGACGTAACATTTAGGGCGTATAAAATGAGTATCAAAAAAGAATACGCGAAAATCATTGACGGCTATTTTGATATGTTCGGCTACAAGGTGAACCGTGTTGGTGTTCCGTCGGTTGGACACCGTGAAAATTATTGGTACACGAAAACGATTGATGTGAACATTGACGGAAATTTACCGCCCGAAGATTTACGAAAAATCAAAGAATGTTACAACAACGGTGTTACATTTTGGTATGCACCCGCAAACATTGGTAATTATTCGGTTTCAAATGGGTGTTGTGGTTAATGATTCACAAGTAAACAACCCGTATGTTTCACGTGAAACATACGGGTAAATGAAAGGAGATAAAAATGCACGATATTATTTCGATGAAATCTATCGCAAAACAATTAAACGATTGGACGTTTACAGACTATTATTATCGTTTGATGTTAATTGCGCGAAGTATGTATAATGGTAAATTGCCGAATGGTATCAATTACAAATGGGTTGAGCGGTACTTGTTTACCGAAGGAAGTTGTGTTTTCTTCAAAGACAAAACAATGGGCTACATGGTGGCAAAGTACACAGACAGCGGACGACTTAACCCCTACGACGAACCAACATTTGTTACACCGTATGCAACAGGCTACACGGGTGCACCTTTGGAAAATCATGTTGACTGTGTAATCATTCGCAACAACGACATAATGTTGCCAACTTCACCGTCGTTGCAACTTTTTGCGTATAGGTTAGCGGAAGCAACCCGCACAAGTGACGTAAATATCCGCGCACAAAAGACGCCCGTTGCGGTGTTGTGTGACGACAAGCAAAAGTTATCCTTCAAGCGTGCAATGCAACAAGTGGAAGATAACGAATTTATGATATACGGCTACAAAAATTTTGACATTGATAGCGTAAAGGCTGTTAGGTTGGACGCGCCTGTTGTGTTTGACAAATTGACGATTCAAAAGCATGAAATTTGGAACGAAGCAATGACGTTTCTCGGAATCAATAACGCGAATCAAGACAAACGCGAGAGATTAGTCACGGACGAAGTGAGTGCAAACAATGAACAAGTTGGTGCAAGTGGTAACGTGTTCCTATCCGCACGACAGGAAGCATTTGAAGAAATCCGAAATTTATTCGGATTGAGTGAAGAAGAAGCAAGTGTTACTATGCGGGAAATGCCCGCGCCGAAACTTTCCGACATAGAAAGGAGTGTTGAACATGATTACAGATTACGCACAAATGAGCGTTAAACTTTCCACACTGTTAGCAAATGAGCAAACCAAACAGGCGATCAACACGGCGTTGTCAAAATATCCGTTGTATAAAGGTAAGAAACAGTATGATTTAATACCCACCCGTGAACAACTAAACGAAAAGATTTTAGACCATTACAAACACCGCGAAATAGGGTTTGAAACCGTCGGGCGTTTCCTTGATGAATTGCGTATAACAATGTGTGAGATTATGCCTTATTACAACGAATTGTTTAAATCGGTTGAAATTATGGCAGATTTAGAGAACCCTTTTGACAATGTTGACGTAACCGAAACTTTTGAAGAATACCGCGAAGATAACGGAACATCAAACGGTCAGACCACAACTTCAACAACATCCACGACGACGAATACGGGGCAGACGGAAACAAATAACACGCAAACAAATGATGTTACGACAACAGGAAGCGCGTCGAGTACCATGAAGAATAAGTTTTCAGATACACCGCAAAACCATGTTGACAATATCAATAATTATTTGAGCGAATACCGTGAAGAAACGGGAACATCTTCAACGAGCGAAACCGTCGACGGTGAAACGGGTTTTGAAGGTCTTACGAAAACAAACGACACTTCAAGCGGTTCTGTGCAAGGTTCGGCGACGAATAGTGCGACAACGGGAAGCACAGGAAGCACAAGACACACATACACAAAAAAGGGTAATCAAGGTGTCAACACATACGCGCACGATATGAATGAATTTAGAACAAGCATTATAGATGTAGTTGACCGAATTATACATGATAACCGTATTGCCGAATTGTTTATGTTAGTGTGGTAAAAGACAGACCCCGCCATTGTGCGGGGTTTTTGTTTACGAAAATTTATTTGAAAAAATTTACATTTAGGTGTTGACATTTTCTTACAGTCGTGGTATTATATACTTGTAAGGAACAAGTAAATAAAAGCAACCACGAAAGGAAACAAAAGTTATGAAACGTTATAGTATTAAAGCAAATTACAAAGGTTTAGAATTAAATTTAGGATATGTTGTAACTGAAAATGATATTGAAACTTTAATTGAAAATATTAAAAACAAACATAATGTAAGCGAAGTTATTATAACGGAAATATCATACGCGAAATTTGAAATTGAGGAAGTGTTACCCTTTTAGATTTGACATTTTCCCTTCCTTATGCTACACTAAAAATGAGGAAAGGAGTTGATCCACCAATTACATTCACACAACTAAATATCGCGTACACTTACGACACCTGTTAGGTTTGCCCTAGTCGTTACCGAAAATTGCCATTGCGAATGTACACGCATTTCGGCGACAGTGACGACACCGCGAAGGGGAAATCGAACAGGTGTTCTACGGGAACTTCCC
>JAZLAE010000048.1:0-6789 GCA_045613025.1 Christensenellaceae bacterium | reverse complement strand
TCCCTGGAATTATTCTTTTAGGGCTTTTAGTTATTGCATTTTTCTTCTTGTATAATCTTTTAGATAAAAACAATGCATACAAAATTACAATATTGTTTTTTATCTACGCTATTTTACTTTCAGTTATTAGTATTGCCCTTAAAATTAGCAGGGTTGAATACATTATTTTACTTCTTGCTTTCGTTGTTTGTATTATCGTTATGTTTTCTACTGAAATTAAACGTAACGTATGGAACAGAAAAAATACAAAAATCGTTACTGGTGACGTTGCAAACGTTATTAAAAACAACACTAAAAACGTTAACAACTTAATAAACGAAATCATTAAGGCTATTCTTAATATGTCTAAAAACGACGTAGGTGCTATTATCGTGTTATCTAACACTAAAATCCCTGGCTCTATTATTGATAGCGGTGTTAAACTTGATTCAGATATTTCTTCTGCGCTTATTGAGTGTATCTTCTCTCCTAAAACGCCACTTCACGACGGTGCTGTAATTATTCAAAACGATAAAATTCAAGCAGCGGGTTGTTTCTTACCACTTTCGCAAGAAACAGATTTACCTAAGGAATTAGGTACGCGCCATAGGGCAGGTATCGGTGTTACTGAAATGCTTAACGTTACCGCGCTTATCGTTTCAGAAGAAACTGGTATCATCTCTATTGCAAGAGGTGGTAAAATTACAAGATACGCCGATAGCGAAGCGTTGAGAAGCGTATTAAAAGAATACTACTGGCAAGATATTTTAAGCGGTACTAAAAAATCGTTATAATAGGAGGGTAAGTTATGAATAATATGTATGAAAAAAAAGGCAAATCAAAATTTTTAATGTTTATTGTTAACGGCTTACTTGCTATTGTAACCGCAGTTGTCGTATTTGTAGCCATTAATATGTTATAATTAAAAATCAATAAAATATAAGATGCAATCGTTTGATTGCATCTTTTTTTATGCCTTGGAATATTTTTTTACCTTAGCGAATAAGTTAATGTGACAAAAGTTTTATTATTTTTACAAAATCTTTCATAATTCTCTCATAAAGGTTTTGTAAAATTAAGGGGAAAGTTTATGAATTTTAATTTTTTAAAAAGTTCTAAAGTTTTACTTGTTTTTGGCTTGGTTTTAATTCTTGCCTTTTCAATAACGTTAAATAAAACGGATAGCGCAAGCGTTTACTTTAACGGCACAACAAAAAAGTTACCTATTTATTCGGTTGATAGGTCTGATAATAAAATAGCAATATCCTTTGATTGCGCCTACGGTGCGGACTATACCGATAGTTTGCTTGATACTTTAAAAGAGTATAACGTAAAATGCACCTTTTTTACCGTTAAGTTTTGGGTAGATAAATTCCCCGATAAAGTAAAAAAGATAATAGATTACGGGCATGAGATAGGTACACACTCCACAACGCACCCTAATATGAGTAAACTTTCTACCGATAAAATAAAAGAAGAACTAACAAAATCAATCGATGCTATTACAAATTTAACCAAAACGCCCGTAAACCTATTTAGAGCGCCTTTTGGCGATTACGATAACGAAGTTATCACAGTTGCTGAAAACTTGGGTTTATACACTATTCAGTGGGACGTAGATAGTCTTGACTGGAAAGATTTATCTACAAGCGAAATTACAAAAAGGGTAGTTAGTAAAACTAAAAGCGGTTCGATAATACTTTGCCACAATAACGGGCTTAATACACACAAGGCGCTACCGTATATTTTATCTAATCTACAACAAAAAGGTTATGAGTTTGTTAAAATAAGCGAACTTATTTATAAAGAAAATTATTATATTGATAATTTTGGGCGTCAACGCCTAAATAAAAGTAAAATATAATTTTTTATATCGACTAACTATGGAGGTTTTATGATAAACGAAATTAAGCAAAACAATAAGGTGTATCTTAAAGGTGAGATAATTACCGAAGCGAAATTTTCACACGAGATGTATGGTGAAGGGTTTTACGAAATGGATATTTTAGTAAAGCGTTTGTCCGGGCAGGCCGACGTTTTGCCCGTAACTATTTCCGAAAGACTTATAGAAAGTGGTAACATCAAGGTTGGCAGTTTACTTAATGCACTTGGACAGTTTAGAAGTTACAATAAAATAGTTGACGGAAAATCTAAACTAATGTTAACGGTGTTTGTAAGGGAAATTTTGCAAGAAGATTACTCAACTAATCCAAACAGCATAGTTTTATCCGGATATATTTGTAAACCGCCTATATATAGAACAACCCCTTTTAATAGAGAGATTGCCGACGTTTTAATTGCGGTAAATAGGGCGTACAACAAAAGCGATTATATACCTTGCATTGCTTGGGGTAGAAATGCAAGATTTGTTAAAAATTTATCCGTTGGCGAAAGGGTTGCTTTATCTGGCAGAATTCAATCGCGCGAATATCAAAAGAAGTTGAGTGATACTGAAATTAAAACGATGACGGCTTATGAAGTTTCTATATCTAAACTTGCCGCGTACGATAGTTTTGATAATTTTGATTTAGACAAAGAATTTGACGTAGATAGGCAAATAAACGTAGTAGGTGAAAGCGTTTAAATAAAATTTAACTTGACATTTAATACAATGAGTTTTATAATAAGCATAGCCAATATTTTGGCTGTGCTTATAGTTTTTTAGGGGAAGTATGAGAAAGGTATTTAAAGTTTCGGGTATAATTTTTGAAATTGAATATTTTTATAAATTAACCGACGTAATTTTTGAGCCTTATACCTATAACGGCAACGAACAAGTTCAAGAGTTTATATCAATAACCGAAGAAGATAAAACTTACGAATTATCTATTTCAGAAACTACTGAACCTGCTATTATCGAAACTGGCTGTATTTTAAGAAAGTACGCTGAAATTTGCTTAACTAAGTATGATGCCCTTGTGTTCCACGCGTCTTCAGTTAAATATAATGGTGGCGCGTACCTTTTTACTGCTTCAAGTGGTACGGGTAAATCTACACACGTAACTCTTTTAAAAGAACTTTTAGGCGATAAAATAGAGTTTATTAACGATGATAAACCAACGATTAAGTTTGAAAAGAACGGCGAAATTATAGTTTACGGTAACCCTTGGTGTGGCAAGCATATGCGCGGTAGTAATATTTCCGCTCCGCTTAAGGGTATAATTAAACTTGAAAGGGGCGAAGAAAATTTCGTTTGTGAAATAAGCAAAATGGAAATGCTATCCGTTTTATACGGTCAATCGTATATTCCTAAAAAC
Source organism: Christensenellaceae bacterium (assembly GCA_045613025.1). Lineage (GTDB taxonomy): Bacteria > Bacillota > Clostridia > Christensenellales > Borkfalkiaceae > HGM11412. Next base: position 3,553 of record JAZLAE010000048.1, on the reverse strand, counting down.
AAAAAAGATGCGGAATTGCTTTTTGATTACTATACTAAAATTTTAAAAAGCACTAAACTTTATAAACTTACTTGCAATAAGGATATTTCCGCTGCAGAGTGTACTTTTAAAAATATTTTATCTAAGTGAGGATTTTATGAAAATTAAATCTGGTTATATTTTAAGGGAAAACGTAATAGGTAACGATAACGCTGTTGGCGTAGTTATTTGTGTTGACAGTTCAGTTTCTAACTTAAACGGATATATTCAATTAAACGAAACGGGTATTTTTATTTGGAAAATGCTTGAAAAGGGCGCAGATAAACAAGATATCGTTTCGGCTATATTAAAAGAATACGAAGGCGCATCAAAGGACGTTGTTGAAAAAGACGTTGACGCTATTATTTCTACAATTAAAAGCATAGGTGCTATTGATGAATAATATAACGATAGAAGAAGGCCTTTTAAATAACGGTTTTATAATATACGGGTTTAAAGGTACAAGTATGAATCCGCTACTAAAAAGTGGTAGAGATAAAGCCTACGTTGAAAAGGTAACAAAACCCTTAAAAAAGGGAGATATAGCCTTATATAAGCGTGATAACGGCGAATATATATTGCATAGGGTAATGAAGGCTAAAAAGGGCGTTTACACCTTTTGTGGCGATAATCACTTTATCTTAGAGCCAAACGTAGCGGATAGCCAAATTTTAGGCGTTTGCACGGGTTATTTTAAAGGTGACAAATTTATTAAGTTTGAAAAATCTTTTAAATATAAAGTGTACCTTATGTTTTGGGGCAAATGCTTGTTTACAAGAAGAATTTTAAATTTATTTAGAAGATTGTTTAATAAAATTAAAAAAACGGAAAGTAATTAAACTTTCCGTTTTTTGTTTAGTCTTTATTAAATAATAATTTGCTTTCTATAAAGATAAGCGAAAGGGTTATTGTAAGCGCTATTAAAAGTATCATAGACGTTGTAAGTATGCGCTTTTCAGCATTGCCACCAAGAAGTGTTTGAGTGTTGGATTTTTGTGTGGTTGTAGAAATAATACCGTCACACAAATAACCAGACACCACGTAGCCGATTGCTTCGCCATTTTCTTCAGTTGCGATAAGTGTCATAGATTTTTCGTTAAAGATAACTGTTTTAACAGCGTAAACTTGCGTGCCTTTTTCTATTAAACTAAGTTTATAGTTTTCATCAAAAATAGGTTTTGCAAAAGTTGTTACGTCGTTTGAAATAACGTAGTTTTTATACCCGTCGTCAGTTACCGTAATGCCGTAGTTAGCGTACAAGTTTTCATCGATAATAGTAGCGTCGGCTTTTTCTAAGAAACTATTATTAACTGAAGTTTTTCTTACAAGTGCAACGATTTTAGGTGAGTATGATACAAGGTAATACTCTTGCGATAAATCGGCTATAACCGCGTAAACCCTTGAAGTGTTAGGGTTAGATATAGGCGTTATATTGTTAAAGTAGTAGTGGCCGTTTTCTTCAATGCAATCACTTAACGAAACTTTAAAGAGTTTTGCACTTTCGTTTATAGATACGAAAGTTACGTTTGATAAAATTTCGTTTGCCTTAAAGTTATCCGCGTTGATTTTAGATAAACTTTTAATATCAAGTACGTTATCCGCCGTTTTGCAAATTGATGCATCGGCTAAGAAATAGCAAGTTTCTTGAGTGTAATTTAAAGCCATATCTTTAACGATTGTATCTTTATACGTGGATAATTCGTAATCAAGTTTAGTATAAGTTCCGTTTTGAATAGTGTATTTATAAATATTATTGTTTGTAGATAATATATAAACGTTACCATCAAAGTCAGACTGTATCGTTATTACTTCGCTTGGAATTTCTATCGGTTGTGTTAAAGTGTTGCTATATAGCCTTGTTAAGTTATTAGTGCCGTTTTCGGCTTTATAAAGTATGTAAACGTTGCCAAAAATATCAACTGTTATATTTTTTGCTTCGCCTTTAATTTCGATATTGCCGTTGATTAAACTTTCTTCAGCAATTTCGGTAAGTTCGTTATCGTCTGTTGGTAATATCCATTTATAAACGTTTACAAAGTTGTAGTTAAGGTTGTTTGCCGTATCAGTGTAATAAAACACTCCGTCAAGGTAGGCAAGGGAAGTAACCGACGCGTTTTGGATAGTTTTTATCGGTTCAAGGGTTATAATTTCGCTTTCCACTTGTTTATACAAGGTCAAATTTGTACCGTCGTATATTAAAACGTGTGTATCAGATGCCGTTAAGAGTTTAATTTCAAAGTTTTCGTTTTCTAAGTAAAGTGAAGTTAAGTCAATCTTTTTATACGGTGTAGGGCAGTTTTTGTCAAGTGCAACCCTAACAATACGCTTCATTGCCGTTTGGTTTTCGGTTGGTGCTATGGCGTTATCAACAGCGAAAATATAATTTTCGCTTAACGAAGTTATAGTTGTGTTATTTGTTAAGCGGAAGTCCGCAGTTGATTCCGTTGTGATTGCAAAGTGTGTAAAATCATCGGTTTTAGTATCGATTTCTTGAATACAGTTAAGTTTTGCGTCGCAAACAAGTAAATTATCGTTTTTAACAGTTAAGCCTTGCGGTGTGTTAAAAGTGCCAAGCGCGTTAGAATTTTTATCCGCAGGAATTACAAGTTTAGGTTCTTCAGTTCCGTCCTTTTTAACTTTAGATAAACCTTCGCCCATTGCAGTATAGTAAATATATTCGCCAATTTCAACGCAATAGTTAATGTTTTTAATTTCGGCAACAAGGTATGACGTTGAGTTTTGTGTTGAATATCTATAAAGGTAAGGGTCGGTATAGTAGTAAACGTACTTGTCGTTTGATAAGAAGCCAAGCGAAGTCATTTCAACTTCGATTTCGATTGACGTTTGTGTAAATACGGGTGTTTCGCCAGATAAGTCAACAGTGTAACTTTTAATTCCGTTTGACGTGTTTGCTATTAAAATATCATTCTTTATAGAGAAGAAGTTTGATGCAATAACGCCTGTTTTTTGCGGTTTAGCGTGTAGGTTAGTAGTTGGTATGTAATAAACGTCGTTCCCGCTTAAATAAAAAACGTAATCGCCGTATTTTTCAATTTGTGTAATGCCAAAAATAGTGCTTTCGCCATTTAAAATGCCTTTACCGTTAATAACTACGTATTTTTGAGTAGTAGGGTCGAAAATACTTAAGCGGTTAAAGTTTTTAGTTTGGTCTTCTTCATTTTTGTAAAATTCAGAAATAATCATATATCCGTCACTTGACATGCTGATTGCAACGGGTGAGTTGAGTTCGTAAAATTCAAGTGGAGAAGACGGTAAGAAGAATTCTGTTTCAAGAATAGTTTTTTGAGAGGCTAAAACGCTGTTTGTATTAAACGATACACAAACTGCCGTTAAAGAAATTAAAAATAAAAAAGATAAAATTTTAACTAAAAATTTCTTCATATTAACCTCCTTATAGTAAAGTATATAATAAAGTATAACATATAAATAGAATATTTCAATAGTAAATTTAACTAACTTTTTTATTTTTTTAAAATTTTTTAATTGTGCCAATACGTTGGCATATTATTTTTTT
>JAZLAE010000047.1:0-108029 GCA_045613025.1 Christensenellaceae bacterium | reverse complement strand
CTTCTTTAACCATTCTTACGCTACACTCAACTAAATCCCTTACCATAGATTCAACGTCTCTACCAACGTAACCTACTTCGGTGTATTTAGTTGCCTCAACCTTAATAAAAGGTGCGCCTACAAGTTTTGCAAGTCTTCTTGCAATTTCAGTTTTGCCAACGCCGGTAGGACCTTTCATAATGATATTTTTAGGCGTAATTTCATCGCGGAGTTCAGGCGAAAGTTGGCTTCTTCTATATCTATTTCTAAGCGCAACGGCAACCGCCCTTTTAGCCGAATTTTGACCTATTATATATTTATCAAGTTCTTGTACTATTTCTCTTGGTGAAAGATTCATAAAATTCCCCTTTATATGCACTCTACAACGATGTTATCGTTAGTAAAGATACAAATACTGCTTGCAATTCTAAGCGCCTTTTCTGCAATAACTTCGGCTTCGTAATCAGTTTCTTGCACAAGCGCTTTTGCAGCCGCTAAAGCGTAGTTACCACCGCTACCGATAGCGCAAACGCCACCGTCAGGTTCTATAACTTCGCCACCGCCAGATACGATAAGTAAATTATCTTTATCTGCGCAAATCATCATTGCTTCAAGTTTTCTACCTACTTTGTCTTCACGCCAAAGTTCAGCAAGTTGAACGGCACTGCGCATAAGGTTGCCAGAATATTTGTTAAGCATACCTTCAAAGCGTTCAGTTAACGTAAAGGCATCGGAAACAGAGCCCGCAAAACCAACCACTACGTTACCGCCGTAAATTCTTCTTACCTTAACGGCGTTATTTTTAAATACAATCGATTCGCCGAAAGTCACTTGTCCATCGCCCGCGATTGCTGTCTTACCATTTTTTTTAACGGCACAAATCGTTGTGCCACGAAATTCTATACTCATTTATACTCTCCTACTTTTCGTCGATAGCGTAATTGCACGATTTATCCGAACATTTGATTTTTCCATCTTTTTTAACAAGATGGTTACCACAAGTTGGGCACATATCACCTGTAGGTAAATCCCAACTTCTGAAGTTACAGTTAGGATAACCCGAACAACCGTAGTAAATCGTGCCTTTTTTCGACATCATTTTTTGCGCAGGTTTATTGCAGATAGGGCAAACGCCCGCAAGTTCGTTAATACTCTTTGTGAATTTACACTTAGAGCATTTTAAATACTTACCAAACCTACCTGTTTTTACTAAAACAAGCGAATTACAATCAGGGCATTTTTCATCGTGGAAAACGTCACCTTCTTGCATTTTAGTATTACACAAAGGATTAGGGCAACTGTAATACTTGCCGTATTTACCTTCTTTATGAATCATTTTTTCTGAGCAGTTAGGACATATCTTTTCAGATACTATATCGCCAGGGTTTCTTGTTCTTTTACAACTTGTACAGTATAAAAACTCACCAAATCTACCTTTCTTTTTAACGTACATACTACCGCACGTTTCACAAGGGATATCGGTAGGTTCACTATTGTCACCAGTGGCTTTTTTAAGGTCTTCGATAAACGGATAGTAAAAATCCCCTACCATTTTGCGCCAGTCCTTACCGCCTTCCGCTATATCGTCAAGTTTAGTTTCCATACGCGCGGTAAAACTAATATCCATAACGTCTTTAAAATATTTTACAAGCAAATCGGTAGCGTCAAAGGCAATTTGCGTAGGAATAAGCGTTTTACCTTTTCTTTCGATATATTTGTGTTTAGTGAGCGTTGAAATAATAGTAGCGTAAGTAGACGGTCTACCAATACCGTTCTTTTCGATTGCTTCAACAAGTGATGAGTCGGTATACCTTTCAGGCGGTTTAGTAAACTTTTGTTCTTTATCAAGTTTTTTAAGAACTAAAGTATCACCGTCGTTCATATTAGGTAAAAGTTTATTATCCGCTTCTTCATCGCTTTTTTTACCAGCAACGTAGTCGTAAACCGCGGTATAACCTTTAAACTTAACGCTTTTACCACTTGCCTTGAAACCGTAAACGTCGCTTGTTGCTTCTACTTGCATAGAATTAAACTGAGCGTCTGCCATTTGCGAAGCAAGGTATCTTTGATAGATAAGTTTGTAAAGGTTGTAGTGGTTTTTATCTAAAATTTCCTTAACGCTTTCAGGCGTTACTTTAATATCGATAGGACGAATTGCTTCGTGCGCGTCTTGTGCATTCTTTTTAGTAGTGTAAATATTAGGCTTACTTGGTTTGTATTCGCTACCAAACACCTTTTCGATATGTTCTAAACATTCTTGTTGAGCGTCAACTGAAATTCTTGTTGAGTCTGTACGGATATAAGTAACAAGCGCTAAGTGTCCCCTTGAAGTTTCAATACCTTCGTAAAGGTGTTGCGCAAGTTGCATTACTTGCGGAGCAGATAAGCCAAGTTTGCTTGAAGCGTCTTGTTGCATTGTTGAAGTTGTAAACGGTGGTAAAGCGTGCGATTTAACTACGCCTTTTTTAACGTTTTTAACAATGAACGGATTTGCTTTACAAATAGCGTAAACTTCTTCGGCTTCCGCTTGGTTAGACGGCTTGTACGCCGTTCCGTTTTTGTTTGATAATAGCATTTTAAACTCAATATCGTCTTGAGCGGTTTTGAGTTTAGCAGAAATATTCCAGTATTCCTTTGGTTCGAACTCTAAAATTTTACGTTCCCTTTCAACGGCAAGTTTAACGGCACCCGATTGTACACGGCCTGCCGATTCGCCGTCTTTAACGCGGGTTCTAACAAACGGAGAAAGTTTATAGCCTACAATTCTATCTAAAATACGCCTTGCTTGTTGTGAATCAACTAAGTTGTAGTCAATTCTGCCAGGGTTTTGTAAAGCGTTTTTAACGGCTTTTTCACTAATTTCGTTAAACTTAATTCTATGAGTTTTACCTTTAATATCTAAAACTTCATATAAATGCCAAGCGATTGCCTCACCTTCCCTGTCCGGGTCGGTTGCAAGGTAAACTCTATCCGCTTTAGAGGCTTTTTCTTTAAGTTTATCTACTAAAGATTTTTGCTTAGGTTCAATAACGTAAGTAGGTTCAAAGTTATTGTCTACGTCAACGGCAAACCTTTTTTCAGGAAGCCCCCTTACGTGACCGCCACTACCTTCTACTTGGTACTTGCCACCTAAAAATCTTTCGATTGTTTTTGCCTTTTTAGGCGATTCTACGATAATTAATTGCATAATACTCCTATTGCTTTTACTTTTTCGCGGTTTTAACGTATTCGTTGCCACCGTTACTTACTATTAAGCCTTTTATTTCAAGTGTTGTAATAATAGGCATAATCTCAAATATTTTTAAGTTGGTTTTAGATATTAAATCATCAACCAAATTAACACCTTGTTTTATAAAATCATAGACGATTTGCTCTTTATCGGATAATAAAACCGCACTTTCTTCTATTGCGGTATACCCCATTACTTCAGATATATCTTCAAAAGTTTCGGTAAGCCTTGCACCGTCTTTAATAAGCAAATTACAAAGCGCACCGCCTACGTCGTTTAAACCGTAAGGGAAAGCAAAAATCTCTTTGCCGTAATCAAGCGCGTAGTTAGCCGTGTGCCTTGCCCCGCTTTTGGTATCACCACTTGCAACTAAAAGCCCGTCGCAAAGCCCTGCTATTATTCGGTTGCGGATAGGATAAAAGTAGGCTCTTGGCGGAACTTCGGGCGAATATTCGCTAATAACTAAACCGCCCTTTTCAATAATTTTATTAACGTAATCGCGGTTAGGGTCTAAATCCCAGTAATCACTGCCAGACGCCATAACCGAAATAACGTTACCGCTATTAAAACTACCTTTTATTGCCGAAAGGTCAGCACCTTGCGCAATACCTGTAACCACCGTTACGCTTGAGTTTACAAGTTTACTTGCAAAATCTTCTACGGCGTTTAAAACAACCTTACTTGTTTTACGCGAACCAACGATAGCAAAAGCGTTTTTACTGTTAAGTAAAGTTATATTACCCTTAGCGTATAAGCAAAGCGGTTTAAAATCTAAATGGTAAAGCCTTGACGGATAACCATCACTTTCTTCAGTTACAATTTTAATTCCCCTATCGCTATACTTTTTAAAAAGCGCGGTTATGTATTCATCGTTTAGTGAAAGTTTAAAGATATTTAAAGCGTTTTCGTTTAAGTTTTCTTTTAAATACTTATATGCAGGTTTAGGATTATCAAACAAATCGGCAATATCATCGTAAAGATTTATTATTGCGCGCTTATGCTTGTATTCAAGATTGATAAAACCATCAATAAATATTATTGCTTTCTCTTTAGCATTATACGTCAATCTAAATTACTCCTATACCCAACGGCTTCTAAAATATGGTTAGGCTTGATATTTTCGCTCATATCAAGGTCGGCAATCGTTCTTGCAACTTTAATGATACGACTGCGCGCCCTTGCGGATAAATCAAGTTTTTCAAAAGCAGATTTTAAAATCTTTTCGCACTCATTATCCAAAGCGCAAAACTCTTTAATTTGTTTTTCGCCCATTTCGGCGTTGATTTTAATTTTATCCTTTTTAAACCTTTCGCTTTGCACTTTTCTTGCAAACTCTACGCGTTTTTTAACGGCAGAACTACACTCTTCTTCAGTGGTAGAAACAAGGTCGTTATACTCAACGCTATCAACGTTAATTTGTAAATCTATTCTATCAAGAAGCGGACCTGAAATTTTAGCGCGATACTTTCTTATAGAAGATAAAGTACATTTGCAAACTTTACCCTTAACCCCGTAGTTTCCGCAAGGACAAGGATTCATACTGCCAACAAGCATAAAACTTGCAGGATATTCAACCGACGCTTTAGTACGGGTAACGGTAATTACCCTATCTTCAAGCGGTTGGCGTAAACACTCAAGTACCGAACGCGGATATTCAGGCATTTCGTCAAGATACATAACGCCGTTATGCGCTAAACTTATAATACCAGGCGAAGCATTTTGACCGCCACCGATAATAGAAACGGCAGAAGCGGTGTGATGCGGAGTCATAAACGGACGCGTTGAAATAATACCGTCTTCCCTTTTAAGCGTACCCGAAACGCTGTGGATTTTTGTTGTTTCAAGCGCTTCATCAAAAGTTAAGTCAGGCATAATGGTAGGAATACACTTAGCAAGCATAGTTTTACCCGCGCCCGGTGGGCCAACGAAAGTTATGTTGTGTCCGCCCGCCACCGCAACTTCTAAAGCGCGCCTTGCAAACGCTTGACCGCGCACGTATTTAAGGTCGCTTGTATACGCGTTCTTATCCATATTAGCGTTATAGTTGATATATTCGATAGGTAAAAACTTATTTTCAGTAATTTGCGAAATTGCTTCGTTTAACGATTTTAAAGCGTAAACTTCCGCACCTTCAATATACGATGCTTCATTTTTATTTTCGTAAGGGATAATAAACTTATTATAACCGTCCTTTTTAGCGGAAATAATAATAGGTAAAATTCCCGAAACTGGGCGGAGCGTTCCATCAAGCGAAAGTTCGCCTATTAAAACGTAATCTTTCGCCGTATCTGGTATACCCGCAAGCGATGCTTTTAATATACCGATAGCAATAGCCAAGTCTAAATACGCGCCTTGCTTTTTAACGTCGGCAGGTGCTAAGTTAATAGTTATTTTACTGTTAGGAAATTTTCTTCCACTATTTTTGATAGCAGAGCGCACCCTTTCTTTCGACTCTTTAACAGACGCGTCGGGAAGACCAACTATTTCAAATTTTACAAGCCCAGACGACACGTCAACTTCAACGTCAACGGGAAAACCGCTTAAGCCGAAAAGCGCGTAACTTTTAACTTTTGCAAGCATTTAAAGTACCCCTTAAAAAATAATACATTTTATATTCTAACCCAAGAATTAAAAAAAGTAAACAGTTTTCACAAAATTTTCTTATCTCTATATAATATATAAGGATATGCACGCCTTGATAAATATATTATATATATTTAGTTAAAAAACTTATTTTTCGCTATTGCAAAAAAAATTTTTCTATGTTAAAATTATAAGGTAAATTTTCACTAAAAGGTGGTTTATATGATTACTTTTAATAGTTCGTGGGATAGCATTTTAGCACCATTATTTAACGATGAAAAGTATTTAAAAATTCGTGAGTTTTTAAAGGAAGAATACGCTACAAGAACAATCTATCCTAAAATGCACAATATCTATAACTGTTTTAAACACACAAAGTACGAAGATATTAAATGCGTTATTTTAGGGCAAGACCCTTATCACGAAGAAGGTCAAGCACAAGGCTTAAGTTTCTCTGTACCCGACGGAACTGTTTTTCCACCGTCGCTTAGAAACATCTTTAAAGAACTTTATAGCGACCTTAATATCCCTACACCAAAATCTGGCGATTTAACTAAATGGGCAGACCAAGGCGTTTTACTTTTAAACACCACCCTTACAGTTAGAGAAGGTCTTGCTAATTCGCATAAGGACTGTGGCTGGCAATGGTTTACCGATGAAGTGATAAAACTTATAAATAACCGCGAAAAACCAGTTGTGTTTATACTTTGGGGCGGTAACGCTAAGTCTAAAAAGAAGTTTATTGACACTACAAAACATTACGTTATAGAAAGCGCACACCCATCGCCACTTTCAAGTTATAACGGGTTTTTCGGTTCTAAACCTTTTTCTAAAACCAACGAATTTTTAAAAAGCGTAAATATTACGCCAATTGACTGGGATTTAACTAAATAAAGCGTTGACTTTAATATTTTAAAGTTGTATAATAATTCTTATTAAAAATATAAATTTTTAGGAGCACTCAAAAATGAAAGTTATTATTTGTGAAAACTATGATGCAGTAAGCAAAAAAGCATACGAAGTAATGAAAGAAGTTGTTACTTCTAAAGACAATGCCGTTTTAGGTTTAGCAACAGGATCAAGTCCTATCGGTCTTTACAAATGTATGATTGAAGATTATAAAAATGGTAACGTTTCTTACAAAAACGTAAGTTCAGTTAACCTTGACGAATATATCGGCCAAGGCGTTGGCGACGAACAAAGTTACGTTGAATTTATGAGAAATAACCTTTTCAACCACATTGATATCGATTTAGCAAACACTGACCTTCCTTGCGGTAAAAACGAAGATAACCAAAAAGAATGCGATAGATACAACGCTAAACTTGCTTCTTTATCAGTTGATATTCAAGTTTTAGGTATCGGCTCTAACGGTCATATCGGCTTTAACGAACCAAACACACCATTTGGCGCTGTAACACACATCGTTGACCTTACTGAAAACACTATCAAAGATAATGCAAGATTCTTCAACTCTATCGATGAAGTACCTACACAAGCAATCTCTATGGGTATTAAAAACGTTATGAACGCTAAAAAGATTTTACTTGTTGCATCTGGCGAAAACAAGGCAGACGCTATTAAGGCTACCGTTGAAGGCCCTGTAACTGAAAAAGTTCCTGCATCAGTTCTTCAACTCCACCCTGATTGCTATATCGTTGTTGATAAAGCGGCAGCATCTAAACTTTCTAAATAATTATCGATAACAAAAAGCCTAACGGTTTATCTCCGTTAGGCTTTTTTATTTTATAAAATTTCTTTTAAAAACCCGTCTATACCCTTTTCAATGTCGCTAAACACTTTATCGTAACCGCCGTAATAATACGGGTCGGCTACTTCGTTATCTTCTATTCCGCTAACAAAGTCTAAAAGCATAAATACCTTATTTTCGGTATCAGTGCCGAAAATTTTAAGTAAGTTTCTTTTATTGTAACTATCCATACATAAAAAATAGTCGAATTTAGGGTAATCACGCGCGGTTATCGTTTGCGCACGCTTAGCGCTACAATCAATATTAATTTCGCTTAAAAGGCGTTTTACGGGCGAATAAACGGGGTTTCCGTTCTCTTCGTAACTTGTACCGAATGATTGAACTTCAAATTTATCAAGCAAACCTGATTTTTTAAGTTTATCTTTCATTAAAAATTCGGCAAGTGGACTACGGCAAATATTACCGTGGCAAACAAAAGCAACTTTAATCATAATCTTTACCGCTTAAAATTATAAACTTAATAGTTTAGCATTAATAATTTCTTGAAGTGATTTTAAAATGCCAAGTTTAGCGTGATAGAAAGTAAGTCCGCCTTGGAAGTAAACTGCATAAGGCTCTCTTATAGGTCCGTCTGCAGAAAGTTCGATTGAAGAACCTTGGATAAACGCGCCCGCAGCCATAATAACTTCGCTATCGTAACCAGGCATAGCCCAAGGCACAGGCGTTACGTAACTATCAACTGGCGCAGCACCTTGAATACCTTTACAGAAAGCACACATAGCGTCACTTGATTTTAACTCTACCGCTTGGATAATATCGTATCTTGGTTCTGTCGCGTTTGGTACTGTTTTAAAACCTAACCTTTCGTAAATATTAGCAGCAAAAATAGCACCTTTAAGCGCACCCGCAGTTACGGTTGGCGCTAAGAATAAACCTTGATAAAAAGACGGCAATACGCCAAGCGTAGCACCTACTTCTTGACCTAAGCCTGGTGCAGAAAGTCTATAAGCACACCTATTAACGTATTCTTGCTTACCGCAAATATAACCGCCGATAGGCGCTAAACCGCCACCCGCGTTTTTGATAAGTGAACCTACGGTTAAGTCTGCACCAACGTCACTTGGTTCGATAGTTTCAACGAATTCGCCATAGCAGTTATCAACCATAATAACAACTTCGGGCTTAATATTTTTAATAAAAGCGATAAGCTTTCCAATTTGTTCAACTGAAAAAGTAGGTCTTGTTTGATAGCCTTTTGAACGCTGAATAGTAATCATTTTAGTTTTTTCATTGATAGCGTTTTTAATGCCGTCGTAGTCAAACGCACCACCTTCTAATAAGTCTACTTGGCGGTAAGTTACACCGTATTCTTTAAGCGAACAAGTAGACGGCCTAATTCCGATAACTTCTTCTAAAGTGTCGTAAGGCTTACCTACTGGCGATAAAAGTTCATCACCTGGAAGCAAGTTAGCCGATAACGCCACCGTTAAAGCGTGCGTACCGCATACTATTTGCGGGCGAACAAGCGCGCTTTCGGTATGGAAAACGTCAGCGTAAACTTTTTCTAATTTTTCCCTACCAACGTCGTCGTAACCGTAGCCTGTTGACGCTTGTAAACACGCCGCGTCCACCCTATTTTTTTGAAGGGCGTATAACACTTTGTTTTGGTTATACTCAGCAATCTCATCAATTTTTTCAAATCTATCTTTTAAGGATTTTAAAATTTCTTCGCCAAAGTCGAAAACCTTTTTAGAAACCCCTAAATTTAAGTAACTTTCAAATTTTTCCATTAGTTTTCCCTTAATTCTTTTATTGCTTTTTCCATATCTTCAGCGTTAAATACCGATGAACCCGCAACGATAACGTCAGCACCCGCGTCTTTAACTTCTTTAACGTTGCTTGACTTAATACCACCGTCAACTTCAAGCATAATGTTTAAACCCGATTTTTTAATCATTTCGTAAGTTTTTGCTATTCTTTCGGTTGATTCAGGTATATATTTTTGTCCACCATAGCCAGGGTAAACGCTCATTATTAAAATCATATCGCAGTGCGGTATTAATTCTTCAAGCACAGATACGTCGGTATCGGGCTTGATAGAAACGGCACTTTTAACGCCTAATTTTCTAATTTCGTCTAAAACTTCGGCTACCGGTTTTTTGCACGCTTCGTAGTGAACGGTAATAATGTCCGCACCCGCTTTAGCAAATTCTTCTAAATATCTTTCAGGCTCAACTATCATTAAATGCACGTCAAGTGGAATAGTAGATACCTTTTTAATATCGGCTATCATTTTAATACCGAAAGTAATGTTAGGCACGAAAACGCCGTCCATAACGTCACAATGCACAAGGTCTGCGCCTTTATTACATAAATCGATTACCGCTTCACCCATTTTGGCAAAGTCGGCTGATAAAATTGACGGTGCTATTTTAATGTTGTTCATAGTTATTCTCCTTATCTAAAAAACTTCTTCTAAGTTGACCGCAAGCCCCTTCGATATCCGCACCAAAACTTCTTCTTACGGTAGCGGATAAGCCACCTTTTACAAGCAAGTCGCAAAAAGCGTAGGCTTCTTTATCGGTTGTTGATTTAAGGTTGTTTTCCTTAACTTCGTTAAGTCTTATAATATTTACGTGGCAAGGTCTGCCTTTTAAAATTTTTATCAATTCTTCAAGCGAAGATTTATCGTTGTTTTCGCCCGATACAAGCGAATATTCAAATATGTATCTTCTACCCGTTTTTTCAAAGTAATTGTCGCAAGCCTTTAAGATTTCTTCTATTTTATAGGCTTTGGCTATCGGCATAAGTTGTTTACGCTTATCGTCAAACGGTTGGTGAAGTGATACCGTTAAGTTAACTGGCAAGCCTTCTTCCGCTAACTTATACATTTTAGGCACGATACCGCACGTTGATAAACTAATGTTTCTTAAACTTACGTTTATGCCTTTATCGTGTGATACAAGCCTTAAAAACTTAACTACGTTATCGTAGTTATCAAGCGGTTCGCCACTACCCATTAAAACGATATTTGTAACGGCGCGGTTTTTAATATTACCGCCGTTATCTTTGTTTACTAAGCAAACGTTGGCAAGCATTTCACCCGCGGTTAAATTTCTAACAAGCCCGCCTATAGTTGAAGCGCAAAACTTACAACCCATACGGCAACCTACTTGAGTTGATAAACACAAGGTATTACCGTAGTTGTTTTTCATAAAAACGCCTTCAATGATATTGCCGTCACTTAAAGCGAATAAGTATTTTTGCGTTCCGTCTTTAGAAATAAGTTTCTTCTCTATTGTTACGGGAAAATCAACGTAAGTATCAAGCAGTTTTTCCCTTAACGCCTTTGAGATATTAGATATTTCGCTAATACCGTTACCTAAATGCAAAGCAGTAAAAATCTGCTCTGTTCGGTAAGATTTTTCGCCTAAATCTAAAACTACGCTATTAAGTTCTTCATAAGATAAATCTTGTAGTATTTTCATAATTAAATCTTTTCAAGTTTAGCAAAGTAAAACCCTGCACCCATTGACATATCGGGTAAAAATTGAATACCTATATCAAGTTTTAAGCCGTCAAGTTTGCTATCTATTTCTACGCTTTTAAAATCTTTATTGTCTTTTAAAAACCTTTTAACAACGCCGATATTTTCATCTTTTACAATAGAACAAGTAGAATAGTATAAATACCCGCCTTTTTTAACGTATTTTGACGCGTTGTTTAAAATTTCAAGTTGAATTTTAGTAAGTTCTAAAATGTTACTGTCGTCACGGCGAAGTTTAATATCAGGGTTATCCTTTATAACCCCCGTACCAGAACAAGGCACGTCGCAAAGCACGGCATCGAACTTCTCACTAAAATCGGGGTTATAAACGGTTGCATCTAAATTAAGTGCCGTAACGTTTTGTTTATTCATACGGGAAACGTATGATTTAATAAGTTCTACCCTATGCGGGTGAAGTTCAGTTGCTGTAACGGTATCAAACTTGTCAGCCAAATTTACCGCTTTACCGCCAGGAGCAGAACAACAGTCTAAAAGGCTATTACCACCTTTAACCATATCGCAAATAACAACGCTACCTACCGACTGAAAGGTATATTTGCCCATATAAAAATCTTCGTTCATTTTAAACTTTGGCGCGCTAAAAACGTTATCAAACGGAGTTTTTTCATACTCAAAGCCGTTATTTTTTAAGTATTCTTCACCGTTTTCGCCCTTGTTAAATCTAATAAACGTTCTTTCAGTATCCGCGCTCATTATACTTTCGGCTTTTTCTTCCCCGTAATCTTTAATTAAACGCTTAACTAAGAATTCGGGATATGAATATTTTACCGAATAATATTCAACACCACTTTGCGGATAAACTACACCTTTACGTAAATAGTTACGAAGCACGGCGTTAATAAACCCTGCCGTACCACCCTTGCCAAGTTTTTTAGCAAGTTCAACGCAACTGTCCGTTACCGCGTAAGGAGTGTCGTTTAAATAAATTATCGAATAAAGCCCTATTTTAAGGATAGTTCTTACCGCTTGTTTAGGGTTTTTATCGCATAACTTTGAAATTATGTAGTTTAAGGTTACGTCTTTATCAAGAACACCATAGCAAATTTTAGTAAAGTGCGCACGGCTACTTTCCCTAATCGTAGTGTCGTTTACGGCTTGTTTTAAAAATGCGCCACCGTAAACTTTAGATAAAACCACGTAACTATCGTAAAAAGTAATAAGCATTTATTTAACCTAAGATATCGCCTTGTTTAATTTTGTTGCCAACTAAAAAGTCACGCGCTGACATTTTTTTGCTACCTTCAAGTTGAAGTTCATTTATCTTAATAGAACCGTCGCCCGTACCTATAATAAGTCCGTTTTTAACGTCGGCAAAAAGAACCTTGCCCGCTTGACCTTTATAATCGCAAGCGGTTGCCGAATAAACTTTTAAAGTTTTACCGTTTAATAAAGTAAACGCCACAGGCCAAGGGTTAAGCCCCCTTATTAAATTAACAATATCTTTAGACGGCTTAGTAAAATCTAACTTACCGTCTTCCTTTTTAAGCATACCAACGTGAGTTGCTAAACTTTCATCTTGCTTAGTTTTAGTGATATTGCCATTTTCAATATCGTCAAGCACGCTAACTATAGTTTCAGCACCTAACAAAGAAAGTCTATCAAAAAGTTCGCCCGCCGTTTCGGTTTCTAAAATATCAAGGCTAACGGCTTTTAAAATATCGCCAGTATCAACGCCAACGTCTGTTTGCATAATAGTCACGCCCGTTTGAGTGTCGCCGTTTATTATCGACCATTGAATAGGCGCAGAGCCCCTATATTTAGGAAGCAACGACGCGTGTATATTGATAACGCCGTGTTTTGCGATATCTAAAATTTCTTTAGAGAGTATTTGACCGTATGCACAAGTAACCATTATATCTGGATTAAGCGCTTTAAGGTCTTCTACCCCTTCAAGCCTTATTTTGTTGTATGAAAGAGTTTTTACCCCCTTGCTTTCGGCAAAAACCTTAACGTCACAAGGCGTGATAATACCTTTTCTGCCAACGGGTTTATCTGGTTGAGTTACAACCGCTAAAACTTCGTGGTGAGAGTTTATTATCGCTTCAAGTGGTTTTACCGCAAAGTCGGGTGTTCCTAAAAATACTATTTTCATTAGTCTTCGTTCCTAATATTAACTGCTTTATCAACGTATAAAACGCCGTTTAAGTGGTCGTATTCGTGGCAAATAGCCTTTGCAAAAAAGTCGTTTGCGGTAAGTTTATGGTGTTTGCCGTTTCTATCTTGGAATTTAATAACAACTGTTTTAGGTCTTTTAACGTCACCCCATTTACCTTTTACCGATAAACAACCTTCAACGCCAAATTGTTCGCCTTTTTCAGATATAATTTCAGGGTTTAAAAACTCAAAAAAGCCTTCTTCAACGTCAACGATAAAAATTCGCCTTAAAACGCCTACTTGCGGTGCTGCAAGACCCGCGCCTTGCGCCTTTTTTAAAGTATCTTTCATATCATCTAAAAGTTGCCAGGTTTTTTCGCCAAAATCGGTAACTTCAAAGCATTTTTTTCTTAAAACGTCATCGCCCATTTGAACGATATTTCTTATAGCCATAATTTCTCCTTAATTCATACTGTTAGGGTTAACTTCAACGTATGAAGTTACAAGCCCTTTGTTATATTTTGTTGATATTTCGTAAAATTCATCTTCAATCTCACGCTTATTTGAAACAATTCTTGCTAAAACTTGGTAGCGGTATTTGTTTTTTACGCGTTTAACAGGGCTTTTCATTTTATCAAAATAAACGAACGCCGATTGATATTTATCGTAAACTTCTTTACACGCAAAGAATACGTTTTTTAAGCCTTCGATAGCCTTTTTTTCATCACTGCTTTCAACCATAACCCTAACGATATCGGCGTAAGGCGGAAAGTGCGATGCTTTACGTATCATATTTTCGTGAGTGAAAAAGCCTTCGTAATCATACCTTGTTGCAAAGGTTAAAACGGTATTTTTAGGACTATAAGTTTGAAGTACTACCTTGCCTTTGTTATCAGCCCTACCGCTTCTACCCGACACTTGAGTTATTAGTTGGAAAGTCCTTTCACTTGCCCTAAAGTCTGAAAAATACAAACTCATATCCGCGTCAAGTATACCAACTAAAGTAACGGACGGAAAGTCGTGACCTTTGGCAATCATTTGCGTTCCAACTAAGATATCGGCTTTTTTATCGCCAAATTCCTTTAAAATTTTATAGTGCCCTTCTTTTGACTGAGTGGTATCGTTATCCATGCGCAAAATTCTTGCGGTAGGAAAAAGTTCGTTAAGTTCGTCTACAACCCTTTGAGTACCAGTACCGCTGTAATTGATATTAGTACCACCGCATTCAGGACAGCCTTGTGGAATTTTATACGCTTGATTACAATAATGGCATTTAAGTAAGCCATCGTATTTATGATAATTAAGCGAAACGTCACAATGCGCGCATTTTGCTACGTAACCGCATTCTCTACAAATAATTTTTTGCGAATACCCCCGCCTATTTAAAAATATCATTGCTTGATTACCGCTATTTAACGTGTTTTCTAAATGATATTTTAAACTTGACGAAAACATCGACGGATTACCCCGCCTTATTTCATCGCGCATATCGGTTATTATAATTTCGGGTAGCGGTTTGCCGTTTACCCTATCCCGCATAACTGCTAAATTATATTCGCCTTGAGTTGCTTTTAAGTAAGTTTCTATCTTTGGCGTAGCACTACCTAAAACAAGTTTAGCACCGTTATAATTAGCCCTAAATTCGCAAAGTTCTTGCGTAGCGTAGCGTGGACTTGATTCGCTTTCATAACTTTGTTCGTGTTCTTCGTCAACGATAATAATGCCAAGGTTTTGAAGAGGAGCAAACACGGCGCTTCTTGCACCGATTGCAATCTTGGCTTCGCCACTTCTAAGTCGCCACCATTCGTCAAACCTTTCGCCCGCGGAAAGCCCGCTATGAAGTATTGCACACTCTTTACCAAAGCGCGAAACAAGCCTTGAAAGCATTTGTGGCGTTAAAGCGATTTCAGGCACTAACATTATCGCTGTTTTGCCAGATTTTATAGTATTTTCAATAAGCCTTAAATAAACTTCCGTTTTACCACTACCAGTAACGCCGTGAATAAGCGTTGGTTTATTTGTTGAAAGCACACTTTCAACGGCTTTAGATTGCTCAACCGTTAAGTTTACGTTGTTATCCTTAAAGGTCATATCTTTGTAAGGCGAACGGCTTTCGCGAAGTTCAAAAATTTCTACGTAGCCTTTTTTAACCAAACTTGTTATTGCCGATTGCGAAAACTTTTCGGCAAGCACTGAATTTTTAACTTCACCGTTTTCTTTAAGGAAGTTTAAAACGCCTTTTTGCATATCCGCGCCCGCGCGTAAAGAATTTACCGCTAAGTTAAAGTCTACGTCGCTTACAAGTTTAGCGTAATTTACCATTTTACTGCGCACTTTACCCCTGCGCATTTCTCCCGGTAAAAACAACCTTAAAATTATAGCCCTTGAAACGTGATATTTTTTGTGCATAAAATCGGTAAGGGCTAAACACTCTTCAGTAAGTGCGGGTATTTCTTCAACCACGCGGATTATAGGTTTAAGTTTATCAAAGTCATACTCAGACGTATTTTTCAACTTGACAACAAACCCCTCGGTTTTTCTATTACCAAGTGGCACGATAACACGGCTTCCCGCCTTAACGTCTGGCGAAAGCACTTTATAATCAAAAATTTTGTCAAGTTCGGAACTTGCTACGTCTACTATAACTTCTGCAATCATAATAAAAAGATTTTAGCGCACGGCGAAAAAACCGTGCGCTATTATTATTTAACCGTTTGTAACTGTAACCTTATCTTCGCTAATTTCACGCGCAGCCGCAGTTAACGGTTTAGCGTTGTTAAGTACTGCAGTGCTGTTTTGTGTTTTGCAAATATCAATAAGTTGTCTTGCTCTTTTAGATGCAACTACGCATAAAGCGTATTTAGAGCCTTCGTATTTTTCACCAAGTTTAGATGTTAATTCGTCAATTGCTGGTTCGTTAATCATTATGTATGTATCTCCTTTTGGTTTTTTATAATTTAATGCTTTTATTTGTGTTTTTATTTACGGCTTTTATTTTTGAGAATAATTGATTAGCGCAAATGCGCATTTTGGGGGATAAAACGGCTAAAAAGACGCGCGTTATTGTGTAGGCGCGTACTTGTAAAGTACGAAACGGAACAAAACGCAAAGTATTTTACGTTGTTTTGCCACCAAAAATCAATTAGATGAAAAAATATAAGCCTTCTATTCAATATTTTGGATTTGTTCGCGAATTTTTTCAATCTCACATTTTAACGCTAAAGCGTTATCGGTAACCTTAATATCGTTTGACTTACTGCAAATAGTGTTTGCTTCGCGGTTAAATTCTTGAACTAAAAAGTCAAGTTTTTTACCTACGTCGTTAGAAGTTTCACAAATTTTTCTAAATTGAGAAATGTGAGAGTTAAGCCTTGTAAGTTCTTCATCAATATTGCATTTATCGGCAAAAATAGCCGCTTCTTGTAAAATTCTTGCTTCGTCAATCTCAATACCTGAAAGGGCTTGGTTTATACGCTCTAAAAGTTTTTCTTTATGCTCTTCGCTTACCATAGGTGCGCGGGTTGCAATTTCTTTAACTAAACTTTCGATTGTATCCACCCTTGAAAGTAAATCAACTTTGAGTTTTTCGCCTTCATAACAGCGCATTTTATCTAAACTATCACAAGCGTTTGATAACGTTTCAGTTACTATTTTAGATAAAACTTCTAAATCTAAATCGTCTTGCGTTTGTTTAATAACGTCAGGCGCTTTCATAACTGAAGATAAAGTGTAATCGTCAGTAATACCGTCAATTTCGCTTAAAATAGTACGCGATGCATTGTAGTATGCTTTTGCTAAAGCGGTATCAATTTCTAAAACTTGATTTGTTTCGCCTACCCTTGAAAATGAAATATAAAGGTCTGCCTTACCCCTTTTTATCTTTTGTTGAATAGTTTTTCTAATAACGTCGTCAAGACCTAAAAAAGAACGTGGGTATTTAGGCGACAAATCTAAAAATCTATTGTTAACCGTTTTAATTTCAACGGATAATTTAAACTGTTCGTCACAGTATTCGGCTTTACCGTAGCCGGTCATACTTTTCATAAAAAAATCTCCTACACGTATAGTTTAACATACTTTTATGATAATATCAAGTACTAATAAGCGATTTAAATTCCTTTTCATCGATAATTTTTATACCTAAAGCCTTGGCTTTAGTAAGTTTAGAGCCTGCTTCTTCGCCCGCTAACACAAGCGTTGTAAGTTTTGATACCGAACTCATAACTTCCCCGCCTAAACTTTCAATTATTGCAGTTGCTTCTTGGCGTTTAAACGAAGTTAAAGTACCCGTTAAAACAACCTTTTCGCCCGCAAAGGTATCGCCTACCTTTTTGCTATCTTCTTCTATCGTTACACCAAGTGATAAAAGACGGTCGATTTCTTGAAGATTATTAGCGTCTTGAAAATAGTTGTAAACGTTCAACGCAGTAATTTCGCCAAAATCGCGAAGTGCTAACAACTCAAGCGAAGTTGCCGATTTAATAGCGTCAAGCGTGCCGAAGTTTTTAGATAAATCCTTAGCCGTTTTTTTGCCGATACCGTCAATGCCAAGCGCGAAAATAAAGGCGGATAATTTTACCTTTTTAGAGTTTTCAATAGCCGTAAATAAGTTATCGGTTTTCTTTTCTTTAAAGCCTTCAAGGTCTTTAACTTTATCTATATCAAGCGAATATAAATCGCTAAAATTTCTAACGCCAAGGTCGTCGTATAACTGACCAGCCGTCATTTCAGAAAAGCCGTCGATATTCATAGCGTCTTTACTTGCAAAGTTTACAAGCGAACCAACTACCCTTGGCTTACAGTCAAAGTTAGGGCAAAAGATATTTGCGCCGTCTTCATAAAGAGTAGAATTACAGTACGGGCAAACGGTTGGCTTTTCTACGCCTTTAGCGCCGTCTAAATACTCAGTAGCGCCAAGTATTTCAGGGATAACTTCGTTACTGCGCCTAATAAGAACCCTTGCGCCTATTTTTACTTTTTTACGAAGAATATCGCCGTAGTTATTAAGCGTTGCTTTTCTTACCGTTGCACCTGCAAGTTCAACGGGTTCAACAATGCCAAGCGGAGTGAGTTTACCAGTTCTACCAACTTGCCAAATAACGTCGGTAAGAAGGGTTGTAGTTTCTTCCGCTTCGAACTTATAAGCCATTGCAAAACGCGGGAATTTTTCGGTGTAACCAAGTTCTTCGCGAAGGTCGTAATCGTTAACTTTTATTACTACACCGTCAGTTAAATAATCTATATTTTTTCGCTCAATATCGATAATTTTAATGATTTTTTCAATTTCTTCAAGGCTGTTTGCCGTCCTTAAAAATCCGTAAACTTTAAAGCCGTTTTTCTTTAAAAATTCAAAGCACTCTTCTTGAGTTTTTAAACTTCCCTCCGACATATAGTTTACGTTGTAAAATAAGATTTCGGCTTTACGTTTTTCTGTTTCTTTAGGGTCTAAATTTCGTATTGCACCCGCTACTGCATTACGCGCATTTTTTAAAATTTCGGTAGCGGTTTCGTTGTATTTTTTAAGGTTAGAAAGTTTAATAACGGCTTCGCCTTGAACTTCTAAAGTGCCTTTGTAATCAATCTCAAACGGAAAGGTTTTTATAGTTTTTACTTGCTCTGTAACGTCTTCACCAACGATGCCGTTACCCCTTGTTGTAGCCCTTACAAACTTGCCGTTTTGGTAGGTTAAACAAATGGTTAAACCGTCGTATTTATACTCAACGGTATACTTAACGGGCTTACCTTTTACGCCTTCAACACGCGTAGTAAACGCTTCAAGTTCAGATGACGTTAAACTTTTATTTAAACTGTAAAGCCTATTTATGTGTTCGTGTTTTTTAAACGCGGAAATAGGTTCGCCACCTACCCTTTTAGTTGGCGAATTAAAAAGCACCCTACCTTCTAATTTTTCAAGCTGAGCCAGTTCATCGTAAAGTTTATCATACTCACCGTCACTTACCGTTGGGTTATCAAGCACGTAGTATTCGTGCGCGTAGATATTAAGTTGCTTTACAAGGTCTTCCATTCTACCCATATAAACACCTATTTAACAATTTCAAGTGGCGCAATTTCTGCCGCCAATGATTTTATACCTAAGTTAGCAAAGGCAACGTCTACAAACTTACCGTCGTTTTTAACGGCAATTACCGTGCCTACGCCGAATTTTTTATGCGAAACTTTCATACCAACCGAATACTTAGCAGTTGACGTAGAAGTTAAAGTTTTTGGCCTATTTAAATTATATCCAGAAGAAAAACTTTTAGTTTTTCCTGAGTATCCGCTATTTGACGGTTCGTCTGGATAGTAACCAAAATCGTCTTGTTTTTGATATCTATTATAACCGCCGTAACCGTTATCATTACGGTTTTGATAAGAAGAATATCTTGGCGCTTCTTCTTCACACTTTAAAAGTGGCGATATTTCCTTTAAAAACCTACTTTCAGCGGTAATACTACGCGAACCGTATAAATACCTGCTTCTTGCCCTTGTAAGTTTTAAAGTTTTTTTAGCCCTTGTTATAGCAACGTATAAAAGCCTACGTTCTTCTTCAAGTTCTTCAGGGCTATTAACAGCACGCGATATAGGGAAAATAGTTTCATCAAGCCCTACAACAAAAACGTGTTCAAACTCTAACCCTTTAACAGAGTGGATAGTAGCAATGGTAACAAAGTTACCTTCGTCCATTTCATCGGTATCCGAACTTAAAGTAATTGAACTTAAATAATCACTTAAAGTTAAGGTAGGGTTTACTTTTTCGAACTCACTTGCAGAGTTTATAAGTTCGTTTACGTTCATTTTTTTATCTAAATTTTCTTCGGTATCCGTGTCAAACTGAGATAAAAACGCCGTTTTATTTAATACGTTTTTAATTGTTTCGGAAATAGTTTTTTCGCTACTTTCGATAATTAAATCGTATAAAAGTTTTTTAAATTCTTTAATTCTTGATAACGCTGATGACGAAAGATTTAAATTATCGCTATCCATAATAGCATCAAAAACGGAAATCTCTTCATCTTGAGCCTTTAAAAGCAACGTTTCTACCGTTTTATCGCCTATACCACGCCTTGGAACGTTAATTATACGAAGTACCGCTTCGTTATCAAGTGGGTTAGAAATAACCCTTAAATATGCCGTTAAATCTTTAATTTCCTTACGGTCGAAGAACTTAAAGCCACCGTATACCTTGTAAGGTATATTATACTTCATAAGTTCTTGTTCGTATGCGCGGGATAACGCGTTTATACGCATTAAAATAGCAAAGTCTTTAGCGCGATTGCCTTGGTTTATTAACCTACGGATTTGAGTTGCCACGTGCGATGCTTCGTCAGTTTCTTCCATAGCGGTAAAAAGTTCTACCCTATCACCCATAGCGTTATCCGTCCAAAGAGTTTTATCTTTTCTTACTTCGTTATTTTTAATTATAAGGTTTGCAACGTTTAAAATATTTTTAGTTGAACGGTAGTTTTGTTCAAGTTTAAATACTTTTGCGCCATTAAAATCGTATTCAAAGTTTAAAATGTTAGAAATTTTAGCACCACGCCAACCGTAAATACTTTGGTCGTCGTCACCTACAACGAAAATATTGCCGTAGTAAGCCGTTAAAATTCTTGCAATTTTATATTGAACAACGTTGGTATCTTGGAACTCATCAATATGCACGTATTTAAACTTACGTTGATAATATTCGGCTACTTCATCGTTTTCGTTAAGTAAATGAAAGGTTTTAACAAGCAAATCATCAAAGTCTAAGGCATTAGATTTTTTAAGTACTTCGTTATACTTAGCGTAAATTTCGGTAATTAAACCAACGTTAGACATATGCGGTTTAGATTCTTTGTATTCCCTTGGCGATAAGTCTTCGTTTTTAGCCCAAGAAATCTCAGATTTAGCAAGTTTTAAGTATTTATCAGGCTCTAATTCCATTTCTTGTATAATGCGCTTTATAGCCTTTTCTTTATCTTCTTCGTTGTAGATAGAAAAGTTTTTATCAAAGCCTAAACAGCCGATATTGCTACGTAAAATTTTAACGCACATAGAGTGGATAGTAGACGCCCACATACCGTCAAGCGAACCTACTAAACTTTCAAGCCTTGCTTTCATTTCGTCCGCCGCTTTGTTAGTAAAGGTAATTGCTAAAATTTCAGACGGGCGAACACCCTTTTCTTTAACAAGGTATGCAATTCTGTTAGTTAAAACCCTTGTTTTGCCACTACCCGCGCCCGCTATAACAAGCACAGGGCCTTCGGTTGCTAAAACCGGTTTTATTTGAGAGTCGTTAAGTTTTGATAAAATTTCGTGTTCCATATTGCATCCTTAAGGGTTTATAAAATAGTATAAAACTATTTTAACACATATAATAACTTTTAACAAGTTTTTATCCTAAAAAAATTAAAACAGCAAGCAAAAATTGATTGCAAATATTTTTTAGATATGATATCATTTTTAAGGCAACAAAGTTATGGAACTAATATATGCGCGACGGCCTCATGGTCAAGCGGTTAAGACGCCGCCCTCTCAAGGCGGAATGACGAGTTCGATTCTCGTTGGGGCTACCAAAAAATGCAAGTCAATTTGACTTGCATTTTTTACGTCAAATTCGCAAGAATTTGATTATAATTCGAGCCATAAGGCGAGTTATCACGTTGCGGTAGCAACTATCATTTTCGCTTTAGCGAATTTTATTATTAAAACAAAAAAACGGCTTATAAAAGCCGTTTTTTCTATTTAAAATCAAATCTTAAACACCGCTGTATGAAGCGAAGCCACAGTCGATAGGAAGAACTACGCCTGTGATTGCCGAAGCCGACTTATCGTCGCAAAGGAATAAAGTACCGCCAAGTAATTCGTCAGAATCAACGAATCTACCCATAGGTGTGCCTTTAAGGATTTTTTCACTTCTTGGCTTTGGAGTGCCGTCTTCATTGAATAAAAGACTGTAGTTTTGTGCAGACACAAGGAAGCCCGGTGCGATAGCGTTACATCTAATACCAGTACCTGCAAAGTGAGTTGCAAGCCATTGTGTAAAGTTAGAAATACCCGCTTTTGCTGCAGAGTATGCAGGGATTTTAGTAAGTGGTGTGTAAGCGTTCATTGAAGAAATATTTAAAATACAACCTTTCTTTTTAGCAACTAAATCTTTAGCAAATACTTGTGTAGGAATTAAAGTGCCTTGGAAGTTAAGTTTAAACACAAAGTCAACGCCAGACGCGTCAAGGTCAAAGAAAGACTTACCGCCTTCTTTTGCTTCGTGTTGATATTCGTTATCAGTAGTCGCTCTTGGGTTGTTACCGCCCGCGCCGTTAACTAAAATATCGCAAGGACCAAGGTCTTTTAAAACTGCTTGGTGAACTTCTTCTAAAAGGTCGGCATCAAGTACGTTAGCCTTGTAACCTTCACAAATAAAGCCTTCGGCTTTAAGTTCATCGGCAAGTTTTTTAACTGCTTCTTCGTTTAAGTCAAGCGCTGCAACTTTTGCGCCCGATTGAGCAAATGCTCTTGCCATAGCGCCACAGATAAGACCGCCCGCGCCAGTAACTACTACAACTTTACCAGTATAATCTACGTTAAGTGGAAGTTTAATCATTTATGTTTCTCCTTATAATACTTTTTTATAAAATACGTCAAGCCATTCATCAGCAATAACCCTTGCGCCTGCAGGGTCTGGGTGAACGCCGTCTTTCATATAACACTCTGCACCGTTTTCTTTAGCAAGAGTGTTAAATTTTTCTTGAAGTGGTACGAAAGGCAAATTGTATTCGCTTGCGAGTTTTTTAACAACTTCGGCATACTTATACACTTCTTTAAACATTTCTAATTCGTCTTTAGTGGATATACCTTCTAAAACGTAAGGCTCCATAAGAATTATTTTAATATCGGGAAGAACTTTTTTAGTATCTTCAATAATCATACGGTAAACCTTTTCAAACCTATCAAGTTCAACGCCGTTTTGCCTTGCTATTTCGTGCCAAACGTCGTTTACACCTATTAAAATGCTAAGTACGTCGGGCTTATGATTCCAAACGTCACACTTAATACGTTGATAAAGGTCAACGATTCTATTGCCCGATATACCCCTATTTAAAATTTCAAATTTATTAGGGTATTTAGCCATAAGTTCCGCGCTTGCTAAAAAGGCATAACCTTGACCAAACGCATACGCGCAAAAAGGCTGAGCATCGTAATTTCTACACATATCGGTAATAGAATCACCAAAAAATACGATTTTCATAAGCGTAGCCCCTTATTTTTTATATCTTTCAAGGCTATCCCAAACGCCAAGCATATACATAATACCAAGCGCACGGTCATAAAGACCATAACCTGGGCGAACGTTACCAGGACCTTCAGTCCATAAATGTCTGCCGTGGTCTGGGCGGATATAACCTTTAAAGCCACAGTCGTGGTATGCTTTTAAGATTTCTAAAATACCCGTGTCGCCGTCACAGTCGCGGTGGCTTCTTTCTTGGAAGTCGCCGTTTTCAAAGTGTTTAACGTTTCTAATGTGTGCAAAAGCAATTCTATCGCAGTATTTTCTAACGATTTGGGCAACGTTATTGTCTGGGTTAGCGTTTAAACTACCAGAGCAAAGTGTTAAACAGTTGTATTCATCATCAACCATACTTAAGAATTTACCGATACTTGCTTCGTCAACAAGAAGTCTTGGTAAACCGAAGATATCCCAAGGTGGGTCGTCCATATGGATTGCCATTTTAATATCACATTCACGGCAAGTAGGCATAATTGCTTCTAAGAAGTATTTTAAGTTAGCCCAAAGTTTTTCGTGGTCAACGCCTTCGTACGCTTTGAAAAGTTCGTCAAGTTTAGCCATACGTTCAGGTTCCCAACCAGGGAAAGACATATTGTACTTTTCAGTGAAGTCAAGGATATACTTGGCCATAGCGTTGTAATCGTGTTGAATCATATTTTTTTCATAGAAAAGCGCAGTTGAACCATCGCCTACTTCTTTAAAAAGGTTACTTCTTGTCCAGTCAAAGATAGGCATAAAGTTATAACAAATAACTTTAACGCCGAATTTTGAAAGGTTTTTGATAGTAGTTTTGTAGTTTTCGATATATTTATCCCTTGTAGGTAAACCGATTTTAATATCGTCGTGAACGTTAACCGATTCAACTACGTCCATATTAAAGCCGTACTTATCAAGTTGTTTTTTAACTTCGGCGATTTCTTCTTCATACCAAATTTCGCCTGGCATTTTGTGGTGTAAAGCCCAAACGATACCTTCAACGCCCGGGATTTGCTTAATATCTGACAATTTGATACGGTCGTTACCTTCGCCGTACCAACGGAAAGTCATTTGCATAAATTTTCTCCTTTAAATATATTTATTTTTCGCTTATTTAAGCGTTAGTTATCCTTTTGTTCGTTATTCGATAACAAATGTAATTCTTCAAGTTGCTTGTCTTCAACAAAATCAGGTGCGCCAGACATCAAGCAAGACGCAGTTTGTACTTTAGGGAAAGCAATAACGTCTTTAATTGAGTCGGTTTTAGTTAAAAGCATAGTCATTCTATCAAGACCAAGTGCTAAACCGCCGTGTGGTGGTGCGCCGTACTTAAACGCGTCTACAAAGAAACCGAATCTTTCTTGGATTGCTTCAGGCGTAAAGCCTAAAACTTTGAACATTTTTTCTTGAATATCACGTCTGTGAATTCTTATAGAGCCACCGCCCGCTTCTTGACCGTTGATAACGATATCGTACGCTTTAGCCCTTGCTTTTGCAGGGTCAGTTTCGCAAAGTTCGATATCTTCGTCCATAGGTGCGGTAAACGGATGGTGAACGGCTACGTATCTATCTTCTTCTTCACTGTATTCAAACATAGGGAATTCAGTTATCCATAAGATATCGTAACTGTTTTTATCGATAAGGTTGAATTTTTCAGCAAGGTGAAGTCTTAAACCACCAAGAGTGTTGAATACAACGTAATCTTTATCGGCAGCGAAGAATAAAACGTCGCCTTCTTCAAAGTTAAGCCTTTCTTTAAACGCGTTGATATTTTCTTCAGTTAAGAATTTAAGGAACGAACCTTTAATTTCACCGCCTTCTGGATAAGAAAGCCACGCTAAGCCTTTTGCGCCTAAAGTTTTAACGTATTCAACAAGCGCGTCGATATCCTTTCTTGAAAGTTTAGAAGCAAAGCCTTTAGCGTTTATTGCCCTAACGCTACCTTTGATTTTGCCTTGAATTTCAAGTGCGCTTTTAAATACCATAAAGTCGCAATCTTTAGCAATGTCAGAAACGTCTTGAAGTTCTAAGCCAAAACGTGTGTCAGGCTTATCAGAACCAAACCTTTCCATTGCTTCTTTGTATGGCATTTGGCGGAAGTGTTCTTTACCTAAGTCTAAACCGATAGAGTTTTTAAACATTGCCTTAACTAAACCTTCAACTGGATAGATAACGTCTTCAATATCTTCAACGAAACTCATTTCTAAGTCGATTTGAGTAAACTCTGGTTGACGGTTAGCACGCAAGTCTTCATCTCTAAAGCATTTAGTAATTTGGTAATATCTATCGTAGCCCGAAATCATTAAAAGTTGTTTATAAAGTTGTGGTGATTGCGGTAAAGCGTAGAAGCACGAAGGGTGAATTCTTGATGGAACAAGATAGTCCCTTGCGCCTTCAGGCGTAGACTTACCAAGCATAGGCGTTTCAATTTCCATAAAGCCGTTATCGTCAAGATAGTTTCTTGCCGACCTTGTAATTTTAAAACGCGTTTGCATATTGTATTGTAATCTTGAACGCCTTAAATCAAGGTATCTGTATTTTAAACGTAAGTTTTCGTTTACGTTTGTATCATCGGTAATTTCAAACGGTGTAGTATCCGCTTCAGATAAAATTTTAAGTTCGCTTGCAATAATTTCGATACCGCCAGTTAAAATCTTATCAGTTTTGCTTTGCCTTTCTTTAACAATACCTTTTACCGCTAAAACGTATTCAGAACGAATACTTTCAGCCTTAGCAAAAACTTCAGCGGTAGCGGAATCGTCAAACACAACTTGAACGATACCAGTTCTATCCCTTAAGTCAACGAAAATTAAAGCACCTAAATTTCTTCTTTTTTGAACCCAACCGTTAACGATAACTTCTCTGCCCACATCGGCTTCCCTTAAATCGCCACAGTAGTCGGTCCTTTTTAAATTGCCCATAAATTCAGACATAGTAAAAATCTCC
The DNA here is from genome assembly GCA_045613025.1 of Christensenellaceae bacterium. Lineage (GTDB taxonomy): Bacteria > Bacillota > Clostridia > Christensenellales > Borkfalkiaceae > HGM11412. The sequence continues at coordinate 81,676 of JAZLAE010000047.1, read as the reverse complement.
AAGTAAATATAATATATTTATTTTAATATTAACTAAGTAAATTGTCAATCCCTTTAAATGATTTTTTCGCCATTGTTTTCAAAAAAAATTGCCTTTTTTAAATAGTTAAATAAAATACAAACAAATGTTTGACTTTTTGTGTAATAGATATTATAATGTAAACAAATGTTCGCATAAGGAGAAAACTATGATTTGTCCAAATAAACTTAAAATTTTAACCGACGGCGCTAAGTTTGACGTATCTTGTTCATCATCGGGTAGCAATCGTAAAAACGTTAAAAACGGCATAGGTAACGCTTACTACGGCGGGATTTGCCACTCTTTTACTGAAGACGGAAGATGCGTTTCTCTACTTAAAATTTTAATGACCAATATTTGCGAATACAACTGTTTATACTGTATAAACCGTAGGTCGAACGACGTAGAAAGGGCTATTGCCACCCCTACTGAAATTTGCGAACTTACAATGGAGTTTTACAAGCGCAACTATATTGAAGGGTTGTTTTTATCTTCGGCTATTTATAAAAATCCCGACTACACTATGGAATTACTTTTAGAAACGGTAATAAAATTAAGAAAACTTTACGGTTTTAACGGTTATATTCATTTAAAAGGCATACCTGGTGCAGACCAAAGCCTTATAATGCGCGCGGGCGAATACGTTGACCGTATGAGTTTTAACTTGGAACTTCCTACAGAGAAAAGTTTAAAACTACTTGCTCCGCAAAAAAACAAAAAGTCAATACTAACCCCTATATCAATGCTAAACGGCGAAAAATTAGCGAATAAATCAATAAAAAGCAGGTTTTTACCCGCGGGGCAAACTACACAAATGATAGTAGGTGCAAGCCCGGAAAGTGACGCGCACATTTTAAAACTTACCGAAGCCATTTATAAAAAATATAATATGAAAAGGGTTTATTATTCATCATATATACCTATGAACACTCAAACAAATTTACTACCTACCCTACCCGTTGGTCTTCTTAGAGAGCATAGGCTATACCAAGCCGACTGGCTTATCCGCTTTTACGGGTTTAGAGTTGACGAAATTTTAAACGAAGGCGAAAATCTACCTATGGAATACGACCCTAAATGCCACTGGGCGCTATCTCACCCCGAACTTTTCCCTGTAGAAATTAACACCGCGCCAGTTGAAATGCTTGCAAGAATTCCAGGTATAGGGCTTAGAAGCGCGTATAAAATTATATCGGCAAGGCGGTATAGTAGGCTTGATTTAGAGTCGCTTAAAAAAATGAAAATACCACTTAAAAGGGCTATACACTTTATAACGTTTAACGGCAAGTTTATAGGTCAAGGTAACGAAAATAAGGTAAAATTACTACTTTCTTCAAGCGAAAACCAAGCGAACTACACTCAACTTAGTTTGTTTTCAAATAGCGAAATTCACGGCACAGTTTTAACGGGTGAACTATGAAAACTTTTATAATAAAACCAACGTATCACGGTATTTTATCAGCGGTCTTTTACGCCTTTTTAAACAAGGATTTTCCTACCATTGTAACCGATAATAACCACCAAATTTCAATAGGCGAAACATTTATAGAAATACCCGAAAATTCAAGCGATGCAAGTCGCGTTGATAAACGGCTTAAAAGCGTTTTATCAAACAACAATTATAAGTGGCTAACCCGCGCTATAAGAAGCGGTAATCAAGATAAATTATACGTTATTTTTTACTACGTTATTGAAGTTTTAAAGGCGCAAAAGGACGTAACCGATAATTTTTCTAATCAGCATATTTTTAGATATTATCGGCTTATTTCGGCATTATCTTTAGAAGTTCATAGATTTTTAGGGTTTATAAGATTTACTAAAACACCTGAAGGAATTTACTACGCTTGCTTTTCGCCCGATAACGATATAGCAACGTTAATTTTACCACATTTTATATCACGATACAAAACTATGCCGTTTATTTTACACGATATAAAACACGACGTTATTATCGGCTATAACGGTAGCGAATTTAAGGTAGTAAACAAGAAAATTCCTAAAGTAAAAACGGATAACGACGACGTACCAAAACTATTTAAAACGTACTATCAAACTGTAAAACTTGAAGACCGCACTAAACTTAATGTAATGACGGGATTTATGCCACGCCGATACCATAAGCATATGCCCGAAAAAAACGAACTTTTGTATTGACAACGCCACCCTTTAGTGCTAAAATGTTATATTATAAAGGAGCGAACGACTATGGATAATAAAAACTTTTATGAAGATGATGAAATAGTAACTTTAACCGGTGCAAACGGCGAAGAAATCGAATTTATCGAAATTGCCGATATTGAACTTGACGGCAAACTCTACTCTATCTTAGAACCTGTTGACGTGCCTGAAGGCGAAGAAGAAGCAATTCCACTTGTATTCAAAGTTACGCCAACTAATAACGACGAAGCAAACTACGAAATCGTTATGGACGATAAAATCGTTGAAGCGGTGTTTGATGAGTATGATAGACTAATTGAAGAAGCAGAAGAAGAATAATTAAAAACTTTTTCGTTTTAAACAAAAACTTAAAAAAGACTTAACTTTGCGTTAAGTCTTTTTCATTGCCCTTTTCTAAATTTTATTGGTGAAACACCTACTTTTTGCTTGAATAAATTAGAGAAATAATACTCATCTAAAAAGCATAGTTTTCTTGATATTTCCTTTACCGTTAAACTGGTGTTTAAAAGTAATTTTTTTGCAAGTTCTATCTTTTTAGATAATAAGTAAGCATACGGCGTTACGTTATAAGTTTTTTTAAATACTTTTATCCCTTGCGATTCCGATAGCGATACGTGTTTAAATAAATCCGCCATAACCAAATTTGAAGTAACCTTTCCGTCTAAAAAACTCTTCATTTTATACGCAACGCTATCAACCTTGCTTTCTTGATTGGTAAAGGAATATAATTTAAAAAACATTTCGTTTAGAATTTTAATGATTTCTACCGTTATACTTTCAGTTTTGTTTTTTGCAAGTTCTATAATTTTTAAAAGTTCGGTTTTTAAGTTTAAACCTTTAAAATAAGACGTACCGTTTAATCCGTAAACGTCGGAAAGCATTTTTGTAAGTTCGCCCGAAAAGTTTATAAAATATTTTTTCCAAGGCGTTTTCTTATCCGCGTAGTAATGGTGATATTTACCTTCTTTTAAAAAATAACTATCCCCGCCTCTTGCAATAAAACTCTCATTATCTATTTTTACAAAACCACTGCCATCTTCAATATATTCAATACACGAAACGTTTGAATTTTGCCGTGTTATCTCATAATTTTTATCAGGAAAAGTAATTCCGCAAATAAAAAGGGTTAGTATTCCGTTTAAACTATCAGTTTGGTCAAAGTAATAAATTTCTTCACGCATAACAGTATTCCTCATTATTTTAACTGTTTTTACCATTGCTTTACCAATATTATAACAGTATACTATAATTAAATCAATACTTTTGGAGATTTTTGTTATGAAATTTAGACCTACTGCAATTCCACTTATGACTGTAGACCCTTACTTTTCTATTTGGTCGTGTGATGATGCGCTTGGCGCAAACCCTACCAAACACTGGAACGGTAACCCTTGCCCTATAATTGCGGGCTTTTTTATCAATAACATTTTTTACTCTATGTCGGCTTTTGACGTTACTGGTAAACCTATGAAAAACCGCGTTTATCAAACGGACGTTAAAGTTACCCCGCTTTCTTCAATTTACACTTTTGAAAACGACCTTGTTAAATGTACGCTTACCTTTACTACTCCACTTTTACTTGATAGGCTTGATATTATGTCACGCCCGATTACTTACGTAGAATACGATTTCACGCCTAAAACGGATAAAACTACACAACTTGTTTTTGGCGTTTCAAGTAAATTATGCGTAAACAATCCTAACCAAAAAGTAACTTTCGGTAGGGATAGAAATTCCGTTTACGTTGGCAACGTGCATCAATCACCACTTGCCGAATCGGGCGACCTTTGCAATATCGACTGGGGCTATCTTCACGCCTACGACCGCTTATCAAGGGTTGGCTACTGCACTAACCACACAGACCTTAAATGGTTTCCTAAAAACTGCGAATACGAAACGCGTGAAAACGCGCCTTGCTTAATCGTTTCAAGGGAAGATAGAAAAGGCGTTATCACTTTCGGCTACGATGAAATATACCCTATCGAATACTTTAACAAACCTCTTAAAGAATACTACACTAAGTATTTCGATAGTTTTTACGATATGCTTGAAACTGCCGATAAAGAATACTACGAAATTAAAAAACTCTGCGATGAGTTTGATAATAAACTTTTAAGTGAAGCCGAAAAACTTGGCGAAAACTATAAAAACATTGCAACAATTTCTTACCGCCAAGCAGTATCGGCACATAAACTTGTTGAAGACGATGACGGCAATTTATTATTCTTATCAAAAGAGTGCGACTCTAACGGTTGTATCGGCACGCTTGACGTAACTTATCCGTCTATACCGTTATTTTTAAAGTATAACCCTGAACTTGTAAACGGTATGCTCCGCCCTATTATCAAGTACGCTAAGTCTAATGAGTGGAAGTTTGATTTTACCCCGCACGACGTAGGTCAATATCCGCTTGCAAACGGCCAGGTTTACGCTATGAGCGACCCGTCACATCAAATGCCTATTGAAGAATCGGGCAATATGCTTATTTGCCTTGCTACCGTTAAAAAATATTTAGCCACTCAAACACTTTTTGACAGCGATAAAGATTTAATGAAAAAGTGGGCGGATTATTTAGTAGAGTTTGGCTATATGCCTGAAAAACAAAACTGTACCGACGACTTTGCAGGCCACTTAGATAAAAACTGTAACTTATCAATTAAAGCCATTATGGGTATAGCATCTTACTCTTATTTATCGGGCGATAATAGTTATATGGAAATCGCTAAAAACTACGCTAAAAAATGGGAAAACGACGCTAAAGCAAACCACGTAGGCACAAGGCTCACTTTTAGTGGCGGAGATACTTGGTCGCTTAAATACAATATGGTTTGGGATAATATTTTAGGCTTTAACTTGTTTAGTAAAGAAGTTAAAGATAACGAAATTAAACTTTACCTTTCTAAATTTAACAAGTACGGCGTACCGCTTGATTGCCGTGCCGACTACACGAAAATAGACTGGCTTATGTGGTCTACTAAAATAACCGATAATAAAGAATATTTTGATAAAGTTTGCCAGTCTATCGTTGATTTTATAAACGAAACGGCAGACCGCGTTCCACTACCCGACTGGTACTATACAAGCATACCAAGTTACGTACACTTTAAAGCAAGGTCGGTAGTTGGCGGATTGTTTATCAATTTAATTTAATCAAAAAAACCGTTGAAAATTCAACGGTTTTTTATTATAGTAAAATCAACCAAAATATATGTAAAAACAGTTATTTATGATATAACCACTTGAATAAATATCGCATTTATTATACAATATGGCTATGAATACAAATAATTTTTCAGTAAACATAAAAGATTTTGGTGCTATAGCAAACGGCAAAACTTTAAATACTGTTTTTATTCAATCGGCTATTGACGAATGTGAAAAACGCGGTGGCGGAAGGGTTATTATACCTAAGGGTAAATTTTTAACGGGCACTATCTACCTTAAAGATAACGTTAGTTTGTATTTATCTAAAAATGCAACGCTTATAGCAAGCACTAATCTTGACGATTATAATAGTGTTGACTTATATCCGCAAAACTTTTCTTCTATCGTTGAAAAATGGGTTGGCAAGCATTTAATTTTAGCACTTGAAAAATCAAATGTTGCTATTTTAGGCAAAGGCAAAATTGACGGCAATGCAAACTTCTTTTTTGAAAAGCCTAAAAAACTTGACGCTTGGTTCGGTTATTTATGGCGCTATGGCTTTGCGCAATCAAAAAGCGAAGAAATAAAGCGCCCTGGTCAACTTATTTGCTTTATTGAGTGTAGCAACGTTACTGTTAGCGATATAACCATTAAAAATTCTACTTGTTGGTCTTGCTTCTTTCACGGTTGCAACGAAGTTAAATACATAAACGTAAAAGTTCGCAATAAAATTTACCACGCTAATACCGACGGCGTTGACATTGATTGCTGTAAAAACGCGTTAATCGAAAACTGTGATATAAAAACGGGTGACGACGGTTTGGCGATTAGATGCGATAGCCAAAGGCTTAAAAATCCTAAGCCGTGTAGTAATATAACTATAAAAAACTGTAAAGTTACATCGGCGGTAAGCGGTGTAAGAATAGGCGTTGGCAAAGGCGAAATAACTGGCGTTAAAATTGACGGGCTTAAAATTAAAAAATGCGGTATACCTGTTTTAATACAAACAAGGTACGGCAATAAAGAAAAGTTTGCGGATATTTCAAATATAGATATTACTAACTTAACTTGTGAAGATGCGGGCTACCCTATCACGCTTACCGGCGATATTGGTTCTATTACAAACTTCACTTTACAAAACAGCAAAATCAACTGTTTAGCGGGCGTTAAAATTATCGCTAAAGAAACTTGCGATATTTCTAATATCAATTTATCAAACTTATCCCTTTTCTTTAAAAAAGAAAAAGTTAAAAACTTTACCGATAGTAAACTTAATGCAAGGGGTTCGCATTTTATAGAAATTAGCGGAACAAATACCGTTAATTTAAACGGCGTAATAGCAAAAGCCAATAAAAGAACTCAAAACGACTGGTCGGGAACTTTTATAGAACAAAACAATCAAAACTTAACTATTAAAAACAGTAATATATAGAAAAAGCGTTGCAAATGCAACGCTTTTTATTATTTTTTGTATAAAGTTACGCAATCGTGTGGATTGATTGTTAAAGATAATTTATTATTAGTAACAACGTATTCTTTATTATCAAAAATATCAAAGTATATGCCGTTTTCAAGGTCAAGAGAGTAATCTTTAGCCATTTTATCAAAGTTAAAACAGTATACGCTACCGTCGCTTGGTTTTTTCCAAACTTCAGGCAATTTAGCACTACCAGTTAATACAGGATTTGCACTTTTAAAATTAGCATACTTTAAAGTGGTATTTATAAGGTGTAAACCCTTTTCATTAAGTTTTTCTAAATTATCACCAAGGAAAATCGATGAACCGCTTAAAAGTATAACGGCACACCAACATTTTGCTTCGTTATAACTAAAGTCCGCACCGTCGCGCCAACGGAAGTCGTCGCAAGGGTTTACCTTAAACGCGCCCGCAGACGGATTTATTACGTTAGATTTATCGTCGGTTGCAGTTTCTTCGCCCCTAACGATAAGATAGTCCATATCAAGCCTATGAAGTCTTTCATTTGACGGGAATTGATACCAAGCAATTTCTAAGCACTTAACAATATGCTTAAAGTGGTTGTGGATATCAAGCCCTGCTCTACGCGAATTTGCAACGCCTTTGCCTACCGCATACGGAAGCGAACAACCCATAATATGGCTTTCTTCGCCAACACACTCACGGCAAATTTGGAATAATCTTCTTAAAACGTCGTAATGCCCTGCAGTTTTATCGTAAAACCTATCGCATTTTAAAAGGAAGTTAACAAAATCTAACTTATAAAAAGTAAAGCCCGCGTCTTTTAAGTATTTAAAAGTATCGCGCAAGAAACTTTCGCCGTCTGGGTGGGTTGGGTCTAAAATATACATATCGTAATCGATAATAGGGTCGCCGTGTTCTTTTTGAATTAAAAATTCATAGCGTCTACAAACGGTGGCACTTTGTAAATGCAACCTTGTTGGCGAAATCCAAATACCCGCTTCAAAGCCTTTAGATTTAATGTAATCAACGGTATGCTTTAAGCCGTTTGGATAGCGCATGCCAGATACCCAGTCGCCTTCGCGTTGTTCCCAACCGTCGTCGATTGCGATATATTTAATTTTATCTTTTAAAAACTCATTATTTGCGATAAAATCAACGTTTTCAATAACGTCACTTTCGGTGGCGGAAGTTGCATAATAGTCCCAAGTGCTCCAACCGATAGGCTTTTCAAAATCATCGCTTAAAGGTATATCTTTAACGTTTTCGCTTAATGCATCAACGCTTGAAATACCGCTAAAAATAGTCCAACTTTCACTTTCAATAACGCCGTCGTACGTATAAGGGATATTAGTTTTTATACTAAAAAGCATACCGCTGTTTAAGTTTTCGTAAACTATTTCAGTATAGAATTTAGAGCGCGTATTTGCTAAAAACGAAAGGGCGTTATTTACGTTATTTTTTTCATAAACTGATAAAAAGTCAACGGAAATAGCAGATTTTCCATCTTTTACCCTTTCTATAATTTTACTATCGATAAAGTTTTGCTTAACGATGAGTGCGCTTTTACTAAACTTTGAAAAGGCTTTAAGAGAAGTTATTTTTCTAATTTTATCAACAACGCTTTTAGTTTTAGGGGTAGCAACGGCTTTAACGGTAATGGCGTTATCGCTTAATCTATCATAGATAAACGATACGTAATATTCGCTTAAATCAGCAGTTATAATTAAACCGCTATCCGTGTAATCGTAAGTTACATGCGTTTTGCTAAAGCATTCTTTTTTACCGCTTGAGTACTCTAACTCAAAACCCTTAAATGAAACGCTATTTAAAAATTTAGAAATAAGTTTTTTATTCATAAAATACTCCTTTACGGATATATTTTACTTTATTTTAAAGTAAATGTCTATACTTTAACTGTATTTTTTAAATTCTTTTTTAAGCCGTTCTACTATCTTTTTTTCAAGGCGGGATATATACGATTGTGATATTCCTAAAATATCCGCAACTTCTTTTTGAGTAAACTCTTCTTCCCCGTCAAGACCAAACCGCATATTCATAATTTGTTTTTCACGCAAACTAAGTTTAGATAAAGCCATCTTTAAAATTTTACGTTCTTCACCGTATTCGCTGTTTTTATGTACTATTTCAGGGTCAGTTCCTAAAATGTCGCTAAGAAGCAGTTTATTGCCTTCGTAATCGACGTTTAATGGCTCATCAAGCGATATCTCCCCTTTTAGTTTAGAAATCTTTCTAAGGTGCATTAAAATTTCGTTTTCGATACAGCGTGACGCGTAAGTTGCAAGTTTAATATTTTTATCCGAATTAAAGGTATTAACCGCTTTTATAAGCCCTATTGTGCCTACGGAAATCAAGTCGTCTAAATCAACGCCGGTATTATCGAATTTTCGCGCAATGTACACAACTAAGCGCAAATTATGTTCGATAAGTTGGTCTTTAACACCCTTTTTACCATCTAATAGTTCTTTTATTTTTTCAAGTTCTTCTTCGGTTGTATACGCGCTTGGCAAGGTTTCACTACCACTTAAATAGTAAAGGTAATCTTTTCGGTTAAAAAGTTTTTTTATAAATAATTGTAGTTTTTTTAATAATTTCATAAAGCACCTATATTAAACTTGGATTTAATAAAACGTCGTATTCTTCGCCCTTTTCAAAGTCGAACTCACTTTTTACTATCATTACGTTATTTATTATATTCGCGTATTCTCCGTTATATATCAAAAGTTTATCAACGGCGTAAATTTTCATAACGCTTTCTCCGTTTACCGTATTTACAGTTAGGCTACTTTTAGCAATTAGTTTTACTTCGCCTAAATTTAGTTTTTCAAATAGCGATTTAGAAACCACTATTATAGGTAGTCCACTTTTTTTATCAAACAGCCTATTACCACTATCTATGAAACCGTTTACCTTAAACTTTTTACCACTAACAACAATAATACACCGCCTAACAAAGGGTTTTATATCCCTGATTTTTAATAGGTTCGTTATTAAATACAGCGTTAATTTAGTGAAGATATACACAAGTAAAACGCTTATTCCTACCGGCATAAACGAATTGTAGTTTACAGAAAAATACACGGTATAATCAATCCCCGATAAGAAAAACAAAGCAATTATCATACCGCCCGCTAAAAAGGTATAGCCAACAAAAAAACCAAGCGAAACCATTAGTTTTTTAACCGTTAAATACTCACCCGCAATTAAAACCATTAAAAGCCCTAAGTTGATTTTTATTAAAATTAGAAACCCGCTACTTATATTGAATAACGGCATTAATACGGCAACGATAGTTCCAACGCTTGCAGATATAGAAAGTTTTAGTTTGCAAGTTTTAGCCCTGCTTGATGCCATAGACGTTTTTAAAAGCAAGTAATTGATAATAAAATTATCTATGATAACGTACTCAATATACATAAGGTTATATTACAACTTTTTTATAGTAAAAAAAGAGCACGTTTTGTTGTAACGTACTCTATTTTGTCTAATATTTTTATAAGTTTATATTTTTGATATTAAGGCGATGTAGGAATAGATAAGTAATTAGCATAACGATTTAATGGATAAAAAAGCAAGCAAGACAAGGCAAATTCCGCAGGGAAGAGTATACATCTTGCCAAGGGGTTTAACGCAGTATTGCGTAGTTTTTTTACCATTAAAAATTACTTAGATATTACGAAATGGCCTTACTTACTAAAAGTTTTTTGTTCATCGTTAACGTTGTTAACGTTATTTGGTTGACCTTTTAATTTAGATGATTCCATTAAAGGCGAATCGTTAATTGACATACCCCTTAAATCAACCGTTTCAGGCGCGTTACCTAAAATGTCTTTAAAAGCGATTTCCCTAACCCTAACGTCGTTTTCAAAACCAACCCACGCGTACTTTGAGTTAAAGGTTTTCATATCGCCAGGGTTTTTCGCGTCAAAAACTTTAAACCAACCGTCTTCACTTGCTTTAACTTCTTTAGAAGTTATAGTAATAGAACCAGCAACGTTTAAAGAAGATAAACCGTAACCGATAGTTACTTTTAAAGAACTTTCTTTAAGGTCAGATATATTTATCCAAATTTCGCCGATATTTTCAGAATTATCAGTTGTTAACGAATATCTTGCATAAGTAGGAACTCTAACACCGTCGTTATCTTGTTTAGGTTCTATTTGCCAGTAAGTAGATGGTGCGCCTTCTACGTTATACGAACCGTTAAAGGTAGAAAGGAAGAATTTTTTATAGCATTTTGGATTAGCCGAACCCATACTATCAATAACGAAAAGTGAGCAGGTTAAAAAGAATAAAACGGCAAGTGCTATAACGCCAATTTTAATTAACTTTTTGTTTTTATTTGTCATAATAATATCCTTTAGACTTTTATTTTTGTTTTAAACTATGAAATTTACAATTGATTATTTCTTAGCAAGTTTTTCAAGTTCGCGCATAAAGGTAGAAATATCTTTAAACGAACGATAAACTGAAGCAAACCTTACGTAAGAAACTTCATCGATTTCTTTAAGCCCGTTCATAACCATTTCACCTATTTCTTTAGAAGTTACTTCTTGGTCTAAAGAATTGTATACTTGTTTTTGAACGTCTTCAACAAGTTTATCAATTTTAAACATAGGAACAGGGCGTTTTTCACACGCCTTGATAATACCGTTTTTAATTTTAATAGGGTCGAAAGCCTCACGGTTTCCGCCCGCTTTAATAACTAAAACAGGTGTTGTTTCAATCGTTTCGTAAGTGGTAAAACGCCTACCGCACTTAACGCACTCACGCCTACGGCGAATCATTGTATTTTCATCAGTTGAGCGGGAATCGATAACTTTACTTTCGATACAACCGCAATACATACATTTCATAGATAACGTCCCTTTATATATACTTTAGTAAGTTTTTAAACTTACTTATATAATTTTAACACATTTATAGCAATTTGCAAGCATATTTTGCTATTTTTTTTATTATCTTTTCTTTTTTGACGATAAACCACGGCTATAAACGCCTTTTTTATTAAAATCACTACTTTCACGGGTGGATTTTTTAAGTGCAGGTTTATCTTGTTTATGTAAGCCCGCTAAAGCGTATGCTTTTTTAACTTCGTCTCTATTTTGTGGTAAGCGATATTGAAGTAAAGCCCTTTGCATACGTTTTTCTTCAGGTTTTTTAGGCACGTAAACTCTCTCCATCGTGTCAGGGTCTACACCTGTATAATAAATACAAGTTGAGCGCGTTGACGGGGTTGGATAAAAGTCTTGAACTTGCTCTGGCATATAGCCTATACTCTTTAAATATTCGGTAAGTTTTACCGCTTCTTCAACAGTACAGCCAGGGTGCGAAGAAATTAAATAAGGCACTAAAAATTGCTTTTTGCCTAATTTTAAGTTAGCCTTTTTATACATTTCGGCAAAGTCTTTATAAACCTTAAACGACGGTTTATTCATAATCTTTAAAACCTTATCCGATATATGTTCAGGCGCAACCTTTAACTGACCGCTAATATGATGCTCTACAAGTTCAGTAAGTATCTCTTTATTTTTATCGTAAAGCAAATAATCGTATCTAAGACCGCTTCTTATAAACACTTTTTTAACGCCGTTTACCTTTCTAACCTTTCTTAAAAGATTAATAAAGCCAGAGTGGTCTACCTTTAAGTTTTTACAAGGCGTATTGCCTATACAGTATCTATCTTTACAAACACCGCATTTTGCTTGGTTATCGCAAGCGGGTTCTCTAAAGTTGGCAGACGGACCAGAAAGGTCGTGAATATACCCTTTAAAGTCTTTATCTTTAGTTAAAAGTTCAACTTCTTGTAAAATTGACTCATCGCTTCTTTTAAAAACTCTTCTGCCTTGGTGGTAATTTATAGCGCAGAACGAACAACTGCCAAAACAACCCCTATGGCTAACTACCGAAAACTTAACTTCTTCAATAGATTTTATACCGCCTTCCTTTTCATAGGAATAATGGTAAGTGCGCATATACGGGTAAGAATAAACCTTGTCCATTTGTTCTACGGTTAAAGGATATGCTGGTTTGTTTTGGATAACGATATCGCCGTTTTTTTGCTCTTGGAATATAACTTTTGCATTTAATGCGTCTAAATTACGGCTTTCTTCTTTAAAAGATTTAGCGTAATTTATTTTATCGTCGATAATTTTTTTATAAGACGGAAGTTCGATATATCCCTTATCTAAAAGTTCCTGTTTTTTACTACCGTCTACCCTAACGCAAGTACCCCTTACGTCTTTAATCTTGGTTATAGGAATATTCTTTTTAAGTAAACTTAAAATATCCCAAAACGGATTTTCGCCCATACCGTAGATAAGTAAGTCCGCCCCGCTTGAAATTAAAATAGATTGCCTAATTTCGTCAGACCAGTAATCGTAATGGCAAAACCTACGAAGTGACGGTTCAATACCGCCTATAACTACTGGAACGTCAGGGAAAAGCCTTTTTAACGTTTTAGAGTAAACTTCTACTTGCCTATCAGGGCGTTTGCCTTGCTTGGACTTTGGCGAATACACGTCAACGTCTCTTTTACGCTTTGCAACGGTGTAATTGTTAACCATACTATCAACAACGCCACTACTAACCAAATAGGCTATATTTGGCTTAGGAAAGGCAAAATAATCTTCATCGCAAATAGGTTGCGGAATTATGCCAACCGAAAAACCTTCGGCTTCTATAAGCCTGCCTATAAGGGCGTGGCCGTAAGTTGGGTGGTCAACGTACGCGTCTGACGCGATAAGCACGAAATCTATTGAATTGTCTTTAAGTTCTTTTGAAGATATTGGTAAAAACATAATGTAAAATTTTATAATTTTTATACATACTTAAGGTATGCTTGTACTTATTAGAATTTTAGTTATAACTTATCTTTTGGCTATCAACGTTTATTCGTTTTTGCTTATATTTTTTCAAAAAAAGCAAGTTGAAGAAAATAAAACGTCAACTATAAAAGACGGCAAAGTTTTTATAACGGGTATGCTTGGCGGTGCGCTTGGAGTTTATTTAGCGATGTTTATACTATCCTACCGCCTTAACAGTTTGTTTTTAATGGTAACAATGCCTATTTTAATAGTTTTAACCGTTTATATAATAATCGTAGGTTTTCAAGGTGATTTTGGCATTTTAATAACCGAACAAATATGCGCCTTTATCAATCCTTGCTTAAAAATTCTTTAATCTTTTCGGCTTGCGCTTTTCCTATGCCGTCAACTTGTAAAAGTTCTTCAATCGTAGCCCTTTTAATAGTAGGAATATCTAAAAATTTATCCATAAGCGCATCGCGTTTTTTCTTGCCTATACCATCGATTTCCGTAAGCAAGGATTTTAAAGTGCGCTTAGTTCTTAAATCTTTATTAAACGTTATTGCAAACCTATGCGCTTCGTCACGAATGCGCTGTAACATTTTCAAACAGTAATCGGTTTTACTTAAAACTATAGGGTCTTTAGAGTGTATAGTAAAAATTTCTTCTTCCCTTTCTGCAAGTGAAATTAAATCAACGCTTGGCGCGTATTTACTAAATAAATCTTTAACCGCAGAAAGTTGACCTTTGCCACCGTCGATAATAACTAAATCTGGCATAGGGAATTTATACTCTTCATCGGTGTTAAGTTTTTGTAGCCTACGCGTTAAAACTTCGTGCATAGATGCGTAATCGTCGTTACCTTCGATTTTCACCTTAAATTTTCTGTATTCAGTTTTACAAGGCTCACCGTCGATAAACACCGTCATTGCGCCAACCTTATCAACCCCGCTTATGTGCGAAATATCAAAACACTCCATACGGCGTGGATAGTTTTTAAGGTTTAAAGTTTCCTTTAATTTTTGGCAAGCAACTTTAGTCATATCGTCTTTATGCTTAATTTTGTTAATTTGCCGTGAAAGGTAATCCTCAGCATTTGCCTTGCACATATCCGCTAAACTCTTTTTAACGCCTTGTTTAGGGGTTAAAACGCTAACTTTTTTACCCGCAAGCGAAGTTAACAATTCTTCTATTGCAAGGCTTTCGTCTAAAGCGTCGCTCAATATAATTTCATCGGGTATTTCCCTTGAAGAAGTTGAATAATAACGGTTTATAAATTCCGTTAAAATTTCGCTACCGCCGTCAGATAACGTTTCTTCGCCGTAAAAAGCCATACCAGTAGTTCTACCACCCCTAATCATCATAACGGCAATACTTGAGAAAATACCGTCGCTATACTGAGAAATAACGTCGGCGGTAATAAATCTACTGATAGACGTAATCTTTTTCTCTTTAAGGCGTGATAAGATTTTAAGTTTATCTCTATACGAAGTAGCCCTTTCGAACTCTTCGTTTTCGGCACATTTAAGCATTTTTTCAGTTAAAAGTTTTTCGGCTTCGTCATCGTTACCCGATAAAAAGTCCATAGCCTTTTTTACTTGAATTAAATATTCGTTTTTATCGCATTTCCCTGAGCAAGGCGACAAGCACAAGCCGATATGATAATTTAAACACTCTTTTTTTATCTTGCCGTCTTTTATAGGCGAAGTGCAAGGGCGTATTAAATAGGCTTCTTTAACGATAGATAATACGTCGTTTACGTTTACGCCAAGCATATACGGACCAAAGTATTTTGCACCGTCTTTTTTAATTCTTCTGATTATGGTAAAACTTGGATAGTTTTCTTTTAAATTTACCCTTATATACGGATACGTTTTATCATCTTTAAGCAAAATATTGTATTTAGGTTTATGTTTTTTTATTAAGTTGTTTTCAAGGGATAACGCATCGGCTTCGTTTGGCGTAATTACATAATAAAAGTCGGCTATATTCATAACCATAGCCGCAACCTTTTCGGTTTTAAACCCGTTTCTAAAATATTGAGTTACCCTATTTTTAAGATTTTTAGCCTTGCCAACGTAAATTACGTTAGAATTGCTATCAAGCATAACGTAAACGCCGGGGCTTGTAGGTAACAGTTTTATTTTTGCCTGTAATTCCGTCATTTTTTTAACACCGATAAAAGTTCTTGCTTATCGTTATTGATTTTACCTTTTATAACTAAACTTAAAAGATAATCTAACTTTTGTTTTATCGCAACGCCACTATAGCCTAAGGCTTTTAAATCGTCACCATTAACGGCAAGGCGCTTTAAGGTATAACACTCACCGCTTTTAACAATTTCTTCAGCCAAAGCCATAACGGAGTTAGCGTTTTTAACCCTTTCTTCGCCGTACGGCTCAGCGTGAGCAAGCGCATCGCCTATTCTTACCATAGAGAATAATTTTAAAAATGAATAACCGTATTTATTTAAAAATTGCTTGATAGAAATTTTATTATCTTCAAGCGGAATATCGTGAAGATATATAAGTTGACTAACGGTATTTATAGTATAATTATCACTTTTAAAACCACGAAGTATTTGGCGCGCAGTTTCAGAACTTAACTTTTGATGTCCGTAAAAATGCCCTATACCTTTATCGTCAATGGTAAAGCAACTTGGCTTTTCTATATCGTGAAGCAGAAGAGCCCACCTAACGATTTTATCGCAAGGCGAACTTTCTACACTTTTAACAATGTGATTGTATACGTCGTAACTATGGAATTTACTTAATTGATTAAATCCATCGCACGGTTTAAGTTTAGGAATAAGATGAAAAAACACGTCTTTAAATTCACGTAAAATTCTACCAACACCTTTGCCAAGTAAAAGTTTGGTAAGTTCAACGTACACCCTTTCGATAGCAACGTTTGAAAGAAGCGGATAGTTTTTTAAAATAGATTTTTTAGTGTTTTCTTCTATATCAAAATCTAAAACGGAAGCAAACCTAAGCCCTCTTAAAATTCTTAAAGCGTCTTCGTTAAAACGCTCATCGGGATTACCAACAGTTTTAATAATTTTGCTACGTAAATCGGCTTGTCCGCCAAACAAATCAACAACGCCGGTATTTTTGTTAAACGCCATCGCGTTTATAGTAAAATCCCTACGTTTTAAATCTACTTCTAAATTTCTAACAAAAGTAACTTCATCGGGTCTACGATTATCGCTGTAACCTTTTTCCGTTCTAAAAGTAGTAATTTCTACGTTTTCGCCGTCAACGGCTACGGTAATAGTTCCGTGTTTAATACCCGTTTTAAAAACTTTGTAATCTTTAAAAACTTCAAGCATTTCATCAGGAGTAGCACTTGTAGTTATATCAACGTCGCTATAATCTACGCCACGCAAAAAGTCGCGTACTGCACCGCCTACTGCATACGCTTCAAAACCACTATTTTCTAAGGTTTTTATTAAGTTTTCGCCTACTTTAGTAAAATTCATAATTAGTTTTTAAGATTTTTAGAAATTTCAACAATTTTTCTCATTCTATGGTTAAAACAACTTTTTGAAACGCCAGCCATATTTGCTAAATCTTCAAGGGTACTTTCAGGGTTGTTAAGCCTTAACTCTACCGCTTGTTGAAGTTGGTCAGACAGCGTGTCTAAGCCGATAGTTTCCATAATAACTTTAATACTTGCAATTTGCTTTTGCGAAGCAAGAATTTGCTTATCGATATTAGCCATCTCACAGTTAATACGCCTGTTTGTATCGTTTCTTATATCGTTTTCTATAACGATGTTATCAAGTTCAAAGCAACACTTAGTTGCGCCCATATAAAAAAGTAAGTTTCTTATTTCTTCGCAAGTTTTAAAGTAAACAACGAAGTTTTCTTTTCTTGAAGTAACCCGCGGGAAGAAGCCTAATTCGGTAAGAAGCACCGAAAAATCACTTGCCGTGTGGTATTGCGAAAAAACAAACTCTAAGTGATAGCCTGTAGACGACTTGCCGTCGGTACTTGGAACGGTTACGCTACCGCTACCAACAAACGCCGAAGAAACGTAGGCTTTTTTACAACAATCGTCTTGAATAAGGTATTTATCTATACCTAAATTAAGCGAAACGCCATCGTTACCCGCAACAAGAATACCAAGCGTTCTTAAAACGTCGATACTTGTTTTTGATAGGCATTTAATAATAAATTTATCCTTTCCTTTAAACTTATCGTGTGAGTTAGTTAAATCAACTTTTTCGTTAAAGTCGGTTTCTATAATCTTAGCGTATACGTCACGCGCTTTAACGTTTTCGGTAACAATTTCAAAACCCACGTCGCCACTTTCTACCGAAATAGTACCCGCACCGCGAATAAAAGCCGATAACCCCGCTACCCTACAGCACGGAGAAGTTAAATTTTTATTTAATATTTCGTTTTTGGCTTTTTCGGAGAAAGTCATAATCCACCTAAATTTTCTTTTTAAATTCGTTAAACCTAAAATATTTGGGGAATTTCCCGTCGATATTTACAATTTGGTCTTTATTTATGCCAACCCTTTCAATCATCTTTTCAGCGTTATCTATAACGCCGATATTACTTGGGTGGTGCGCATCGCTATTGATAAAAAACTTAACGCCGGTATCCGCTACGTTTTTCCACTCTTCATCTGTTAAATGAGTTTTTCTTGCATCTATTTCAAAGTAAGTGCCGTAATCCCTACAACATTTTGCAACTTCAACTGCGTCCGCAAAAAAACAATAGTTAGGGTGAGCCAAAATATCAAGCGGATTATTTTTTATAGTGTTGATGTAAATTTTAGTGTTTCTATCGATTAATTCTTTAGACGGCTTGTCCTTTATAGTTCTTGCAATTAAGTTTGCGCCGTAAAGTTTAAACCACTCTTTAATTCCGTCGTAAAAAATAAATTTATGAATACCCGCTAAAAATACGTCGAAAGTTAAATAATCTTCCTTTTTAAGGTCGGTTTTACCGCTTAAACCTAAAATGTTAGATTCAATGCCAAGTAAAACCTTAACACCCGTTTGACTTTCTGCTTCTTCACACAGTTTGCGCATTGTAGGAAGTTTACTTTTGCTTATTCTAAATGCAGGGTGCGAAAAGCCGTGGTCGGTTATGGCAATTTGCTCTATACCCCTTTCCTTTGCAGAAAGGGCGTTTTCAAGTATAGTGCCTTTACCGTGGCTAAATATCGTATGTGTATGAAAATCTGCCGTTAATTTCATTAGAATTCCCCAAGATATACTATTTCTTCTTTTAGTTCTATTTGTTTTGTTTCGTAAACTTTACGTTTTATTAGTTTAATTAAGTTATAAACGTCAGTTGACGTTGCGCCGTCTTCGGCAATTATAAAGTTAGCGTGGCTTTCAGAAATTTTTGCACCGCCTAACTTAACACCTTTAAGCCCACTTTCGTCGATTACCTTGCCTGCAAAATAACCGTCGTTTTTAAAAACTGAACCGCAACTTCTACCTTTTGGATTACGCCTAAAACCTACGTAAGTTTTTATTTTTTCTTCAATATAGTCGTAATCGGTTGGCGTTAAGGTAAAACATACCTTTAATATAACTTCGCCGTTTAAAAATCTACTGTGGCGGTAGTTAAAATCACACTCACTACCACTATAAGTGCCTTTATCGGTAACAACGTAACTAACTAAATCGCCTATCGATTTATTATAGCAACCCGCATTCATAGCAACCGCACCGCCAACGGTAGCGGGCACGCCAACTAAAAACTCAAGACCGCTTAAAGAGTTAAGCGTACTTTCCTTTATAACGTCGCTAATCTTAGCACCGCACTCAGCAGTTAAAAGATTGCTTTTAAGCGAAATTTTATTAAGGTTTGAAGTAGATATAATAGCACCGTTAAAACCTTTATCCGAAATAAGCAAGTTTGACCCACCGCCTATAACGAAAATAGGATAGCACCCGCTTAAAACTTCTATGGTTTTCATAAGTTCCGCTTGAGTGTTTGGATAAACTACTACCTTGCCTACGCCACCAGTTTTATATCTACTGAATTTTTTTAGCGAACAATCAACTTCAAAAGGAATTTTTAAAAGATTTTCCTTTAAAAACTCTCTTTCTTGAAAACTAATCATACTCTACCTCTTATTTTACAACATTTACAAACTTTTTACAAGTGTTTAAGTAATTTTCTTACCTTTATAATATCATTTGTTTGACTTGCTAAATTTTTAACCGTAGTAAGATTGTTTATATCCATATACGGTGAAACCGTATAAATAGCGTTTTTGCTTTCTAATACGCTTAGCGCTTCGCCACTTTCGTACAAGTTTTTATAACTACAAGATAGCATACCTATTTTACTTAAAGTAGATTGAACTTTTTCGCTTAATAGGTAGTTTACAAACTGCATAGAGTACCCGTTTTTAATATCGCCTTTATCTATAACCGATAAATATTGATATAAATCACAGTAATCGTTAATCGGTTTTATATCAACTTGAATTTCACGATTTTTAAGTCGAATTACGTCACGCTGAGTGCCTATCAAAAGGCTGTTTTTATCAATTAAAAAAGCGTTAAAAGCGTCGGTAGGAATATAAACTTCGCCTTTTAAATTTGAATAGTTCGTAAAGGTTTTTGCAATGCTTCCGCTATTAAAATCCCCTTCACTAACGATAACTTTTTCAATCTTAAAATTGCCTTGGCGTTTTATTTCAAAATAACCGCCTTTGCACCAAGCAAGCATATACCTATTTTTATCAAGAATTCCACCGTCTATTTGGCTATAGCCCTTTAAATTTATAATTTTACCGCTTAAATCTAAACAGTTACCGCCGTAAGATATAACGTCGGGATACTTGCCCTTTTCTATAAGCGTTTTAGCCGAATTAACGGTATGCGAAGAAACTAAAAACAATACGGACGGGTGATTTTTTGTAAAATTGCTTGCGACGTTTCTTAAAAAAGAAGTTCTACTACCTACGCCACCTTCAAAGGTATCAATTTGCCAAACTTCGATAATCGCCTTGTAGTTTTGCCTGCTTTCTTCAAAGGGCGATTTTGCGGTTTTAATAAACGGTATAGTTATAAATATTAAGCCTATAAACGCATACGACAAGATAGTTGACAACTTGATTTTAAACTTGTTTTTCATAAATACACTTTACTATATGCTAAACTTTTACTATCTATGAAATTAAAGTTTTAATAGCATAAAAAAAACGGAAGTTTGAATACTTCCGTTTTAGTTTTGTATTAAATATTTATTAGCGTTTTCATAAAATACCGCTTGGGCCGCTTCTTTGCAAATTCTCTTACTTACTATTTTATAAGCCTTTTTAAGTTGAATTTTACGTTTATTATGCACGTCGCTTGCAACAAAATCAACAAGACCTTTAGCAATTGCTTCAAGTAAATAATCTTGAATTTTTTTACCGTTAACACCCGCAACCGACTCTGCATTTGCTTGAATTAACGCGCCCGCGCGCTTTAAATCAATAAGGGTTTCCGCATCAAGATAAAAATACCTTTCAACGTGCGCGATAATAGGCACGTAGCCCATAGCGGTTAATTTGTAAACGTAATCGCAAATAGGCGTACTTTTAAAGAAATTAAACTCTACTAAAAGATATTTCGTTCCGTTTATAGTGGTAACTATACCCTTATTTAAATTGTCGTAAATATCACTATCACAATAAATTTCTTGCCCTAAAAACAACTGTACGTTTAAGCCGTTTTCTTTAACTATATTTTTAAAATCTAAAAATTTTTCTTGTAATTCTTTTGCTGAAATATTATACGAATTGTTTTTATAGTGCGGGGTTAATATAACTTTTTCAACCCCTATTTTTTCTTGTTTTTTTAAAATAGACAAAGAAACGTCAATACAATCGCTTCCGTCGTCAACGTTAGGTAGAATATGTGAATGTATATCTATAAACTTATACAAACCCTTTTTCAATTAATTTTCTCCCTTATAACTGTTGTTTTTATAATATTTGCTACTGTAGTAGCCACCATATTTAAGTGAGAACTTAGAACCTGATTTGTAAGTTATAACCATACCGAAAATATTAACTTCGTTACGTTTAAGTAATTCAATAGATTCTTTAAGTTGACCACGATGTGTAACACCGCTTGACACGATAAATAAAACCGCATCAGATAACTTAGATATATGAATATAATCAGATACAAGTAAAACTGGTGGACAGTCAAGAAGAATTATATCGTATTCTTCTTTTAACTCTTTAATGAGTTCTTTAAATTTATCAGAAGTAAATATAATAGACGTATTTTGCGTTGCTTTACCGCGGTTGATAACGTCAACGTTATACTCAGTCTTTTTAATTAACGCTTCTTTAGTGCAATCGCCAAGCATGTATTCGGCAATACCGTCAACGTTATTAATGTTAAAAGACCTGTGCATTTTAGGTCTTCTAAAGTCTAAATCCATAACGCAAACCTTTTTACCGCTTCTTGCAAGTGCAACGGCAAGGTTAATACAAATTGTAGATTTGCCTTCGCCTGAAATTGAAGATTCAATTTGAAAAACTTTATTTTTACCGCTATCTGAATAGTAAATAACGTTATCTTTAAGCCTATAGTAATTTTCGCAATTATCTTCGCCTTTACCAACTATAATTTTAGGAATATCCGTATCAAAAGCGGTTTTTTCTTTTTTTCTAAAAAACATTACGCGTTACCCCCTTCATTAAGGTTAACGTTATCAAATTCAATAGCGTTAGCACTGATATCGATTAAAGTTAAAACTGTTAAGCCTGAAATTCTTTCAGCATCTTCACGCGTAGAAATTCTATCGTCGATAAAGTAAATTAAAAGAACTAAACCAAAGGCTAAAACAACGCCGATAATACCCGCTAAGAAGATTGTTGTAAATCTACCCGAATTAACAGTTACGTTAGTTTGGTTAGCAGATGAAGTAACAACTAAGTTATCCGCTAAGTAAAGGTAGTTACCGTTTTCGTTTTCGTGTAAAATGTCTTGACATTCTTTAACGTAGTTATTTAAAGTATCGGCAACTGCAATTTTAATAGTAGAAGAATTACCGCCGTGAACTGCATAAGTGTAACTAATGCTAAAGTAAGGCGATTCTTCCGTGTATTTGAAATTTAATGCACCTGACGACATTTTATAAAGGTTTTGCGGTTTATCTTCGTTTACCTTGTTGATAATTTCGTGGCTTTTCATTACCTTTTCATAGTCTGGCGCTAATAATGCCGAAAACTGATAAGCCGTTGTAAGTGTGAATTTATTTTCATCTTTATCAATGTTGGTATCGTTAAGTGATTGAACTACTACGTCGATAGTAGCAACGTAAGTGGTTTCTTTTACAAAATATGCGTATAAAGCACCTAACGCAGTGCTGACAAACACTATTAGAAGCACCCATAATAAATTAGCCCTTGCGACAAGCCAAATTTCAGATAAAGATATTGACTTTTCGTTTTCCATTCTTTCTTCCATAATTTCTCCTATAATCTCGCGACTTAGCAAATTACACTAAGATGATACCTATCTTAAATAATATTTTACTACAATCGTTAAAATAAGTCAATGATAACGCCTTAAATTCAATTTTTTAATTAAAATTAAAACCGTGGCGCTAAAAGTTATTATTCTTTGCCTTTTTCTTTACGTAAATTTTTTATTTGCTTTTCAAAACCTATATCTTTAGGCTCATAAAACGTTTGATTTTTAAGCCCGTTTGGAAGATATTGCTGTTTTACGTAACCGCCAAAGTTATGCGGATATTTATATTCAGCACTTTTAGCCTTGCCTTCCTTTGATAAATACGATGGATTTATAAGGTGTGGCGGAATAGGTTCGTCACAATACTTTTCAACGGCTTGGCTTGCCTTTGTCATCGCGTCGATAACGGAATTAGATTTTGTAGTTTCGCACACGTAAATTATCGCTTCGCTTAAAGGAATTAAACCTTCAGGCAAACCTAAGTTTTGAAATGCCGTAAGCGCGCTTGTTGCTATAACTAAGGCTTGCGGGTCGGAAACGCCTACGTCTTCTGCGGAGTGAACAACTAAACGCCTTGCAATTAAAAGCGGGTCGCAACCAGCGTTTATTAACCTATGGCAATAATATAAAGCGGCGTCGCTATCACTACCCCTTAAACTTTTACAAAAGGCACTTAATACGTGGTAATATTCGTTTTCGTCAACCGATAACGCCTTTTTTTGAATAGATTGTTCGGCATCGTGAACGGTAACGTGGCAAACGCCGTTTTCATCAACGGGCGTTGTTAAAACCGCCATTTCAAGCGCGTTGTACGCCGTACGTAAATCGCCAGCCGACATAAACGCGATATGTTCTACAGCATCGTCGTCAACTATCGCGTTGATTTTTGCTAAACCTTTCTTTTCGTCATTAAGCGCTTTTAAAAGTGCGGATTTAATCGTTTCTTTTGAAAGGCGTTTAAATTCAAAAATTCGGCAACGCGATAAAATTGCGGGCGTCATTGAAACGTAAGGGTTTTCCGTTGTAGAGCCGATAAAAATAATCGTTCCGTTTTCAATTGACGGAAGCAAACTATCTTGTTGAGTTTTATTAAACCTATGGCATTCATCAAGCAATAGGTAAGTTTTTTTGCCGTACGTTTCAAGGTTTTTAGATGCTTCTTCTACCGCCTTTTTAACGTCTGCAACACCGCTTGTTACGGCGTTTAACTTGATAAAGTTACCACTTGTTGAGTTTGCTATAATGTTTGCAAGGGTTGTTTTACCAGTTCCCGGTGGGCCGTAAAAAATACAACTGCCAAGCCTATCCATCATAATGGCACGCCTTAAAAGACTGCCTTCTTTAGCAATCTCTACTTGACCTAAAAATTCCCTTAAATTTTCAGGGCGCATTCTTTCGGCAAGTGGAATATTCTCTTTGTTTTTTTCTTGATTTAAAGTATCAAAAAGCGTATACATATTTTACCTATAATTCGACTATATTTTACTGTGAGTAAAATAATTAGAATTTTAAAAAAATTTTCACTACTTTTAGTTTTAGCGTTTTTTATAATTATGATAGTTTTAAACCCTGAAAAATACTCAAACAGTTGTTTAACGGGTTTAAAGTTGTGGATTTATTCGGTATTGCCGTCGCTACTGCCATTTTTCTTTTTAACTACCCTTTTAACTAAAACGGGTACGCTACTTACATTTAGCGAAAAACTATCACCTATTAGCAAGTTTTTATTCAAGCAAAAAGGCATTTCGTTTTACGCGTTTATTATGAGCATTTTATCCGGCTATCCTATAGGAAGCCGAATTGTATACGACCTTTATAGCCAAAAGGTTATATCGCGTAGCGAAAGCGAAAAGTTAAGCGTTTTAGCATCAACGTCGGGGGTGATTTTTATAATAGGCGTTGTAGGAATAAATATGTTTAAAAGCAAACTTTACGGCACTATTATATATTTAATACACGTTTTATCCGCAGTTTTAGTTGGCGTTATCTTTAGAAATCACGGAAACTTCAAAAACAACGATAATTTTAAAATAAACTTAAACGTAGATAACCTTCTTTACGAAAGCGTTTATAATAGCGTTATATCTTCGCTTATAGTTGGTGGTTTTATAAGTGTTTTTTACGTTTTTACCGACGTTTTATTATCAAACAACTTGCTTTTTCCGTTAGAGTTTATCTTTTATAAAAGTTTTTATTTTCTTGGTGGAAACAAAGAAGTTGTACGCGCTTTTTCGGTTGGTCTTATAGAGTGTACAAGGGGTTGTAAAGAACTATCAAACCTAAACGTAACACCGCTTACCCTATCACTATCCGGCGCGCTTATATCATTTAGCGGACTTTCTATAATAATGCAATCGCTTGCATTTTTACAAAAAGCACAAGTAAATAGCCTATTTTTTATAAAAGGCAAGTTACTTCAAACGCTAATAACGTTTATATTGCTATATCTAATTTTTACACTCTGTTTATAACCGAAACAACTTCTTTTGATAAATATTTTTCTAAATCTTCACCGTTTTTTATAGCGTTTCTAACCGCGGTTGAACTTATATCTAAAAACTCTTCATCGCAAGGAAGATAAATGGTTATAATATCGGGATAGAGTTTTTTATTTACGAAATGCATATTGTTTTCATATTCGTAATCGGTGTTGTTTCTAACACCCCTAACGCTATAAACACTACCCTTTTGTTTAAGTAAATCAACAAGCATACCTTCGTGGTATATAACTTCTACGTTTTTATAATTTTTGCAAACGGCGGTAAGCATTTCAAGCCTATCTTCTACCGAATACAAAGTATGTTTTTCTGGATTTACACAAAGTGCAACTATAAGTTTATCAAAAAGCCCTACGGATTTTTTAATAACTTGTTCGTGTCCTTTAGTTATAGGGTCGAAAGTCCCTGCAAATACGCCTACTCTCATACTTCTCCTTTCACGTAAAAATCAAATACCGCTATGCCGTATTTTCTACTATCTTTTAACTCAAAACCATTAACGGTTAAGGTTGGCTTGTCCGCTTTATGTTCATAAATAAAAAGCCCGCCGTCCTTTAAAAGATTTCTTTCATTTACCGCTTTCATAATATCTTCAAACCCTAAAAAAGCGTAAGGCGGGTCAAAAAATATTATATCAAAACTTTTTGTAGTTTGGTTTACAAACCTATTAGCATCGCACAAATCAACTTTTGTGTTATTGCCGATAGACTTTAAGTTAAATTCGCAAATTTTAGCACTATCTTTACTACTATCAACAAAAGTAACCGTTTTAGCCCCGCGCGAAATTGCTTCAATACCAACCGCGCCCGTGCCACAACATAAATCTAAAAAATCCACACCTAAAAGCGTAGGCGCAAGGATATTAAAAAGCGATTCCCTTGCCCTATCCGACGTTGGCCTTATAGCGTCACCGTCAAAACTCTTTAGTTTTTTACCTTTGTTTTTACCTGCAATTATTCTCATAGTACCTTTAATAATATCTCATATCCGCACGGCAAGTTATATTAACAAGCACTTCGTACGGTATAGTATTCCACTTTTTTGCTAAACTTTCGGCATTTAACATAATAGGCGTTAAACTTTTATTCGCTTTGCCTTTTATTGCCGAAATATCCATACATAAATCGTTTATCGTGTTATAAAGCCCTTTTCTTAAAACGCCGTCGGCATAGCCAAGCCTTATAACAGTTACCGTATCACACGGCGAAAGATTATCGCCATACATTAAATTTTTACCCTTTAAATTGTTTCTTATAGCAATGGTTTTAGCGTAAACTTTCATTATAGGTTCAACGCTTATTTTATCCGTTTTAAAGGGCTTATAACCGTAAAGAAGTAAGCCAACTCTACACGCGCTAAGGTGGTACTTTTTACCAAGCAACACACCACCGCTTGAAGATAAGTGATATTCAATTTTAGGATAATATTTTTTTATTACGCTTGATAAAATTAAAAATCTTTTATACTGACTATAAGCGTAATCTTTATTTTGAACGTTGCCTAAGTGCGAAAATGCACCGGTAAGCGTTAAATTTTTACTATTTTTAATATAATTAAGTGCGGTTAAAATAGACTTTTTATCACTAAAGCCAAGCCTATTCATACCCGTGTTTATAGCAATTTGAATTTTTGCTATCTTTTTGCTTATGATAGCAGAGTTTTCTATAAGTTTAATTTCGTTTAAACTGCTAACCGCCGTAGTAATATCGTATCTAACTAAATCGTTTGCCGTTTCTTTAAAAGGCGGAGTTAACATTAAAATATCTTTATCAATACCAGAAACTCTAAGTTTAACCGCTTCATCTATAAGTGAAACACAAAAACCGTCAACGATAGAATAAAGCGCGTTAGAAACTTCAACAATACCGTGACCGTAAGCGTTTGATTTTACAACCGCGTAAAACTTTGTTTTATTGCCAAGTAGTTGTTTTACCTTTAAAGCGTTGTTTTTAAGTTTTTTAAGTGATATTTTTGCAACGGTTTTATAAGACATATTCCACCCTTTTTATAGTATTCAAAAAAGATAGAATTGTTTAACTTTTACCTAAATATCAGAGTATAATAAATTAAAATACGGTAAAAAATTATATTATGAAACTTTTTATAGGAATTATCATCGGGCTTGTTATCGGCGGAAATTTAGGCTTTATAACTACCGCACTATTTACCGCAAACAAGCGAAAATAACTACTTGCAATCTACAACACCATCACTTAAAGTAATAACTTTGTTGCAAATTTTTTCCGCTTCAGGTTTGTGCGAAATAATAACTAAAGTAACGTCGTTTAACTTGGTCAAGTTATTTACAATTTGGCTTTCGGTTTTACTATCAAGCGCACTTGTAAACTCGTCTAATACAATAACGGGCGCTTTTGCCAAAATACTACGCGCTAAAGAAATACGTTGTGCTTGACCTTCTGAAAGGTTGTGCCCTTTTTCACCTATTATTGTATCAATTCCGTTTGGAAGTTCGTTTAAAAATTCGTCAACACACGAAATTTTAAGGGCGGTTTTAATATCTTCATCGGTTGCCTTATCATTAAATAAGATAAGGTTATTTTTTATGCTACCCGAAAACAAACTGTTGCCTTGCGGAACGAAAGAAAATACGCCTTTAGAATTATACGCTAAAAGTTGGTTGTTAATAGTAACTTTACCGTCGTTTGGCAAGTATACACCTAACAGAAGTTTAACAATGGTGCTTTTACCTATGCCCGACGGACCTTTAATTAAAACCTTATCCCCTTTGTTTACGCTAAACGATGAGTTTTTAATAACAAGTTCGCTATCGTAACCAAAACTTACCTTATCAAACTCAATGCTATTAAAATCGGCAATGGTTGTTTTTTCCGTAGGGGTATCAATAGGAATAATTTCAAAAAGCCTATCAAGAGAAACCATCATTTCAGTTTGAGCGGTAACGTAACCGCTAATAGAACCAAGTGGCGAACGAATTTGCAATATAAGTTGTAACATTGCAACAATCACGCCAAAATCCACACCTTGAGTTTGGTTTATAATAGCAATACCACCGTAAATTACGGTAACAGCGTAAAAAGCCGTAAAAAGCAAGCCTGTAAGAGAACTAACTGAGGCGGTAAAATACCTTTGATTGAGTTTAAATTTCTTTAACCCGTCAAGCCCTAAGTTAATTTTATCTAAAACACTTTTTTCTGCATTAAACGATTTAATAACAAGCGCATTTTGTGAAGTTTCACTTAAAACGCTACTCAACTCACCGTCTTTCACCCTAACTTTTTTATGTAGTTTTGCTGTAATTTTACGGATAAAGTAAGTGATTAAAAATACTAAAACACCCGCACTAATTATTAAAAGGGTAAAAATTGACTGTAAAAGATAAAGGGCGATAATTATAGCAATCAATTGCGATACCGTTGCAACAAGGCTTGGAAGCAAGCCAACGTGCACGGTTGACACGGTGTTTACGTCGGTATTAAGCCTTGATAAAAGGTCACCGCTATGAACTTTAGTTATGCTATTAAAGTCACCGTTAATAAACTTAGAAATAACGGATTTTTTAAGGTTAGTTTCTACGTTTGTTTGGCACTTAGCAAGAAGCACCCTATAAACTACTGAAAACACAAAAATCAAGCAAACGCAAACGGCAAGATAAACGGCAGACGTTACTATAATATCGCTACCTTTAGCGTATTCCGCAGCATTTATTAAGTTTTTAACGGCAAGCGCAAAAGCAACCGTTAATACCGCTTGAATAAGCCCTATAACGATTAAAACAGCAAAGGAAAAACCCCTACTACCCGCTAAAGCCTTAGCACTTTTAGACCTTTGGTTTTGCATAAAAACCCCCATTATTTATACTTAGTTATTATTATACATTATTTAATAACTAAAGTCAATGATAAATTATTTGCCAAAAGTTTAATATTGTGCTAAAATAACAATATGGCATACAATATTTCAACAATGTATATTTGGCGTAACTTCAATGGCGATTGTGAGTGTCCTATGTGCAAAATTCACCAAAAAACTGAGTGCGATATTTGCGATAGTTACTTATCAGAAGCCGCGATGGAAGACGCTGAAAGGGAAAAAGTTAATAAATACGGTTTTTGCGCTAAGCATTACGACGTTTTGTATTCTGGTCGCGGTAAACTTCCACTTGCCCTACAAGCATCAACAAGGCTTATGGCTATGGAAAAACTTATTAAATCCACGCCAGACGTTAAAAAAGCCGTTAAAATAGCCGAAAGTTTACGTAAAGACACTACTGACTGTATTATTTGCAGAAAGATAGAGTTTAATATGTCACGCTACTTTGAAACGGTTGCAAGATTATACGGTGACGACGAAAAGTTTAGAAAAGCAATGGAAAGCGTTAAGGGCTTTTGCTTCCCGCACTTTATAAGATTACTTGAAAACAGTAAAAAAGCGGGCAAACACGCGCAAGAGTTTATTGATATTATATATCAAAAACAACGCGAAAGCCTTAAAACTTTAGGCGAAGACCTTACCGATTTTACTATGGCGTTTGACTACCGCTCTACTGCTTTACCATCAAAAAGCGCGTCGATGTCGCTTGTAAAAACATATGTAAAAATGTACGGCGACAAGCCGATTTTACCCGAAAGAAAATAAATAAAAGCACCAACTTAGTTGGTGCTTTTTTAATGATATGCAAGATTAATCTTGCACAATATTCTTATTATTTTACTGTTTAATAATGTGCTTTTTTAAAGGCATAGAAGCAAGCAAGACAAGGCTCGCGAGTTTGGGTGGACACAACTAACCTTTTTGGTTGTTGGGGTCACTTACAAACTTAAATAAAGCACCTTTTTAAAGCCGTATTGTAGTGTTTGGTAAACGGATTAGTTACAAGTTAGGCAAGGCTCGTAAATTGGTTTGGATTTGATAGACCTTTGTGGTCATCAAAGTCAAATCCGATTTACAGTAAACGCAGCATAACGCCGTAAATAAGCCGTTTATATGCTCTTTAAAAATTCTAAACCTTTCTTAATAGCATCTAAATTCTCTTCTAAACCTTCAAACTCTACGGATATATAATTATCGTAACCGGCTTTTTTAAGGGCGTTAACGCAGGCTTTAACGGGTACTACACCGTGGCCAATTATTGTTCCGCGAAGGTAATTACCACCGTTTGTAACCAAGCCGAAACCAGGGATACTTGGAAGATTACCGCTTTTAAACAAGAAGTCTTTAGCGTGAACGTGGAAGGTGTAAGGCGCAGCGATAGAAACGCCTTTGATTGGGTCAACGTCATCACAAAGGAAGTTACCTAAATCGCAAAGCCAACCGTAATTTGGGTGGTTAACTTCTAAGATAAGTTCTTCTACCCTTTCTGGCGCTTGAAAGATAAAACCGTGGTTTTCTACGCAAGTTTTAATGCCTTTAGTGTATGCATATTCGGTGATTTCCCTAATACGTGGCGCGATTTCTTTAATAGCGTTTTTATAAGTGTAAAGGGGCTCTTTTTTAAGTGGATAACAAATATCGTGGCGCATAACTTTAACTCCTAAAATTTCCGCAATATCAACGCAAGATTTAAGCCTTGCAATTTCAACTTCGGGCACGGTGTTTAAAAGTTCGCCCGAAACGGTATACGATACGATTTCAAGCCCGATTTTATCGCAATACTCTTTAATTTCTTTTGCAGTTTTAACTTTATCTATTTCTTTATCCCATTTGTCAAGGTCGATAAATTCAATGCCGTCAAAACCCATTTCTTTAACTAAATCGCAAATTTCAAAATAATTGCATTTAGTTTTGTTAATGCAACTTGAAAAACTATAAGTTGTTACGCAATATTTCATAATTAGTCCCCTTTTGTTTTTTTAGTTTATTTTTCGCTATTATGTTTATTCGGCTTACTCCCATATAAGAAAGCGAAGAAACAAGCAAGACAAGGCTCGCGAGTTGGGGCGGATACAATAGACCTTTTTGGTCATTGTAGTCGCACAAACGAAGCAGTTAACGCAGAATTGCGACGTTTATTCGGTTTCTTGTGTTTCTTCTATATCTTCATCATCTGGTGTGTCGAAAAATTCGTCATTGTAAATATCTAAAACCGCTTGAATTTTATCAAGAAGTTTATCTTTACCATAACCGCTATCGGCAGAAGTTGCAATAATGCTATCTTTACCGATTGCTAAAAAGTTACCTATTGATTTAAGCCTATCAAAAATTCTTGTTTTGCCGATTTTATCCGCCTTTGTTGCTACAACGGTAAACGGAACGGCATAGTGGTGAAGATAATTAATCATATCAACGTCGTCACGAGTTGGGTCGTGGCGGATATCCACAAGGGAGAACACATGAGTGATTAACGATTGATATGAGAAAAAGTCTTCAAGTAGTTGACCCCACTTTTCCTTTTCGCTACGCGAAACTTTAGCAAAGCCGTAGCCCGGTAAGTCGGCAAGCACAAAATCGCCAAAATCAAAATAGTTAACAAGCCTTGTTCTACCTGGGGTAACTGAAGTTCTTGCTAAACCCTTTTTATTTGCAAGTGCATTGATAAGCGAACTTTTACCAACGTTGGATTTTCCGCAAATTGCAATCATAGGTTTTTCGGGAAGGATAAAACCTTTTTTACTAGCGGCTGAAGTTATAAAAGTTGCGTTTTTAATTACCATAATTTCTCCTTTTTCTTTTACCTAAAACTACAATCTTTGCAAAACTTTTGTTTTGCCGTAAAAGTTACTTTTCTAAAGCGACATCGAAAACTTCGCTGATATTTTCAACGCCGATAAATTTAATATCTTTTACGATTTCGCTTGGGATTTCTTCTAAGTCTTTAAGGTTTGATTTAGGCACAACAATCGTTCTAATACCAAGCCTATACGCTGCAAGCGCTTTTTCTTTAAGACCGCCTATTGCAAGCACGTTACCCCTTAAGGTAATTTCGCCAGTCATAGCAACGTCACGCTTAACTTTTTTGCCTGTAAATGCTGAAATAAGAGCGGTTGCAATGGTAATACCTGCACTTGGTCCGTCCTTTGGCGTTGCGCCTTCAGGAACGTGAACGTGCACGTCACTACTTTCAAATACCGAACTATCTATATGGTATTTATCCGCGTTAAATCTAATAAAACTAATTGCAGTTTGCGCGCTTTCTTTCATAACGTCGCCAAGTTTACCTGTAAGTAAAAGGTTACCTTTTCCTTTCATAACGGCAACTTCTATAGTTAAGGTAACACCGCCAATAGAAGTCCACGCCAAGCCCGTTGCAGAGCCTACTTGGTTCTTTTCAATTTGCGTTTCTTTAGAATATTTTTCAATGCCTAAATATTCGCTAACATTACTTTCTTTAATGGTTTGTTTAGGGTAACTACTATCCCCTGCAACTTTAGTTGCAACTTTTCTTATAACGGCAGAAACAAGTTGTTCAAGTTTCCTAACACCCGCTTCGCCCGTGTAACCCCTAATAATAGCCTTAATGCCTTCGTCAGTAAACTTAACGTTAGATTTATCAAGACCGTTAGCCTTTAAGTTTTTAGGAATTAAATACCTTTTTGCTATTTGAACCTTTTCTTCTTCAGTATAGCCTGCAATGTTGATAACTTCCATTCTATCAAGAAGTGGCGCAGGTATAGTATCAATACTGTTAGCAGTTGTAATAAACATAACTTTGCTAAGGTCATAAGAAATTTCTAAATATCTATCCCTAAACGAAGTGTTTTGTTCAGGGTCTAAAACTTCAAGTAAAGCACTTGCAGGGTCGCCCCTTAAGTCTTGAGAAAGTTTATCGATTTCATCAAGCAAGAATACAGGGTTAATAGTGCCCGCTTCTTTCATACCGTAGATAATTCTACCTGGCATTGCGCCGATATAAGTTTTGCGGTGTCCCCTAATTTCCGCTTCGTCCTTAACGCCACCCAAACTCATTCTAACAAGTTTACGGTTAAGCGCCCTAGCAACCGATTTAGCAACTGAAGTTTTACCAACCCCCGGTGGACCTACTAAACATAAAATAGGACCTTTAAGAGATTTTGTAAGTTTTAAAACGGCAAGGTATTCGATAATTCTTTCCTTTACCTTTTCTAAGCCGAAATGGTCGTCTTCTAAAATTGCACTGCAGTCGGCAAGTTTTTCCGTATCAACGCTTTCTTCGGTAAACGGAACATCTAAAATCCAATCGATATACGAACGCAATACGGTAAAATCAGGCGAAGACGGTGCCATTTTTGACATACGCTTTAATTCTTGCAATACCTTTTCAAGTGAAGCGTCGTCTAAACCCTTTTGTTTTACTTGTTCGGTAAGGCGTTCGATTTCGCTAACATCGTCGCCAAGTTCTTCGTGTATTGCCTTTAATTGTTCACGTAAATAAAATTCTTTTTGGTTCTTTTCAACGTTAGCCTTAACTTTTTGCGAAATTGTTTTTTCAATCTCGATAATTTGTTTTTCCTTTGCTAAAGCATTGAGTAAAAGAGTGTATTTTTTAGATAAGTCAACACACTCTAAAATTTGTTGT
Source organism: Christensenellaceae bacterium (assembly GCA_045613025.1). Taxonomy (GTDB): domain Bacteria; phylum Bacillota; class Clostridia; order Christensenellales; family Borkfalkiaceae; genus HGM11412. The sequence goes on along the minus strand of JAZLAE010000047.1, from coordinate 47,649 downwards.
TTTTCATCGTTTTTAACGGGCACGTTGAACGCCGCAACATTAACAAACGCCATAGGATTATCAATCCCCATAGCCACTTTCATACTTTCAGTATTGATATTTGGAAGCATATCAATAGTTTCTTTAAATTGCGTTTTTGCCGCCCTAAAAAGACCTTCAAGTTCGATAGTATCGCTAGGCAATTCAGGGAAGAATTTTTCTACGTTAAAGCGGAAGTAATCTTTATTTTCTTCAGATGAAATAATCCTTGCCGTGTACATACCTTCAATAGAAAGCCTGTAATTGTTAGACGGTTTTACCATTGTTAAGTTACCCATACGGCAAACCGTACCAACGGTGTATAAATCATCTACTTTTGGTTCTACTACATTTTGGTCTTTTTGCGAAACAACAAAAATAAGTTTATCCTTTGCCATAGCAGAGTTGATTGCGTTAAGTGATGCCGTTCTACCCACATCAATGTTAGTTATAACATTAGGAAAAACAGTTTTACCGCGCATTGCAATAGCAGGGATACCATATATTAAGTTTGTATTTTCAGTTTGAATATTATTGTTTTCCATAATTCTCCTAATAGAGATATATTGTAATTTATTTTGTGTAATTTATCAAGTGTTTTTAAGTGTTATTTATTCATAAATGAATAAACCTGTGCCCCAACCTGCCATTTCGCCACTATTTATAAGGTTATAATAGGTTTTTTGAAGTGATGTATTAGTTGGCAAGTTTTTAATATCGCCCGTGCAGTCAACTTCAAAAATGCGGTAAAGGGGTTCGTGGTCTTTAAAAAGCCCCTTTTCTACTAAAGTATAGCGTTCTAAAAATTTAACGATATTTGAAGTAGGCTTTAAAAGTTCTTTGTGCCTTTCCCAAAGTAGCCAAGTTGAACAGTGGAAGATTATAGGCTTGCCGTTAAACTTATCTTTAAACATTTCTACGGCAACTTTGTAGGAATATTCGCATTCTTCATAAGTTAGCGGTGTTCCGGTGTTAGGGATATGCACGTCTAACATTGGTTCGCCCTTTTTAATAGAAATATCATCGCCACTAAAATCGGCATAACTCGGCCTAAAAATAATTTGAAGCCTACCTAAACCAAAACATTTAAGGGTAAAAATGTTTTCGTGCCAGTCGGTAAAAGTGCCGTGAATACCTTTCATTTTTATTGAGTACGGAATATGATAAGACATATCCTTTATAGAGCAGTTAAAAATCCAGTCAGGTAAATTGCGCTTTTCGTATTCCTTTTTTAAAGTTGGTATCATCAAAATATACGAAAGGGCGTTAACGGTGTATTCGTGAACGCCTAAAGGCGCGGTTTCCTTTTTTATTTGTTTAACAACTTCTAAGCACTTAGTAATATCATTAGCGTAATCTTGTAAAAGATTATTAACTTTGTTTGATATTTCGGCACTGTTAAATATTAAATTGTACGCTTTAATAAATTCGTTTTCGGTTTCAATAGATAAATTTGTAAAACGACAATAATCTCTAATTAATTTTTCCATGCAATAATTATATAATTATTGACAAAAAAAGTCAACACTAAAAAATTAAATTTAATACTTGATTTCTAATTTAAACTATGCTAAAATAATAAAAAATCAATTATAGGAGAACACTTCATTGATAGATATTAAAACTACCCGTAATTTTTCATACGGATTATTCGTTTTAACCGCTAACGACGGCAAGGATAACGGTTGCATTATAAATACAGCAATTCAAGTTACTAGCGAGCCTTATAAAATTTCTATTGCGGTTAATAAAAACAACTACACTTTATCGCAAATTTTAAATACTAGGGTATTTAACATTTCACTTTTATCGCAAGATTGCCCTTTTGAAATTTTTACAAGATTTGGCTTTCAAAGCGGTAAAACAGTAGATAAATTTGCCGATTTTCCATCGCCCGTTTCAGCTAACGGCTTAAAGTATATTTCGGCAAAATACGCTAATGCGTTTATATCTTGCAAGGTGGAAAACGCGCTTGATTTAGGCACGCATATGTTGCTTGTTGGCGAAGTTACCGAGGCCAAAATTTTATCAAGCGTACCTTCAATGACTTATTCGTATTACTTTGAAAACGTTAAGCCAAAACCACAAGCGGTAGCAAGCGATAAAGCCGTTTATTCTTGCCAACTTTGCGGCTATAAATATGATGAAAATAAAGAAAGTACGCCTTTTAACAACCTTTCAAACGATTGGGCTTGCCCTATGTGCGGTATGAGTAAAAGTGAGTTTAAAGCGGATAAACCTACTGCTCCTTCTACACCTAAAAAGAAGGTTTGGGTCTGCACTATTTGCGGATATGTTTATGACGACAATAAGGAAAAAATTCCTTTTGAAGAACTCCCAAGCGATTGGACTTGTCCACTTTGCAAACACCCTAAATCTGACTTTGAATTACAAAAATAAACACTTAAGGAGAATACAATTATGGAATTATTTATTTGTAAACACTGTGGCAACATTATTACTTTTTTAGAAAATTCTAACGTCCCTGTTATGTGTTGTGGCGAAAAAATGAGTAAAGTTGAACCTAACACCGTTGACGCGGCAGTTGAAAAACACCTTCCTGTAATTACCGTTCAAGATTTACTTGCTACTGTTACTGTTGGTTCGGTTGAACACCCTATGCAAGACGACCACTATATTAAATGGATTGTTTTAGAAACAAGCGAAGGCATTAAGGTTAAAAACCTTACACCAAGCGATAAACCTATTGCAATTTTTAGTTTACTTGACGGCGAAGAAGTTATTTCCGCCTACGAATTTTGCAATAAACACGGCATTTGGAAAGCGTAAAAACAAAAAATTAAAGCGTGTGCTTAAGCACACGCTTTTTTTAAGCAATTTGTTTTGAAATTACTTCGGGTTTTTTGTTGCCTTTTACAACTTCGCCGTCGATAATTACCTTTTCAATATTATCAATACTTGGTATATCGTACATACAGTCAAGCATTAAGTTTTCAAAGATAGTGCGAAGTCCCCTAGCGCCCGTTTTAAGCGAGATTGCCTTTCTTGCAATTTCTAAAACAGCTTCGCTTGTTACCTCAAGTTCGCAATCGTCCATACCAATAAGTTTTTTATATTGTTTAACGAGTGCGTTTTTAGGCTCGGTCATAATTTTAACGAGTGCGTTTTCATCAAGTGCTTCAAGGGTAACGGTAATAGGAACTCTTCCAACGAACTCTGGTATTAAACCGTATTTAGTTAAGTCTTGCGGTTGAACGTCACGAAGTACTGACTTTTGACTTTCTTGGTTTTTGCTTACACTACCGCCAAAACCTAAACTTGAAACGTCTTTACGCTTTTCTATAATCTTATCAAGACCAACGAAAGCCCCACCGCAAATAAATAAAATATTAGTGGTATCAATTTGGATAAGTTCTTGTTGCGGGTGTTTTCTTCCGCCTTGTGGTGGAACACTTGCAACGGTACTTTCTATAATTTTTAAAAGTGCTTGTTGCACGCCTTCGCCCGAAACGTCACGCGTGATAGAAACGTTTTCACCCTTTCTTGCAATTTTGTCGATTTCGTCAATATAAACAATACCTTTTTGCGCCCTTTCGATATCGTAATCGGCGTTTTGAATAAGTTTTAAAAGGATATTTTCAACGTCTTCACCAACGTAGCCCGCTTCCGTTAAAGTAGTAGCATCGGCTACTGCAAACGGAACGTTTAAAATTCTAGCAAGCGTTCTTGCAAGCAAGGTTTTACCTGAACCCGTTGGACCTAAAAGTAATATATTACTTTTTTCTATCTCGGTATCGTCACCCTCGATTTTGCCTTGAAGTTTAGCGTTTATTCTTTTATAGTGGTTGTATACTGCAACGGATAATACTTTTTTTGCGCCGTCTTGCCCTACGATATACTTGTCAAGCTCTTCTTTGATTTCCTTTGGTTTTTTAAGTTCAAAGTCTTGACTTTCTAAAGAATTATCTTCTTCTTGAATTATCATATTGCAAAGTTCTAAACACTCATCACAAATGTATAAACCATTAGGACCTGCAACTAATTTTTTAGCCATTTCCTTAGGCTTACCGCAAAAAGCGCAATATAAACCGTTGTTATTCTGTGTTTTTTCTGACATTATGCTCCTTTAAAATATAGTATTGCCACAACTAAGTGTGGCAATTCTTTATCTTTTCCAGCAATGTGTGAAATTGCTTTTATCTATTGTAATAAATCTTATCTATTAAACCGTAAGAAAGAGCTTCTTCTGCCGATAAATAGTTATCCCTATCGGTATCTTTTTCAACTTGCTCAATATCCTTGCCGGTATTTTGAGATAAAATCCTATTAAGTTTTTCTTTTATCTTTAAAATATGGTCGGCTTGGATTTTAATATCGCTTGCTTGACCTTGTGCCCCACCAAGCGGTTGATGAATCATTATTTCGCTATTAGGAAGGGAAAATCTTTTACCCTTTTTACCGCTTGAAAGTAAAAACGCACCCATACTTGCCGCCATACCAATACAAATTGTAGAAACGTCACACTTAACGTAATTCATCGTGTCGTAAATGGCAAGACCTGCGGTAACCGAACCACCAGGACTGTTAATATATAAATAGATATCTTTTTCAGGGTCTTTACCTTCAAGGTAGATAAGCTGAGCAACAACGGTGTTAGCCGTAGCGTCGTCAATCTCACCCGATAACATAATAATTCTGTCTTCCAAAAGACGGGAATAAATATCGTAAGAACGTTCACCTTTGTTGGTTTGTTCTACGACCATAGGGATTAAAGCCATATAAATGCTCCTTTTATAGTTAGTCGTATATCAACGTTAAGTTGATACAGAGCCCTTTAATTAGTCTATAACGTTATTTGTTGTTAAAAATTCAAGAACTTTTTCAATTTCAACGTTGTTTTCAAAGTATGAAAGTTGTCTTTCGTTGAGTGATTTTTTGAATTCTTCAACGTCTTTACCGTAAGCGATTGCTTGTTCAGCAATTTTAGCGTCGATTTCTTCTTGAGTTGCTTTAATGTTTTCTTCTTTGATAATTTTATCTAAAACAAGTTGAATTTTAATTTGTTCAGATGCTTGACCTTCCATACTCTTTTTATAGTCTTCCATAGTTTGGTTAGTAAGTTTAAGGTAAGTTTGTAAGTCTAAGCCTTGATATTTCATTCTGTATTCCATTTCCCTTACGTTGTTTTCAACTTGACTATCAATAAGAGCCTTAGGAATTTCAACTTCGCTCTTTTCAGCGATAGTTTTAACGATTTTGTCTTCAAGTTCTGCTTTTGCTTTTCTATCGTTTGCTTCTTGAAGTTTCTTTTTAGTTGCTTCTTTATAAGCGTCTAAAGATTCTTCGCCTGCTGCTTCTTTAATGAATTCATCGTTAACTTCAGGTAATTCTTTAACTTTGATTTCGTGAAGTTTAATAGCGAAAACAGCGTCTTTACCTTTAAGGTCTTCAGCGTGGTAATCTTCAGGGAATTTAACGGTAATATCTTTTTCATCACCGATATTCATACCTTCAACTTGTTCTTCAAAACCAGGGATAAATCTACCAGCACCAAGTTCTAAAGTTTGTTTTTCTGCAGTACCGCCATCAAATTTAACGCCATCAACTGAACCAGAGTAGTCAATGATAGTGATATCGCCTTTTTGGCAAGGTCTATCAGTAACTTCAACTTCCCTTGCATTTCTTTTAACAAGTCTGTCAAGTTCGTCTTCAACGTCTTTATCAGTAACATTATACTCAATTTTATCAAACTTTATACCCTTGTATTCAGCAAGTTTAACTTCTGGTTTTACAGGAACGATTGCAACGAAAGTAATACCTTTTTCGCTTAATTTTTCGATATCAAGTTCAGGGCGGTCAATCGCTTCAATAGTTGGTTCTTTATCAAGAATATCAAAGTAATATTTAGGGAAAGATTGATTGATTGCTTCGTCAAAGAATACGCCAGCGCCATAGTATTGTTCAACAATGTGTTTAGGAACTTTGCCTTTTCTGAAACCAGGAACAGAATATCTACCCTTAGTTTTGTTGTACGCGTCAGTTTGAGCGTCTGCCCATTCTTTTGCTGTTAAAGTGATTTTAATTTTTACCGTGCTTTTTTCAGCAGTTTCTACAGTATATTTCATAAGTTAAATCTCCTATACTTTTTTAAATACTCATATTATTTTAGCAAAGAAAAAAATTATTGTAAAGTTTTTAACGCCTTTATTTATAATTTAATTTACAAAAGTTAAATAAAAATATATAATTATACTAATATGCAAGATTTGTTCACCATAACTAAAACCGTTAACGAATTAAAAAGTACGCTTATCGGCGCAAAAGTTAATAGAATTATCGAACCTAATTGCGACGAAGTGATTTTTACACTTTTTAACGGCAAAGTTTTTAACTTAATATTATCGGCATCGGCTAAATATTGCCGTGTAGGGATTACTTGTTTAGAAAAGCAATCGCCACTTACCGCGCCTAATTTTTGCATGCTACTTAGAAAGTACCTTTTAGGTGGCGAAATTGTAAAGATTGATACGTTGCCTTGCGACCGCGTAGTTAGTATTACCATTAAAAACGAAAACGATTTTAAAGAGAATAACGAATACGTTTTATTCGTTGAAATTATGGGCAAGTATTCAAACGTATTTTTAACTCAAAACAACGTGATACTTGGCTCACTTAAAACAACCCCGCAAACGCTTGACGGTAAGCGCATCGTTATGACTGGTAGCATATACGCCCCGCCTAAATCTCAAGATAAATGCAACGTTTTAGATAAAGAAAAATCTATTGAAATTTTAAGTAGTTTTACGGGCGAAAACTTAGGTAAGTTTATACTTTCTTCGTTTAACTATTTTGCACCGATTACCGCAACTGAACTTGCATATAGAATGGATAAAGCCTTAAATGGTAAGGCGTTTGACCCTATTATTGCCTACCAAGTTATTGAAGATTTTATATCGTGCGATATAACCCCTGTAATGATAAATTACGGCAGTGGTAAAGACGTGTTTGTAACAAACTATTTCCACCTTGACGGCGAAAGGTTTTATGATAATTCGCTTACCAATTTACAACAACGCTATTACGATGAAATTTTAAAAGAAAGCGACTTTTTAAACGTAAAAAATTCACTACTTTCTAAAATAAATTCCAAGATAAAGAAAGAAGAAAAGAAGTTGTTTTTATGCGAAGAAAGGGAGCGCGAATTTAAAAATGCCGACAAGTATAAACTTTACGGCGAACTAATAACGGCTAACCTTTACGCAATAAAAAAAGGTCAAGATAAAGTTAAGGTTTTAAACTACTATGAAGAAACTGAAACTTATATAGAAATCCCACTTGATAGCACGCTATCCCCTAACGAAAACTCTCAAAAATACTACAAAAAATACGCTAAAGTAAAGCGTTCGTATAGCGTTTCGCTTGAGCAAAAGCAAGAAGTATTACAAGAACTTAACTATTTAAACAGTTTAAAGGTTGAAGTTGAACTTGCAAGTAAACTTAGCGATTTTAAAGACGTTGAAGACGAACTTATTATTGCAGGTTTAATGCGTGATAATACTCCAAACAAGCGCAAGAAACAAGTAAAAAAACACAACGGTTACACTTTGTATAAAGTTGACGGTTTTAACGTTAAAATGGGTAGAAACAACCTACAAAACGACGAAATACTTGAAAGCGCTGAAAGGCTTGACGTTTGGCTTCACGTTAAAAACTACCACTCATCATTTGTAATGATAGAAACTAAAGGTAAAGAAGTACCAGACACGGTTATTTTAACTTGTGCGGAAATTTGCGCTTCGCACAGTGAAGCAAAAAACGGCAGTAAAATTGAAGTTGACTACACCTTTAAAAAATACGTTAAAAAACCACCAAAAGCAAAACCTGGTAGCGTTTTTTACACCGATTATAAAACGATAATTGTTAACCCTAATTCTCACGAAGAACTTATTGTAAAATAATAAAAGCACGGATAATTCCGTGCTTTTTAAAATGGTTTTCGTTTAAGTTCTATAGTTTTGCCGTTTAACGTGTAAAGCGGGCTTAATTTATCAAACTCAAAAGTTACTTTTGATGCCGTTAAGCGCTGAGTTTTAGCCTTAAACGTTTCGTTTATTGCATTTTTGCCGTACTTACCGTCGCCTATAATAAAGTGGCCGATATGCGCTAAATGTGCCCTTATTTGATGAGTTTTACCAGTAAATAATTCAACGTTTAAAATTGTTGAATTATCAAGCCTTTCAATAACTTCGTAGCCCGTTATAATCTTATCGCTACCGTTAACTTCGTTATCGTAAATCTTAACCAAACTATTATCGCTATCCTTAACTAAATAAGCAGTTAAAACTTCACTATCTTTTTTAACCGTGCCGTAAACTTCGGCAGAATAAAACTTACGTATAGTGCGATTTTTAAAACACTTTAAAAGTTCCGTTTCGGCAACTTGGTCAAGCGCAAAAAGCAAAATACCCGAAGTGTTTCTATCAAGCCTATGAACTAAAACGGCGGTATCGTAAACAGCTTTTACTTGCGCTTCAAAATCAATAGACGTAATACCGCAAGGCTTATCTAAGGCAAGCACACCGCACTCATTAAACAAAACTTTAAGTTCAATTTGCTTTTTTACGCCGTCGTAGTAAACGTCTACCTTATCGCCCGCGTTTAACAAAAGGTCTTTATTAACGCGTTTTCCGTTCACTTTTATATCCTTATTTCTTAAAAGTTTTTGAAAAACTGAATAAGAAAGGTCGCCCGCGTAACTATCAAGCAAAAATTTATTAAGTTTTATTTGTTTTTCGGCTATAAAACTTTTCATAACTAAAGTATACTATTTTTTTTTAATTAAAGCAAAGATTTTAGCGTATTTTATCTTGAAAATCACTTTAAAATGTGTTAAAATGGTGATATGAATAAAAATTTAGGTACACTTATAGTAAATTTATTAAAAGAAAAATCACCGCTTGCCGTTGAAGAAATAGCAACAAAACTTTACGTTAGCGAATCAACGGTTAGAAGAAAGTTAACCGCGCTTCAAGATGCAGGCGTAGTTACACGCTCTTACGGAAAGGCTTTTTTAAACGATTCTAAGCACTTTATGCCCGCTTTTGGCATACGTAAAACGGAAAATAGTGCAGAAAAAAAGAAAATAACCTTTGAAGCGTTAAAACTTATAAAGGACGGCTATACTATCTTTTTAGACGCGTCTACTTCGGCGCACTACATAGCGCAATATCTTGCCGAATTTAACAACTTAACGGTTATTACAAACGGTGTTGATACCCTTTCAATTTTAGCGGGTATGCACGTTAACGCTTATTCTACGGGCGGTAAAGTTTGCACTGACAACTCATCGGCACTTGTTGGTTTAAACGCCGTTAACTTTATAGATAAAATTCACGCTGACCTTTGCTTCTTTTCTGCAATGTGCATAGATAAAAACGGTAACTGCTACGATATTTCAGACGAAGAAAACGAAGTTAGAAGAATTATGATTAAAAACTCTAAACAATCGGTGCTTTTGTGCGATAGTTCAAAATTTGGTTTTGCTACTACCTTTAAACTTTGCTCACTTAAAAACGTTGACGTTTTAATTACCGATAAAGAGTTTAGTAGCGAAGTAACAATGAAGCCTGAACTTTTACCAGATATTATAGTTTGCGAATAATAAAAAACGCGTTTCCTTAAACGGAAAACGCGTTTTTTTATTTTGTAAATAATTCTTCTTCTTTTTCAGTTAAATAACGGCACTCACCATCGTTTAAACTTTCATCTAAATAAATACCCGCAAACGAAATTCTTTTAAGGTAGGTAATTTTATTACCTAAACTACCAAAAATTCGTTTAATTTCGTGATATTTACCTTCAACCAAAGTAATAACACCTTGTTTTTCGCCCGTAAGTTTTACCTTGCAAGGCATCGTGGTATAACCGTCTTTTAAAGTAACGCCTTTTTCAATTTTTAAAACGTCATCTTGTGTAACTATTTCTGCGGTGTTAAAGATATATTCTTTTTCCGCGTGAGTTTTAGGCGCTAATCTGCGGTGAGCAGACTGACCGTCGTTAGTTAAAATAACAAGGCCAAGCGTGTCTTTATCAAGTCTTCCGCAAGGAAACAATCCGTCGCGCTTCATACTATCTGGTATGATATCAACAACGGTTGTTTGACCGCCCTCATCGGTGCTACTAACAACGCCAAGCGGTTTATTAAGCATAATGTAAACGAATTTTTTTAGGGTTAATTTTTCGCCGTTTAGTAAAATTTCGTCCCTTTGTATATCAACTTTTAAAGATGGGCTTTTTACCCTTTCGCCGTTTACTACAACCTTGCCTTTTTTAATAAGCGCCAAACACTCCGACCGCGTAGAAACACCGCACGAAGAAAAGACTTTATCTAATCTTTCAAGCATTATAATTCCTTCCTATCGGCAAAGGCGCGCATTAAGGTTATTTCATCGGTGTATTCGATATCGCTACCTATAGGCATACCGTGTGCAAGCCTTGTAACTTTAACACCCATAGGTTTTACTACGGTAGAAATGTACATAGCCGTAATTTCGCCGTCGTAGTCAGGGTTAGTTGCAATGATAATTTCTTTTACGTTGCTATTTAATATACGCTCTTTTAAAGCGTCGATAGCAATATCTTTAGGTCCAACGTTATCAGTTGGCTTTAAAGTGCCGTGTAAAACGTGATACACGCCTTTAAATTCGTGCATCTTTTCAATAGCGATAATATCTTTAGGCTCTTTTACAACACAAATTAAGTCCGCTTGCCTTGTTGAACAAATATCGCAAACGTCTTTATCGGTATAGTTACCGCAAATTTTACAAAAATGAATTTTCTTTTTACAGTCGGCAATAGTTTCGGCAAATGCGATTGCTTCTTCTTCGGTCATATTGATAACTTCATAAGCAAAGCGTTGCGCCGTTTTTGTACCTACGCCGGGAAGTTTTGTAAAAGCGTTGATAAGTTTACCTATCGGTTCAATAAAAATTCCCATTTTAGAATAATCCTGCTCCGCCACCTAAAGGACCTAATTTGTCTTTAGATAATTTTTCCGCCTTAGTGTAACCGTCGTTTAAAGCGGCAACGATAAGGTCTTCAAGCATTTCGATATCGTCAACGTCTACTACGTCTGGATTGATAGAAACTGCCGAAATTTCTTTTTTGCCGTTCATAGTAACGGTAACCATACCGCTACCAGCCGAACCGATAATTTCTGCATTTTCAAGTTCTTCTTGTGCTTTTTGCATATCTTGTTGCATTTTTTGCGCTTGTTTCATAAGTTGTTGCATTTGGTTTCCACCGCCAAAGCCACCGCCGAAACCACCGCCGTAGCCACCTCTAAATCCTGCCATAATAATCTCCTTTAACTACTTAGTTTTAAGCGTGTTTCCAAAGAAGGCTTTTAATTGTTCTTCAACGGGAACACCGCTACTTACTTGCTTTTTTTCTTTAATAACTACGTTATAAGCCCCTATTTCGTTTACAAGTGCTTGGATAACGTTAATATTTCCATCTTTATTTAAAAGGTTTTTTTCCGATTCACCGTCAACGATTAAACAAAGTTCGTTGCCGTTAATTTCCGCTTGCATTTCTTGGCAAGCAACCCATAAAATAGTTTTTGTAGGCATACTGCGTAATCTTCTTACAACAGTACCCCAAATTCTTTTACCTTCGGCGTTAGGTTTTGCCGTTGAAACCTGAGGCTTTGAAAAAGTTCTTTCATCGATGATAGTTTCTTTAACTTCTTCAAGTTTAGTAGCGTCGAACTCTTGCGGTTTTTTTGCTACTGTAACTTCGGGTTTTTTAGGTGCTATAGGTAAACCTATAATATCATCGTTTTCTTCTGGTGGTGGTTCTGGAATAAAACTATAAAAATCATCTTCTTCTACCGCTACTTTTTTTATAGGCTTTTCAATGGCGATAGGTTTTTCGATAGGTTTTTCAACTACAACTGGCTTTTCTACCGTTACGGTTTTTTCAATAACCTTTACACCGCCGTTAGCCTTTAATTCTTTAAGTTCTTTTTCTAAACCGTCAATCCTACTAATTAACGCGTCGATATTATAATCAATTTCAGGCATCGATGCTTTTATAAGCGCTGTTTCCAAAACCGAACGCGGTTGAGTTGAAAACCTAAGCGCGTTTTCTATACCCGATATTATTTCAAGTACCCTTAAAATTCTATGTTCGCTAACAAGTTTAGCCGTTTTAACTTCCATTTCGTAAGTATCTTCGGGAAGTGCAAGAATTTCTTTTGAGTTTTTGCACGTTTTAACAACGAAAATATCCCTTAAATAACCGATTATATCCTTAACAAGCACGCCTATGCTTTTGCCAAGCGAAGAAAGTTCTTCAGTAAGAGTTAAAACCCCGCCTAAATTACCTTCAAATACGTTTGCAATAAGTTCGTTAGTTTTAGAAATATCGGTAGCGCCTAAAACGTTAGAAACGTCTTGATATTTAAGTTCGCCATCACCTACCGATACGCATAAGTCTGCAACGGATAAAGCGTCCCTTACACTACCTTCGCCCGCTTTAGCAATAGCCATAACCGCTTCTTTAGTGTACTTTTTACCGATTTCATCGTAAATACCGCTAATTAGTTTTGAAATTTCGCTTGTTGAAACAAGTTTAAAATCAAAGCGCATACACCTTGATAAAATGGTTGCTGGTATTTTATGCGGTTCGGTAGTTGCAAGTATAAAAATCGCGTGTTTAGGCGGTTCTTCAAGCGTCTTTAAAAGAGCGTTAAACGCGCCCGGCGTAAGCATATGAACTTCGTCGATAATGTAAACTTTATACCTAACTTTAACGGGTGGATATTGCACGCTATCGCGAATATCCCTTACGTTTTCTACGCTGTTGTTTGAAGCGGCGTCCATTTCAACAACGTCGATTTGTGTTGAGTCTAAAAGAGACTTACACGCTTCGCATTTACCGCACGGCGAACCGTTAACGGGCGAAGTACAGTTTACCGCCCTTGCAAAAATTTTAGCAAGCGTGGTTTTACCAGTACCCCTTGTTCCACAAAATAGGTACGCGTGCCCGATTTTATCGGATTTTATTTGGTTGGTAAGCGTTTTTACTATCGCATCTTGACCGATAACTCCGTCAAAATCAACAGGTCTAAAACGCCTATAAAGTGCTAAATAAGACATTTTATTCTCCTAAACGGCTTATAATCTTTTTCCTTGCGCGTGAGAGCGCATTGTCTACCGACTTTACGTTTTTATTAAGAGTTTTAGCAATCTCTTCATAACTGTAACCGTACAAGTAAAGATTTAATACTAAAATTTCCGTTTTTGATAATTCGCTATATATTTTAAGTTTAAGTTCTTTGTCACTTTCGGCAAGAAGAACTACGTCTTCAGGGGTAGGATTTAAAAACCCTATCTTATCCAAAATCTCAAAAGACGCGCTATTGTTAAGCGGGCTTGATTTTTTGCTTGCATACTTTTTAACTGCAGTAATCAAACTTGTTTTAATGCAAGTTGAAGCATACGTTAAAAAACTGCTTTCGCCATCGCGATAACCGTTTACCGCCTTTATAAGACCAAGCATACCTTCTTGCATAAGGTCATCGTTATCCGCGCCAAGCAAGAATAAATTGCGCGAATAAAACTTTACTAAGTTTTTATACCTTGAATAAATTTCATTGAAGGCGTTTTCATTGCCTTGCTTGTAGGCTAAAACTAATTCTTCATCGGTTGGTTTCATAATTTATTACGTTGCCTTACCGCTTCAAATACCGCAACACCGCAAGCAACCGAAGCGTTTAATGAGTTTACTTTGCCGTACATAGGAATAGTTACGGTAGCGTCACATTTTTTGCGCGTTAATTGGTTAACGCCCGAATCTTCACCGCCGATAACGATAGCAATTTTGCCTTTTAAATCGGTTTTATAAATACTTTCGCCGCCAAGTTCTAAAGCGTAAGTCCAAACGCCAGCATCTTTAAGTTTATCAACGGCTTGGTTAATGTTAGTAACCCTTGAAATTTTCATATGGTTTGCGCTACCTTCCGAAACCCTAATAACCGTTTCGTTTACTTGAGCGCATCTGTGTTTGCCTATAATAACGCCGTCTGCACCAGCGCACTCACTAACCCTAACGATACTACCTAAGTTTCTTGGGTCTTCAACACCGTCAACGATAACGATAAAAGCATCTTCCTTGTTAGCACAAAGTTCAAGTAAATCTTCAAATTCGTAGTATTTATAGTCGGAAACAAAAGCAATAAAACCTTGATGGCGGTTAGTTGCCGTTTCTTTATCCATAATGGCTTTTTCAACGAATTGAACTTTATAGCCTTGCGCCCTTAAATTTTTAACAAGTTCCCTTGATTCGTTATCTCTAAGTCCGTTTTGTACAAGTATTTTATCAACGGTTTTTGGTGTTTTAATAAGTTCCGCAACCGCGTTTCTGCCTTCTATTTTCATAAATTCTCCTTGTAATTGAGTAAATAATTAAGCCTGTCCGTTTGACCGGTTAGATACAAATAACCGATTAAACACTCAAACCCCGTGGATTTATTGTATTCTTGAACGGTGGCGTTTTTTGCCCTTGTGCCCTTTTTAGTATTTCTACCGCGCTTAAAAATAGCAACTTCTTCTTCGGTTAAAATAGGCATAAGTTCGTCGATGAGTTCGGCTTGACTTTTAGCGCAAACTACTTTTGCAACCTTGACGTTTAAATCACAAACCTTATCGTCGCTTGAATACTGCATTTTTTGGCGAACGAACAAGGTGTGAACCGCGTCGCCGATAAAGGCTAAATTAAGCGGACTTAACTGCTTTGCCGTATTAAGTTCAAGTTTGTCGTCAAGATTAAACACAACCCACCCCATTATTTTCAAAACATTATAACACATAAACAGAATTTTTACAAGGACTTTTAAGCAAGATTATAACTTTATTTGTTATATTAAATAACGTATAATGCCGTCGGCTATAGAATTTGCTAATTTTTGGCGATAAGATTTAGTTAAAAGCAGTTGTTCTTCTTCGGGATTTGATAAAAAACCACACTCTACAATTACTGACGGACAAGATAAAACGTTAAGCAAATAATAGTCCCCTTTAAGCGGGTCGTACATACGCTTAGATTCCGGCAATAAATTGAGTGAATTTTGAATTTTTGTAGCAAGATTTTTTGAGTTTTTATCGTCGATTTTGAAAAAAACTTGCGCGCCCCTACGCGACGCCGAAACGTACTTATTCAAGTGCACCGAAACGAATAAATCGGGCGAAATTTCATTGGTTATTTCTACCCTTTTATTAAGGTCGCGAAGTTTAAAACCAGGCTCAGTTGAACCGTACAATCCGTCTTCGTTTTCGCGGGTTAAAAACACCGAAAAACCTTTAGCCGTTAGCACATTTTTTAGTTCGTTAACGATTAGTAAATTTAGGGTGCTTTCAATGGACTCTGCGGTACTTCCCGTGCAACCAACGTCTATCCCGCCGTGGCCGGCGTCAAGCACGATTTTTACCTTAAACGACGCATTTTTAGACGCGCTAATTACTTTGTTTGTAGCGATAATAACTGTTAAAAAAAGTATAACTACAATAGCCGATAATACCTTAAAACAAGCGTTTTGACGTAATCTCATAGAACATTATACTATTATTTCGTTAATTAAATACTAATAAATAGTATATTTACTTGACAAAGTATATTATTTTAAATATAATATCTTCATTAAAATCAAAGGAAGAATTTACAATGTTTATCCCTGAAATTTTTGCAGAAAACGTATTTAACGAAGAAGTAATGAAAAAAACCTTACCGCCTGAAATTTTTGAATCGTTACAAAAAACGGCTCTTGAAGGCGAAAGTTTAGACATTACCGTTGCACAAGTAGTTGCCGACGCTATGAAAAATTGGGCAATCTCTAAGGGGGCAACACATTTTACACATTGGTTCCAACCGATGACTGGTATAACTGCCGAAAAACACGACAGTTTTATTTCTATGGGTAAAGACGGCAAAGTTATTATGGATTTCAGCGGTAAGGAACTTATCAAAGGCGAATCTGACGCGTCTTCCTTCCCTAACGGCGGTATTCGTGCAAGTTTTGAAGCGCGCGGTTACACTGCTTGGGACCCTACTTCTTTTGCTTTTATTAAAGACAATACTTTATGTATTCCAACCGCATTCTGCTCATACAGTGGCGAAGCACTTGATAAAAAAACACCCCTTCTCCGTTCCTGCGAAGCAATCAACAAGCAAGCAGTTAGAGTTTTAAAACTTCTTGGTAATACCGAAGTTAAAACTGTTACCGCTACAGTTGGTGCAGAACAAGAATATTTCTTAATCGATAAAGAAACGGCAAGAAAGCGTGAAGACTTAATCTACACAGGTAGAACACTTTTCGGTGCAAAACCACCTAAAGGTCAAGAACTTGAAGACCACTACTACGGCGCTATCAAGCCAAGGGTTAAATCTTTTATGGAAGATTTAGATAGAGAACTTTGGAAACTTGGCATATTAGCAAAAACTGAACACAACGAAGTTGCACCTTCTCAACACGAACTTGCACCGGTATTTTCTAACGTAAATATCGCAACCGATAACAACCAACTTACTATGGAGTTAATGAAGAAAATTGCCGATAGACACGGCCTTATTTGTCTTCTTGCAGAAAAACCTTTTGCGGGTGTAAACGGTAGCGGTAAACACAATAACTGGTCACTTTCAACAGACAGTGGCGACAACTTGTTTAACCCAGGTAAAACGCCTGCTTCTAACTTACAATTTTTAATTTTCTTATCTGCCGTTATTAAGGCTGCAGATGATTATCAAGATTTATTTAGGGCTTCCGTTGCATCTGCTGGTAACGACCACCGTCTTGGCAGTAACGAAGCGCCTCCTGCAATTATCTCAATCTATCTTGGCGATGATTTACTTGAAGCGTTAAAGGCGTTTGAAAACAACAATCCATACACAAGAAACAAAAAAACAATGGGTCTTGGCGCAAAAATTCTTCCTAATCTTCCTAAAGATACAACGGATAGAAATAGAACTTCACCACTTGCCTTTACTGGTAACAAGTTTGAATTTAGAATGGTAGGTTCAAACGACTCTATTGCCGATTGTAACGTAGTTATCAATACTGCCGTTGCAGAAAGTTTAAGCATTTTTGCCGATGAACTTGAAAATGCTAAAAACGTTGAAAGCGCAGTACACGACATCGTTATTAGAACGCTTAAAGAACATAACCGCATTATATTTAACGGCAACAACTATTCTTTAGAATGGGTTAAAGAAGCCGAAGCACGCGGTCTTGAAAACTTAAAAACTACGCCTGATGCTCTTGCAACTTACGATAGGGAAAAGAACGTTAAACTCTTTGAAAAACACAACGTTTTCACACCTACCGAATTTTTAGCAAGGCAACACATTGAATACGAAAACTATTCGCGTATTATAAATATCGAAGGCTTAACGATGGTTGAAATGGTAAAAAGGAACATTTACCCTGCTATCAACAAGTATATTACAACTTTAGCAGGCACTATTACTTTAAAAAATTCAATCGGTGCAGACTCTTCTTCGGATATTGAAATTGCTAAAAAGTTATCTATCTTAAACAAAAATATTTTTGCTAAAACTGAAGAACTTGAAGATTTACTTTTAGCAACTAAAAACTTTGCTTGCAAAAAAGATTTAGCGTTCTTCTTTAAAGATAACGTTATTCCTTGTATGACTGAAATTAGAAGTTTCACAGACGAAGCGGAAAACTTAACGGCTGAAGACTGTTGGCCATACCCTTCATACGGCAAACTTTTATTTAGCGTAAAATAATTATAAACGTACTAAAAACCTTAGCAATAGGAGAAATAATTATGAAAGTTTACAATTTTTCAGCAGGTCCATCAACTTTACCTGAAGAAGTATTAAAACAAGCGCAAGCCGAACTTTTAGATTTTAACGGTACTGGCATCAGTATTACTGAAATGAGCCACCGTTATAAACCATATATGGAAGTAAATAGCGAAGCCAACGCTCTTTTAAGAGAACTTATGAATATCCCTGACGATTATTCAGTATTATTCGTTCAAGGCGGTGCATCGCAACAATTTGCTGCAGTTCCACTTAACCTTATGACTACCGGTAAAGCCGATTACATCGTTACTGGTAACTTTGCGGGCAAGGCTCAAGAAGAAGGTATGAAATACGGTCAAGCAAACATTATCGCTTCATCTAAAGATAAAAACTTTACTTATATTCCAGACGTAGACAAATTAGTTTACACCCCTGATGCCGACTATTTACATATCACTACCAACAACACTATTTTCGGTACAAGATACACTGAACTTCCTACCCCTAACTGTCCACTTGTTGCGGATATGTCGTCTAACATTTTAAGCGAAGAAATGGACGTATCTAAATTCGGTCTTATCTATGCAGGCGCGCAAAAGAACATTGCCCCTGCAGGTTTAACTATCGTTATCGTTAAAAAAGACTTACTTGGCAAGCAACGCGATTACTGCCCTACAATGCTTAACTACGCTATCCAAGATAAAAACGATAGTTTATATAACACTCCACCTTGCTTCCCTACTTATATTGCTATGCTTGTATTTAGATGGCTTAAAAAATTAGGTGGCGTTAAAGAAATTCAAAAAATTAACGAATATAAAGCAGGTCTTTTATACGACTTTATCGACAACTCATCATTCTACTCAAACAAAGTTAACGTTAAAGACCGTTCGATTATGAACGTACCTTTTATAACCACTTCTGAAGAACTTGATGCAGAATTTGTTAAAGAAGCAGGCAAAAACGGTATTATTTCAATTAAGGGTCACCGTTTAGCAGGCGGTATGCGTGCAAGTATTTACAACGCTATGCCTGTTGAAGGCGTTAAATACCTTATTGAATTTATGAAGAAATTTGAATTAGAACACAAGTAGGATACGACTATGAAAGATATTTTAAAATTAAACCCTATTAGTAGTAAAGTAAACGATATTTTAGGCGACAATTACAATATTACCGACAGTGCTTCTAAACCTGAAGGTATTTTAGTTAGAAGTTTTGATATGCACGAATACAATATGCCATCATCGGTATTATGCGTAGCACGTGCGGGCGCAGGCGTTAATAATATCCCTTGCGAAGAATACGCTGAAAAAGGCGTTGTTGTATTCAACACCCCTGGCGCAAACGCTAACGCGGTAAACGAACTTGTTATTACAGCGTTACTTTTAGGCTCAAGAAAAATCGTACCCGCTATTGACTGGGTTAAGAGCATAAAAGATGAAGACGATTTATCTAAACTTGTTGAAAAAGGCAAAAAACAATTCGTTGGCAGAGAAATTTCTGGTAAAAAGTTAGGTGTTATCGGTCTTGGTGCTATCGGCGCAAGAGTTGCTAACTCTGCTGTTTCACTTGGCATGCAAGTTTTAGGTTATGACCCTTATTTATCGGTTGTAAACGCCCTTCACTTATCACATCACATAAACATTACTAATACTATAGACGATATTTATAAAACTTGCGATTACATAACAATCCACGTTCCATATTTAAAAGACAATCATCACATGATTGATATTAGCAAAATTGGTCTTATGAAAAAAGGCGTTGTTATTATCAATTGCGCAAGGGGCGAACTTGTTGATAATCAAGCAATTTTATCGGGTATTGAAGTAGGCAAAATCGGTAGATATATAACTGACTTCCCTGCAAAAGAAATCATTGGCGCGGATAACGTTATTTGTATTCCACACCTTGGTGCATCTACCCCTGAAGCGGAAGACAACTGCGCGGTTATGGCTGCAAAACAACTTAAAGACTATATCGAAAACGGCAATATCGTAAACAGCGTTAACTTCCCTAACTGTAGCGCGCCTAAAACGTCTAATTGTCGCTTAGCGATACTTCACCTTAACCAACGCAATATGATTGCGCAATTTACAACAATACTTGCCGATAAACACATCAATATCGACAATTTAGTAAACGCAAGCAAAGGCAACTACGCTTACACACTTATTGATATTGAATCAATTGATGACGACGCATTTAACGCAATGTCTGCAATTGACGGTATTATCAAAATTAGAAAAATTTAATCTATATATAATAAAAGAACCGCTTTGGACTATCCAAGGCGGTTTTCTTTTTCTATATATAATATATTAACTCTTATATACGTCTTTTGCAGTATCAATAAAGGCTTGCATTACTTTAGAGCAGTATTTATTCTTTTTGTAACCGATAGACATAACCCTGTACGCCAACCTACCACTTAATTTGTAGTAAACACAACCAGACTGGTTAGAACTTTTAACCAAGTTATCGTTAACGATTGCAACACCCATACCCGCGCACACCATATTGTAAGAAGTAATAAGTTGGTCAAGGTAAATTTTAACTATTTTAGGTTCAAAGTTTGCTTCGGCAAAAAGCACGCTTGCCCTACGCCTTGTATCGTTACCCTTTTTAAGTAGTAAAAACGGACAGTCTTCAAAATGGCTAAGGTTAACCCTTGGACAATCGTTGTATAAGTGCTTGCCGTTAATAATATCTTCCCTTGTTAAAAGATAGTTTTCTAAGCCCTTATTTACGGGTAAATTGTTAGATACGGCAAGAAGTAACGTTTCTTCAAAAAGAGGGATAGATTTATATTGCGCCTTATCAAATTCGTGCGCAATAAGTAGGTCGATTGAGTCGTTTAAAAGTAATTGCCTTAAATCGGGTGAGTTAGATTCAACAAGTTCTACTTCTATACCAGGATATTTTTTAGTAAACGCCATAATAATTTTAGGCATAACGAACGACGATACGAAGTTTTCGCCACTAACCCTGATTTTACCTGACTTTAATTCACTCATATCAAGTAGTTTATTATTCATTTCTTCTTCAACGGCGCGCATCTTTTCAATGCTTTCTATATAAACTTTGCCTTCTTCAGTTAAAACTATTGGCGAAGTAGAACGGTCAAATATAGTAATACCAAGTTCTTTTTCTACTTTTTTTACCGAAGCGGAAAGCGCAGGTTGTGATAAATATAGGTTTTTTGCCGCTTGTGAGAAACTTTTTTCTTTATAAACCTCGTAAATATAATCTTTTTCGTTCATTTTACACCCCTATTTATATAATATACTATAGTTAAATAAAGTACTATTTATATATTTTATCATTTTGTAAAGCCAATGGCTTTACAACTATAAACACTACCCTATAAATAAAATTTATAACAGTTATATAATTATTTGTTATTGATTATAACACACAATTATGATATAATCAACCTATAATTAATAAAAAGGAGAATTTTATTATGAAAAAATTACTTATTTTTGTTTTAACAGCACTTCTTAGTTTAAGCGCTTTTGCAACAGTTGGTTGCGGTGGCGGAACTAACATCACTATTTATACCGGTGGTACTGGCGGTACTTACTACGCTTTCACTAACGGCTTACAAACTCAACTTTCTAAAAAGACAGACTATTCTTACACTGTAGTTGGCGACACTGGTGGTTCAGTTGCTAACCTTAAAGCAATGAAGAATGGTGACTGCAATATGGCTATCGTTCAAAACGATACAATGGTTAACGCTTACAACGGCTTAACAAACAACTTTGAAGCAACTGGCCCTATCACTAACTTCTCAGTTATTGGTGAAGTTTACCCAGAAGTTATCCAAATCGTAACTGATGACGCTAACATTAAATCACTTGCTGACCTTAAAGGTTCTAATAAGAGCGTTTCTATCGGTGACGTTGGTTCAGGCGTTGAAGCAAACGCTGTTGCACTTTTAAAGAAATACGGTATTGATATTACTTTCGATGCTACCGCTAAAAAATATTCTTCAACTGATATTAAGATTGAAAACCTTTCAGTTGCTAAATCTGCAGACGCTATGAAAGATAACAAACTTGACGTATTCTTCTTCACATCAGGTGCTCCTGCAACTTCTATTACTGAACTTGCTATTGCTAAACCAAACAGCGTATACTTACTTAGTTTAGATGATGATATTATGAACTCTTTCATCGCTGACAACAAAATCGATGGTAAATACGACGTTTACTCTGTTCAACCTATCACTAAAGCACAATACGATTTCCTTGGTGATACAGTTATTAAAACTATCGGTGTTAGCGCAACTTACATTATTTCTAACAAATTAAGTGAAGACGTAGTTTACAATATTACTAAAGCAATTTGGGAATCTAAAGGTTCTATCGGTCACAGCGTTGAATCTACAATGGATACTGCTTACGCTTACGTAACTATCGGTAACGTTCCAGTTCACCCAGGTGCTGCTAAGTACTATAAAGAACTTGGTTTAACAGTTGACAATATCGCTAAAATCTAATTTAACTAAAAGAATTTTGTTAGCGGGGCAAAAATAAGCCCCGCTTTACAATGTGTAAAGGATTATTATGACAGAACAAATTAAAATCAATTCTACTGAACAACAACCATCTGCAGAAGAATTGTTACAAAAATTTGACAAAGACAGTAAAAACCGTCACTTTACCGGCGCGTTTAAGTGGGTTTACGACGGTATTTTAATTGCCTTTGCCGTTTATATTTTATTTGTTGCACTTATTTCGCGCGGAATGACGGAGTTTACTAAACTCCCACTCTTTTTAGGCTTTATCTCTGTAATGGGCTTTTTAAAATTCCCTGCTTGCGAAAAAGACGCAATGAGAGAAAACTATATACCTTGGTACGATATAATTCTTGCAGTATTATCGTTTGCTTGTTGTTTATACTACGTTATCAATCAAAACACCATTATCTATATGGGTGGCGAAATTGAAACGATGCAAATTGTAGTAGGCATAGTATTTATTGCTTGTTTATTCGAACTTTGTAGACGTGCAACGGGTATTCCACTTATGATAGTTGCGGGTGCGTTTATTCTCTACGCTATCTATAAACTCTTTATGAGAAACCCTGACACCGTTTTCACAAATTTAATATTTAACTTATTCTATAACTTAAACTGCGGTATATTCTCCACACCGGTTTCAGTTTGTTGTAGTTTCATCGTTATATTTATTATCTTTGGTTCGTTCCTTGAAAAAACAGGTATTGGTACTTTCTTCGTAGACCTTGCTAACTCACTTGTTGGTTCGGCTGCGGGTGGTCCTGCAAAAGTTGCGGTTATTTCTTCTGCACTTGAAGGTATGTATTCGGGTTCATCAGTTGCTAACACGGTTGGCTCTGGTTCAATTACTATCCCTGTAATGAAAAAAACTGGTTACCGCCCAGAATTTGCTGCTGCGGTTGAAGCGGCTGCATCAACAGGCGGACAAATCATGCCACCTATTATGGGTGCTGCTGCCTTCCTTATGAGCCAAATTACTGGTATTGCTTACTCTACTATCGTAGTGTGCGCTATACTCCCTGCTATTTTATACTTTGCAGGTATCTTTATTATGGTACACTTAGAAGCAAAGAAAATGGGTCTTAAAGGTCTTCCCAAAGAAGCAATTCCTAACTTCTTTAAGTTAATTCTTAAAAAAGGTTACCTTTTAATTCCTATCGTTGTGCTTGTAATTTGTATGAACAGTTACACTCCTGCAATGTCTGCTTGCTTTGCTATCCTTTTTGCAATGAGCATTAGTTTACTTGACGTTGACGTTATCACTAAATTAATTAGCGGTAAAAAAGAAAAAGTATTAACTGCAATTAAAAGTATTATTTTAACTTTAATTCCTATCGCTACTTACTTAGTATTCTCTGTAGTTTTAAAAGAAGCGGCAACTTCAAGGGCATTATTTATTGCTATTGCCGTAGCAGTTATTTGTTCAGTATTTACAAGAATGCTTAAAATCAACTGCCCACTTGACATTAAACTTGTAGCAGAAGGCTTCCAAGGTGGTACAAACAGTTCAATCGGCGTAGTTGTTGCTTGTGCTATGGCAGGTATTATTTCAGGCGTAGTTGCTATGACTGGTCTTGGTTCTACACTTGTAACGTTAATCGTTCCACTTGCAGAAAAATCAGTACTTTTAGCGTTATTCTTAACAATGATTTGTTGTATCGTTCTTGGTATGGGCGTTCCTACTACTGCTAACTACGTTATTATGTCAACAATTACCGCACCTATCTTAACAAAAATGGGTATAGACGTTTTAGCGGCGCATATGTTCGTATTCTACTTCGGTATCGTAGCGGATATTACCCCACCGGTTGCACTTGCAGCGTACGCAGGTTCTGCTATTGCTAAATCTAACCCACTTAAAACGGGTGTTAACGCTTCTAAACTTGCAATCGGAGCATTCATTATCCCTTACGTATTCGCTTTAAACCCATCAATGCTTTTAATAGATGCCGAATGGTATAACGTTATCTTAACGGTTATCACTTCACTTGTTGGTATGTTTGGCGTTTCTATCGGTTTACAAGGCTATTGCTTTGATAAAATACCTGTTCCGTTTAGAATAATATCTGCAGTTGGCGGATTGCTTTTAATTATCCCTGGCTTACTTACAGATAGCATAGGTTTAGTTTTAGTTGCTATCGCGGTTGTTTACTCATACATTACTAAAAGCAAAATGAAATTTAAACGCGTTGAATAATAAAAATAAAACGACTTGATTTTCAAGTCGTTTTTTTATACTTATTTTTAGTTGCTATACCGCCACGTAAGTGGCGTTCTTTTTTATTTATTTCTAAAACTGCTTTTACCCTTTCGTAAAGCCTTACGTCTATACCTTTTAACCGTTCAGTCATATCTTTATGTACGGTAGATTTACCTACGCCAAAATGCTTACCCGCTTCCCTTACCGTTGCACCGTTATCTGCTATAAATTCACCTTCGTTTAAAATTCTTTCGGTTAAATAATCAATCAAAAAACTTCCCCCTACCATTAAAAGATATGATTTTAAATTGATTATTATTACCCTTTAATTTCGCCTATTTAAGCAATAAACGTTTAAAGTTATCCCGCCTACAAAACCTTTTATCATTAGATATAACCAGGTTAAAAACACTATTACTATTGCTATTTTGCCGTAAATTTCGTTATAGTTGGCAAAATGATTTATATATAAAAAGAATAATGCTGTAGTTATAAAAGTAAATACTGCGGTATAAAAACTACCCCATATAACGTTTTTTATTTTAAGTTTATAAGGGCAAGTGTAAAGATTGATTAAAAGTGCCATACTAAAAACCACTAAAAAACTAAACGCTCCACTTATTATCCCAGAAAAAACGTTACCTAAAAGCCTAACTATAATAGGGCTAAACGCCAAAAAAACAACCGCAACGCAGGAATAAAGCCAAACCGCGATAAAACTTGTTATTATTGAAAAAACGCGCTTTAAAAGGTTGTTTTTAACAGAATAGTTATAAATTAGTTCTCCGCTAAGTTTTAATTGATAAAAAATGTTTCCAGAAGAGTAAAGTGCTAAAATAAAGGCTATAATGTTACCTTTAGCGCCCATTTTTAAGCCGATTTCATAAATATACCCCGTAACTTCTTTAAGTTCGGGATATGAAAAATTTTTAGTTATATCAGTAAGTTCCGTACCAAAAAAAGTTAACACAAGCGACGTTAAATATGATAGCGGAACAATTCCAAGCAAAACAAAAAACACCAAAGCGCCAGATAACGTAGTGCTTTTTTTATCGGCATTAAATTTTAAAAATCTTTTTACGTTAAAAAATAAAGCGCCCATACTTAAAGTATGGACGTTTTTTTATTAAAGCATACGCATATCGTTAACAATAAATCCGTATTTATAACCTAAAAGTTCCGCCGCTTTTGAACACATATGCATACGCGTATGGTAAATTTCAAAATAATCGGAAACAGAACAAATTTCAGTATCAATTTCTACGATTGTATCAATGCGCTTTTCTTCTTTATTAACTTTAACAAACGATTTATTAACGGCAAGATTAACCCTATCGTGAATATTAGTGTTTTCGTTTAATAGTTTATCTTTAACCCTTGATTTATGAACGTCTGACTTATCTGCAATAATAAGCGCAGAACCAAGCACCGAAACGGGAACGCCGTTTTTTTCATCGTGATTGCCTATTGCCATCATAATTTCACTGCTATCGGCATAATTCATACCCCTATCAAGCAAAATTCTATACGCTAAAAGAGCACCGCTACCCGCGTGGTCATAACGCGAAATAGCATTGCCTATATCGTGAAGATAGCCCGCAATTTCGCCAAGGCGCACCATTTTAGGCGATTCGCCTATCTCTTTTAAAATCATACCCGTCCAACTTGCAACGATGCTTAAATGCCTTGTTGAGTGTTCAGTATACGCTAATGCATCAAGTTGCTTTTCACTTGTTTTTATTAGGGCTTTAATTTCTTTATCGTTTTTTATATCTTTTAAAGTCAACATATATATAAGTATATTCCAGTTTTAAATTTTTTGAACTTTTATTTTAGAATAAATTTCTTCATACTTATCGCGATAGAATAAGTTAGTTCCTGGCGTCATAATAGAAGCAGTACCCGCGGCAACCGCTGAACGTAAAATTTCCTCTTTACTTTCGCCCCTTTCCGTCATAACCGAAACTGCGGCAACCATACTATCACCCGCACCAACGGCAGAGTTAACTGCAACCGCTTCACTCTTACAAAAATACGCGTTAGTTCCATCGGTTAAAATAGCACCGTCACGGCCAAGTGATAATAAAACGTTTTCTGCACCTTTATCAATTAAAGTATTGCAGGCTTTTTTCATATCGTTAAAATCGTTTAACCTACCTGAAACTATTTGTTCAAGTTCCCTTAAGTTAGGTTTTACCATATAAATGCCCGAATTTAAGGTTTTAACAAGTTTTTTACCTTCGGTATCAACGATTTTTTTAGCATTGCCTTGAACGGCATTACAAAGTTTTAAGTAATAATCATCGTTAACCCCTTTAGGAAGCGAACCACTAATTATTACCATTGACGCGCTTTTAGATAAAATATTAACTAAATCTAAAAGTTCTTGTTGTTTTTCTACGGTAACAACTTCGCCTACGTCGTTAATTTCGGTAAGCATAGAACGGTTATCTACGATTTTATAGTTAACCCTAACGTTACCTTCGTTCCAAACGAAAGTATTTTTTACACCTTCGTTATCAAGCCTTTGCGAAAAAAGTTGACCGTCGTTGTAGTACATAAAACCAGTAGCGTAACTATCGCCACCAAGCCTTTTAACACCTATTGCAGCATTTAGAGCCTTACCCGAATAAGTTACTATTTTATTATCAACTCTGTTTAGTTGACCAACGTTAAGTTGTTCAAGTTCTATAGTTCTATCTATACTTGGGTTTGGGCAAATGCTTAATATCATTATATACTCCTTTAGGCTTTAATATATAGCCATATCCTTAATATTGCCTGATAAAAATTTTACTAATTATCAGGCAATTATTATTTTTAGTTTTTATTTTGAAAATAATTGATAAGTGCTTTAGCACGATTTTGATGGATTAAACGGCGGAAAAGACACGCGTTGTTGTGTAGGCGCGTACTTGGAAAGTACGAAACGGAACAAAACGCAAAGTATTTTTCGTTGTTTTGCCGTCAAAAAATCAATTAGGTAAAAAAGAAAAACTTCTCTTTATTCTTTATCTTTTTTTGCGTCTGCTATAATTTTTGCTTGTTGTTCAAAAGGAACTTCTTCATACCTACTAAATTCAGAATTAAATACGCCCCTACCTTGAGTAAGACTTCTTAAATCTGCAGAGTATTCTAAAATTTCACTTTCAGGAACTTCAGCGGTAATAACGCTCTTGCCATCAATTTGGTCAGCGCTTAAAATTCTACCACGGCGTTTATTCATATCGCCCATAATATCGCCCATATAATTATCAGGTGCAGTTACAACAACAGTCATAATAGGTTCTAAAATTACTGGGCTTGCATTTGCTATACCTTCTTGGTAAGCAATTTTAGCAGCAGATACAAAAGCAACTTCTTTACTATCAACTGGGTGATAACTACCGTCAAATAACGTAGCCTTAAGGTTGATAAGCGGATATCCCGCAAGTACGCCTTCTTTTATAGATTCGCGTAAGCCTTTATCTACCGCTGGTATAAATTGTTTAGGAACAACGCCACCAACAACCGCGTCTTCAAACTCATATAAGCCGTCGCTTGCGCCAGGAGCAAAGCGGATTTTAACGTGACCGTATTGGCCCGCACCACCAGATTGCTTTTTGTGTTTACCTTCGCCTTCGGCAGACTTTTTAATAGTTTCTTTATAGGCAATCTTAGGGTCAGTCATAACCGCTTCAACGCCGAATTTAGATTTTAATTTCTTTCTTAATACTTCAAGTTGAGTTGCGCCAACGCCCGAAATAATCATTTCGCCAGTATCAAAGTTCTTTTCAACCTTAAATGAAATATCTTCATCCATAAGTTTGTTAAGACCGGCAAAAATCTTATCTTCTTCGCCTTTTTTAGCAGCGTAAACGGCTCTTTTATACATTGCAGGTGGAATTGCAAACGGTTTAAATTGGGTATCAACGTTTTGATATAACGTATCGCCCGTTTTTACGTTAACAAGTTTAGATAACGCACCGATATCGCCTGCCGAAAGTTCGTTAACCGCTTCTTGTTTTTTACCTTTAACAAGATAAACACCACTGATTTTTTCTTCACCGTCTCTACCCGAAATCTTAAGGGTATCGCCAGATTTTAATTTACCAGATACAACTTTGATATAATTAAGTCTACCAACGTAAGGGTCAACAACCGTTTTAAACACACGAAGTACAGTTTGCGCGTTTTCATCAGGCATAACGGCAACTTTTTCGTTATCAACAAGTGCTTTTTGAATACCAGCGTCCTTAGGGCTTGGAATTGTAGATATAATCTTATCCATAAGGTTGAATATACCGTGGTTTCTTGCAGCGCTACCGCCTAAAACGGTAATAGTTGAACAAGAGTTAATACCAAGTTTTACGCCCCTTTCAATTTCTTCAGGTGAAAGTTCGCCTTCCGCAAAGAATTTTTCAAGTAACGCTTCATCGTTTTCGGCAGCCGCTTCACTCATTGCAAGTTTAGCATCTTCATACGCAGATTGTAAGTAATCAGGGATAGGATATTCGTTTCTTTCCCAGTCACGTAAAACGCCATAGGCTACTTTTACAAAGCCTTTCATTTTGCCGTCAACCATATTAGGAACAATCATAGGTGCAATCTTATGACCATATTTTTCCTTAATAGCGTTAACAGTTTTGATAAAGTCTGTATTTTCTTTATCAAGGCCATTGATAAATAATACTGCAGGAATTGAGCGCGAAATACAATAATCCAACGCTTTTTCTGTACCAACGGTTAAAGTACCGCCACCGCCTGCTACGATAATAGCCGCGTCTGCCACTGCAAGCGCTTGAGCCATTTCACATTCAAAATCGTAAAAGCCGGGAACGTCTATAATATTAAACTTATATCCTTTATATTCACCGTATGCACAACTAAGACCTATTGATGATTTTTTAGCAATTTCTTCAGGGTCGTAATCCATTACGGTATTACCATCTTCGATTTTGCCTTGTCTGTCTATTGCGTTGCAGTTAAAAAGTATTGCTTCAGCAAGGGTTGTTTTACCCTCACCACTGTGACCTATCAAAGCCACGTTTCTCAATTTGTCTACATCCATAAAAATTTCCTTCCATATATTTTTGTGGTATTTCCACTAACTACATTATACTATACGTTTTTTACAATTTCAATAGGCAATTTCTATTTTTTT
Organism: Christensenellaceae bacterium; assembly: GCA_045613025.1. Taxonomy (GTDB): domain Bacteria; phylum Bacillota; class Clostridia; order Christensenellales; family Borkfalkiaceae; genus HGM11412. The sequence goes on along the minus strand of JAZLAE010000047.1, from coordinate 17,970 downwards.
AAAAAAATTTAAACCGCCACTGTTCGATTTACGGTTCAAAGTGACGGTTTTTGTGCGATTTATGAACATTTTTGAGTTGCGCTATATCAAGATGCAAACAACGTTCCCCTTGCCCTCATTAACAATTTTGGTAACTGTTTTGCGCATTTTATTTTTAACGCCGTCTTTCATACCGCTTATTTTATTTACTATTTCATCGCTAACTAAACTTGAAAGCGGTTTGCCAAAAACGTCGGTATTCCAAACCTTTTGTGGGTTTTCTTGATATTCGGTTTTTATAAACTCTGCAAAATCTTTACATTGTTTTTCAGTGCCCGAAATAGGTGACACTTCGGCATCAAGGTTAACTTTAATAAGGTGCATACACGAAGTATTAGCCTTTAACTTAACCCCGCAAAGACTACCCCTTTTAACCACTTCAGGGTCAGATAAAGTCATTTCCGCTTGCGACGGAATAACTATGCCGTAACCATTTTCATCAACCTCTAAAAGCGCTTCTTTTAATTTGCGGTAGTTTTCTTTGGCTACGTTTAACTCTTTAACGTAACTCATAAGTTCAAACTCTCCGCCGATATCGTCCCCACTAAGTTCACTTAAAAACTTATAGAACAATTCCCCTTTAGGCTCAATTTCGTAAACGGCCTTACCTTCGCCTAATAAAGCGTTACTTTCATTAACGCGTTTTACACCGTCAATACCTAAAAGCGCATCTTTAACAAGTGAAAAATCTTTCATTTTATCGGTAATTGAAGCAACTTCTTTTACCGTTTCTATAATAGACGTAATCGCTTCGCTTGTAGGCGGTAAAACTTGCATCCACTTTGGAAGTTTAACGTCGAAACTTTTAAGCGGAAATTCCATTAAAACGCTTTCTAATACGTCGCTTAAACCTTTTTCGGTAACGTTTAAAAGGTCAAGCGGAACAACTTTTACGCCGTATTTTTCGCTTAATTCTTCCGCTAAGCGTTGAGTTTTTTCAGTAATTTCTTTACAGTTTAAAACAATAACGAAAGGTTTACCCGCTTCTTTTAGTTTGCTTGCAACCTTTTCTTCGGCTTTAACGTAGTTTTCCCTTGGAATTTCACTAATACTGCCGTCGGTGGTAACTAAAACGCCCATTGTTGAATGTTCTTCAATAACCTTTTCAGTACCGATAGTTGCAGCCTTTTCAAAAGGGATAGGCTCTTTAGACCACGGGGTTTTAACAAAGCGCGGCTCATCGTTTTCCTTATCACCTAATACGCCGTCAATTAAATACCCTACGCAATCGATTAACCTTACTTTTGCTTGAGTTTTATTTTTTAAATTTATTTTAACGCCTTCGCTTGGCACGAACTTTGGTTCGGTAGTAGTAATAGTTTTACCGCTACCAGATTGTGGCATTTCATCAATTGCAATTTGCTTTTTATTCTTATTTGCGATGTTAGGCGTTACCATAAGATTCATAAACTTGGTTATAAACGTTGACTTACCCGTTCTTACAGGACCAACTACACCTATATATATATCACCGTTAGTTCTTTTAGCGATATCTTTATAAATATCGAACTTCTCCATTAAAAAAACCTCCCTATACTGTTAGAGTATATGAGAGATTTTTTAAAGTTATGATTTAGTTTTTTTATTTCTTTTTTTAATTATTGATTCTTTTATCATTTGAAGCCAGTTGGTTGGATGTTCTTCGCCCGCAATAAGCCTTTCAATATTTTTACGGTGCGCATACCAAGTTAAAACTATAATAAGCACAACGAATAAATTTGAAATACCCGCAAGCAAGCCACTATCAACGCCTAACGGTTGGTTGTAAATATAATCCATACAAACCGAATAGCAAGTTGCAATCGCGCCAGGGGTAGTTGCTATAAAAGAACCCATAGAACCTATTTCGGTAAACATAATAAAGATTATGGCAATAGCACCGCTAATTAAGGCTACAGGCAAGTTACAAACGGCAAAAACGCCTATTGTGGTTGCAATACCCTTTCCCCCTTTAAACTTCATAAATATAGGGAAAACGTGCCCTAAAACAACAAAAAAACCACAAGTTACCTTTGCAACCAACGATACGTTTAAATTCGTGCCTTGAAAATAGTAATTATTATACACAAGAAAAGCAGTAAGCGTAGGAACAACGCCTTTTAATATATCAAGCAAAAGAGTTAAAACACCTATACCAATACCAAAGTTTCTGCTCATATTAAGCGTACCTGGATTACCACTACCTATCGTTCGGATATCGCGTTTTTTAAGTTTTGAAATTACAACGGCAAAGTTTACGCTTCCAAGTAGGTATGAACCTATTATAAAAAGCAAAAATTGCCACCATAAATTGCTAATTGAAATAAATTTCATTATCATTCGTCCTCATTCTTTTCCCTAACGAAAAGCCTAATAGGTGTACCGCTAAAATCAAAAGTACTACGTAAAGTGTTTTCTAAATACCTTTTATAACTAAAGTGCATAAGGTCAACGGCATTTACGAACATTACAAACGTTGGTGGTTCAATACCGTCTTGTACAGAATAGTAAATTTTAAGCCTACGTCCGTTTTTGGTAGGCGGTTCGGTAGTTCTAATAGCGTCGGTAATAACGTCGTTAAGCGTACCTGTAGAAATACGCCTTTTAGCGTTTTCTAAAACTTCCATAGCCATTTTAAGAATTTTTTCAGTTCTTTGACCAGTTTTTGCAGAAATAAATATAGATTTATAATAATCCATAAACGCTAAATCACAGTCAAGTTTAGCCTTGAATTTTTCGATAGTATAAGTATCTTTATCAATAGCGTCCCACTTATTCATAACTACGATAGACGGCTTGCCTTGTTCGTGTATATAGCCTAAAATTTTAACGTCTTGTTCGGTTAACCCTTCAGTACTATCAATAACGGCTAAGCAAATATCCGCCCTTCTAATCGCGCCAAGCGCACGTATAACGCTATAATACTCAACGTCTTCATTAACGGATTTTTTCTTACGAATACCCGCGGTATCAATAAGCATAAACTTTTGACCATCGTATTCAAAAGGCGTATCAATCGCATCACGGGTAGTTCCCGCAATACCAGAAACTATAGTTCTATCATAGCCTAAAAGTTTGTTTGTTAAACTTGATTTGCCTGCATTTGGTTTACCAACGATAGCAATTTTGATATATTCGTCTTCTTCTGCTTCATCAATAGCATCAAAATGCGAACAAACTTCATCTAAAAAGTCGCCAAGACCTTTACCTTGTTCACACGAAATACCATACGGAACGCCAAGCCCTAATTCGTAATATTCCATAAGTACCATTTCGTTGTAGTTATCCATTTTGTTAACTGCAAGCGCAATAGGTTTATTTGATTTTCTAAGCATTGAAGCAACTTCGTGGTCTGAAGCGGTAATACCACCTTTAACGTCAGTCATAAAAATGATAACGTCGGCAGTTTCGATAGCAATTTCCGCTTGTTTTTTTATGTGACGCCACATTTCATCTTGCGATTTAAGTTCGATACCACCAGTATCAATCATTGTAAAACTTTTACCGCACCATTCTGCATCACAATAAATTCTATCCCTTGTAACACCTGGTTTGTCTTCAACGATAGAAATTTTTTTACCTGATACTTTATTGAAAAACGTTGATTTACCAACGTTTGGTCTGCCAACAATGGCAACTATAGGTTTTTTCATTTTATTATCCTTACTTTTTCGCCTAAGGTAAACGCGTCGATAAAACTTTGACCGCTACCATCGGTTACTATTACGGGTTTATTTACCCTTTTTTGAAATTCTTTTAATGTTATATCGTCTAAAAAGACGTCTTCATCTTGTTTTAAGCAAACGTCGGGAATAACTAAGTAGTCAAAAGACTTTTCGTTTTCTATCCCCTTTAAAATGTCCGTAGCGGTAAGTAGCCCTGTACAAGTTACCGTATCGCCGAAAAATTCGTTTATTATAGGTTTTACCTTTATTGAAACGCCTTTTATCGCTTTACTAACTTTTTGCGCTTGTTCAGTTAAAATACCGCTTGCAGAAACGCCCGAAACTATTAAAAACTCACCACTATTTGTCGATGGTTTTAAGTTTTCGTCAATCTCCATTATAAACTTAGCCGTCATACCTACGCCGTTGCCTACTTGCGTAAACTCACCGTACGTTTCAGGTTTAGGAATTTCAAGCCCCGCGCGTATATAAAACTCATCGGCTAAAATACCAAAGTTTTCTTTAACTGAAAGGTTAAAATCATTAACTTGCTCAATAACACAGTTAGCGTAGCCTTTATCGATATCGCCGATAGGATAAAGCCCATTTCTATTTTTAGTTATTCCGCACGGAACTATTGCAACTGATTGTAAATTAGGGCGCATAGCGTATAATTTTTCAAGAGTTTCAGTTAAATAACAACCGTCGTTCACACCTTTTACAAGCACTACTTGAGTTTCAATTCTTATACCGTTATCAGTTAAAAGTTTAAGTTGACTTTCAATTTTATCGGCATTTTTATTGCCAAGCATTTCTTTACGCTTTTCGCCGTTTATCGTTTGAACTGAAACGTAAAGCGGGCTTAAATTAAGCCTTACTATCCTATCAATATCGCTTTTAGTTAGGTTTGTTAAGGTTATAAAATTACCAACTAAAAAACTTTGGCGGTAATCATCGTCTTTAACGTAAAGGGACTTGCGCATACCTTTAGGCATTTGGTCAACGAAACAAAAAATACACCTATTTTGACATCTTTTAAGTTTTAAACCGTCATCTTCAAAAGATAAACCTAAAGTTTCGTCAAAATCCTTTTCGATATAAACGGTAGACGTTTCCCCACCCTTACACTTAACGGTAATAGAAAACTCTTCCTGGCCGTTAAAGTAAACGTAGTCTAAAATATCTTGAGCGGGATAACCGTTAAAGGCTTCGATAACGTCGCCTTTTTCAAGCCCTATTTCATATCCAACGCCGTTTTTTTGCACGTTAACAATCTTAAGCATAGTTTAATTATATAATTAAACTTAATTTTTGTAAAGTAAAAAAGGCTAAACCTAATAATTATCACCGCCTTTTCGACATTTCACCGCAAAAAACACCGTAGCGTTACACTACGGTGTTTAATATTAACTTTGTTTAATTAAGCGAATATAAAATTCTACGGCGCGGTGGATAGTTTGTAATCTTATCCTTTCGTTGTTGCCGTGAATAGTTTTACGTTCTTCACTTGTTAAATCCATTGCCGAAAAACGATAAACGTGGTTTGATATATCCCTATAATGCCTACTATCTGAACATTGCACCATAAGGTACGGAGAAACAAGAACGTTAGTTCCCCAAGTTCCGTTAATAGCGTTTGCCACCCTATCAAACTGTTCACACTTGCACTCAGATATAGGGCTTGGCTCAACTGACGTTAAGTTTTCTAAAATTACTTCGTTATTATCTACAACTTTTTTAATGTAATCTTCAGCAATTTTAACGCTGTCGTTAGGGTTAATTCGCATATTTGCAGTGATTGATGCAACTGGCGGAATTACGTTTACGCCTTGGCTACCTTCGGCTTGAGTGAAAGCAACGGTTGTGCGCATCATCGCGTTAAGTTCGCCACCCGATTTTTTACAAATCATATCAAGCACACCTTTAAAGAGCCAAAGGTTAGCAAAAATCATACGATACACAAAAGTTGAACGCCTACCTAAAGTATTAAACATTTCACGAACTGGCGTACAAAGTTTTGCTTTAAACGGTTTATTTTCCACGTTACAACAAGCCTGAGATAAAATGCCGATAGGCGTATGTGGTTTTGGCGAAGAAGCGTGACCACCGTTTGACTTGTTGGTAAACTTTAAATTCATCATACCTTTTTCGGCTATACCGATTAAACCGCAAGGCTCTTTAACGCCAGGGAAAACGTTTTCAACAACCGCACCGCCTTCGTCAACAACGATATAAGGCGTAATACCTTTAGCCTTAAAGTAGTTAACGATATCAACTGCACCTAAGCCGTTAATTTCTTCCCCGCCCGAAAAAGCAAGGTATATATCGTTTTGTGGCACAAAACCATTTTCGATTAAGTGGTTAACCGAAAACATTATCGCGTTAAAAGTTACCTTGGTATCAAGCGTACCGCGTCCCCATAAAACGCCGTTTTCAAGTATTGCTTCAAAAGGCGGTTTGTCCCAGTTTTCAGGTACAACCGAAACAACGTCGTAATGCGCCATTAGTACTGCCGGCTTATCGTGATTTTTGCCCACCCATTTATAAAGCAAGCCACGGTTTTGAAGTTCTATTTTTTCGCAAGTATTTATAACGTTTGGATAAAGTTTAGGAAGCAACGCGTAAAGTTTTTCAAACTCTTTTTCATCTTCCTTTGATTTATCGTAGTCGGAAACAGTTTTACACTTTACAAGTTCGCGTAAATTTTCAACGGCTAAGTCTTTATTAAATTCTTCTTTTTCAAAGGTTTTAGGCGCGATTTTAGACGGTTTGAACATTAAAGTTCTTATCAAAACAACCGCTAAAAGCAATAAAACAAGCGCACCTAAACCTATTAATAAATAATGATGCCAGTCCATATCATAACCACCCTTTTTTATACATAATACGCGATACACCGATAGTGAAAAGCACGCTTACAGGCACCATAATACCAACTGTTCCCGCATTTAACGCTGGCACGAAAATAAACAATATAAGCATTAAAATGCAAGGCGCAATAGCAATTTTAGGGCATTTAGCAACAAAAACAATGCCAAGTCCACCAAAAAGCGCAGGAACGATACTATCAAACGCTGGTGTTAAAACGGGGTTTGAAAGTATAGGTTCAAGCGGAACGATTAAAATTACGCCAAGCAAGATAATAAGCGTAGTTACGATAGATGAAACGGCAATAGAGATAGTAGAGATAATTTCGCCTTCTTCAGTACCTGGTTTTACATCAACAGTATCCATAGCGTTAAGTGCGCAAGGAAGTTTTAAGTTACTGATGTTACCAGTTACGAAAGATAAATACGAACCACCCGCACCAAGCATAGGTATATAAGTAAACACTTCTACAATACCAACCGCCCAGTACATAGGTAACGTAGCAATTAAGCCTTTTACTAAACCCGACCAGTTAGGAGTAACGGAAAAGATTATACATAAAACGATTGGGAATAACATTAAAATTCCCGCCATTGTAAAGTTCCAAACTCTACCGTATTTGTGTACGTCGTTTAAAAAAGAAGAATTATTTAACTGTTTATTCATAATATCCCCCCCTTTTAACCTAACCAAGCCGTGTACGGAATTGCAAGTATCATACCCACAACCATACTGATAGGCAACGCGTATTCGTTGATAAACGACCAGTTTGTAAGTTTTCTTATAAGGCCACAAAGAAGCATTACGATAGCCGATGAAAAGAATACAAGTACAGGAATTAAACCCTTAGTTTCGCCAACAAAAACGCCAGTAACATCACAGAATACTAAACCCAAAAAGGCGGCAATCATACCCATAAAAAGTGAGTTAGAGAAAACGTCACTCCACTTTTTATCTCTCTTTTCAAGGTTGATAAGGCCAGTTTGAAGTTTTTTGCCGATGATAGGCGCTAAAAGTAAGCCCGCCATAATAGAAATAGTCATAACAAGCGCAACGGTAACAAACTGTTCGGCAGTGATAGTTTTTACTAAACTACCGATTTCAGTAATACCCATACCGTTAAGGGCATTGGTTGCGGCAACTATTTCGTAAGACATAGAGCCTATTACGCTTAAACGTAGCCAAGGAAGCGGAATACCTAAACTTTGCGATAAAGTTAAAATACTAATTACTATAGCAATAGTAGGCGCAATTGTAAAGATGATAGACGTTTTTATCGCCTTATTGATTTTACTTTTACTCATACCGATTTCTTTAGCGCGCTTTAAAGCCTTAGCCATAAAGAAAACGGCTTGACCGATAACCGCTAAAATAATTAGCGCTACAATAACGTAAATTATCGGGTGGTTCGGACTAAAAATCATAAAATTTCTCCTAATACTTTTATATATATATTTTACCATACTTTTTACTATTTATCAATAGTAAAAAACACTTTAAACGCAATTGTTTAAAGTGTTTTAAGGTTTTTATAAGTATTTGTCTAAGCGTTTGTTGATAGTTTCGTTATCCGCTAAAATTTCTACTGTTTTGCCTTGGTTTTTGGCTTCAGCAATAATTTTAGAAATCTTTTCTACTGCTGAGTAATCTACCCTATCAACGTTTGTTAAATCAAGTGTGATTTTACTTTCCGTTTCAAGTTCTTTTATCATATAATCAAAAAGTTTGTTTGCCGATAAGAAGTAAAGCGAACCAGTTACTTTATAAACGTTTTCTACCTTTTCGATATTAAACTTTTTAGCAATGTTTTTAGCGTTTAAAATAAACGATAACGCTAAACCACCAAGAACGCCGTAAGTTAAATCGGTAAATACGGTAAGAAGCATAGTTGCAAATAAGATAATTCCGTCGCGAATACCAAAGGTTGCAAGTTTAGTAAACTCTTTAATATCCATAATTTTAATTGCAACGCTAATAAGTACCGCCGCTAAAGCAGAAAGTGGTATGTATTTAACAACGCCCATTAAAAGGAAGTACATTATAAGCATAAATACCGCGTGGAATACACCGGCTAAGGAAGATTTAGCACCGCTTGAAATGTTAGCAGAAGTTCTTGCAATAGCGCCAGTTGCAGGTAAACCACCCATAACTGAAGAACCGATATTAGCAAGGCCTTGACCTAAAAGTTCTTGGTTTACGTTACTTTTAAGTTTACTCATACCATCGGCAACGGTAAGTGAAAGTAAACTTTCAAGCGCGCCTAAAAACGCAATTACGATAGCAGGAAGAATAAGTTTTACAAACTTAACGCTACCTATAAGCGAAAAGTTAATTAAGTTAAATTCCGCTTTGATTTCGCCAAACTTACCACCGATTGTAGTAACGCCTAAATTTTCGCCACCGATTAAAATATTAATAATAGTGAAAAGCACGATAGCAATGAACGCGCCAGGAAGTTTACCGTTTACCGCTTTTAAAATATAAATAGTAGCAAGCGTACCTAAACCGATTAAGAAAGATGCAAGTGAGAAAGTATTGATATTTTCGATAAAACCGATGATTTTTTCAATAAATTCTACGCCTGTACTATCAAAACCGCAAAAATCTTTAATTTGACCAACAAAAAGTGTTATACCAATACCAGTTGTAAAACCAACGATTATAGGAAAAGGTATAAATTTTACAAGCGAACCAAGTTTGAAAACGCCAAGTAAAATAAGTAAAACACCCGCGATAATAGTTGCTATTTGCAAGCCGATAAGCCCGATTTCAGGGTCGCTTAAATATCCAAAAATGATACCTACAAACGCTGCGGTTGGACCACCGATTTGGAATCTTGAACCACCAAAAGCCGAAACGATAAAGCCGGCAATAATAGCGGTGATAATACCCATTTGAATACCATCACCCACGTCTTGTGGTACAGATTGCAAACCAAGTGCAATTGAAAGTGGCATTGCGATAATAGCAACAAGAAGTCCACTTAAAAGGTCGTTAATTAAATTCTTTGGCTTATAGCCTTTTAAACTATTAAGTAATTCTAGTTTCATAATAACAATATTTTAGCACTTTTTGTCACAAATTCAAAACGATTATATTACAAAATAAAAAAGTTCTCAAAAAAACTTGAGAACTTTTTATTGCTAATAAGTTTAAACTTATTTAATCTCTGGTAAAGATGCAGCAGCGATTGATTGACCAACCCTTTTGTTTGATTCGTCTGGCATTTGCATTTTGATTGAAGCGTACTCAGGGAATTCTTCTTCAATAACTTGTCTTGCCCTATTAAGGATAATATCGCCACCCTTACCAGAAGTTACCCTACCAAGTAAAAGGGCGTGTTTAATGTTATAGAATTCGCTATAGTAAGCAATAGTGTAACCAAGATAGATACCGATACAGTCGTAAATATTGTAAGCCATTTCGTTATCTTCAGCCATAAGTTTTTGAATAACTTTAAGTTTTTCTGCAGGAGATAAACCTTCTTCGAACTTAAAGCCTGCGCTTTCAGCAAGTTTGATAACGCTATCTTGTGAGAAGTATTTTACGCCACAACCATAGTCGCCTGACCATTCGTCAACCATAGCGCCCTTATTAAAGTCAACTGGTGCAAACGCAAGTTCGTTAAGCCAACCTTCTAAGCAACCTTCGTGGTTGATGTAACCAACGGCTTCACTTGTACCCATTGCGATACCAAGAACTGAGTTATCTTTAAGGTCGATAGCGCCGGCAAGTGCAGTTACGTCACCGTCGTTAGCAACTTCAAGTGGAGCATTAAATTCTTTAGCAATGTCGATATACATTGTTTTAACGTGTTTTTCAAAATCGTCTTCAGGAACTTTTAAGAAAAGCGATGCAACCATAATTTTGTTATCAACGTAAACACCCGCAGAAGAAACGCCGATAGCGTCAACGCGTGGCATTTTGCTTGCAGCAGTTTTCATTGATTCCATAATGCCGTCATATTGATAGTGCCAGTCGCTATTGATTTTAGGGAACCAAACAACTTCTTCACTATAAACAACCTTACCGTCGATAACGGCAGAAACCTTTCTATCAGAACCGCCCGCGTCAAAACCGATACGGCAACCGTCAAGGTGACCGCCAACTTTAAGCGAACAACTTTTCTTTTCAGGGATTGTTTCAAAAGTAGCCTTAACTACTTCAAATGGTTTTTCATATACGCCAGACATAAACTTAACGTCAAACGCCCTTGCGCCTTCCATTGTGTAATCAGCGTAAATTCTATCAAATAAATAATCGTCGCCAGCGATATATACCTTATAACCGCCTGCTACCCATAAAATAGTTTTAATGAGCCTTTCAACGATTTGGTAGTTATCTTCAAATCTTGATTCATCAGCAAAAATATCAAGGTCGTAAATAAAGTTATAACCTTTGTTTCTTTCTACACAAATCTTAAGTGGTTTTTTGTTTGAAGATGCTACTTCTTTTTTAAACTCATTAAGTTTAACAATCATTGGGTAATATTCTTTATCGTAAATAGGTACAAATTTCATAAGTGATACTCCTTTATATCCCAAAATTTTCAGTAAATACAGTATACCACTAATTTTGTCAAATGAAAAGACCTTTTTGCAATTTTTTTCAACTTTTTTAATAAAATTAAAAACCCCGATATCTTCGGGGTTTAATTTATATTTTACATTAGTGTGTTGCCGTATTACGCCGTGTTTCATAAGGACAAATCAAACACAAGTAAGACAAGGCTCTAAACGAAGTTGGCTAGCGCCAAACGATGTTTTGCTACCCACAAAAACTGTGTAGTCTTGTGACTAACGATGTTACAAACAAGTTTGTAAACTGTGGTTGTTTTCCTTAAATAACTTATTTCAGTAAGAAACGGACTATAAACAAGTTAGGCTAGGCTCGTGTAGACGACAGGCTGAGATAGACCTTTTTGGTCATCGAAGTCTGGCGAACTACACAGAAACGACGCATAACGCCGTTTAGAGTTTGTTTCTTTAAAGTGTTGCGGACATAACCGCTTTAATTGTATGCATTCTGTTTTCGGCTTCACTAAACACGATAGACTTTTCACTTTCAAACACTTCGTCGGTTACTTCCATTTCGGCTATGCCGAATTTTTTATTAATTTCTTTACCGATAACCGTTTTTAAATCGTGAAAGGCTGGTAAACAGTGCATAAACACCGCGTTTTTATCGGCTTTGTTCATAACGTCCATCGTTACGCGGTATGGCGTTAATTCGTTAATTCTTTCTTCCCAAACGCTATCAGGTTCGCCCATAGAAACCCAAACGTCGGTATAAATAACGTTAGCACCTTTAACTGCTTTATCTACGTTACTTTCAAAAGATAATTTTGCGCCAGTTTCTTTTGCTATTTCTTGACAAACGCTAATTAACTCTTTATTAGGGAAATATTTTTCAGGTGCGCAAGCAACAAATTCCATACCCATTTTTGCACAGCCTACCATTAAAGAGTTACCCATATTGTATCTTGCATCGCCCATATAAACAAGTTTTACACCCTTTAAAGACCCAAATTGTTCTTTAATAGTCATAAAGTCAGCAAGGATTTGTGTTGGGTGGAATTCGTTAGTTAAGCCGTTCCATACGGGAACTTTTGAGTATTTTGCAAGTTCTTCAACGATTTCTTGACCATAACCGCGGTATTCAATACCATCGTAAATGCCAGATAATACCCTTGCGGTATCTGCAATACTTTCCTTTTTGCCTATTTGTGAACCCGTTGGGTCAAGGTAAGTTACGTGCATACCAAGGTCGTGAGCGGCAACTTCAAAACTACACCTTGTACGCGTGCTTGTTTTTTCAAAAATAAGCGCTATATTTTTACCCTTGTAGTCATCGTGAAAAACACCGTTTTTCTTTTTTTGTTTATAATCGATTGCAAGGTCTATAAGTTTTTCAATTTCACAAGGCGTAAAATCTAAAAGTTTTAAAAAATCTTTACCTTTTAAAAAACCCATTTTTATTCTCCTTTAATTAGTCTGCAAGAAAATCTTTTACGTAAACGATTTGTTCTTTAACTGATTCGTAACCAGTAGAACCTTTAGAAATACGTTTTTTAATGCAAGTTTCCATAGAAATTTCTTGGTATAAGTCGTTATCAAAGATATCAGCGAACTTTTTATAGTCTTCAAGCGGATACTCATCAAGGGTAATACCCTTTTTAACGCAATCGCCAACGATTGTACCAACGATTTTATAAGCAGACCTAAACGGCATACCCTTTTTAGTTAAATAGTCGGCAAGGTCTGTTGCATTAATAAAACCTTTAGTGCAAGCCTTGTACATATTTTCTTTTAAAGGCTTTAAAGTTTTAATCATAGGCGCAAATACGTCTAAACACTTAATAACAGTTTCAACGCCGTCAAAAATGCATTCTTTATCTTCTTGCATATCTTTATTGTACGCAAGCGGAATACCTTTAAGCATTGTAAGCATACCCATTAAATCGCCGTAAACCCTACCCGTTTTACCGCGTACAAGTTCAGCCATATCAGGGTTTTTCTTTTGTGGCATAATAGAAGAGCCAGTAGAAAAAGCGTCGTCAAGTTCAATGAACTTAAACTCCCAACTTTGCCATAAAATAATTTCTTCACTAAACCTTGATAAGTGCATCATTATCGTTGAAAACGCCGATAAAAGTTCAATGCAGTAATCTCTATCAGAAACACCGTCGATAGAGTTCATAGTGATACCGTCAAAGTTAAGCGCTTTTGCTACCATATCGCGGTCGGTTGGATACGTTGTACCCGACATTGCGCAAGAGCCAAGCGGAGAGTAATTCATACGCTTAACGGCGTCATTAAGCCTACCGATATCACGAATAAACATCATAGCATACGCTAAAAGGTGATGCGCAAAAGTGATAGGTTGAGCGCGTTGTAAATGAGTGTAGCCCGGCATAATAGCGTCTTGATTTTCTTCGGCTTTTTCGGTAATAACTTCGATTAAAAGTTTGATTTTATCGATAACTAAAGCCGTTTGGTCGCGCATATAAAGCCTTAAATCTAACGCTACTTGGTCGTTTCTGCTTCTTGCGGTGTGAAGTTTTTTGCCAACGTCACCAATTCTATCGGTAAGTACGCTTTCAATAAACATATGGATATCTTCCGCATCGCTTGCGATTTCAAGTTTACCGCTTTCAATATCCGCTAAAATTTCCGCTAAAGTATCTATTATAAGTTTGCTATCTTCGTTTGAGATAATTCCCTTAGAAGCAAGCATAGACGCATGCGCCATAGAACCGCATACGTCTTGTTTGTACATTTTTTTATCAAATGATATGGAAGAATTAAAATCGTCGGCAATCTTGCTTGTTTCACCAGACGTTCTTCCCGCCCACATTTTCGCCATAATAATCCTTATTTTTTAAGTTTTTGTAATACTTCGGCTTGAACTTTAAGTGGTAAACCGAATAAGTTGATAAAGCCTGTTGCATCTGCTTGGTTGTAAACGTTGTCTTCGCCAAACGTTGCAATTTCTTCACTATAAAGTGAGTAATCACTCCAAGCGCCCGCTTTAATGATGTTACCTTTGTAAAGTTTAAGTCTTACTTTACCTGTTACGTTTTCTTGAGTTTTATCAACGAAAGCAGATAACGCTTCACGAAGCGGTGTAAACCATTGACCGTTATAAACAAGGTCAGCAAAAGTGATAGAAAGTTCTTGTTTTTTGTGTGAAGTCATTTTGTCAAGGCAAAGAGTTTCAAGGTAGTTGTGCGCAAAGTATAAAATTGCACCGCCTGGGGTTTCGTAAACGCCACGGCATTTCATACCAACAAGACGATTTTCTACGATATCCAAAAGACCAATACCGTTAGCGCCACCAAGTTTGTTGAGTTCTAAGATGATTTCTTTAGCCGACATTTTTTTATCGTTTAACGCTACAGGAACACCTTTTTCAAATTCCATAGTGATATAAGTTGGCTTATCTGGTGCTTGAAGCGGAGATACGCCCATTTCAAGGAAGCCTTCTTTTTCGTAAAGCGGTTCGTTACCAGCGTCTTCTAAGTCCAAACCTTCGTGAGATAAGTGCCATAAGTTTTTATCTTTAGAGTAGTTAGTTTCACGATTGATTTTAAGTGGAACGTTGTGCGCTTCAGCGTATTCGATTTCTTCTTCACGGCTTTTTATTGACCATTCACGCCAAGGCGCAATGATAGCCATTTCTGGTGCTAAAGCCTTAACAGCAAGTTCAAAACGAACTTGGTCGTTACCTTTACCAGTACAACCGTGGCAAATAGCGTCGGCTTTTTCGGCTTTTGCTATTTCTACGATTCTTTTAGCAATAACAGGACGTGCAAATGAAGTACCAAGTAAATATTCTTCGTACATAGCGCCCGCTTTCATTGTAGGGATAACGAAATCATCAACGAATTCGTCGGTAATATCTTCAATATAGATTTTAGAAGCGCCGGTTTTGATAGCCTTTTCTTCTAAGCCTTCAAGTTCGTCGGCTTGACCAACGTTACCAGATACGGCAATAACTTCACAGTTATTGTAGTTTTCTTTAAGCCAAGGAATAATGATAGAAGTATCAAGACCCCCAGAATATGCAAGTACAACTTTTTTAATATCTTTTTTATCCATAATAATCACCTATATTATATTTTAAATTTTGTTTTTGTTTTTTTAAATTTTTAAGGTTTTAGAATTGAGAATAATTGATTAGTGTTTACACGTTTTAACGGATAAAACACGAAAAAGACAAGCGTCATTGTGTAGGCGCGTACTTGAAAAGTACGAAACGAAACAAAACGCAAAGTATTTTGAAGTGTTTTGCCGTTCAAAATCAATTAGGTGAGATTATAAAACCTTGGATAAGAAATCTTTGAGTCTTGGGTTTTTAGGGTTTTCAAAGAATTCCTTTGGTTCGTTTTCTTCAACGATAACGCCACCGTCGATAAAGATAACGCGGTTAGCAACTTCCCTTGCAAAGCCCATTTCGTGTGTTACAACAATCATAGTCATACCTTCTTTTGCAAGGCTTGTCATAACGTTTAAAACTTCACCTACCATTTCAGGGTCTAACGCTGAAGTTGGTTCGTCAAAAAGCATAACGTCTGGTTCCATAGCAAGTGCCCTAACGATTGCAACACGTTGTTTTTGACCGCCCGATAATGCCGAAGGATAATCGTTTGCCCTATCTTTAAGCCCTACTTTATCTAAAAGGGATAAAGCAAGTTCTTCTGCTTCTTGCTTAGACATACCTTTAAGTTTAATAGGCGCTAAAGTAATATTTTTAAGAATAGTTAAGTTAGCAAAAAGGTTAAATTGTTGGAAAACCATACCAATTTTTTGGCGGTGTTTATTTAAACCTTTTTGAATAGTTTTAGAAATAGCCTTTTCTTCCGCTTTTTTAGTAGCGTATTCAACTTTTAACTCTTCAAGTTTATTAGTTAATTCTTCAGGAATTTCTGCTTTTTCTTTTTTGAGTTTGTTGATTTCGGCTTTGATTTCGTCGATTTTTTCTTTGGTGTATAAACTATAAAGTTTATAAACGTAATCGCCTTCAAATACGATTTCACCCGCGTTTGGTTGTTCTAAAAGGTTTAAACATCTTAAAAAGGTAGATTTACCACAACCCGATGGACCAACGATAGCAACTACGTCGCCTTTTTTAATATCAATGTCAATACCAGTTAAAACCTTATTATCGCCAAAATATTTGCAAAGTTCTTTTACACTTAAGATTGTATCGCCTACTTTAAGGTCGGCTTTTTTAACATTATTGTCTATCACTTTTTGCAAGCCTCCTTTCTAAAACTTTAAGAAGTTGTGTAAGCCCAACAACTATTACTAAATATATAACTGCTGAAATAATGTACGGCATAAACGGGTCTAACGTTCTTGCAGTAATGTTTGCAGCAACTTTAGTAATATCAATAATACCGATAGTACCAACGATTGAAGTTTCTTTTATAAGAGCAATAAATTCGTTAAATAATGCAGGTAATGCCCTTCTTAAACCTTGTGGAAGTACGATATTAGTCATAATTTGAATTTTGCTTAAACCAAGTGATGCGCCTGCTTCTAATTGACCATCGTCAACGCTTTCAAGACCACCACGGATAATTTCAGCAACGTACGCGCCAGAGTTAATACCAAAGGTTACTATCGCAATAGGTAACGAAGGAAGCGCAACTAAAACTATAAAGTACATTATAAGTAATTGTACGTAAACAGGTGTACCCCTAAATACCGTAAGGTATAAATCGCAAATTTTAGATAAAACGGTAAGTTTATTAAATTTTTTATTAACGTATTTTATAAGCGCAATTATTATACCGATTATTACACCGATAGCGATTGCACCCATTGAAATCAATATCGTTTTTCCTATGCCGTCAACGTACCACTTCCAGCGGTCGGCTTTTATTAAAGTATTATATAACATATTTTTCCCTTTACAATCATAAAAGGAAGGCTTTGAAAAACCCTCCTTTACGAGTAGATTATTTTAATTATTTTACTAAACTTAATGCAGGAAGTTTATCAAGAACTACGAAATCAACTTTACCTGTTTTTAATGCAGTGAAAGCAACTGGACCGCTATCGTATTCAACAACTGTTGCACCAGAATCTTTTAAAATACCTGATTCGATTTCATCTTTAACTAAAAGCCAACCAGTAGTACCTTTTTGAACACCGATTTTCTTACCTTTTAATTGTTCAAGTTTAGTAAATGCTTGGTCTTCAGTAGAAATGATGTATTGAACAGAACTTACGTATGCGTTAGAGAAATCTAAAGTTTCTTTTCTTTCATCAGTAATAGTGATACCTGCAGCACCTACAGCGTTATCTTCAGTAGCAACTTTACCACAAATACCGTCGAATAACATATCAGTAATTTTAAGTGTCATATTTAACTTTTCACAAACAAGTGACATTAAATACATATCAACACCGATAACGTTGTTGTTTTCGTCAACGAATTCAAATGGAGCAAAGCCTGATTCAGTGTAAACTTTTAATTCACCAGCAGTATTATCGTCAAGGTTAGGGAAAGTTAAAGAGTTAGCAGGTTCTTTTTCTTCGTAAACTGCTGTAAAGTAGTTAACTACTGCTTCAAGGTCAGTTTCATCAATAACAGCATTCATAGCCCTTAAGATTTCTGCTTTCTTTGAAGAGTTTTTACCAACAGCGAAACCGAATTCTTCGCCTTCGATACCTTCGATAGCATTTGCAACGTATTTAGTACCTTCACCGCCACAAGCAGTTAAGCCTAAACAAGCGCCTAATGCAAGGGTTAAAGATAAAATGAGTGTGAGAAATTTTTTCATAATTTTTATCTCCTAAAAATAATTTTTTTACTTTTTAAAGCGTTTTCGCTTTTGATACGTCTATATTACGCTTTTAAATTTTATTTGTCAACTAATTTTTGCATAATATTTAATAATTTTTTAAAA
>JAZLAE010000046.1:0-16507 GCA_045613025.1 Christensenellaceae bacterium | reverse complement strand
AACCATAATTTCACGCAATATCCAATATTATAACACATCACATAGAGATAACCGAACACATAAGTCAATGCACCTTCATTGTGCGACATTAAGGTCCAAACCAAAACCTAGTACATATACCATGTTGGGTGAAAAAACCGCTTAGAATGCCTTCTAAGCGGTTTATATCATAAATTAATTATCTGGTGTAGGTTGGTCACCAAAGTTGGTATTGAAATACACACAGCATGGACTCCATAGTCTGCATGCAACGCCACTACCAGTTGAAGAAGTACCGGCATTGCTCCACGGCCATAGATAAATCTTACCATCTGTTCCAACGTAAATACCAAGCGGGCGTTCATTATCAACCATTGTATAGTTATTTACATTTTGAATAATTGCAAGGATAGCACCATCAATTGCGAATGCTTCACTAGGTGCGGTATTAAGAGTTAAACCAGTTGCAATACCATATTGACCGGTTGCACCCGGAATGGCTACACGTGGCCAAGAGATATTCGTACCTTGCAAGGAACCATAAATCTTAAACACACTACCTTCCGTGTTTTGGGCAAGTGTTAATGTATTACTGGTGGTTCCTGTTGGTGAAACACTACTGGTGGTAATATCGCTTAAAATGAATTTATTGGTTAATGCCGTTAAACCATTATCAAGGTTAATAATATTTCTTGCATTATCTGCAATAGCATTGGTATTAGTTCCAACTTGCGTATTTAGTGTTCCTACATCACTATCAACTTCATTAATTGCGCTTACCAAATCAGTTTTAGCGGTGGTGGTTAAACTGGACAACGTACCAATAGCGGTGGTATTAGCGGTGGTACCGGTGCTAGCGGTGGTGGCGTTATCGCTTGCCGTTTTGATAGCGGTATCAATAGCGGTCATGGCCGGGTTAATATCACCAAGCCATGCCGGCTTATCGGTGCCAAGAAATTGTGGCAAATTATAATTTGTGGTTGAATTTGTATGCGACATTTACTTATCCTTTCTATGCGCTTATTAATAGTGATTTACCATTATTATCGTAATCAAATGCGGTAATATCTAATGCATCATATGCGGTGGCGGTTAATTCAAGGGCATCATATTCTGTTGCGGTAATTGCATCGGTACGGCCTGCGCCATAAATATTATCCAATACCGTTTGCAAGGGTGCTTTCATGCCGGTGGTTGGGTCATATACATCAATGGCACCAAGTGTAATTTGGTCAATTTCATTTTCTAAACTTGCCACATTGGTATCAATATATGCAATAAGATATTGACGTGCTAGATAAATTTCACTTTGAACTTCCGCATGTAATGCTTCTATTTTTGCATCGGTTTCTTCATCAATTTGTGCTTTTTGTGTGTCAAAATAAGCCCAAATTTTTACAATTTCCGCTTCAATTTCTTCAATTTTTCCGGTGTAATTGTCAATGAATGCGGAATCTTCATTTACTTTAATAATAGTTTCATTTAACTTCTTTAACACACCCAATAAAAATTCGGCGTATGTCAAATTGTTTTTAAAATCGGTGCTAATACCTTGAAATAAGGTATTTGGCGGTGATTGAATTTTCAATAAATCAATGGCCATTTAATTTATCCTTTCTGCTTCTATTATAATATACCAATGAATAATTTGCTTAAATCGTTAATAATATCCCGGTCAATCATAATGATATTTTCACGATATTGTTGAATCATCTTTTGGGCCGTTGCGGAAACACCGGAATTACCTTTCATGGTTTTGACATATTCATCATTACCATTTGTGACGGTTTTGTCCGTGGCTTCGCTTCCGTCCGTACTACTTGCATATTTGCCCTGTAAAATCTGTTCCTTTTCAACTTGACTTTGTGGTGTATCAGAATGGATGTTTAAACCTTGCGTATTTGATTGCGAATCACCGCTATTTTTACCGGCATAAGTTTCCGTAAAATCTACGTTGACAAGTGGGTCGTACTTAATGGATGCGGAATAAATTAATGGTAATTTTTCTTCCATTATTTCTTGCATGGCAACTTTTACCCGTTGCATGAATAAACCGGGTGTTTCAAATCCAATTTCACGCATGTAATAATGGTCAATAATCTTTTTGGCTAATTTCTGTTTACTCCATGTACCACGGGTGTTTATGATATTGATTTCATCAGCGGTTAAATAATCCGTTAATTCATAGTCACAAAACCACTTGATAATTTCATCTTTTCCGAATGTTTCTACAAGTTCCCTTAATTCAATGCTATATTTCGCCATTATCCTTTACCCCTAATTCTTTTTTAGTTTCAAGTTCTATTGCTTTATCGGCATAATCATCCACAACCACACTAGCGGTGCGTTTAATCAAATTATCCAAATCGGAACGGACTTCAACGTCAATGGCTTTATCACCGGTCAATCCATATTTTTCATTAAACAATCGGCATGCTTCTTTGCGTGGTGCCAAGAATGACATTAAATTCAAGTTAATTAATTCGTTATTCGTATTGGTTTCATCACTAATTAAGCGTTCCCGTTTTTCCGACAAGTTATTAATACCCAAGAATGTTAATGCTTCATTCCAAATTTCTTTTTTGTAATCAGTAATTTTATCCGCAACGTATGGCGCATCAGTTTTCAATGCCCGTAGCATATCCGGGTTTAATTGGTTCTTATCTGCAAAAATTACAGGTGTGTTTCCTTCGTAACGTTCGTAAATATTTTTCAACGTGAATTTTTGGTCGGGGTCAATGGTAATAAGAATCGGTGTACGTTGTGATGCAATATTAATATCACAAGTACGTTGCGCTTCATATAACCGCCATGCAAATAATGATAATGTTGCACTTGTAGGAATATATTCCCAGTTATTCATTACGAAAATGCATTCAGAAAATTCATCATTATTTTCGGGATTCAAACCGCTATACATTCGCCTTGTGGCGTGATAGCCATATGAATAACAATTTATTGTGGTTGGTAATCCATAGATATTGAAATCACCACCGGGTGTGGCCTTTACATTGATGAATCCATAATTTTCATCTTTTAAAAATGCGCACATGCCAAGATAATATAGACAACGTTCAATAAATCTGCCGTCCATTGAATTTGGTAAATTCTTCCATTCAAAAATTGACATGGCAATCTTTTTGAATCGTTCTTGGTAATCTAGGAATGTTTGGTCATTAATATAAATTGCATCTGCAAATTCATCTGTTGGTTGTGTTCGCTTTTTTCTTACCATTCTTTACTCCATTATGAAACTATCGTGTTATTTTGTGAATAATCCATAAAATGCGTGGTGGTATGCCATAATGTCACACCGGAATTAAATATCTGTTTAATTTCTTCAAGGTCGGATTGCGGTATTTTTGCTTCAATATTACAACCAACAGTTTTTACATAATTCCAGTTGGTACGTCCGGTGATATTTGGAACTTTAAAACTATTCACACGATAACCATAAGAACTGAAATATTTATCAATAATAACGGCATATTCATAACGCACACACATGTTACGTACCACGAATTTTACTTCATCACTTGCGTAACATACATCACCGGAATTCAAATTGCCTTTGGCCTGTGGTGGTGTTAATTTGGCTTCTTTAATAGTTTGAAGAATGTTTGCTACATCTGCGCCAAGATTTTGATTACTATAAGTATTTGGTCCGGTGCTTCCCATCATGGTACCAAGTGCATTAGTTCCCCACTTCAATGCACTTGTGATAGTTTGAATACGAATATTACTTGCATTTACGGCTTTCCAGTTTAGATAGTAATCAGATGCCCATGATAAAATTGGTAATTTTGCGCTTGGTAAACCTTCGGACCATCCTTCACCATTGGTTGTTACGGTGTCACTTACTTTTGAATTTGTTGGTTTTAAGAATAATCCACCACCTTGCTCAAATGTTGCATAAATGTTGAATTTTGGTTCATTGTTTGCAAAATCTTCAAAATGGTAAACTACATCACCACCGGCATTGTTCGTAACATATAGATAATTATAAGGATATACGAACATCTTTTTATTTTTTGGTGTATATCCATTCAATGTAGATTGTAAACCACTTGTATATGATTCATATACATAACTTTCCCATGAATCTTTTGGTACATAAAATGTAGTTTGAGATAATGAACCCGTGCCGTATTTAACTTCCCATTGGTCACTTTTATATGGCATGATAAATAATGCCACGATGGCATCGCCTTTACCTGCGCCATCATACATGCCAATAATTGATGATAATTTTACTATTGATTGATTATCATCAAGCGGTACACCAACGGTATAACATCCTTGTGGAATACCACCATGAACGCAATATGTTGCACTTGGTAATCCGGTGCCGTTATTTGCATTAAGCGTGGTGGTGGTTAATTGGAAAACCGCAATAGCCGTGGTGACATCATTGGTGCGTTTTTGGTGAATATTTGCAAGCGTGACTTTATGGTTGCAAATATATTCGCCAAGTTCTAAATTTTCCGGAATCGTGTGTGCGCCAATAGTGTCATTATTAACATGTTCACGTTCAACAAAACATTGTTTGAAATTTAAATCAAACTGCCATGTTTGCCATACATCCGTTTTTAAGGATATTACTGTCATTTCTTCATTGGCCCACGTCAAATCAGTAACAAATGCATAAAACCATTTATTTGAATAATTACGGTTTTTATACATGCAATAATTATAGCCGTATAAATTTTCAATATTTCCGGCAAATCGGACGGTGCTATCCTTACGTTGGTATGTGGTGGCATCAAGTTCAATTTTTGGTAAACTTGAAAAATAATTATATTGTGCGGTGGCGTTTGCAAAAGTTAATTGGTTATTATTATCCATTTCAAGCGGACATTTTAATAAATATAAATCCGTATCTGGTCTAAACATAATTTCATTATAACATACATAAAAGCATGCCGTACAAGCATGCTTTAAGTCGTATACTGCGAAAAGACTTACAACTTAATCGTATAAAAATACCGGGTATATTGCAACCCGGTATTTATTAGTGATTACTCACTACCACCGGATGTTGGTGGCAATTCAGTTGCAAGCACAACGGCGTTGGCAAATGCACTATAATTGTACATCTTCACAACGTTTAAGTAATACTGCCATGTACGGTTATTGGCATTATAGAATTCATCCATTTCAAAATCTTGCGTTTTAATTTTGAAGAATGATTTATCAAAAATCATACCAATAATGTTGGAACCATCGCCAATTTTGTTGCCTTCATCGTCATAAACATCGAAGTCATCGACAACAATAACACGGCCCAAGAAATCGGTTTCGTTCATATGGAATGCTTTCGCAAGAACGCTTACGTCTAATTCGGCTTCAACATCGGCACGAATCATTACCATAATATCGGATGGTTCGGACCAAGTAACGATAGGGAATGCACCCTCTACACCGGCATTAACCTTTGCCCATGCATTGTAATTGGTGCTTGGCAATTGGAACTTGGTATAAAGTTCACGCATCTTTTTGACGAATGCTTCATCTTTTGCGGTGGTGTTTGGTTCGTCAATCTTCATTACTTGTACTTTATTGGACGTATATGCGCTAGTCACCAATGCTTTGGTGTACTTGAACATATCAATATAAGCACCATTGTAAAGCGAATTTACCATACCCATGATGAATTCTTCAAGATTGGACCATGAAGTAAATGCGTCCTTAATCTTGGCACGGGTGATAGTAACTGGGTATTGCAAATCCATGTTGACGGTCAAATACTGCGTGGCGATTTGGGCATCATACTTTTGCAAAAGTCCAGCGAAATCGTTTATGTTAAACACTCTCCCTTTGGCCGGATTTACGTGGACGTCCAGGCCCGCGAAACCAAGCGGAATGCGTTCGCCTTCAAGTTCGGCAAGTGGATTTTTAAAAAGTTTAGTGTTAACGGACGTGAACACAATACGCTTCAAAAGTCCAACGAATTCATTACGTACAATCGTTAAATTGGAATCCAAAATTGGTTCCGCAAATTCGGCGATTGAAGTATCCTTCGTGACGATTGGAATATATTGATGGTAAACGCCACCATTTTTAACGCTCATCTCACGCATTTTATTCAATGCGGTCACAAGCCCTTCGGATGGATTCATATATATCTCCAAATTAATTAATGTTTGAAATTACCGTTTGCATCAAATGCATCGGCAAGTGTAATATTCGTGACTTCTTCGGATTTATTTTCAACTTCCGTTGTACCCTTATGTTCAACCGGAACTTGCTTTAATAAATTGCCGTTGGCTATAATTAATTTTTCCTTATCGGCTTTTAAACGTGCAATTTCTTCATCACGTTCCCGTAATGTATTTTGCGAATTTGCGTTACCGGTTATAAGTAAACCTATATCATCTGCAATAAGTGCGGAATTATCTGCGCCTAATTTTTCTTGCATTGAATCGGTTATTTTGATTAAATCTTCATCTGTCATACTTTGATTATAACATATTATTTAAATCGCTTGAAATTTGGCCAATGTTGCCATGCCACGGGATATGGAAACTTTTTCTTTTTAGTTTCTTCCGTTGGTGTAACTTGCCATTCGGTATTACGAAATATTCCCAAAAACCGGTTGCCAATTTGGAAATTACGTACATTTACAAATGAATCAGCGGCAGAAGATGCTTCGCCTTGATGTTGACCAAGAATATTTAAATATTCGCTTCCGTTGTAATCTTCATCGGCAAATGCAATATGGCCTGCCGGATAACCGGAAATAGCAGACAATACAATACAATCACCACGTTTAATATTTTCAATTCCTTCAACGGCAAAAAATGGTGTTTGTGCGTTGGCGTTTTTGCGTTCCGTCCAACATGTATATGCATATCCATTTGTACCGGTATATAACGTCAACCCGTATTGGTACCACAATTCCGCACAAAAATCCCAACATTGGTTACCTGCATATCCATCAGCATTATATCCATTATTTAATGTGGCATTTTTCCAAATATCATACGTGGAATGTGGTATGGATATCCAACCGTCATATTGATGTTCCATTAATATTTAAATCCATATTCCTTTAATTTGTTGTACGTGTTTTTGCCAACAATACCATCAACATATAAACCGGTGCGTTTTTGGAATTCTTTAATTGCCTTTAAACAGTTTTTGCCAAATAAGTTACCAAGTATATTGCGCTTACAATAAGCTGGGAATGTTGCATACATGAAGGTGGTCAAATAATCTATGCGGTCATCAATATCGCCATATTGCCAATAACCTTTTGCCGGCAAAAATGTTTTTAATTTCGTTTCTTTTACAACCCTTCGGCCGTCACAACATTCACCCCAACCGTAATATGATTTGTAGTATGTACGGGAAATCTTTTTGCCATCGCTATAAAATTGGCCGTACCACGATATAATCACATGGTCGTATTTACTTCCGCTAAGTTTTACATAAACAGGTACAACCACATTTGTTGGTAACGTGTCCATATTATGCATGGTACCGGCCTTAATTTGGCTTTGGGCATCCACTTTGGCACTTGCAAGTTTACCGGTTTTAAATCCGAAAACCAACCGGCAATTCTGTAAACAGTAACCTTTTTGTTTACCCATGCTGTTGATATTAACATCAACGGTTTGTTCGTAATATTGCATGATTATAACTCCACATATTTATTAATACTATCTAACCAAATAAATTTACGGTATTCATGTTGTCCATATGGTACATAATTTGTATAAATATTATTTACTTCTACTTGTGGATTTATAACAGGTAACACCACATTCGCACTTGCGCTTCCTATTGCTAAAGCCAAATATTTTTCTGTTGAACCGACGGTAACGCTTTTATTTTGTGTAAAATTTGAATAAGCGGAATTTCCTAAATTTCTTACAATAGTGTAATTTTCGTCAAGCGTATAAACTGTTGAGCGGGCATTGGCATTACCTTGAAATGCATATAAATTACAATAAACATTTCCGCTAATATCTGCTAAAAACCATGCACCTTGCCATGTTGCCGTCGAAGAATAATCAAAACCATATGGCTTCAATGTAATAGTTACTTTATCATCATATTCAGATGTTATTTGTGTTCCAACGCTAATATTATAATATCCACTTCCCGTTTTATATGGGGTCAATGATAAAATATTCTTTACAGGCATTTTAAGCAAGTATAACTTTGTTACATCACCAGTTTCCGGTAATTCATCAACCACAACCGTTTGAAACGGTTGGCCCGCTGGGCCTGGAATACCTTGCGGACCGGTATCACCTTTCACACCTGCGGGTCCTTGCGGACCGGTCTTTCCTGTTTCGCCCTGCGGTCCTGCCGGTCCGGTATCACCGGTATCACCCTTCGGGCCTTGTGGGCCGGTATCGCCCTTTGGGCCGGATATTGTTTCAATGATGATTTCATCATTTTCAATGGTTGCTATTTCAATTGTATCTGCCATAATTAATCCTTATCAAATACGGTTGGTGTTATAGTTAAGCGGCCATAAAATGGTGTTTTTACGGTTTCGCCAACTTTAAAGCGTAAATCAAAATTATAATTTTCAAATGGTAATGCTTCGGTAACTTCTGCTGGAATTTTTACCGTAAATTTGTTTGAATCAATTGTAAGAATCGTACCCTCTGCAAGTGAAATTAAGAAATCATAATTAGTATTTGTATAATCTTCTTTTAGACCGAATAAGATATCATCCGGTGGAGTGGTAAGATTTTTGAATGTTACATTGAATGTAAATTCATCACCCTTCTTCACAACATAATTTTTATTCATTTATGCGCCTTCCTTTTTTAATGCTTTTAACGCTTTTTTAATAACCTTCGGTATTGGAATATTTGTCACGGATAAATTTTCAATAATGGATAAACCTTCATTGGCTACGAAATAGTAAATCACAAGTGTACGAATTGCGCCATGTTCACCGGTCACCCGGTCAACCAAAACGGCAAGCATCACAATAATTAAATATCCAAGTTTTTTAATTAAACCACGCAAGCCAATTTTTGAACTTAATGTTTTAGTATGAAATGCTTTTAAAAGTCCGGAAACATAATCAAGGGCAATAGCGATTAATAAACATTGCATGGCAACATCTATTCCACCAAGTAAATATACAATTCCTGTAATCACGCCGGATAAGAATACGCATAAAGTTTCTTTCATAATTTCATTGTATCACAAAAAGCCACACCGCATATTGCGGTATGGCCAACAGAAAAACAGAAATTGAATCAACCAACGTTAAATTTGACATATATTAAGGTGGGCATGCCTGTTGGCGTTCAACCTGTAATGGCATTATACCACAATTTTGCGAATGTATTTCGCATCTTCTTCAATTTCTTTTTGGTGGTTTTCTTGAATTTGTTTTTTATATTCAAGTACTTTATTATCCAACTTTAAAATGTGGTTGCGCACATTAAGCGGTAAATTTGGATGGAACTTTAAATACTCTATGATTAAATCGTCAATGAATCTTAGTTCGTTAAAATTAAACATAACATTAGTCCTATAATTACTAAATTTAATAATATTGCATGAATGCCCCAAAATTTCATGTATCTAAATAGCGTTTCAATATCTTCGCTTTGATGCTTGAAATTATCGTGGCACCAAAATTTAAACTCATTTTCCATAGTCTATACCTTGTAATATTTGATTTAATACTTTTGCCATCTCACGATTGTCGTGAACTTCCCATACGATATTCTTCGGGAAACGTTTATCGTAATTTAAAACCTTACACCCTAGCACCTGCGCTTCAATGGCGGTACGTCCAACGCTATATACGTATTGGTACTTAGCCATTTGTTTTAACATTTCCGTCCGGTCAAGATTTGTTAACATCTTTACTTTAAACATGGCCATTGGGTCATCACTAACGAATTTACCTAAACGCCCTGCATAACATGTATTGAATGGTTTATCATCAAACGGGATGTAATATTCTTGAACTTCTTTTACATCTACGGATAATGGTAAATAAATGCTAGTGTGTTCGGGGAATGAATAAGCCATTTTTAATTGTGTATCACGTAATCCGCACACTAAAATTAAATCCTTATATTTGTGCAAGTAATTGTACGTGACTTCCGGCCTTATATTACTATGTATAAACACAATAGCATGGTTATATGCTTTTCCGGTGTTAATGGTTACAAATGGCCGTTTTGTTTTAATTAACGGCATCATATTTTTAACAATTTCCACAGAATAATAATATGCACCGTTGTATTTGCGTGACGGGGCCATTTCAATTTTTGATTTGTAATCCCTATGTGTATGCGTGATGTTCATTTTATTCACTTTCCATCGCATGCTTTCGGATATAATCCCACGTATGATAAACCGTTCCGTCCGGATTTCTGCGAGATAATCCCCGTTTGCTTTTCTTTCCGCCTTTGCGTCCGGCTTCTTTTGCAAGTTCCGTATTTACGGCAAAACCTTTAAGTCCGCCGGCCTTACCACCTTTACTGCCAATTATCTTATAAAAATCTTCACCGTGTTTTGCACGATTTGTTGCGCTTGCCTTTTTTCCACCGGCTTTAGTTCCACTCATAATTAACCTTTCTATAACCAAATTAATATTAATACCATTAAACAAATGTAAATTGGAAATAAATATATTACTTCATGTTTATCCCCTTTCATATCCACCGTTGCTAACTTGTACACGCTATATGCAAGTACAATAATGTCAATAATAGTTAAAATAAGTTGAATCATTTGTATTGTGCTTTCTTTACTTGCCCTAGTAAATTATCTAATTCTGTATTCAATGCATACACATCTTCGTCATCATAATCTTCGTTATATCTGTAATAACATTTATGAATGCATTGGATTAAAAGTTCTAAATCTCTTTTTGAACGTAATTGTATAATATATTTCATAATGAATTCCTTTACATTATTTATAATTTTTCAATGTCGTTTTTTGTTATGATTTTTGAATGTAACAGAACTTCAACGTCCATTTGATTTAAGATGTATTCTTTACCATTTAATGTAATTTTGTAATAAGTTTTCATATCCCTTTTCCTTTCTTTACATTTCTTCTAATTTATCGTTAAGTTCTTCAAGTTCGTCAAGTAATTTACGCATCTTTTCAATATTTTCTAAACGTACTTTGTAACCGTCATTGGTTCCAACTCTGCGGTAGATGCCCATATCGTAAACACATTGTGCAAGTTCGTTATGGTTGTCACAAATTTTGTTTATAATTTCGTTTGCTTTCATTTTCTCTTTCCTTTCATTAATTTTTATTGTTAAGGGTGATTACTCACCCTTAACTTCTTCAATTTCTTTTGCCGTTTTTTCATCAACTTCGTGGGATGCTTTTACAATAACCACACCTGTTGTGGCGTGATTTATTTCTTTTAAAATCCTATTTAATGATGGTAAATATTTATCGTAATGTGCATAGAACATTTTTTCTTCGGCTTTTTCTAAGTTTTTGTATGCGTTTTCTAATTGTTTAATTGCGATTTCTAATTCTTTCATTTTGTAACCTTTCTTATAATTTATTATCTTATGATTCCATTATAAGCCAAGCATAATAAAAAGTCAAACACTTTTTTGAAGATTTTTTAATATTTTTTCATCCTGTGGAAAAACCTGTGGAAAACTCTGTTATTTTAAGGTGAAATCCGTATCTACAAGGATTACACCGCCTTCTACGTGTTTATATCTTAGTTTACGGCCTGCCGGTCCAATCTGTTCATCTGTCATGCCTTCGGTGGTAAATCCAATGTTGAAGTTATCAAAATTGACAAGATGCGCTAATTTTTTAGGGAATCCGGCAATCGTTACATTAATTTCGCCTTCTTTATCCTGTTCTATATAACACTTTTGGCGCAAGAATTTCGCACGTACGAAATCTGATTCATGTTTCCATGCACCAAGCCGAAAATCATCAATATCTATAATGTCGCACAATGCTTGTAAATCTGATTCGGTCAAATTAGCATGTATTGAATCGGTGTCTGAATATAAATATGCATCATATCCTTTGTGTTTAATAGACCACTCACGAATCAATTGTGATGTTTCTATTGTATATTTCCTTGCATAAGATGTAATAAAACTTGCCACCGGCAAATACACCCCGCTTTTCTTTTCTTCTTCGCCCATCGCATAATGCACTTCGTCACCAATTAAAACCGGCATCTTTTTCCGTCCGGTAATTCCCGTTCCAAATTTACCATACAGGGAGTTCAACATTAGTTTGGCAATTAAATACATTGGCTTATTACCATCTTTTTTGGCCTGTATTTTCTGTTCCGTCCAATGGTTAATATAATTATTGAAAATTCCATTGATGGATTTGAATTTATATCCACCCTGCCATTCAATAACATCAACATTATATTGTTCAAAAAATAATTCCAAATCGGGATTGGTTAAACATAATGTTACAATTTGGCCATTACTGGATTCCAAATATTCATTTGGCATGAATGATAGGGAATGTTTTAACTGAATTGATGGGATTTTATCCGGTTTGATTTCAAATATACAGGATAACTTTTGCACGTATAAATCATAAATTACATCCGGTACGTATTTACCTTCAAATGCTTCCGGTTTACCATGTGGCATCAATTCTTGAACCATACGTGAAGGGTAGAGCGAATTCACATCCAAAACCACACCACCGCCGACTTCTTTGCCTGCATACTTCTTTGAAACATAGGTAAAACCGCCTTTATATGATTGCCGGATATCCGCATCCACTTCCGGTTCCAGTTTTGGAAACAGTTGCCGGAATCGCACCGTCATCTTCTTGTAACTATCCAGGGCATCAGATGCAATGGTCATTTTGTTTAATCCTTGATTGAACATCACTTCAAGCGCACGGGCCACAATTTCCACGTCATGTTTAATGTATTCAATTTCATGTGATGTTAATTCGTGGCCTTTTTCACGGTACGTTTTATAATCTAGTTCAAGTTTAGATAATGGTAACCCGAATGCTTTGGCAATTTCCGCCACGCTAAAATTTAGGATTTTTAGGGAATCTTGAATTACAACCTTATTAACGTAATGATTGCCAATCTTAAACCATATCGTGATTTGGTACCAAACACCCATGTCCGTAATTAAGGTTGTAAACGTTTTATCCCTGCGTTCTTTTTTGGATTCTACGTATTCAAAACCGTTTTTCAATAACCAGTTGATTATAAATTCACCATCAAATTTTAAGTTATGGAAAAAACATTTATAATTTTTATCCCAATTTGCACACCACTTCATGAAATCGTCAATGGAATTTCCGTAAATAATATTATTCGGCCGTCCAATTTCACAACATGCAAAAGCCCATACACGACAATCATGCTCAAATGTCGTGGTTTCAAAATCACAACTAAACATATTACACTATGCCATATTTGCCCTTAATTTCCGGTAATGCTTCATAAATTGCATCAATTTTATTACGCATTGACTTAGCACCTTTACTTGAATATTTAATTTCAGAATCAACCCATTCATCGGTAATAATTGCAACTGTTGAATCATTTTCTTTAAGTTCAAGTAATTGGTCCGGCGTTAATTTTCTTAATTCTTTTTCAATTACTTTCATCTTGTCGTAATCGTAATCGCTTGCACCTGCTTCAATCCGAAACATTTTAAAATAAGAGTTATAAAAAGTTTCATTACGTTTTGCCGTTTCTTCAAGGGATAATGCATTCTTATTTAAACGTTGCAAGGTTTTTACGTTTACATTTTCTAAATCTTTGGATAAAAATTTAATTTTGGCATCATTATTTAAAATTGCATCGTCACGTACCGTTTTATATTTCATTGGTGATGATTTTAATTTTCTTTGCCGTGCTTTACGTCTAGTAACTGTTTTATTCAATTGTTTTTGGGAATATCTGAATAATTCATTTGTTCCCATAACGTTGTATTTATTACCACGTACTTCGCCTTTGGCGGTAAAAGATTGTAATTCATTCAACCGGCGGTTCAAATCACGTTTATTCTTATATGCAAGTTTCAAACCACGTACAGTTTCCTTTTTTGGCAACAATGCGGACGTAACACCCTTAGTTTCTAACCGCTTAACTTTCTTATTGAAATTTTGAACCGCCCGCCTTAGTTCACGATTCATTTCCGGTGTGTACCGCATTTTTACCTTCCTTACCTAGTTTAAAATTTACATAGTGCCGGTGGCATTACACCACCGGCGGTTTAATTATTCGGCAATTTTATCCATGTTGGAATTCTTTTTTGGTTCCACTACAAAAATTGCTTTTACAGATTTTGATGTACCTTTACCAAAATTATTTTCGTAATCGTATGCACCAATCAAAAGATTTACAACGGCACCATAGCCCAATTCATCTTTATCATTAATATCCACGAATTTGGCCAACTTCACGTTATATTGGATGGTGGTATCGTTCGTTTTTTCATTGTTGTATTCTTTAAACTTTGGTTCACTAAGTTTATTTTGTGTATACCATTTGGTGATTTGTTCACGTATATCCGGTTCGCTTACATCAATAGTAATGGATGCGCCATATTTGTTGTCGGTATCAAGTTCTACAAACAGAACTTTTACGTGTTTAAGAGTTAATTCATTTTTATCCATTTTGATAATCCTTCGTTTAAATTTGCTTAAATTAGTTAAAAGTGGTGTAATTTATATTCTTATAATTGTAACCTTTCATTTAAATATATTTCCATTAAACCACGCATTTATTTACAAATGCAATATGGAAAATTTTTATACATGTGTGGAAATGTGGAAAAGTGAAACAAAAAAACCGGCGTTCAAGGTTACGAAAACGCCGGCGAAGAAAAGAGATGTAATTATTACAACAGATGAATATAATAATTACTATATCATTATAACATATGTTTGCACTTCCCTATTAACATATATTACACCTTCACCCCTATAACCGCTTTGCCCTTCCCTACTCTTAGATATATCAATAACAGGGGTCGGGCCATAATTTGCACTTCCCCGACTTTATGGTCTAAAAATAGCGGGGAAGTGGTAAATTTTTATGGTTATATTGACATAGAAGGGTAGAATAGTATGTTATAATGAAGATGCGTAATACAGATGATTTGAATATCGTAAATATTGCGCATCAGGTGTTTTGAACAATTTATTTGTTCAAAAATTCCTATGGCTTGATGCATTCAAATTAATATAAGTGATGCCGGAATCCAACGGTGAAGAATCGTCCGGTGTACTGGTCGTTTGGAAACGTGTATTAATATGCACAACGTCATAAAACTTGAATTCCGGCGTGGTATGGTTTACGGCTATTACCACGCCACTTGGATAATAAATTTATGTATTTTGATATTCAACCGGTACTATCATATAACGCTTTAATTTCGTTTATCCTGGGTGAACGTGGATGCGGTAAAACTTTCTCATGCAAAAAATTTTGCATAAATGATTACTTGAAAAACGGCCACCAATTTGTTTACATCCGCCGTTATATGTCGGAACTTGAAAACGCTATGGAAGGTTTCTTTGCCCAATTGCAGGATGCCGGAATTTTTAAAGAATACAATTTTGAAATCAAAACCAGTAAAAAATCTATCACAAAATTTTTGTGTAATGGCGAAGTAATCGGTTTTGCCATACCATTATCCATTGCCAATATTTTGAAATCATCATCATTTCCAAAAGTTAAAAATATAATGTTTGATGAATTCATGATTGATAATGGTACCTACCATTATTTAAGAAATGAAGTTGTACAATTTTTGGATGTTATTGAAACGGTGGCACGTCTGCGTGATGTACGTGTATTTATGTTAAGTAATGCAATCAGCATTACAAACCCTTATTTTAATTTCTTTGACTTAACTATCCCATACGGAAGCGAATTCAAAACATTTAAGAACGGCACAATTTTAGTGTGTTATGCAAAAAACGAAGCATACCGAAAAGTTAAAAAAGAATCACGTTTTGGTAAATTGATTGAAGGAACGGAATATGCAAAATACGCAATAGATAATGAATTCCTAAGGGATTCAAAATCCTTTATATCTAAACGTCCAAAAAACACCCGGATATATTCAACAGTTATTGCCAATGGCCAAAAGTATGGTATATGGCGTGATTGGCAAAACGGCTTTATATTTGTTTCCAAAAAATTTGACCCGTCTAATCCTTGTGTATTCGCTTTTGATGTAAATGAACATAATGAAAATACAATATTAGTTAAAGCCCGTTCGTCATCTTGGTTCGCACCTGTCATTACCGCATACCGGCAGGGAAGGTTATATTTTGAATCACAGAAGATTAAGAATAATTTCATGGTTGTATTGAATAAATGTCTAACTTATTGATATAATAGAATTGTAGAGTTTACCTCTCCTCCACACCGTTTTAACCGCCGTATAAAGCCAGTACGGCGGTTTTTTCACCCAACATGGTATATGTACTAGGTTTTGGTTTGGACCTTAATGTCGCACAATGAAGGTGCATTGACTTATGTGTTCGGTTATCTCTATGTGATGTGTTATAATATTGGATATTGCGTGAAATTATGGTT
>JAZLAE010000045.1:0-3724 GCA_045613025.1 Christensenellaceae bacterium | reverse complement strand
ATGAAACTTTGGTGGCCACAATGCGAAACAATGATTGCTTGCTTTTTAGCATACAAACAGTTTGGCGATAAAAAGTATTTAAAACTTTATCAAAAACTTTTAAATTACGTAAAAAAATATTTTGTTGATAAAACTGACGGTGAGTGGTACGGATATTTGCATTATAATAACACTCCGTCAACAACGCTTAAAGGTAATATTTTTAAAGGCCCTTTCCATATTCCAAGATTTTATATGATAATGAGCGTTTTATCAAGCGATTTATCTATTCTTGACTACGTTAAGTAAAAGGAGTAAAGTATGAAAATTAAATTTTTAGGAACGGCTGCAGCCGAAGGTTTTCCTGCGGTATTTTGTAATTGTGAATACTGTAATAAGGCGCGTGAACTTGGCGGTAAAAATATTCGCACGCGTTCGCAGTCGCTTATCGATGATAAAATTTTAATAGATTTTCCAAGCGATACCTACGCGCACTTTTTATCTAACGGCATTAAAGGTCACGAAATTGAATATTTGTTTATAACTCACCCGCATACCGACCATTTATCGCCAGACGACCTTTATATGCGCCAAGGTGCATTTGCGCATAATATGAAAGTTCCTACTTTAAAAGTTTACGGAACTAAAGCAAGTATTGATAAAATTCCTGAAAATTATAAAAATATCTCTTTAAACACGATAGATTTATTTGAAACCGTAAAAATTGACGGTTACGAAATAACGGCTCTTCCCGCAAGGCATATGGCAAGGGGTGTATCGGTAATTTATATTATAAAAGGGGATAAAACTTTACTTTACGCGCACGATACGGGATTTTTATTCGATGAAGTTTTAGATTATTTTAAAGATAACAAAATCTATTTTGATATGGTTACTTTAGACTGTACTAACGGCGTTATCGTACCTATTACCGATGAAGGTGGTCATATGGGCTTTGATAACTTAAGTAGGCTTCTTAAAAGATTAGAAGAAATAGGCTCTATTGATAGTAAAACTATTAAATATTTCAACCATTTTTCGCATAACGTAAACCCGCTTCAAGAAGAACTTGAAAAGGTTGCGGATACAATGGGCGTAAATATTTCCTACGATGGATTAGAAGTAGAAGTGTGATAAATTCACACTTCTTTTTTGTTATTCGTATTGACATACAAAGAGCAAAATGATAGAATATTATTGTAAAAATCAAAGGAGTTTACTATGAAAATTTCTACAGAAATAGAGTCTATTTCAAAACACGTAGGCGAAGAAAAAGCCGTTGAACTTGTGGCTAAAGCAGGCTTTGACGCTTGGGATTATTCACTTTTTAATATGGCACGTTGGAACGGCGGTACAAGGCGTATAGAACCAAGCACTTTAAACCACGTATTAAGGGTAGGCGACTATATTGCTTTTTCTAAAAAATTAAGGCAAATAGGCGAAGATAACGGTATACGTTGTAATCAATCGCACGCGCCGTTTCCTATCTACGTAGAAGAAGTTAAAGATTATATGAAAAGGGCTATTGAGTGTACTGCGGTTGCGGGCGCGGAAATTTGCGTTATACACCCTGATAATTACAAATCGCCTGAAGAAAACGCTGAAATATATTTAGAACTTTTACCGTTTGCTAAAGAGCATAACGTAAAAATCGCAACAGAAAATATGTGGAACTGGGACTACAATAAAAACGTAGTTGTGCCAGCCGCTTGTTCGCTACACGATAACTTTTTAGCGCATATGGAAGCCGTTAACGACGATTATTTCGTAGCGTGCGTAGATATCGGCCATAGCGAAATGTTTGGTAATTTAACTTCAAGCGTAAAAACTATTAAAACTCTTGGCAAGCACGTTCAATGCTTACATATCCACGATAACGACCTTAAATACGATAATCACGCAATTCCGTTTTCTATGAATATCGATTTTGCGCCTATCGTTAAAGCACTTAAGGAAATTGACTATAAAGGCTACTTTACCTTAGAAGCAAATACTTATATGGCAAAATATCAAGGTGACACGTTAGACGGGGTTAAGGTTTTAGCAGACTCCGCTAAAAAACTTGCCGATATGTTTGAGAAGTGTTAAAACGCAATACTTGTTACTGTTTAAGTTGCGCAACATTAAACTTTTATTAAATAATAAAAAATCCTACACTTTTCGGTGTAGGATTTTGTTTTACTATTATAAGCAAGGGAAACCTGCTTTTTCGTGCGCGTCTAAAAGTTCATCAACCATACTCTTTATATCTTCAATAGAAAGTTCGGCTGCGGTGTGTGGGTCCATCATAACGGCTTGGTAAACTTTTTCTCTATCCTTAGTAACGGCTGCTTCAACTGCTAAAAGTTGAGTAAATACGTTTGTTGAGTTCATTGCGGCAAGTTGTGTAGGAAGGTTGCCAACGTAAGTTGGGTGGATACCTGATGCGTTAACCATACAAGGTACTTCTACGGTGCAGTCGTAAGGAAGGTTAGTGATAAGCCCTTTATTTAAAACGTTAGCACCGATTTGGTAAGGCACGTTAGTAATCATTGCTTCAATTATTCTTGAGCCGTATTCTTCACTTCTTTCGTGTGTAATATCGCCACCGTTATAAAGTTCTTCTTTTTCTTTTTTCCATCTTTCAATTTGGTTTACGCAACGCCTTGGATATTCATCAAGCGGAATATTGAACTTTTCAATAAGTTCTGGATAATTTTTCTTGATATAGAAAGGGTTGTATTCAGCGTTATGTTCGCTACTTTCAGTACAGTAATAACCAAGGTTTTTAATATAGTCGAACCTAACCATATCGTCGTGCTTTTCAGTAGCGTTTTTCTTAGCGGCAAGTTCTTTAATGAGTGGGTAAAGGTCGTTGCCTTGCTTGTCGGTAAGTTTTAAAAGCCAACCCATGTGGTTAATACCTGCAATTTCTTCAATGAAGTTGTCGCCGTATTTTTCTTCAAGACCAAGTTTTTTAAGTAATAATGGTGTGCATACTTGAACGCTATGGCAAAGACCTATAGTTTTAACTTTAGTGTATCTTTGCATATAGTTAGAAAGCATACACATAGGGTTTGTGTAGTTAAGAAGCCAAGCGTCTGGGCAAACTTCTTCCATATCGTCTGCAATAGATTTCATTACAGGGATTGTTCTAAGTGCACGCATTATACCGCCAACGCCAAGGGTATCTGCAATAGTTTGTCTGAGTCCGTATTTTTTAGGAATTTCAAAGTCGATAACGGTACAAGGTTCGTAACCGCCAACTTGAATAGCATTGATTGCAAAGTTAGCGTTTCTAAGCGCGTCTTTTCTATTTTCTACGCCAAGGAAAGTTGTTATTTTAATTTTACCACCAGCATACTTGTTAGAAAGAGCGTTGATTAAAACTTCTGATTCTTTTAAACGTGTTTCATCAATATCGTAAAGGGCGATTTCTAAATCGCTATTTACAATGGCATCGCTAAGCATACAGTCGCCAAGTACGTTTTTAGCAAATACGCTGCTACCTGCACCTAAAAATGTTATTTTAAGCATAATAATTCTCCTTAATAATAAGTTAACATAATTTTATCAAATATTTTTTTAAAAAGCCATTGCAATATGTCACTAAAATATGGTAAAATGTCACTAATATGGTAAAATGTCACTTTTAAGGAGTGGGCTAAAATGATACAAGAAATTATCACTATTGAAGACAAAGGTTTTTTTGATATGTCCCCTTGTGATGCGGGTGCGCAAAGCGGTCAACCTATCGAACAGTATT
>JAZLAE010000044.1:0-129553 GCA_045613025.1 Christensenellaceae bacterium | reverse complement strand
GCTGAACCTATATTGCCACAACCTACTATAATAATGTTCATAATAATACTCCTGAAAGGTTAGTAGTATTTCTTTATTTAAAGATTATACCACTTTAAAAAGCATAAAGTCAAGTTGTTTTAATTTTTAACTAAAAATGGCTCCTTAATAATATATATTATATATTTTATAAAATAAATTGCAAAAACCACCTAAAAATTGTTGACATAACTTTCGTAATAGGGTAAAATAGTTAAGCACTCCAAGAGTAGGGGTGTTAATTTTTTAGGATGGAATTGAAAAATGGCTAAAGGAAATGCAGTAAGAATTACACTTGCTTGTACTGAATGTAAGCAAAGAAATTACGACGTTTATAAAAACAAAAAAAACACTCCAGACAGAATTGAACTTAACAAATATTGTCCTTTCTGTAAAAAACACACTGCTCACAAAGAAACGAAATAATAAAGTAGTGTGATTTGGCATTTGTTTAAATGCTAAGAGGTGTAAAATGAAAAATGAAAATGTAGCAAAAAACGTTGAGGTTAAAAAATCTCAACCTAAACAAAAAAAACCAAACATCTTTGTTAGATTGGGTAGAAAACTTAAAGAAGTTTTTTCTGAAATCAAGAAAGTTTCTTGGCCAAGTTTTGATAAAGTTGTAAAGCAAACAGGCGTTGTTGTAGGCGTTGTTCTTGCTTTCTTCGTTATTATTATGTTAATGGACTTAGGCCTTGGAAAGTTACTTACCCTTCTTACTACGATTGGTGCTTAATAAGGAGCGTATAATGGCTGAAACGGCAAAATGGTACGTAATCCATACCTATTCGGGTTATGAAGCAATGGTAAAAGATACTTTGGAAAAGATGGTTGAAAACAGCAACCTTCAAGACCAAATTCTTGAAATACAAATTCCTATGGAACAAACAATCGAAGAAAAAAACGGTAAAAAGAAAGTTGTTTTACGTAAAATTCTTCCTTGTTACGTGTTTATTAAACTCATTTACTCAAACAACCTTTGGTTTATGATTACAAACACAAGGGGCGTAACAGGTTTCGTTGGTCCACAAGGTAAGGCACTTCCGCTTTCTGATGATGAAGTTAAGCGTATGAGGCTTGAAACTAAGGTTGACGTTGTTGACTTTAAAGTTGGCGACAAGGTTCAAATCGTTTCTGGTCCGCTTGATGCGTTTGAAGGCGAAATCTTAGACCTTAACTTTGCAACTCAAAAAGCAAAGGTTAGGGTTGTAATGTTCAGTACTGAAACTGAAGTAGACGTTGACTTTATTCAACTTAAAGTTATCAACGCGTAATCAATATATAATATAATAAGAAACTAACGAAAAATTACTTTTCGATAGAATATAGTGGGAGAGACGTTAAATTCTATTTTCATGGCGTCTTGCAAGTACCACGTTAGGAGGAATTTTTTATGGCTAAAAAAGTTACTGCTGTAGTTAAATTACAGTTACAAGCCGGAAAAGCAACCCCAGGCCCACCTGTAGGTTCAACACTCGGACCTTACGGTATCAACTTACCTGGATTCACTAAAGAGTTTAACGCAAAAACTCAAGACAAGATTGGATATGTAATTCCCGTAGTAATTACTATTTATCAAGATCGTTCGTTCACTTTTATTCTTAAAACTCCACCTGCACCAGAACTTATTAAGAAAGCATGCGGTATCGAAACTGCAAGTGCTGTACCTAATAAGAATAAAGTTGCAAAACTTACTAAGGCGCAAGTAGAAGAAATCGCTAAGATTAAAATGGTTGACACTAACGCTGCTTCATTAGAAGCATGTATGAGCATGATTAAAGGTACTGCTCGTAGCATGGGTGTAACTGTAGAAGAATAAGGAGTGAGTGGGAGAGATTTATCTCGTAAGTACCACAAGGAGGATTCAAAATAATGAAATACGGTAAAAAATATATCGATAGCGTAAAGTCTTTCGATACAACTAAACAATACGACGTAGCAGAAGCGTTAGATATCGTTTTAGCTACATCTAAAGCAAAATTCGATGAAACTATCGAATTCCACACTAAACTCGGCGTTGACCCAAAACAAGCTGACCAACAAGTTAGGGGCGTAATCGTACTTCCTAACGGTACTGGTAAAACTATGAGGGTTTTAGTTATCGCTAAAGGCGAAAAGGCCGATATCGCGGCTCAAGCTGGTGCTGATTACGTTGGCGCTGAAGACTTAGTTGCTAAAATCCAAAAAGAAAACTGGTTTGATTTCGACGTTATCATTACTACACCAGATATGATGGGCGTTGTTGGTAGAATCGGTAAACTTTTAGGTCCTAAAGGTTTAATGCCAAACCCTAAATCAGGTACTGTTACTATGGACGTTGCTAAAGCAATTGCTGACGTTAAAGCAGGTAAAGTAGAATACAGACTTGATAAAACTGCAGTTATCCACTGCTCAATCGGTAAAAAGAGTTTCGGTAAAGAAAAACTTTTAGAAAACTACCAAGCACTTTTAGATGCTATTATTAAAGCTAAACCTGCAGCTGCAAAAGGTCAATACATTAAAAGTATTGCACTCGCAAGCACAATGGGCCCTGGCGTAAAAGTAAATTCTAAAAACGCTTAATTTTAATTGACAAAACAAAAAGCGATATGGTACAATTATCGCGTAACTAAATAGCCGAAGAAAGCTGGTATTTATAATGTATCGTATGATACGCCCGCCGAGGTACTTTAATATCGAACAATTTTGTCCGTTCTTTATCGTGCTTTCGGTGAAGAACGGTTTTTTATAGGCAAAAATAATAATGGAGGTAAACTTAAATTGTCGGCACACATTGAAGCTAAAAAGCAAGTTGTTGAAGACATTAAGGCTAAAATCCAAGCAAGTAAGTCTGTAGTTTTAGTTGACTATAAAGGTCTTACTGTTGCTGAAGATACTGAATTCAGAAATGAATTTAGAAAAGCCAACGTTGAATACAAAGTACTTAAAAACACTTTAGTTAGAAGAGCTTTCAACGAATTAGGTGTTACTGATTTCGATAACGACCTTAACGGTACTACTGCCGTTGCTTTCGGTCAAGACGAAACTACTGCATCTAAAATCGTTGTTGATAACGCAAAGAAGTATGAAGACAAACTCTTTGCAAAAAGCGCCTATGTAGAAGGTTCTTATATGGACAAAAAGGGCGTTGAAGCACTTGCTGCTATTCCTTCGAAAGAGGCACTTTACTCTACTATCGCAGGTACACTCAGCAATATTATCCGTGGCTTAGCAGTTGCTCTTAACAGAGTTGCTGAGCAAAAAGGTGAATAATCACCTAAAACAAAGGCAAAACGCCTAAAAAAATCATTTTAAAAAATTAAGAGAGGTATAATTATTATGGCAGATATCGCTAAAATTATTGAAGAAATTAAAGGTATGACTGTTTTAGAACTTAACAGTTTAGTAAAAGCAATCGAAGAAGAATTCGGTGTAAGTGCTGCTGCTCCTGTAGCAGTTGTTGGTGCAGTTGCTGCTGACGCTCCTGCAGCTGAAGAAAAAACAGAATTCAACGTTGTTCTTAAAGACGTTGGCGCTAACAAAATCGCTGTTATCAAAGCAGTTCGTGAACTCACTGGTCTTGGCCTTGTTGAAGCTAAAACTATGGTTGAAAAAATGGGTACTGTTAAAGAAGCAGTTGCTAAAGAAGAAGCTGAAAAAATGGTTGCTAAACTTAAAGAAGCAGGCGCTACAGCTGAACTTGCTTAATTTCAATTTAAGTATTAAATCCAAAATAAAAATGACTTATCTTTTGATAAGTCATTTTTTTTGTGTAAAAGTATTTTATTAAGAATCAATCGATGCTTTTATAATAGGCACTATTATAAAAAGTATATTAATACCAATAACAAACCAAATTGAATTATCTATTACACCGCAATACCTAATAGCTGCGATTATTTCTACAATAAGAAAAAACAAAGCTGTTCCTAAAGAAACTCTACGCATGTAGCTCTCCCCCTTATTGACATTTAGTAAATGTCAATAATTAAATTATAATAGCATATAATATTTTTGTCAAGCACTACAAGTCAAAAAGGGTGATAATTATGTTTAAAAATAAAAATTCAAATGGCAAAAATAATATTTGTGGGGGAAATATTGCTAAGTTAAGGAAATCTTCAGTTCCCAAAATGTCTCAAAGAATTTTAGCTGAAAAATTACAATTGTTAGGCATAGATGTAGATAAAAATGCAATTCAAAGAATTGAAAGTGGGCAGCGTTTTGTGACTGACATTGAACTTTTAGGTTTGAAACTTGTATTTAATGTTAGTTTTGATGTTTTATTGCAAACTACGGTAGAATAGTTTTGTAATCCTGATTTTAAAAGCACCTTTTAAGGTGCTTTTTTTACGTTATTTAACTTTATCTATAAGTTCGCTAAGTTTGGTAATAGCAAAAGTTACTTTTGGCTCGGTAGGGATAGGTAAGCCGTTTGGGTTAAACCAACAAGTATCAATACCGTAGTCGCTTCCGCCTTTAATATCACTTGTTAAACTGTCGCCTATAATAAGCGCGTTGCCTTTTAAGGTAATACCTGCTAATTTTTCCGCTTCTTCAAAGAATTTTATATCGGGTTTAGCGTGGCCTAACTGTTCGGAAATAAAAAGCCCGTCAACGTACTTAAAAAATTCTTGGCATTTAAGCCTATTTTCTTGCACAACGTAAAAACCGTTAGTGGCAATATAAATTTTACCGCCCAAATCTTTAACGGCTTTAACTACTTCGTTAGCACCGTCAATAAGTTTTTTGCCAAGCGCAAGTTGAGAAATAAAGGTTTTATTAAACTCAAGCGGGTCGATATTAGCATTAACCGTTGGCAAATAATTATTAAACCTTGTAAAGCCGATTTGCGATTTTTCAATAAGCCCTTTTTCTAAGTTTTTCCAGCAATCATCGTTGATTTTAGAATATCTTTTGTAATCTTCTTCAGTGCACGGTATACCGTGAATTTTGCTGGAGTTAAAAAGTGCTTGCTTTTCTGTATCGCCAAAATCTAAAAGAGTGTTGTCTACGTCAAATAAAAAGTATTTGTATTTCATAAATACATATTACCTTAAAATTGAATTTTTTTCAACTGATTATATAAAGTTTACACATTTTATATTAAAATCGGCTAAAGTTCTATCTAAAATGCTAAGGTTATCTCTTTCGTAGTGGTTATTTTGATATTTATATAATAAGTTTTTAATTTCAAAAATATCAACGTTAAGATTTTTGGTTTTATCAAAAACCCCTAACAAATTATCTTTAATAAATTTTTCGCTATCGTATAAAACCTTTCCGTTTAACTTGCCTAAGGTTGATAGCGCACCTATTGTTTCGCTTGCATTAACGTCGGAAATTTTAAGCCACGCCGTAACTTCGCCTTTTAAAATAGGCGTGTTGCCATTGTAATCAAGGGTTATTTTGTTTTTAAGTTTATGAACGCTTATGGATATAGTTGTATTTTTACCGTCGTCATCGATAGACGGGATAGTAAACACCGCTTCAGTAACGTTTTTATATAGCA
The DNA here is from genome assembly GCA_045613025.1 of Christensenellaceae bacterium. Taxonomy (GTDB): domain Bacteria; phylum Bacillota; class Clostridia; order Christensenellales; family Borkfalkiaceae; genus HGM11412. The sequence continues at coordinate 124,044 of JAZLAE010000044.1, read as the reverse complement.
TTGAATAGCAAAGTGCTTGGTCACCGTTAAGCGTGGTTGCCATATAGCCTTTGTTAAACAAAACGGCAGTGCTTGCGTCGTATATAACAAGTTGTTGTTCGCCACCACCGCTATCTCCACCACTACCACCGCTGTTCGGGTCGGTTTTAGACATTGTTGGGGCGGTTTTTCCGCCTTTACCCGATTCATCGGTAGGGATAGTTTTTACCATAGGCATATAGCCCATACCCGATTTTGAATAGTAACCGATAGAAAATTGTTTTATAGAGGTAGTCATAATACGGCTTGCACCGTCGTAATCTCTAACGAAAATTTTTGATAGCGAAAGACCTGAGATATTATCAAGTGGCGATGACGATAGTAAAAGTTCTTTTGCAGAGCCTTCCGCTGTGCAAAGGATAGCGGAGTCTTCTACCTTATACGACCTAACGAAAAAATCGACTAAGCCCATAACGTTTTCAGTAAGTAAGTTTTCGCCTATAATTATAAGGTTGCAAAAACTAAGTTTAGGGTACCAACCGGTAAGCCCGCCTATTTTAGTTACCGCTTCGTATAACGTTGAGCCTTTTGCCGATATAACGGATTCCTTGTTCGATGCTTGAGAGTTGGATACTTCGGGTATTGCTATTTGCGCTGTTACTTCATAGCCGTTTTCTGCTTTATCCACGCCAAGCGACACGATAAGCGCAGTTTTTTCGATGTTGATAAGCGAAAAATCCGTAGTAAAGTAAAATACAAATATGCAAACGAAGATAAATATTAAGATTTTTGCTCTTTTAAAAACCATAGATTTTTTCTCCTACTTAAAATTAAAATGGTTAAAAGTGGTAGCAAATAGGTCATAGCAATAAAAAAGTAAGTTAAATAGTTTTGCACGAACTCAATTGATGGAAAGAAATAGTTTTGCGTAAACAAGGTTAAAGTAACTACAATTACAATAATTATCAATGGCGATATAAACTTGTTTTTAAACGAAAAGCAATCGTTTAAAGCAATACTTGCAAGCATTATAGGTAGCGACGTTTGATATACGCTTATTGCGGATAGTAAAAGTGAGGCTATATAATCGTATCTACCAATATTAGATAAGGTTATAGAGTATTTACTCATTTTTAGTATGGCGTAATATTGTCTTTCGGCAATACTTGAAAATATAGAATAAAAAATTATAAACACCGTTATAGTAATTATAGAATAAGCAATAAAGGATAGCGTTAGTTTTTTGGTAGAGTTGCTATCCCGCTTAACGTGACCTAAAAAATAAAGTAAAAAAACAGGGTCGCCATACCATAAAACGCTTTTTAACGAACCGATAAAAAGTTGGCGCGGAGATTTAGAAAATAACGGTAATAGGTTAGAGTAATCGCCTGCGGATAAGGAAAGCAAAATAGTAACTAAAAGGCCAAAAGCAAAAATCCAAATACAAAACTCCATACTCTTAGCAAAAGGTTTTAAGCCTTTTATCGAAATATAAAAAGCAACGATAAAAAACGGCATAAAGGTAAAAAGGGTAGGTTGAGTTTCATAAAAGGTAAGTTCTATCGTGTTTTTTTGTTCTAAAATAGGTATAAACGATTTACCGATAAAAAACAAAACGTAAAAAAATGATATAATTTTACTACCTTTTTCGCCAAACGATACCTTTAAAAGTTCAAAAAACGTTTTATCCGTGTTGTTTAAAAGGTAACAAACGATAAACAAAAGCAATAAATCTATTACCATATTGATAAGTGTAGAAATCCATAAACTTTCGCTTACTAAACCAGATAAAAGGGCTGGCAACACAAATAGTTTGCCAAGCGTGAAACCAACGATAATTATTATTGATAAATTTTTAGTGGATATATTATTCATTTACGTTACCTTGCCTTGTTTTATTAGGGCTTTTAAAAGAGATAGGTCTTCGTTTCATATTTGCTAAGAAATCAATGGTTAAACCGTCTTGCAAATCGTTTAGTATTAATGGAGAATACGGCGATAAATACGGTACGCCAAAACTTTCATATGAAGATAGATAACTGAGAAGCACAACGCTTGTTAAAATTATTCCGTAACCGCCAAAAGACCCGCCTATTATTAAAAATAATAGCCTTAATACGGATAGAGTTTCAGTCATATCGGGTACGGTATATAAGCATATCCCTGAAAGAGCAACAATCATTATTGTTGGTGTTGAAACGATACCGGCGTTAACGGCTGTTTCGCCAAGTACAAGCGCGCCTACTACCGACATAGCAATGCCTACGTACCTTGGCATACGAATACTTGCTTCGTTAAGCGTTTCAAATATAAATAGGGTAAAAAACATTTCTACGCTTGGAGATAGTGGAATACCTTTTATACTGCCAACGATAGTTAGTAAAAAGTTAAGGGGAATAAGTTGCAGGTGAAAAAGTTGTGCTGCTACGAAAAACGCGGGCAAGTAGATTGCAACAAGCACAGCGCCAAGCCTTATAATTCTTGAAATATTAGCCCTATAATTGTTAATATAATAGTCTTCGCTTGACTGAAAGTCTTCAACAAACAAAAACGGCACGGTTAAAATAATAGGCGAACCGTCAACAATAATGCCAACCTTTCCCTCAAGTAGTTTTGCAGATAAAATATCGGGTTTTTCGGTAGTGCCAACTTCCTTAAATAACGAAGTTTTGTGCGAAGAAATCATTTTAATAACGTACGAACTATCTATAACGCCATCTATTGAAATGCTTTGAATTTTTTCTTTTACCAAGTTTACTATTTTTTCGTTAGCAACGCCTGATACGTAAACGATGCCAACCGTTGTGTTAGAATATTTACCTACGGTAAATTTTTCGTAACATAAATCTTTAGAGTGCAAGCGCCCGCGAATTAAACTCATATTCGTTTGAATATTTTCAACAAACCCTTCGCGCGGGCCTTTAAGTATTGAAGAAGTTGGCGGTTCACTAACAGGGCGTGATGCGGGCTTTTTAGTTCCAACGCTAATGCTTTTATCTATTCCGTCAATAAATATAACGGCATCGCCACCAACGATTTTTTGAGAGCATTTTTCGTAAGAATTTAATACTTCGGCTTCGGGTAGAGTTAAATTTTTTAAGATTTCTTTAGCCGAAATATTTTCGTTATATAAAGAAAGGGGAGTTATTACTTGTTTGCCGATAGCCGTTTTATCCGATAAACTTTCAACGTAAACTATACTTGCTTGCACGTTTTTAATCATAAAGTTAAAGTAAATAATGTCTTCACCGCAAATAAGATTTCTTATAACGGCTAAGTTTTTTTGTAAATTTTTATGCATCTTCATATAATTACTATCTATATTTTTAGTAAAATTATGTAGGATAAAAGATAAAAAAATAGCGATGGCATATACCACCGCTACTTTTTATTTGTTTAAGAAGGCTTTCATTATAATATCCGTTATTGCTTTGCATTCTTCTTCGCTTAAAGAAGTATTAGAAATTAGTAGCATCAATATGCTGTTAGCGTTTTCTTCGTGCGTGTTTTTGTCGGAATATCCGTCTATTATATCCGCAACTACGTTTTTAATAGGCGAATTTGTTAAAACTCCCTTTAAAATTTTAGTAAGAGTTTTTTCTATGTTATCACTTTTTAACGTTTGTGATATTATCGCAAAAATAAGGGTAGCCATACCGCCTATTTCAACCCCGCCTTGCAAAAGAGTTAAAGGGGAACTTCCTTTAATAAATATAATTCCAAAAATAAAGTAAATAATTATGCCTAATAAAAATGGAATAATAACCGTTTTAATGCTTTTGGATTGCGGTAATGCTTTTTTAATAATATCCGTCAACGCGAACACAACAAATGCTAAAGTAATTTTTACAATATCGTTATTAAGTAGTAAATTTATAATTTCTGTCATAACCTTGTCCTTTTTAGGAGTAGTTAACACAGAAATATTTTAAAAATAATTGTTTTTATAGCCGTTTTCAAGTAGATAAATTCGCAATTTAAATCTTGCTTTCAATTTAAGTATTTCTATTCAACTACCCCCCTAAGTTTTTTTCCAGACGCCAAGATTATTATAATATTAAAACCCGCTAAAATAAATATATTATGACACCTTTTTAAATAGCCTTATAGCAAGGGCGGTCATATCGTCTTTAGGTTCGCCGTTGTCAAGTTCGATAGCCCTTTTAAGTAAACTATCGGTTACTTCTTGCGGGTTTTTATTGTCTAAAGTCCGTAAAAAATCAATTAGGTCGGTAGATGAGCCAAAAGCATCGCTAATGCCGTCGGTAAACATAATAATAGTACTGCCGTCGGTTAGTTCGGTCGTGCAAGCGGTTGGCGTTAAATCGTCTAAAATGCCAAGCGGAAGGGAAGTGCCTTCAATAATTTTAATAGAGTCGTCGGTAAGTATAAAACTATAAGGCGCGCCTATTTTAATAAAATCTGCGCTTAGGTTAAAAAGGTTAACCGAAACTATATCCATAGCCGAAAAATTATCGTCGGTATTAAGTGCTAAAACTTTGTTTACCATACTTAAAATAAGATTGCTTTCAAGCCCTGCTTTGTAAAAGGATTCTATTAAAGATATGGCTGTTGAAGAAGTGTTTTGCGCTTTAATTCCGCTTCCCATACCATCGCTTAAGGCTATTAAAAATTTACCTTCGTCTATTTTTTCAAGTGAGTGCGTATCTCCGCTTGAAATAGAGCCCGATTTAGTTGAGATTGAAAGACCGAAAGCCGCGTCGATATTAGGTGATTTTTTTATTGTTATTGCCGAAGTTTTTGCGGATATTGCCGTTTTTGAAACTATGCTATTTTGCCGTGAAGTTGCAATATCTATCGTATTTAATAGTTCGCTTGTAGGTATAACGTCGTTATCTAAAATCAAGTTGATTTCGGTATAGTCGCCTTCGCCAAGCACCATAATTTCTGAAAACGGTATGCCTTGTTTATGTAGTAAATCACCGATAGCGTATTCTTGCTCTTGACTGTATGAAAGCGTTTTAGAAAAGTCTAAAGCCATACCTTTAAGTACGCCTGCAACACCTTCCGACTGCATTTTTATAAGTTCTTTACCCGTTAAAACGTCTTCAGACTCTTTAACTTTTTCTTTATATTTGCCGATAAGTGAGTTCATTTCAAATATAATTCCGTTAACAAACCCGCAGTTTTCGGTAAAGTGTTTAGTTAGGTCTATAAGGGATAGCCGATTTTTTGCTATGCCTACCGAAAAAATCTTATAAAGGTCTTCGCGGTCGGGCATATTTTTTTGTAAACATCTTTGGCGGTTAATGCAACTTTCGCATACGTTTAAAATAACTTCGTCCATCATACGATATATCAAATCGCTATCCGATGAAACGCAGTCTTTAAGTTTTGTAAAACTGTGTTGCATTTCGCTAAAAACGTCGCTAACACCGTAAAGTTTAGCCGAAATATTTGAGCGCATGCGATTAACCGCGTATTTCGTTAGATTTTTGTTAGATAGCATACTTGTTTTCTTTTGCAAATAAATGTATAAGTTGTTTGGAAGAAATAAAAATATTGCCATCGGTATAATAACGTAGTAAATATCCGTATAAGTAAAATCTCCGTACACCTTAAGTAAAACGGTTAAAACTAAATCGGTGGCAAGTAGCGAAAAGGCCGATAAAATTTTAGAAGAATTTATAAACAGAGCAACAGAAAAAGCCGATATAGCGTAAACCGCGATAGGCGTTAGCGAAAAACTATATATAGACGGTGCAATAGCAAGCACGATAGCAGTTAAAGTGCAAGTGCTACCGTTAAATATAATTGCTACTATTAAAATTAAAAACACGTTTACGCTTTTAAGTAGGTTGATATCAAAGGTATTTATAAAGCCTATTTCGGTTAAAATTGTAAATACTGAAAGGCAAAATAACTCATCAAACTGTATTTTGTAATCGAATTTTTTAATAAATATTACCCTTGATGCCGATATAAAGGTTAAAACGCCTATTATTGACGCGCCAACCGAAATCGATTTTAATATGATGTTTTCGGGATATAAGGTTAAAAAACTAAGATGCGCTAAAAAGGAATATAAAATTATTTCAGCACCTACTTTTTTTCTGCGCTTTTTGTAAATTAAAAATATAGGCAAGATAATTAACGCTGTTAATATAGACGGGTATAGCGTTTGTGGTGTAAAGGTTAAAAATCCACCAGTTAAGTACACGGCGGAAGATAAAAAAGGGTTTAAGCCAAGATAAAGAAGTGAAAGATAAAATGCCGTGCCGAAATAACTATACGAAAAAACCTTTGATAAAAGGTAAACTATAAAAGTAGTAGCAAGCGATAAAATAACGTTTTTGTACGTAATTCTTTTTTTAATAACTAATTTTTTAGACATAAAAATACCACCTAAAAATTATATAACATAATTTAAGTGGTATGTTTTGTAATATATTGTATTGTTTTGTCGATTATTTAATAATTGTTGTTCCTATTTTACGAATTTGTGCAGTAAATACGTTTTCTGTGCCAAACACTCTTTTCATTTCGTTAACGTAACCGTCAAGTTCTTTATCGCTAACAAATGCTAAAATAGAACCCGCAAAGCCACCGCCGTGAACTCTTACCGCGCCGTCTTTGATTATAGACCTTGAAAGTTCAATACCTAAAACAACTGGTTGTGAAACTTCACCGGGAACATAGCAGTTTTGTAAAAGAACTAAACTTGAAAGACCAGAACCGTTTACTTGTTTTAAAAATTCTTTATTATCGCCTTTTAAAAGTGCTTTTTCTGCTTTTAACACTCTATCGTTTTCTTGGTAGAAGTGCATTGCGCGAAGTATTGCCCTTGATGAGAAGCGGTGTGTAAGGGTAGGCAATTGACTTTTGAAGTCGCTATACTTAACGTCTCTTAAAACCTTTTTGCCAAAGTATTCGGCAATTTCTTCCATTTCACTTCTAATAGACGCGTAATGTTCAGTTAAACTTGCGTGGTCGCCACCCGTGTTTGTTATAACAAGGGTATATCCCTTAGGTGGTGCTAATTTTGTAATTTCTGGTTCAGTAGGCTTGTTAAAATCAAGTTTGCAAAGCGAACCGATAGAAATACCGCTTTGGTCTAAAATACCGCAAGGCTTGTTAAAATATTTGTTTTCGGCAAATTGCGAAATAACCGCTCTATCAACTTCGTTTAAAGCTCCGTCTAAATACAAACTGTTAAAGATTTCGCAAACTAACACTTCAAACGCTGCCGATGAAGAAACGCCCGCACCTTTAAAAATATTACTTGTAGTGTAAGCGGTAAAACCTTTAATTTTATAACCTTTGTCGATAATGCCTTTAGCAACGCCACGCGCAAGCGCGTCAGAAGTACCAAATTCTTCTTTTTTAATTTCAAGGTCTTTAATGTCAACTACAACAGGGTCGTAACCTTCTGAACAAATTTTAACAATTGAGTCGTTAGTTTTAACTACCCAAGCAAGCACGTCGCAACTGATAGATGCAACAACTACAAGCCCGTGGTTGTGGTCGGTGTGGTTACCTAAAATTTCCGCTCTGCCCGACGAAGAAAATAAAAAATCAGGTTTGATTTTTTCGTTTTCGTAAAATACTTTTTCTAAGTCGTTAATACGTTTTGTAATTGCTTCAAGGTTGGCGTTATCGCCGTATAAAGTTTTTAAATCCATTTGAATATCCATAGTAATTATATAATACCAACTAAAAACGATTTTGTAAACAAAAAAATGCGCGATTAAAAGAACTTGCTAATTTTTTGTAATTAGTGTATAATTTATTATAAATAAAGGAGCGAATTATGTATTTAATTGCAGGGCTTGGTAATCCCGACGTAAAATATTTAAAAACTATGCACAATATGGGTTTTATGGCCATAGATATTTTGGCGGACAAATTAGGTGTAGAGTTTAATAAAAAAGGTTTTAAAGGCGTTTATGGTATGACTACGATTAAAGGCGAAAAAGTTATTCTTTTAAAACCTATGACTTATATGAATTTAAGCGGTAGTAGTATTCAAGAAGCCCTTGCATTTTATAAAATTCCAAGGCAAAACCTTTTAGTTATTTACGATGATTTAGATATAAATATCGGCAGTTTAAGAATAAGGGGTAAAGGTTCTTCCGGCACACATAACGGTATGCGTGATATCGTTAATAAAATAGGCGGTGAAGACTTCCCAAGAATAAGGGTAGGTATTAAACCTGTAAACGATAGTAGGGGACTTGTTGATTACGTTTTATCGGATATTAAAAAAGACGATGAAGAAGTATTCAAAAAGGTGTTAAAAAAAGCAAGCGATGCTTGTTATGATTTTATAAACGGTAAAAACATTGAAGAAATAATGTGCAGGTATAACGGTTAAAATGCTTAAAAGTATTATTTCATCAAAAGACTACGGCGGTAGTTATAACTTAATAAGCGATAACGTCCGCAGTGGGTTGCCCACTGCGGTCTTTGGCGTTTCTTTTGCTGAAAAATGCGGTATAATTTCTACTTTAAATAACCCTGTTTTATTGATTGTAAGAGATAGCACACAAGCACTTCAATACGTTAGCGAAATATTGGCAATAACTGGCGAAAAAGTAGTTTATCTTCCACCAAAGGACGACCTTTTACTTTACAAATCTACCTTTAATAAAGACAGTATGTACAAGCGTATTACCGCGCTTTACGAAATTACTAAAGGTGCAAAAATCGTAGTTGCTACCTTTGAAAGTTTAACGGGATTGTTCCCTAAAACCATTGATAGCGTAACTTTAAAAGTAGGCGAAGAATACGACCTTTACGCCTTAGTTGAAAGGCTTGTAAAACTTGGTTATACAAGGGTTGATTTTAGTGAAAAAAAGGGTGATTTTTCACTTCGCGGGGATATTTTAGAAATTTATCCAATTAACGAAAACGAAGTTTATAAAATAGATTTTTTTGGCGATGAAATTGAAAAAATCCGCTTAGGTGACGGCTCTACGGTAAAAAGTATTACTATTTTGCAAACCACCGACGTAATGATAAGTGAAAGTGAAGTTTCAGGTGTTTTGCAAGAACTTAAAAAAGCCTACTCAAACTTTGGCGTGTTGCTTGCTAAAAATACCGTTAAAAACCTTTATGGTAAACTTGTTGAAAAGTTAGAAAACGATTTAACAGACGATAGTTTGCAATACGTTTTTCCGTTAATACAAAATAAAACGCATAACATATTTGATTATTTAAGCGAAGATACCGTTATAGTGTACGACGAATCTAAAATCATACACTCTAACTTACTATACCTTGATAAAGAACATAACGAAAGGTGCTCTGCACTTATTAAATCGGGCGATGGGCTTGAATTTATTAAAGACCAAGCCTTATCGCCAAACGCGCTTTTAAACCTTTTTGATGGTAAAAAAGTTTTAGCACTTCAAACGTTAAGTTCAATTATTCCATTTTTTAATCCGCTTAAAACTTATAATATTTCATCAACGTCAGTGCCAAGATACTGGCTTGATATTGAAAGTTTGTTTACCGACGTTAAAAACTGGAACTTAAGCGAATATAAAGTAATACTTTGCGCAAACAACCAAGAAGAAGCAAAAAGGCTTTACTTTGACTTAACGGCAAGAAAAATTCAAGCCGTTTATAAAGAAGATTTAACTGGAGATTTAAAGGATATAACGGTTACAATTTGCCCGTTAGATAAAGGCTTTATCCGTCACGAAACTAAACTTGCAATAATAGGCGCTGGGGATATTTTCAATAAAAAACCTAAGCAAAAAACGGTTAAGAAAAAACGTGGCGATTTATTTACCGCACCTAACGTTGGCGATTTTGCCGTGCACGAAAATTTTGGTATCGGCTTAGTTAAGGGCGTTAAAAAGATATCCACTATCGAAGGAACTTCGGCGTACGTAGAACTTGAATACTACGGCGGGGATAGACTTTACGTATCCATCGACCAAATGGATAAACTTTCTAAGTACTTAGGTGGCGGTGAAAATCCTACCCTTAATAAAATAGGTAACGGTGAGTTTGAAAGAATAAAAGAAAGGGTTAGAAAGTCTATTAGTCAAATGACTATCAACCTTAAAAAACTCTACGCCGATAGAAAAAACGCTAAGGGCTATATCTTTTCTGAAGACAATGCCTTAACTTATGAGTTTGAAAATTCTTTTGAGTTTGAAGAAACTGAAGACCAACTTGTATCCATAAAAGAAATTAAAAGCGATATGGAAAGCAGTAAGGTTATGGATAGGCTACTTTGCGGTGACGTTGGTTTTGGCAAAACTGAAGTAGCACTCCGCGCTTGTTTTAAAGCGATAATGGACGGCAAGCAAGCGGCTATTATCGCGCCTACTACTATTTTAGCAGAGCAACATTATATGACTGCTAAATCGCGCTTTGAAAATTTTGGGGTAAGAATAGCGGTGCTTAATAGGTTTAGAACTCCCGCTTACCAAAATAAAATTATTAGCGACGTAAAAAACGGCGACGTTGATATTTTAATCGGTACGCATAGGTTGTTTTCTAAAGACGTTAAGTTTAAAGACTTAGGCTTGTTAGTTATCGATGAAGAACAACGCTTTGGCGTTGAACACAAAGAAAAACTTAAAACGTTAAAAGAAAACGTAGATACGCTTACACTATCGGCTACACCTATTCCAAGAACATTACATTTATCACTTTCGGGTATTAGGGATATAAGTACTATCAATACTCCGCCAAAGCAAAGGCTTCCCGTTCAAACGGTGGTTACCGAACTTACCGACTCCCTTATAAAAGATGCGGTAGTTAGGGAAATTTCACGCAACGGTCAAGTGTTTATTTTATACAATAGGGTTGATAGCATTTACAAGTTTGCCGATAAAGTTAAAGAAATAGTGCCTGAAGCAAAAATTGTTGTTGCGCACGGTCAAATGAAAGAAAAGGAACTTGAAAATAACATCGCGTCTTTCTACCGTGGCGAAGGCAACGTTTTAATAGCAACTACTATTATCGAAAACGGTATAGATATGCCAAGGGCTAACACGTTAATCGTTGAAAGTAGCGATATGCTTGGGCTTTCTACACTTTATCAATTAAAAGGTAGAGTTGGTAGGGGAAATCTTCTTGCTTACGCTTACTTTACTTACAGTGAAGGTAAAATTTTAACCGACCAAGCCTATAAACGCCTTGAAGCGCTTATGGAATTTACCGATATGGGTAGCGGGTACAAAATTGCAATGCGCGATTTAGAAATTCGCGGTGCAGGTAACGTTTTAGGTAAAGAACAACACGGCCATATGGATAGGGTTGGTTACGAACTTTACAATAAACTTTTAAAAGAACAACTTGGCGAAAGAACTTTAAATGAAGAGTTAGAACTTGAAATTAAAGCCGACGCTTATATTCCTGACGACTATATAGAAAACGAAAGCGCAAGAATGGACGCGTACAAGCAAATTGCCGAAATATCGTCGCTTGCCGATAGGGAAAGGGTTGAATCTTCACTTATCGATAATTACGGTAAAATTCCTATAGAAGTAAGAACTTTAATAGATATTTCGTGGCTTAAATTCAAAGCCGAAGAGTTTGGCGTTATTAAAATTTCTATATCAATGCACGTAGGCAAACTCACCTTTAAAGGAATTGAAAGTTTTAAAGACGGTAGGGTGTTATCAAGGGTTAAAAACTTCAAGGATAAAGTATCGCTTACATTTGAAGAGAATCCTGTGCTATCATTTAACGTTGAAAGCGGAAAACCTATCGAATATTTGAAAAATATGTTAGACTTTCTTGCTTTTTAATACTGAAGTATTACATTTTATAAAAAATAAGTAAAAATTTCTTTAAATTCGTTAAAAAGTATTGCAATAAAGTTAAACCTTGTGTATAATATTACTATTGATATTTTGATAATCGTACTGTGCACTTAATTTTTATAACGTGCGCTTTTGTAACAAAAAATTGGAGACAATTATGAAAAAATTATTAGTTAAAATCGTATCATTAATTACAGCAACTGTTTTAAGTTTAGGTTTACTTAGTGGCTGTGACCTTGTAACTACTGACGTAGAAAGGGATATGAATCAAGTAATAGCCGAAGTATCTATTCCAAACAGTGGTCTTAAGGATACTATTTATAAAAGGGAACTTGCTTCTCAATTTAATTCAACTGGTTACTATTACGTTGCATACTACGGTTATGGTTTAAGCGAAACTTACCAAATGCTTCTTGATGACCTTATTGAAAGCAGAATTATCGTTCAACAATCTAAATTAGCCCTTACAGGCGCAACTAAGTCAGGCGAAATAACTTTAAACGAAAAAGGCTTCTTTGAAATGGCTGCTGAAGTTCCTGAAGCAGAAAGAACTGATAAAGATAAAGTTCTTACTTCACTTAACTATAAAGGCGGTAAGATGACTGACCTTAAAAAGACTGATAGTTTAGATTTATTCTTAACTAACTACGAATACGCTTCTGCAAGATACAGCCTTATAACTACGCTTGATTCTTTACTTTCTTCTTATAAAGACGCTGAAGATGAAAAAGAATACAAAAGCGAAACTGTTTCTGTTACAGACCGTACTACTTTAACTATCCCTGCTGACGAAACTAAAAACGAAGAAGAAATTAAAACTGAAGAAGTTTCTGTTTCTTACGCTAAAAAATTAAATAAAATCAATAAAGATAACAATTTAGGCCTTACAATCTTTAATGAAGATGGTTCTATTGCTTACGATAATGTATACGACCTTGATATGGCTGTTTATAGTGCATACGAAAAAGAATACGATATCACTACTAAAGAAAACAAAAGGGCAGTTAAAAAACTTATTAAAGACTTAAAAGAAAACGGCTTTATTTCAAGTGAAGAAGCAGCGCAAAAAACTCCTGCTACTTTAGATGAATTATTTAAACTTACTTACTTTAAAGATACTGCTAAATCACTTTACGAAAACATTATCGTATCTAAATACAAATTAGCGCTTGAAAATCAACAAGAAAAACTTGTAAATAAAGATACGTTATATAGCGAATACAAAACTTTATTCAATAGCCAAAAAGACCTTTACGAAAACAACTACCAAGCGTATGAAACAGCGCTTGAAAACGCAGGCGAATCTACTTTCGTAGTTTACAACCCTGACTATGGTAAAGGTTCTTACGGTTACATTGCAAACCTTTTAATTGGTTTTAGCGAACAACAAAAATCAAGGCTTGATGCTAAAGCGGCTGAAGCAAATATTACTAAACCTGAAGTTGAAGCGTTTAGGCAAACTTTAGTTAACGAACTTTTAGTTAAAGACCTTCGTGAATCTTGGGTAATGTCAAACCACGGTACGTATAATCCTGAAACAGGTAAGTTTACTTTTGATGGTGACTACGTTCCAACTGAAGCGTTAAGTGAATTTAACGGTACAATTAAAGGTGCTACTCCTTATAAAACTTTAGATGAAAACGGCGAAGAAGTAACTAAGTATACTTATAAATCAGTAAGCGCTGGTGCTGTTAAATATACTGACTTCTATAACGGTATATTTGCAGACGTTATGGGTATTTCTAATATCCAAACTTCTGGCAAGATTGACGGCGTTGAACTTACTAACAGCGTTTCAAAAAGAATTAACGACGAAACACTTAAAAAGTTCAGGGATTTAATTTACGCTTACTCAACCGACCCAGGTTCACTTGCAGAAAACTACGGTTACGTTTATTCACCTATCACTTCTGGTAAAGTTGGTCCATTTAACGGTAAGTACGTTCAAGAATATGCTGAAGCATCTAAACGTCTTATTGAAGGTGGCGTTGGTTCTTACGAAGCAGTTGTTACTGAATACGGTGTGCACATCTTACTTTGCACAAGCGTAATTATACCTAATGACACTGTAGTTGACTTTACTAAGTTTGAAGAAGACTTATTGGTTGAAGGCACGCTTGCTTATATGTTTAAGGAATATAAACTCAACCTTATCACTTCAACACAAATCAATAGCATTACTGATAGTTTCATCAATCAAAACCGTGCTAAAGGCGTAACTTTATATGAAGACCGCTATTCGGATTTAATCACTGATGAAGAAGACCCACACGCTGGTCACAATCACTAATATTTTAAAAGACAATCAGCGATGATTGTCTTTTTTTATCAACTAAAAGGAGTATATATTATATATGGATATATCAAAGTTAGACGTTAACTTTTTAAAAAGTACTGAAAGTTTAGAAGATAAAGAAGTATATTCCGCATTAAATGAACCGTTTGAACTTTACGGCGTTTCGTATGATAACGAAAACAAGTGCTTTGTTCGTGCCCCTTACGAACTTGCAAAAAGCATTTCTAAATCGCTTGAAGTTTTAAATACTTGTACTACGGGCGGTAGGGTAAGGTTTTCTACCGACTCTAAAAAAATCGTTATTGCAGTTAAGTATAGATATCTTGTAAAAGTACCGCATATGGCATCGTCGGGCTTTGCGGGTTTTACCTTGATGGAAGACTATGCAAACGGAAAAACGGTATGGGTAAAAACTTTTATGCCACCGGTTAAGGATAATGAAACTGGCTATACCGACTCTATTAACTTTGAAGCAAACGAATGCACACCAAGAACTGGCAAGTACGGTATGCGCCATTTTACTCTTCATTTCCCACTTTATAACGACTATATCGAAGAAGTATTTATCGGGGTAGAAAAGGGCAGTAAGGTAGAAAAAGGCTTGCCTTATAGGAAGGTTAAGCCGGTGCTTTATTACGGTAGTTCTATAACACAAGGTGGTTGCGCTAATAGGGCGGATAACTTGTATCAAGGATTTATTTCAAAATGGTCTAACACCGATTATATAAACCTTGGTTATAGCGGAAACGGTAAGGCAGAGCCTGAAATGGCTAAGTATTTAGCAAGCATAGATTGTAGCGTTTTTGTTTGCGATTACGACCACAACGCCGGCACGCCCGAATACTTAGAAAAAACACACTATCCACTTTATAAAACTTTTAGGGAAACTCACCCTGATACGCCTATCGTATTCCTTTCTTCGCCAGACTGGTTTAAATTCCCTGAAAATAGAAGGGCAAGGCGCAAAGTAATTGAAAACACGGTTAAACGCGCTAAAGCCGAAGGCGATAATAACGTTTATTATATAAACGGCAAAAAAATTATGGGCGACGCGATAGAAGACGGCTTTGTTGACGGCACGCACCCTAACGACCTTGGCTTTTATAAAATGGCAAAAGCAATCTACAAAATCATCAAGCCGTTTATTTTAAAATAGCCTTTAAAAAAACGCAAAATATACGATAAAACCACTAAATTTAGTGGTTTTTAGTTTATTTTAAAACACATTATATTGTGACGGTTAAATTTTTAACACACTATATATTGTGTTTTTTTGTGTAATTTTTTCAAAACTGTTGCAAAAGCAACAAGTATTTTTACATAAGTGTGATATACTACTTACGCACACCAAAAAAATATAGGAAATGTTATTATGAAAATAATCAAAAGAAGCGGGCGCGAAGCCGAATTTAACTTAGATAAAATTATTAACGCCGTTAAAAAAGCAAACGAAGGTGTTATTGAAAGTGACCGTCTTACAGATGAGCAAATTGAACAACTTGCGCACTCTGTAGAGTATATTTGTTCTAAAAGAACAAGGTCGCTTAACGTAGAAGAAATTCAAGACCTTGTTGAAAACGAAATTATGCGTTACAACGCGTTTAACTTAGCAAGGGCGTATATTACCTATCGTTATAAAAGGCAACTTGTAAGAAAAAGCAATACAACTGACGACCGCATTTTAACTTTAATTGAATGTAATAACGAAGAAGTTAAGCAAGAAAACTCTAACAAAAACCCTACCGTAAACAGCGTTCAACGTGACTATATGGCGGGCGAAGTTTCTAAAGATATCACAAGGCGTATTTTACTTCCTGAAGACATTGTTAAAGCGCACGAAGACGGTATTATTCACTTCCACGATGCCGATTATTACGCTCAACATATGCATAACTGTGACCTTGTAAACCTTGAAGATATGCTTCAAAACGGCACTGTTATTTCAGGCACTATGATTGAAAAACCACACAGTTTTTCTACCGCTTGTAATATCGCAACGCAAATCATTGCGCAAGTAGCGTCTTCACAATACGGTGGTCAAAGTATTTCGCTAACACACTTAGCGCCTTTCGTACAAATTTCAAGGGAAAAAATCAGACGCGAAGTTTTACAAGAATTTGAAATGGCTAACGTTAAGATTGACGATAAGGCTTTAACCGATATCGTTGAAAAACGCGTTCGCGATGAAATTTCAAGGGGTATTCAAACTATTCAATACCAAGTAGTAACGCTTATGACTACTAACGGTCAAGCACCGTTCATTACGGTATTTATGTATCTTGGTGAAGCAAAGGACGAACAAACTAAAAACGACCTTGCTATAATGATTGAAGAAACTTTAAAACAACGTATCAAAGGTGTTAAAAACGAAAGGGGCGTTTATATCACTCCTGCGTTCCCTAAACTCATTTACGTTTTAGAAGAAGAAAATATCCACGAAGATAGCAAATATTACTACTTAACTAAACTTGCTGCAGAATGTACTGCTAAGCGTATGGTTCCTGACTATATCTCTGAAAAGATTATGCTTGAACTTAAAAAGGACGCTAACGGTGACGGCCACTGCTACACTTGTATGGGTTGCCGTTCTTTCTTAACAACTTACCTTGATGAAAACGGTAAGCCTAAATACTACGGTAGATTTAACCAAGGCGTTGTTACTATCAACCTTGTACACGTTGCTTTATCTTCTGGCAAGAAGTTAGACGAATTCTGGAAAGTATTTGACGAAAGGTTAGAACTTTGCCACAGAGCATTACAATGCAGACACGAAAGATTAACTGGTACTTTATCTGACGCTGCGCCTATTTTATGGCAACACGGCGCGTTAGCAAGGCTTAAACCGGGCGAAACTATCGATAAACTTTTACACGGCGGTTATTCTACAATTTCACTTGGCTACGCTGGTCTTTGGGAAACTGTATACTATATGACAGGTAAAAAACTTACTGAACCTGAAGGTAAAGAATTTGGTTTACTTGTTATGAAAAAACTTAACGAATACACCGCTAAGTGGAAAAAAGCCGAAAATATCGACTATTCACTTTACGGCACACCGCTTGAAAGCACTACTTATAAGTTTGCACAAGCCCTTCAAAAACGCTTTAAAATTATTCCTGGCGTTACTGATAAAAACTACATTACTAACAGTTATCACGTACACGTTACAGAACCTATCGATGCGTTTGAAAAACTTAAAATTGAATCGGAATTCCAACAATTATCACCAGGTGGCGCAATCAGTTACGTAGAAGTTCCTAATATGGCACATAATATCCCTGCCGTACTTAAAGTTATGAAGTTCATTTACGATAACATTATGTACGCCGAACTCAATACAAAAAGTGACTATTGCCAAGAATGTGGCTATAACGGTGAAATTAAAATCGTAACAGACGAAAGCGGTAAACTTATTTGGGAATGCCCTAACTGCGGTTGTCAAGACCAAACTAAAATGAACGTTGCCCGTCGTACTTGTGGTTATATCGGTACGCAATACTGGAACCAAGGCAGAACTCAAGAAATCAAAGAAAGAGTATTACACCTTTAAAATTATCAAACACTTTAAACTCTTTCAGCGTTTGCTGAAAGAGTTTTTTATAGAAAAATTATGAATTACGCAACAGTTAAATATTTTGATATCGCAAACGGATTAGGTATAAGAACTTCACTTTTTGTTTCGGGTTGTACACACCGCTGTAAAAACTGTTTTAATAGCGAAGCGTGGGATTTTAACTACGGAAAACCGTTTGACGATAGTATTCAAGAAGAAATAATAAATTCGCTTAAACACCCGTTTTGCGACGGTTTATCACTACTTGGTGGCGAACCGTTTGAACCGTCTAACCAAAAGGGTTTATTGCCATTTTTAAAAAAGGCAAAATCCGAAATACCTAACTTAAATATTTGGTGTTATACGGGTTATCTTTTTGATGAAGAACTACTTAAAGATAGTAGGGCAAAAACGGAAGAAACGCTTGAAATGTTAAAGTTAATTGACGTTTTAGTAGACGGCAAGTTCGTAGAAGAACTTAAAAACCTTAACTTAAGGTTTAAAGGTTCTGAAAACCAAAGAATTATCGACGTTAAAAAGTCACTTGAAGAAAATAAAGTAATTTTATACGAATTAGACTAAAGGGGAAAAATTATGTTTTTTAAAAAATTAAAAATCAAATTTACAAAACTTAACGAAAACGCGGTTACGCCAACTTTCGGCACTAAATACTCTGCGGGTGCAGACCTTTATAGCGCCGAAGAAGAAATCACTATAAACCCAGGCGAAACGGCTTTTATCGGCACTGGTATTGCTATGGCTATACCTGTTGGTAAGGTTGGCTTGATTTATGCAAGAAGTGGTTTAGCGTGCAAAAAGGGTTTAGCGCCAGCCAATAAAGTAGGCGTTATTGATAGCGATTATAGGGGCGAAGTTAAGGTTGCCCTTCATAATCACTCTAACACCGCGCAAACTGTGTTAAAAGGCGAAAGAGTAGCGCAAATGGTTATTAGCGACTATTATCCTTGCGCGTATATCGAGTGCGATAGTTTAGATAGCACCGAACGTGGCGCGGGCGGTTTTGGTAGTACGGGTAGAAAGTAAGATTTATGCTTTTACGTTCGCTCTAATTGATTTTTATTCGGCAAAAAACTTCGCAATACTTTGTTAAACCCCTTGACAAGATGTAAACTCTTGCCTGCGGGGATTTGCCTTGTCTTGCTTGCTTTTTATCCGTTAAAATTTCAATTATTTCTCACTGCAAAGCATTTTTTCGTTCGCTCTAATTGATTGCAGTAAAAGATAAATAATTAGTGTTTTTCTGCACACGCTGTCTTTATGAGAAAGAAAAGCAAAGAAGAACAAGAAATTTTATCACGATTAACTTACTGTGAGCCATCACAAGTAGGGTATATTTTAAAAGAATACTTCGCCCTAAAAAAGAAAAACAAAAAATAAAAGCATAACTAAAATGGTTATGCTTTATAATAAAAATAAAAATTGACAATTTGGCAATTTTACTTGACAATACTGTGTGGGTATGCTATACTATGTTCATAAGGAGATGGTTATGAATAAGTTAGGAGATAGAATAGCGCTGTTATTAAAGAAAAAGGGGTTATCTCAAAAAGATTTAGCGATGATGGTAGGTGTAACTGAATCTGCTTTAACAAGGTATATAAAAAACGAAAGAGAGCCTAAAATAGAAGTTATTGCAAGCATGGCTACTGCTTTAGAAACTACTATAGAATATTTAACAACGGGCGTTTTAATTGAAACTAGTTTTGA
Organism: Christensenellaceae bacterium; assembly: GCA_045613025.1. Classification (GTDB taxonomy): domain Bacteria; phylum Bacillota; class Clostridia; order Christensenellales; family Borkfalkiaceae; genus HGM11412. The sequence continues at coordinate 104,741 of JAZLAE010000044.1, read as the reverse complement.
TGAAATATATAGGTTGGTTGCCAGGGGGTCGTATACTTTAAATGAGCAGCAAAAAATGAAAATTATTGAGGCGGTTATGAAGGTTAATGATAAATGATGAAAATGAGATTTCTATCAAAATTCCTAAATGGAGATATGATGAAATAGAAAGAAAAGTCGTAGAACTATATATTAAAGAAAAAATACATAGCGTTCCTATTAATCCTTTTAAAATAATAGAAAGAAGGGGTTATATATTGATTCCATTTTCAAGGATTGAAGCGGAAAATCGACCAGTAGAAGTAAATGATGATAATGATGCTTTTTCATTTTATAGTCCAAAGGAAAACAATTATTATATTATTTATAATGATGAAAGACCATTGCCACGTATAAGGTTTACGTTGATGCATGAATTTGGGCATATAGAATTAGGACATAAATTAGAAAGCGATTTAGCAAGACGAGAAGCAGATTATTTTGCGGGTTATGCTTTAGCACCATCACCGCTTATAAATACTTTGGCATTGGGAAATTATTTTAAAATAAAATCTATGTTTTGGATTTCTAACGAATGTGCCGAAGTTCGTTACAATAGTTTTTGTAAATGGAAAGAATTTGGTGGGGTTCTTTATAAGGATTATGAAGAAACTTTACTTAATCTTTTTTATAAATAAAATATTTATCATAAAGGAAAAGCACCTAAAAGTTGCTGGGAACAACGATTAAGTGCCTTTAGGATAATGTATTGCTACACTATCTAGCAATTGTAGTATAACATTTTCCGTCCTTTGTGTCAAATAAAAAATATCCCGTACGGGATAAATAAACACAAGGGGGTGTCAGAAAATGGACACAATTTTAACCATGCCAAAATTGGCAGAGAAAGACGTTTTTAACTCTTTTTTGGTTAGAAACGCAACGTATGACGGGAAAGAAGAGATTCCCCGCATTACGACTAGTAACTTAATACCCGAAAAGGTAATTACCTTTTCAAAAGCCAGAAGCAAACAAGAATATAATTCGTGGATACATTTTTATGAACACGATAGCGTTTTTGAATGTTTGTGGAAAAACCCACAAAAGTATTTGCCTATCATAAAGCAATATAAGGGAATTATATCTCCCGATTATAGTTTATACTATGATATGCCTTTAAGTATGCAAATATGGAATACATATCGTGGCAAAGCTTTAGCCCACTATCTACAAGAAAATGGTGTAGAAGTAATTCCTAATGTCCGTTGGGGAGATGAACGCACTTTTGAACTTGCGTGTTATGGGGTGGAAAGTGGTAAAACCATAGCAGTTGGCACACACGGTTGTATTAAAACTATTGAAGGTAGAAATATGTTTATTGCAGGGTTTGACTATGTGATAAACAAATTAAAGCCTAAAACAGTAATCGTCTATGGACGTATGCCAGATAAAATATTTTGTTTGGCAAAAATACAGGGTATAGAACTAATACCTTTTGAAAGCGAATTTAGTTTAACTCACCCAAAGGAGGTGGGTTAATATGGGCGCTGGTTATCACGGTGGATTTGGGAAAACAAAAGGGGCAACATCAAAAGGGAATGGAAGTTCTAGTGGAATTCCCGTCGCTAAATATACCCCACCAGACTTGGAAAAATCAACAAATTTTAATAATTTAGTTAGAAATACAACACTTCATTTTGATAGTCAGGGAAAGCATATAGAAGGGCATAGAAATTATATGTCTGGTAAAAGTATTTTTTCGGGGAGTATAGAAAAAGCAGCAGATTTAGTTCAGCGTTTTTCGGGTAAAGGAACGCCGATAGGTGAGAACAAGGAACGTGTCAATTTTGACGAAATAATAGGTTATTATATTGATGTTGAAACACGGACTAAAATTCCAACTACGGTTGGTATAATTCATTATTCAAAGAAAGGTGCGCATATTGTTCCAGCGCAACCTAAAAAGAATTAGGAGGATTTATATATGATAATATATGAAAAAGAAAACAATGGTTTTTCTAAAGTTTTAGCTTTTATAACAGAAAAGTGGGAACAAGGTATAGTAGATAAATTATTATTTACTTTAGTTTATGATAGCAAAAATATAATAGCAAAATTTGATACAATGTATGAGACAGACAATGGTTTGGAGCAAGATGAAAAAGGGTATGAAGAATTTAATGCTATATTATTTGAAGACCAAGAAACTAAAGCAATATTTGAAATAACATATAATTCTATGCCTAGAGAAATTTATTGTGGTGATTTGAAAATTCTATAACAAATTATGTGGAAGATAAATAATGATTAAAGAAAATATTAAAGTAAGAACGTTAGTAGAAAAGGAAGGTTTTTCAATCGGCACGTTAGGCATTGTAGTAAGTTTGTATTCTAACGGTCCAGCTTGTGAAGTAGAGTTATGGGATAATGAAAACTATCCTATTGATGTTGTAACATATTTAGTTACAGAGTTAGAAGAAATTTAAAATTGATATACAAGGAATTCCTTCGGGAACTGTAGGGCTTTTAGTTGTAAAAAATGATTTTAAGACAACAATAACTCAATTTATTTATAATAATGGTAAAACTGTTGAAATTTCGCTTTCTAATGAAGAATTGTTAAAAGCAGTAGAGGTTTTGTATTAGCAGTTAGCGGAAAATAAAAAAATAAGTGTTGCTATAAAAAGCAACACTTTTTTAATATTCCCACTTAGGTATATATTCTTCTTTTGATGACGTTAAATCTTGTATAAAACAATCGGTGATACCCGCGTTTTCAATAGCGTTAAGCGCCCTTTGGTATTCTTTTTTAGTAATTTTGCGCTTTAGTTCGGGGTAGTTTTCAATATCGCCAAACGGCGTGTATTGCGCCATTAGTGAAAAATACGGGTCGTTTACTTTGTTTTCGCTAAACCACTTGATAATTTCTACGCTATCGTTTGAAGAAAGCGGAAGTATTAAATGCCTAACGATAACACCGCTTTTTAAAAGTCCGTTTTCGATAATCGTTTTTTTAGAGTTCATCATAAACTTAACGGCTTTAGACGCCACTTCAAAATAATCGCTTAAACCCGTATATCGTTTAGAAACTTCCGTGCTATAAAACTTAATATCGGGAAGATAAACGGAGATATACTTATCCAGTTTTTTAAGCGTTTCAATATCTTCGTAGCCGTGGGTGTTATATACCACGGGGATTTTAGGCGTGTAAATTTCAAACGCTTTTATAATTTCATTAGCGTAATGTGACGGTGTTACTAAATTGATATTGTGTGCGCCCTTTTCTTCAAGTTCTTTAAAAATATCTGATAGTTCCGTTGGGGTTACTATTTTACCGCGTAAATTCCTTGATAGTTCATAGTTTTGGCAAAATACACACCTTACGCGCAACCTGTAAAGAAGATTGTGCCAGACCCGTTTTTACCGCTTATTAGCGGTTCTTCAAATGGGTGAAGATAGTATTTTGCAATCTTTATATCGTTTGTTGCTTTGCACCTACCTAAATTGCTTTCCGTTCTTAAAGCGTTACACTTATTAGGGCAAATATTACAATAATTACTCATATAAAGATTATATCATTAAAAATAGTATTTGACAATCTCTTTAAAAAACTATATAATAATAAAAGACAAACTTTTGACCACAAATATAATTTAAAGAAGGTTTATAATGAATAAATTTTTTACTAGTGAAAGTGTAACTGAAGGTCACCCTGATAAGATTTGCGACCAAATTTCGGACGCGGTTTTAGATGCTATATTAAGTAGCGACCCTGAAGCCCGCGTTGCTTGCGAATGTAGTTGCTGTACAGGCTTAATTTTAGTAATGGGCGAAATTACTACTAAATGCTACGTAGATATTCCGTCTATCGCGCGTAAAACGGTTGAAGAAATCGGTTATACAAGGGCAAAATTCGGCTTTGACGCTGAAACTTGCGGTGTAATTACAAGTATTAGGGAACAAAGCCCTGATATCGCTATGGGCGTAAATAGTTCGGTAGAACACCGTGAATCGGGTGATTTAGCCGACCAAATCGGTGCGGGCGACCAAGGTTTAATGTTCGGTTACGCTACTGATGAAACTCCTGAATATATGCCTATGGCTTTAACCCTTGCGCATAAACTTACTGAAAGGCTTTCTTACGTTAGAAAACAAAATATCTTAGATTATCTCCGCCCAGACGGTAAAAGCCAAGTAACCGTTGAATACGACGGTAAAAAGGTTAAACGTATCGATGCAGTTGTTGTATCTACTCAACACTCTGAAACGGTTACTACTGAAAAGTTAAGGGAAGATATTAAAAGGGAAGTTATCGAAGCGGTATTACCTAAAGAATTACTTGACGAAAACACTAAATACTATATCAACCCAACTGGTAGATTTGAAATTGGTGGCCCACACGGTGATAGCGGTCTTACTGGTAGAAAGATTATCGTTGACACTTACGGTGGTAGTTGCCCACACGGTGGCGGTGCATTTAGCGGTAAAGACCCAACTAAGGTTGATAGAAGCGCAGCGTATATGGCAAGATACATTTGTAAAAATATCGTTGCAGCGGGCCTTGCTAAAGAATGTACGCTTGAACTTTCTTACGCTATCGGCGTTGCTAAACCGCTTTCAGTATTTATCGATACCGACGGAACAGGCGTTATCCCTGATGGCGAAATTGCAGATATCGTTAATAAAGAATTTGATTTAAGACCATACTCAATTATTAACACCCTTGATTTAAGAAAACCTATTTATCGCAAAACGGCAGCATACGGCCACTTTGGTAGAAGCGAATTCCCTTGGGAGAAACTTGATAGGGTGGAAGATTTAAAGAAATACATCAAATAAGTGCTAATGAAACACGGCGCAATACTGCGTTAACTGCTTCGTTTGTGCGACTACAATGACCAAAAAGGTCTATTGTATCCGCCCAAACTTGCGAGCCTTGTCTTGCTTGCGTTTGATTAGCCCTATAACATTAAATAATATTAAAAGGAACTCTTGCTTAGAGTTCCTTTTATTTGTATAAAAAAAGCATTGCCGATTGGCAATGCTTTTTAAGTTTTAGTTAACTGATTATTCTTCAGTTTTTTCTTCAGTAGTAGTTTCTTCTACAACTTCAGTAGTTTCTTCAGTTGTTTCTTCAATTGCTACTTCTTCTTGAGTTTCTTCAAGAGTCATAACTTCTTCAGTAGCAGTTTCTTCAATTACTTCTTCGTTAGCGTTTTCAGTAATTTCTTCTTCAACCGCTTGTGCTTGTTCGTAATCGTATTCTTCTTCATCGTCGGCAAGTTTTACTTCTTTTTTCTTGCTTGAGATTTTTTCCATCGCTTTTTCACGTGAATTTCTATCGTAGAATGATTGAACTTTTACTTGTTTTTTAACCTTCTTTTTAATAGTAGTTCTAACAACAACTACAATCATAACTGCTAATAATACAAGTGCGATAACGATTGATGAAATTTGAAGTGCTACGTCAGTTGTTACAGTGTAAGCGTCTTCATCGGTTTCAGTTTCAGTATCTTCGTCAGTTTCAGTAGTGTTATCGATAACGTCGTCACAGTAAATTGTTGTAAATTCAGCAAATTTAACGATAGCGTTACCAGCGTAAATTTCTTGTGGTTTGAAAGTTTTAGTAGATTCTTTAACTTCACCGTCAACAGTTTCTTTTAAAGTTGCATTAGGTCTTTGGTGTAATTTTGATTCAAACGCGTAATTTTCAATTAAATCAAAGTCATATCTAAACGCTTCTTTTTCTGTTGCGAAAGCACCTTCTTCAAGGTCAGTTGTTTTAACGTTTTCAAAGAAGATAGCGCCTGTAGAACCGCTTGCTAAGTCTTTATCGCCGTTCCAAATTTCCACTCTCATAGTTAAGTCTTCATTACCGGCTGCTACGTAGAATGTAACTTCAGTCCAGTTATCAACGGTAGAAAGTGTATTTTTATCAATAGTAGATTTTAAAGTTGTTTGGATAGGTTCAAGGCTAATAGGGTTACCGCTAATATCGATAAGGTAAACGTTTGCAATAGCATCGCCAGTTACTTTTACTTTAACTGAAATCTTTTTGCTTGTGTTTGCAGTTACTGTAAATTTAGATGACCTGTAACTTGTGTTAACAGCGTTTACGTTATCAAGAACAACTGCTTGAGCGTAAGTGTTGCCTTCGTTAACTAAAGTTTTGAAAGTATCAAGACCGCTAATTGCAATTTTGTTTACACCGTAAGTGCCGTCGTCGTTGATGTATTTACTGTTGATAATACCAGTTACGCTTTTTTGAGCGTCGCCCATAAATGAGTAGCCGTAAACTGAAGATACTGGTTTATATGCGATATCAAAGTTACCTTGAACGTCAGTGTAGAGTGGGTAAGAATCGTTAGAAGTGCTTTCTTCGTCTTCCTTTTCTACATATGAAGTGTATTTACCGTAAAGTGAAGTTTTAAAGTTGTTACCGCCAGAGATAAGGCTGTAAATTTCTTTACCAGCGTCTTTTTCAATTTCAGTAGTGTCAAGGTCGGCAAGGATTGCATAACCTTTTTGAAGAAGCCATTGGTCTTCGATAATTTTAAGGTTATCTTCACCGAAAGTGAATTTAACTTTGTATTTAACGTCAGTATCGGTAGGGTTGTAAATCATCATTTTGTAGAAGTTCCAACCGCCGTAGTTACCTTCTTCAACTGAAGAAGTATCCATATCGCTAAATGCAGTGTAGTATTTATCTGCTTCAACGTCGTAAAGTTCTACTTTTGCTTTAGTTGCTGAGTTTTCAGGATTTACTTTAGCATAGAAAGTTAAGTAGTTATAAGTTTTTTGTTTTAAAGTAATTTCGTTAGAAATGTAATATGCTACAGATGGTTTAGCAAAATTCATATATGCAACGTAAGGATTTGCATTACCGATTTCGCTTTCTACGTTAGCAAGTTGTTCGCTAATAGGTGTTACGTCAATTTCATTTTTAAGGCCTGCTTGCATTGTGTTTGCGCCAGCGCCAGTTAAATCGTAACCACCGTCATTAATATATTCAGGGTGAACAGGTGTTGCGCCAGTTACTGCAACTTCAGTACCAAACGAATATCTATAATCAATAACCTTTTTGAAAGTTGCTTTATCAGCAAGGTCTTTACTATAATCAGTTTTTTCAGTAGGGTTTGCTACATAAGTAAGGGTGCTTGAATCAACGATGTTTTCTTTATCCTTGTCGTTAATAACTTCTTTATTAGCAGGTTTTTCAAGAGCGTTGAATTCAGATTTTGTAAACGTTTCAACTTGAGCGTTATCAAAGTAAGCAAAACCTTCAACGAAGTTTTTAGTGAAAGTAGAGTTACCATCGCCAAGACCAACAGTCATTGTTAAAGTAGTAGTTGATAAATCAGTACCGATAACGTAAAGTTCGTATTTTACCCAGTTGCCGTTAGTGTTGATGTTTTCTAAACAAAGGTCTTTAAATTCTTTACTACCTGCTTTGTTTGTAAATCTAACGTAAGCACCAAATTCGCCTTCAGGAAGACTTGCTGATTTAAGGTTAACTGTTTTAACCCATATAGATACGCGTGCGTAACCTTCAACTGGAATTACGATGTTTGATGATGCTTTAAACTTTTGAGCAGTACCAACGCCGTCTTCATTAGTTTTGTTAGCAATCATTAAAATCTTAGTTCCTGCAGTGTTAGGATTAACTTGCTTATCCTTATCGTCCTTATCGTACGCGTTTTCAGTTAAACCGTAGTAGAAAGGAGTACGTGGGTTAATGAAGTTTTCACCATCTTTAGGTCTTTCAGTTTCTTTAAGTTTGCCGTAAGCAACGTCTTCTGTATCGATAATACCAGATGAAACAGTTGAAGACGTAGCCGACGTATTGTCACTATCAGTTGACCTTGACCAGTTGATTGAAGAAGCGTATGGGAATTTAGTGTCTTCTTTAGTATTGAATTCAAAGTCACCGTTTTTAAGCGCTTGATAGTCAGTAAGCGTTTCTTCGGTTTTTGTGTCGTCGCCATCACCTTTGCCATCGCCATCGTCGGTAGTGTCACCACAAGCGGTTGCAAACGCAAGTGAGATAACCATCACGAAAGACAATAATAAGATGAGTATTTTTTTGAGTTTAAGTTTAGATAATAAATACATAAGTCACCCTTTATAAGTTTTTAGTACACAAAATAATATATCTTGTTTATTATACTTATTAAGTATAATATATTTTGCTTCAAAAGGCAATAGATTAAAGCAAAATTTTATGAATTTTCAAATAAAAAATTTTTGTATGTACCTGATTATTATTTCGTTTTATTACAAATACTACCTTTATGAGCAAAAAAGATAAAGTTTTACTTATTATAACGGGTATTGTAACGGGCGTGTGTAACGGACTTTTTGGTGGTGGCGGGGGTATGGTAGTTGTTCCTATGCTTGTTATTTTATTAAAACTAACGCCTAAAAAAGCGCACGCTACCGCTATCTTAATAATTTTACCTATAAGCATTATAAGTGCGGTTGTTTCCGTTATAGGCGGGCACTACGATTTAGGGGTAGGAATCCCTACCGGATTAGGCGTTGTTGTAGGTGGACTTTTAGGTGCTTTAGCGCTTAAAAAAATCAATAATAAAATGCTTGTTAAAATCTTTGCTTTCGTAATGTTTATCGCGGGTGTAAAATTGTTATTTTTTTAGATTATATAAGGAATTTTACATATATGGAATACAAATTTTTACTTTATTTATTAGCGGGTTTTGGCGGTGGTTTTTTAGGTGGAATGGGTATGGGTGGCGGTACTGTTTTAATACCGTTGCTTACCATATTTTTAAAGTGCTCACAACACGTGGCGCAAGCGGTAAATTTAATATCTTTTATACCTATGGCGGTAGTTGCTTTGGTCTTTCACGTTAAGAATAAACTGATAGAAAAAAAGGGCGTTTTGTTTATTATAATTCCCGCAACGCTGTTTGCCGTTTTAGGCAGTTTTATTTCTTGCAAAATCGATGGAAAATTGATGTCTAAAATTTTTGGTGGGTTTTTACTTTGCCTTTCTGTAATACAATTTTTTTCAGATAAAATAGAGAAACAAAACTAAAAAATTTGAGTAATTATCAAACAAAATTCAATTTTTTTTTAAATTAGGTATTGAAATCGCAAAAAATATATTGTATAATATATGCGAAAAATACAATTTGCTGTGCTTAGATAGAGTATTGGCTAGAATTAAAAAGCAATGAGAGGTGTAACTAACTTGGAAAAAATCGGAATTATTGATCTTGGCTCAAATACCGCAAGGCTTGTAATAGTTGAAATGCTTGGTGATGGTCATTTTGTTGTTGTTGACCAAATTAAAGAAAGCGTAAGACTTGGTAAGGATATGGAAAGGGACGGTTTTTTAAAACCGCAACGTATTGCTGAGACAATTAAAACCTTAAAAATGTTCAGGAAACTTTGTGACGCGTATGAAATTGAGCGTATTATTGCCGTTGCTACGGCAGCCGTTCGTCGTGCAAAAAATCAAAGAAGTTTCCTTGATGAAATAGTTGCTAACACAGGTATAAAACTTAAAGTTTTATCTGCTGAAGAAGAAGCAACTTACGTTTATCGTGGCGTTATCAACACTATGGATATTCCTAAAGGTCTTATTTTGGAAATCGGTGGTGGTAGCACTAAAATTATTTACTACAATAGAAGAAATCTTTTAAACTACGAAACTTTACCTTTCGGTGCGGTTACTTTAACTGATTTATTTGGTGGTGACGGTTTATCTGCCGAAGAACAATCACAAAAAATAGAAGAGTTTATTATCGAACAGTTATCAAGGCTTGAATGGCTTAAAGATATCGACCCAGAAACTCAACTTATCGGTTGTGGCGGTTCGTTTAGGAATCTTTGCAAAATCGTTAAGATGAAAAAGAAATGCCCACTTCCGCTTATTCATAACTACAATATCGCAACTGAAGAGTTTGAAAGCGTTTACGAAATGTTAAAAGGCTTAGACCTTGATAAGAAAAAACGTATTAAAGGCGTATCTTCTGCAAGGGCAGACCTTCTTCCATCGGCTTTTGCCGTTGCACACGCGTTTACTAAGTATCTTCACTTTGATAACCTTGTGATTTCGGCTTGTGGTTTAAGAGAAGGTATTATGTTTAACTATGCAGTACCTACTACTGTAGAAAAACCTATTACCGACGTTTTAACTTACAGTTTACAAACTTTAGTTAAATACCATAACTGTAACGCTAAGCACTGCGAACAAGTAGCGAATTTATCAGTTCAACTCTTTAAACAATTAAGGGTACTTCATAAATTCCCACGTCAATGCCTTAAAATTTTAAAGGTTGCGGCGTACCTTCACGATACGGGTGCTACCGTTAAATACTACGATTATCAAAAACATACAAGTTATATCATTTTAAACTCAAGTTTATACGGCATTTCGCAAAGGGATATAGTTTTAGCAGCCCTTGTTGTTGCTAACTATAAAAACGATGATTTCTCTCTTGCGGACCTTGTTAAGTATAAAGAGTTTATCGGTGAAGAAGACGTTGAAATTATAAGAAAACTTGGCGTAATTTTAAGAATTGCCGCAAGTTTAGATAGAAGTATGTCGTCTTGTGTATTAACTATTAACTGTGACGTATTAGGCGATTCAGTTATTATGAAAACCGAACTTGACGGTGACGCTTCACTTGAAATTAAAGACGCACTTTCTTCTCAACAAGATTTTAAGCGTGTATTTAAGAAGAATTTGGAAATTCTTTAATTTTAAAAGTTTATATGCGGCGCAATAGTGCGTTACTGCTTAGTTTGTACGACCCCAACAACCAAAAGGTTAGTTGTGTCCGCCCAAACTAGCGAGCCTTCTCTTGCTTGCATCTAACCTTTTAAAAGGTGCCTTATTAAACTTAATATAAATGGTAGGTCGTAATAGACCTACCATTTTCTTGTGCCTCGTCTAACTTGTATCTATTCCCTTACAATGCGTACTTTAAATAGGCTTGATTATGCGCTAAACTTTATGTGCCTTGTCTTGCTTGCTTCTACACTTTATAAGTGTGCATTATAAACTATATGAAGTTAAATCTTTTACCTAAGGGTAAAATCTTTGCAAAACTTTGTTTTGCCGTAAAAACTAAAGTTTTTACACTTCAAGTTTGAAATACGGCGAAGTTTCAAACCCTTGCAAGCAAGTTTTCAACTTCTTATATTATTAAACTTAATAAATTTAAAAGCCAAGTTGACGTACTTGGCTTTTTTCGTTATTTTTATTTACAAAAAATAAAAATAGTTGTATAATTTAACCCGTTAAGCATTACTTTAAATTAAGGTGTATTATGAAAGAAATTAAATCAATGGGTATAGCCTTTACCTATGCTGGTTGTATAATAGGTGCGGGCTTTTTATCAGGGCAAGAGTTATGGCAATTTTTTGGTAGTTACGGCAAGTGGGGGTTGCTAGGATTCTTTCTTGCAATGGCACTTCAAATTGCGCTTTGTTCGGTAATACTCATTTACGCTAAGCGTTCGCAAATAAAAGAATTTGACTTGCTTATTGCAAACTCTAAACCCGTTAGGTGGTTTTTTGTATTTAGCGAAGCCTTTTTTATCTTTGGCGTTTTGATGGTAATGTTTGCAGGCGCAGGTCCGCTTATTCAAACGGTGTTTGGATTAAATGAGTTTTGGGGTTCTATAATTTTTGCTATTATCGTTACAGTTGTTACCTTTGGCGGATTTGAAAAAATGGTTAAAATCTTACGTATGACTATTCCGTTTTTAACGGTAGTAACTATAATTATTAGCATTTTAGCCTTTAATAAATACGGTTTTCCTAATATTTCAAATTCCGAAGTTACTGGTAAAACTCTTTTAATGCCTAACTTTGTTGTGGCGTTTATACTTTTTGCCGTACACAATATATTTTGTATTTTAGGCGTACTTGTTCCGCTTGGCAACTCTATGGATAAAGATAGTTCGGCAATAACAGGTATGACCTTTGCAAGTATAGTTTGTACTTTAATTACCTTTTCGGTATTAATGCCTATCTATTCCGCACCAGAGTTTGCATCTTACGATTTACCGATGCTTGAACTTACAAAAACTATAAGTTCACCATTATTTTATATATATGGAATTCTGCTTTTAATAGGAATGTTCGGTTCATCCCTTTCACATTTTATTGCAATAGTAGATTTTAGTTGTAAAAAAAGTCAATTTTTCAACAAGAAAAAGAACTTAATTATCGCTATAACTGCCTTAGTTGCCTTTGCATTAAGTAGGTTTGGCTTTTCTGAACTTATATCCGTATTATATCCGTTAAGCGGTTATATAGGTATTGTTGCATTAACGTTAATAATAATCAATTTTATCAAATTTAATAAAAACAAAAATTAAACATTTAGGGGGAATTATGTTTTCTTTAGGTCATTTTATTTGGTTAGGAATAATTTTAGTTATAGTTGTTACGGCGTTAATCTTACTTAAACGCTATAACGTATCGCCAGTAACGGTTGGTAAAATTTCAATGATAATTGCAATCGTTGGTAAACTTGTACACCTTGCGCTTTCTTTTAAAGAATCATCAGACGGTGGTATGGTTATAGACCAAACTCAATTAGACTTCCACCTATGTTCAATTCAAGTATATTTAATGGTTGCTTGCAGTTTAGTTAAAAATACTAACACAAAAAACGCCATCAAGGGTTTTATGGCACCAACAATGGCTATCGGCGCGTTAATGGCGTTACTTATACCAACTGAAGGTGTAGACCCAACAACTCCAAGGGTGTGGCAATATATGGTAGTTCACGGCAACTTAGTATTTTACGGATTTTATTTAATGCTTGTTGAAAAAGTAGATTTAACTAAAAAGACTTATATAAGAAATTTAATTGCCTTTTCGGGTTTAGCAATTCTTGCTTTTGATATGAATAGCATTTTACAAGCCTACAACACCAACTTTTTATTCTTAAGAAAACCACCAATGGATAACTTGCCGATTTTAAACTTAAATAACGGTTACATAGTATATATAATAACACTTGCAATAATTGCGGTATTATTACTTACAATCGTTCATTTACCATTTATGATTAAAGATTATAAAAATAAAAAGCGTAGTGAAAGGTAATCACTACGCTTTTAGTTTACTTTGATTTAGCGTCAAATATAATATTACAAATATCTTTAGCAAAGTCTTGTTCGTGGCTAACAAGGATTATTGCGCCTTCGTATTTTATAAGCGCTTCCTTAAGTGCGTTTTTAGCCCTTACGTCAAGGTGGTTAGTTGGTTCGTCCAAAATAAGTAGGTTAGACGGGGTGTTGCAAAGCACCGAAAGTTTAGTTCTTACTTGTTCGCCACCGCTCATATTAGATATAGGTTTTGTAGCAAGTTCGCCTTTAAGCCCAACTTTAGCAAGTTCGTTACGTTGCTCTTTTACGTTTGCACGCGGGAAAGCGTCGTTAAAGTACTGCATAGCCGACTGATTAGGGTTATCAAAGATAAGTTCTTGGCTAAGTACCGCGGGCTTTGTTGCTATGTGGAAGTTAAAAGAACCCGCCCTTGCTGAAATTTTACGTGTAATAGTTTTTATAAAGGTAGTTTTACCAACGCCGTTAGTACCCCTTATCCAAAGTTTATCGTTGCTTTTAAGGTGTAAGTCAATAGGCGGAATAAGCGTTTTATCGTAGCCTACTTCAAGCCCTTTAACTATTAAAAAGTCCTTACTGTTAAGCGGAATATACGGGAAGTTAAACACCGCGTCGTATACGGTAGCGGGCTTTTGCATAACTTCAATTCTATCAAGCATTTTTTTGCGTGAGTTAGCCATGCCAGCGGTAGCCGCACGGGCTTTATTTTTTTCGATATACTCAGTCATTTTTTTGATTTCGGCTTGTTGGCGAAGGTATGATTCTTCGTACTGCTTAGCGTTCATTTCGCGCTGAGCGGAAAACTGTGTATAGTTGCCTGAATATTTTTTTATCGTTCCGTTTTCTATATTTATAATAAACTTGCAAACGCTGTCTAAAAACTCAACGTCGTGCGAAATAACCATAAAGGTTTTTTTGTAATCGTTAAGGTATTTTTTAAGCCAAGCGATATGTTCAATATCCAAAAAGTTAGTAGGTTCGTCAAGAAGCATTACGTCAACTTCTTCAAGAAGAAGTTTAGAAAGCATAACTTTAGCCCTTTCGCCACCCGATAATCTTGAAATTATCGTATCGTAACCAAAGGCGTTAACGCCTAAGCCACCCGCTACTTTTTTAATTTTAGAATCTAAATCGTAAAAACCCGCTTCGTCAAGCATTTCTTGAAAGCGTGACGATTTATTTATAAGTTTATCAAGTTCGTCGGGGTCGGTAACTTCGCCCATTTTGGCATACATACCTTCAAGTTTTTCGTTAAGTTCAAAAAGGTGAGTAAAAGCAGAGTGCAAATATTCCATAACGGTAAGCGAACGGTCGATATCGGCGTGTTGGTCAAGGTAGCCCCATCTTGCGCCTTGTTGTTTTAAAATTTCGCCGTCATCTTGTGAAAGTTTGCCCGCGATAATATTGATAAAGGTTGTTTTACCAGCACCGTTTAAGCCTACTATACCTAAGTGTTCGCCGTTGTTTACAGAAAGCGAAGCGTTGTTAAAAAGGTACTTTTCATCATAGCGGTGTGTTAAATTTCTAATTTCTAAAATACTCATAACTTAAATATTTTAATAGATTTTTAAAAATTAGTCAAGTTACTTGATTATTATATTAAAATATGTTAATATTTTACGTGGAGTGCATTATGAAAAAATACAAATTCAAATTTAATACTTTAACTTTAATATTGATGCTTGTTGGCATTTTAGTTGCTATCGGTTGTGTTGTTGTTAACGTGTTAAGGCTTGTTAGCAAAATCAACGGCGATTACCAACTTACTGTTTACGAATATATAAGTTTTCCGCTTATATTTTTACTTGCCGTTGGCTTTATTGTTATTATCGTATTAGCATTTTTAAATTCTTACTATAAAATTACGGATAAATCGGTGGTTTTAAAGTTTGGCGTTATTAAAAACACTATCGATTTAAATGAAGTAACTGAAGTTAGGCTTTTAACTCAAAAAAGCAAGTTAGAACTTATTTTTAAAGATGAAAGTTACTTTGTTATCGTAACTAACACTGAATGGTTCGAAAGTTTTGTTGATGAAATCAAGCAAAAACAACCAAAAATAACTTTCGTTCAAATAACAGAAGAAACAAAAAATTAAAAGAGGTACAAATTATTATGGAAATGCAAATGTTTTGGGCAATAGTTCTTTTTATCGTAGGGCTTTTAATGCTTATCAAAGGTGGCGACTGGTTTGTTGACGGTGCTACTGGAATTGCAAGAAGATTTAAACTCCCTGAAATTTTAATAGGCGCAACGGTAGTATCTATCGGCACAACGCTTCCCGAAGTTATGGTTTCGGCAGGTGGCGCTATGTCGGGCTACGGCTCAATGGCTTACGGTAATGCAATAGGCTCTATTATTTGTAATACTGCACTTATAGCAGCGTTAACTATTGCTATTAAACCATCTAAATGTGATAGAAAAACGCTTATTTTACCAGTTGCTTTCTTTTTTGTGGCTGCAATATTCTACGTTACTATCGCGTACACTACGCAAGACTTTGATAGATGGGTAGGCATCGTTTTACTTGTTATATTCGTAATTTATATGGTAGTAAACGCTATTTCAATGTTTAAAAATAAAGAAGAAAACGAAGAAGAAGTAAAAGATGAAACGCCACTTGAAAAACTTCCTTTCAAGCAAGAATTATGGTTAGAATTAAAAGGTGAAAGAACTTCAGTTGTTAAAGAAATTATACTTTTAGTTGTTGGTGCGGTAGTTATTGCTTTTGGTGCTGACTTCCTTGTTGATAACGGTACGTTTATAGCGCACGCTATAGGTATTCCTGAAACGGTTATCGCTTTAACTTTCGTAGCGCTTGGAACGTCGCTTCCTGAACTTGTTACTGCAATCACTTCACTTGTTAAAGGTCACAGTTCACTTTCACTTGGTAACATTATCGGTGCAAACTTATTTAACTTAGTACTTGTATCAGGCGTATCGGTTGCGATTGCTCCGTTTGCAGTACCTACACAAGCAACGCTTTTTGGTTTTAACGCTTCGTTTATCTTTGAAATTCCTGTAATGCTTATGGTAATGCTTGTTTTAACAGTACCAGCACTTATCAGAAACAAACTTTCAAGGGCGCAAGGTATTACACTTTTAACGATTATGGCGTTATTCTACGTTTGCCAATTCGTTTTAGTTCAACCAATCGTTTAATATAATTTTTTATAAAATATTAAGGTTACGTAGCCTTAAAAATAAAGGCGTTGCCACGTGGCAACGCCTTTTTATATTTAATTAAAAATTATTTTTTGTACATAGGTCCGTAAGTTTTGCACGCTCTATAATCTTGACCTTCTTTATCCATACCAAACGCGTTCCAACAAGCAGGGCGGTAAATATCTTGCTGAGGAACGTTGTGCATACATACAGGGATACGGAGCATAGAACACATTGTAATTAAATCTGCACCGATATGTCCGTAAGAGATTGCACCGTGGTTAGCACCCCAGTTTTGCATTACTTCGTAAGCAGTTCTAAACGGGCTACCTTCCTTGCCGTCGCAACGTGGTGCAAACCAAGTACAAGGCCAAGTAGGGTTAGTTCTTTTCATTAACTTATCGTTAACGTCTTTAGGAAGGTTAACCGTCCAACCTTCGGCAATTTGAAGTACAGGGCCTAAGCCTTTAACTAAGTTGAGCCTAATCATAGTAACAGGCATTTCAGCGTAAGTATCGAAATGGCTTGAGAAACCACCGCCACGGAAGTTATCAAAACCCGCTTCGCACCAAACGGTAGCGTCGGTCATTTTCTTAATGTCTTCATCGGTTACTTCCCACCATTTTTTCATTGTAGCATTGCCGTTTTCATCGGTACAAACACCACTTGCATCAAGGCACGCTGCTCCTGAGTTTAAAAGGTGGATAATACCGTCTGATTCTTTTGCTTTGCCAGTAAGTTTATATCCTGTAACTCTTTCAGTTGCTTCGCCTGACCAGTAAGTTCTAACGTCGGCAAAGATTTGCGCACGGTGAGTTAAAAGTCTCATCATAAGCATACCCATACCGTTAAGTACGTCGTTTTCAGTTGCTAAAGTGTAAGGTTCTCTTGCACCTTCATAGTCGAAAGATGAAGATAAAAGTGCTTCAGGGTAGTCGCAGTTTGGCCAGTGGTCAGTCCATTGTCTTTGACCTTGGAAACCGCCCGCAATAGCGTTATGACCCGCTTTTTCTTCAATGAAAGCATCAGGAAGGTTTTGGTTGCCCGCCATTAAATCTTTGATAATACAATACATTTTAACGGTGAATTCCCATTGTTTATCTTTTTCTTCACGGGTGAATTTAATTTTATGGTCTTTACCTAAGAAAGGTACTGTGTCAGGGTTATCGTCCCAACCTTCTTTGCAGTGTTCTTTTGTCCAAGCAAGTGCTTTTTGGTATTCTTCTTCATTGTAAATACCTTCTTCCATACGGCGGAGAATTTCAACTTCGTCAACTGATTCAACGCGCATACCAAAATAACTTTCCATCATATCTTGGTCAACGATAGAACCTGCAATACCCATACATTGTGAGCCGATTTGAAGGTAAGATTTACCGCGCATTGTTGCAACCGCGATAGCCGCACGACCAAAGCGAAGAAGTTTTTCTTTTACGTCTTCAGGGATTTCATTTACTTGGTCTAAGTCTTGAACTTCGTGGCCGTAAATACCAAATGCAGGAAGACCTTTTTGAGCGTGACCTGCAAGTACTGCTGCAAGGTAAACAGCGCCTGGTCTTTCAGTACCGTTAAAGCCCCAAACGCCTTTAATGGTCATAGGGTCCATATCCATTGTTTCAGAGCCGTAGCACCAGCAAGAAGTTACTGATAACGTAATATCAACGCCTGCTTTTTTAAATTTATCCGCACAAGCGGCTGCTTCGGCAACACGGCCGATACAAGTATCTGCAAGTACTACTTTAACAGGTTCGCCGTTAGAGTAAAAAAGGTTTTCTTCAAACAATTTTTTAGCGGCGTTAGCCATTGCCCAAACGGTAGGTTCAAGTGATTCGCGAAGCATCATAGGTCCACGACGGCCGTCAATACAAGGTCTAATACCGATAACAGGATAATCGCCAATATATCTTGATTTTGCCATAATACATTCTCCTTTTCGGTTACGATTTTTAAAAGCAAAGTAACCTATATATTTTATACTTTAATTATATAATCGTTGCAATTGAACTTTAAAGTAACAAATATGCCGATTTATATAATAAAACTGTTAAAATATTGACATTAATGAGAATAAGGTGTAAAATTAAACTATGTTTAAAAGAATTGAACTAAGAAAATACAATATCGCAAACAAGTTTGGTATAAAACTTGCCTACACTGCGCTTTTAGAACTTGATAATGGCAAAATTCAAGATACCGTTACGCATAATTTAACTGAAATTATGTACGTTAAAGAAGGTAAGGGTGCGTTTGAAGTGGAAAATAAAATATACCAAGTTAAAAAAGGCGATTTAATGATAGTAAACCCCGATACCTTGCATAGTGAAATGTCTGGTGGCGGTAAGTTTAGCGTGTACATTATCGGTATAGAAAACTATCTTTTACAAAATCCGCTTGGCGTATACGAACCTATAAGTTTAACTCTTGATAGAATAGGTTATTATATTGAACAGTTGTTTATTGATTACGAAAGCCAAAACGCTGACTTTGTTGAAAATGCAACTTGCTTATTTTCGCTTATCATTAACGAAATAACTCAAAAAGCCGAATATACGCCACAACCTTTTGTAAAAAGTAGTGGCAACGAAGTTACTAACCTTATAAAAAAATATATTGAAGAACATTTTTTAGAAGATATTTCAATCGACTTACTATCGCGTAAATTTTTTGCAAACAAAACAACGCTGATGCACAATTTTAAAAAGTTTACGGGTACGTCGATTAAGGCGTACGTTTTAGATAAAAGGCTTGAAGACGCTGAAAACTGGCTTAAAATATCCAACCTAACGGCAACTGAAATTTGCTATCGCAGTGGTTTTCAAACGCCCGCGTACTTTTGTAAGTATTTCAAAAGCAAATATGGTTTAACACCTAACGAATATCGCCGTAAATTTACTAAAATAGATATAACTAAAAAAGGAGAAATTTAATATGCAAAATAAATTAACTAAAAAGTTTTGGGTTGCGCTTGTAATATTTAGTTTGATAGGTCAAGTTGCTTGGGTTGTTGAAAATATGTATTTTAACGTATTTATCTACAATATTTTTAACGCTTCGCCTAATGATATTTCACTTATGGTATCGGCAAGTGCAGTTTCGGCAACGGTAACTACGATTTTTATCGGCGCGCTTTCAGATAGAATTGGTAAACGTAAAATTTTTATTTCTGGCGGATATATCCTATGGGGTATATCAATCCTATTATTTTCACTTGTAAGGCTTGATATTATTAGCGGATTATTTCCAATGGCTGTTTCGACTTCTGCAATAGCAATAACGCTTGTAATTATCCTTGACTGCGTTATGACATTTTTTGGTTCAAGCGCAAACGATGCCGCTTTTAACGCTTGGCTTACCGATTCAACGGATAGTTCTAACCGCGGTTCAGCCGAAGGTATAAATTCAATGATGCCACTTGTTGCAATACTTGTGGTATTTGGCGGATTTATGTTCTTAGATTTAAAACTTATTGAAAGTTGGACAACTATTTTCTTAATTATCGGTGTCGTTGTTATCTTAATTGGTATACTTGGCTTATTCTTAATTGAAGAACCACAAATCAAAAAGGAAGAATCGGGATATTTCTCTAACATTATCTACGGTTTTTTACCATCTACCATAAAGAAAAATAAAGAATTATATATCTCACTTATCGGATTTATTATATTTAATATTTCAATACAAATCTTTATGCCATACTTAATTATTTACTATGAAGTTTCACTCCAAATGAGTAATTACGTATTGATTATGGCACCTGCAATCATACTTGCTTCCGTTGTTACGGCGCTTTGGGGTAAGGTTTACGATAAAAAAGGTTTTACCTTTGCTTCAATTATTTCAGTTGCTTGGCTTATTTTAGGCTACACTTTACTTTATATATTTACTGATACTTTAATGGTATTTATCGGCTCATTACTTATGATGAGTGGTTACTTATCGGGCATGGCGGTATTTGGCGCTAAAATTAGGGATAACACGCCTTCTGGTAAAGCGGGAAGATTACAAGGCGTAAGAATAGTTTCGCAAGTATTAGTTCCTGGTATTATCGGCCCGTACATCGGCAAAATGATACTTAAAAATGCTGAAATGATTATGGGTGGCGACGGAACAATGTCGTTTGTGCCATCGGCAGAAATTTTCCTTGGCGCGCTTGTTGTAATAATCTTAGTTATTCCGTTTATTTTTTGGCTTAGTAAAACGGTAAAGCCTAAAATTCAAAAACTTAAAACTGACTATGAAGTAGGCGATATCCCTTTTAACGAATATCCACGCCCACAACTTAAGCGCGATAGTTTTATAAACCTTAACGGCAAGTGGAACTTTAAAGTTGTTAAAAATGATAGCGAACTTTTAAATAGTGAAATTTTAGTACCTTTCCCACCGGAATCTGAGTTATCGGGTATAGAAAGGGTAACTAAAAAGGGCGAAAAATTAGTTTATAGCCGTGTTTTTAACGTTGATATCAAACACCCTAAAACCATTTTACACTTTGGTGCGGTAGATAACTACTCTGAAGTTTTTATAAACGATAAAAAAGTAGGCGAAAATATAGGCGGATATTTGCCGTTCAGTTTTGATATTACCGATTTTATAAACGTTGGCGAAAATACTATCAAAGTAGAAGTTTTAGACGGGCTTGATACAAACTATCCTTACGGTAAGCAAAAGCATAAGCGCGGGGGTATGTGGTATACGCCGGTTAGTGGTATTTGGCAAACGGTATGGCTTGAAAACCTTTGCGACAATGCTATTAAAACCCTTAAAATTGATACTACTTTAAATTCCGTTACCATAAACGTTGACGGTGGCGTTGATAATAAAACGCTTATTTTAGACGGTAAAGAATATAATTTTAATGGCAACACTTTCACTCTTGAAATAGATAGCCCTAAACTTTGGTTGCCTGAAACACCAAATCTATATAACTTTACGCTTATATCGGGCGAAGATAAGGTTGAATCTTACTTTGCTTTAAGGCAAGTAAAAATAGAAGAAAACAAAATCTTATTAAACGGCAAACCTTATTTCTTTAACGGTGTGTTAGACCAAGGCTATTTCCCTGACGGAATTTATCTTCCGCCAAACGAACAAGGCTTTAAAGATGATATCTTAAATATGAAAAAGTTAGGGTTTAACACTTTAAGAAAACACATTAAAATTGAACCGCTTATCTTTTATTATTACTGTGATTTATACGGTATGGCTGTTTTTCAAGATATGTTAAATAACGGCAAATATAGTTTCTTTTTTGATACCGCGCTTCCTACCATCGGCTTTAAAAAGAAAAAAATAGGCAAGGCAAACGCTATCCAAAAACAAGTATTTTTAGATACCGCTAAACAAACTATAAACCTTTTATATAATACCCCAAGCGTAGTTTACTATACCATTTTCAACGAAGGCTGGGGACAACACGACGGAACTAAAATTTATAAAGAGTTAAAACCGCTTGACGCGTCAAGGGTATGGGATACGGCATCAGGTTGGTTTAATAACGTGGAAAGCGACGTTATAAGCGAACACATCTATTTTAAAGATATAAACTTAACTAAAAGCGATAACAAACCTATAATTTTATCTGAGTTTGGCGGTTATTCGTACAAAATTTTAGAAAATTCGTTCAATCTTTCTAAAACTTACGGCTACAAAAACTGCACTAAAGATAACTTTATGGTGGAAATGGAAAATTTATATTTAAACCAAGTATTACCTGAAATTAAAAAAGGCTTATGCGGTTTAGTTTTAACTCAACTTAGCGATATTGAAGACGAAACTAACGGGCTTATCACTTACGATAGAAAGGTTATAAAAGTAGATGAAACTAAAATGCAACAAATTAGCATTGCGCTTCAAAACGAGTTTAATAACTAAAACTTAACTCACCTATAATATTTTGTTATTTTACTTTTTACAAAATAGGGTTTATAATTAAATTATCAAAATAATCGGAGGACGATATGTTAAAAACAGACGTATTAGTTATCGGTGCGGGCGCGGTTGGTTGCGCCATTACAAGAGAACTTACTAAATATAACGTAAACGTTATTTGTGTAGACAAAAGGGAAGACATCGGTGGCGATGCTTCAAAAAGCAACTCAGCAATCATTCACACTGGTTACGATGCAACACCTGGCACGCTTGAATCGGAACTTGTAGTTGCGGCTAACCCAAGATATGAAAAGTTATGTGCGGATTTAGATATCCCTTTAAAAAAGGTAGGCGCAATACTTCCTGCTATAAACGACGAACAATTTGCTAAACTTCCTGCTATTAAGGAAAAGGCAATGAAAAATAGGGTTTACGACGTAGAATACCGTTCTAAAGAACAACTTTTAGAAATGGAACCAAACTTAAACCCTGAAGTTAAAGGCGGTTTATATATCCCACGTGAATATATTATCGACCCGTTCCTTTACGTTATTGCACTTGCTGAAAACGCAGTTCAAAACGGCGCTAAGTTTATGCTTAACACCGAAGTTACTGGCATTAAAATGGACGGAGATAAGGTTGTTGGTGCGGAAACTACAAACGGCTATATTGAAGCCGATTACATAATCAACGCGGCAGGACTTTTCTGTGATGAAATCGCTAATATGGTTGGCAAGGGCGACTATTACGTTAACCCAAGAAAAGGTCAATTCTATATCTTAGATAAAAATACTTCTTGCAAAGTTAACCATATCGTACTTCCTATTCCTACAAAACTCACTAAAGGTAAACTTATGTGTCCAACAGTTCACGGCAATATGCTTGTTGGCCCAACTGCTGAAGACTTAACTGATAAGTTTGATAAGTCTACAACAGCCGAAGGTTTACAAAGTATTAAAGAAGACGTTCAAAGGCTTATCCCTAACGTACGCTTACAAGATACAATCACTCAATACAGTGGTTTAAGACCTAACCGTAACCCTGAAGGTTTAAGAATTGATACGTATGAAGACGTTAAAAACTACGTTAACTTATCGGGCGTTCGTTCTACGGGCTTAACAAACTCTATCTCTATTGGTAGTTACGTTGTATCACTCTTAAAACAAATGGGCTTTGATATGACTTGGAAAGAAAACTTTATCTCTAAACGTAAAGGCATTTCAAGATTCCACGAATTATCGCGTGAAGAACAAGATAAACTTATCAAGCAAAATCCTTTATACGGTAAAATCGTTTGCCGTTGCGAAACTATTACTGAAGGTGAAATCGTTGATGCTATCCACTCAATTATCCCTGCAAGAAGCGTAGACGCCGTTAAACGCCGTTTACGTGCTGGTATGGGTAGATGCCAAGGCGGTTTCTGTGGACCTAAGGTTTTAGAAATCCTTGCAAGAGAATTAAATTGCTCTACAAGCGATATTTGCAAAAACAACAAAAAATCTTATATGATTGCCAGAAAGGTTAAATAAGGGGTGATAGATATGTTTGAAATTAAATGTGACGTTGCTATTATCGGTGGCGGTCCTGCGGGTTTAGCGGCTGCCGTATCGGCTAAAAAACAAGGCGCTGAAAAAGTTTTAATCATTGAAAGAGATGAAACGCTTGGCGGTATTTTACAACAATGTATTCACCCAGGTTTTGGCTTAAAACTCTTTAAGCAAGAACTTACAGGCCCTGAATACTATGGTAAATTCGTTGATGAAGCGGTAGAACTTGGCGTTGAATTTTTAATGAACAGTATGGTTTTAGAAGTAACTGAAAACGTAGTTACTTGTATGAATAGCGAATACGGCATCACAAGCGTAAACGCTAAAGCAATTGTTCTTGCTATGGGTTGTAGAGAACGTACAAGGGCTAACATTATGATACCTGGTACACGCCCAGCGGGTATTTATACCGCTGGTTCTGCACAAAGACTACTCAACCGCCAAAACGAACTTGTTGGTAAAAAAATCGTAATCTTAGGCTCTGGCGATATCGGTATGATTATGGCAAGGCGTATGACGCTTGAAGGCGCAAAAGTTACTGCCGTTGTAGAACTTAACGACTTCTTAGCAGGCTTAACAAGAAACAAAGTTCAATGCTTAGACGACTTTGATATCCCACTTTTACTTTCACACACTATCGTAGACATTAAAGGTAACGATAGGGTTGAAGGCGTAGTAGTTGCTAAAGTAGACGAAAACAAAAAACCAATAAAAGAAACTGAAACTTTCTACGAATGCGATACTTTACTTTTATCGGTAGGCTTAATTCCTGAAAACGAACTTACAAGAAACGCTAATATTGAAATCAATAGAATTACAAACGGCCCAACCGTTAACCAATTTATGCAAACTTCAATTCCGTCAATCTTTGCTTGCGGTAACGTAGTACACGTAAACGACCTTGTTGATAACGTTTCAACTGAAAGTGCTATTGCGGGTGCTTGCGCTACTAAATACGCTAAAGGCGAACTTAATAATGACGGCGAAATTACTGCTTTAACTGGCGAAAACGTAAGATACCTTTGCCCACAAAAAGTTTTACCTAACGGCGAAGAAGTTAGTTTATACTTTAGGGTTTTAGCACCTAAAAAAGACGTTGTAATTATCGCAAGGGACGGCGAAAATATACTTTATAAGAGAAAAGCAATCAAAGTAAACCCAGGCGAAATCGAAAAAGTTACCGTATCAACAAGCGGTATTAAAGAACTTATCGTTGAAGTTAAGGAGGCGTAATTATGGAAAAAGAAATAATTTGTACCATTTGCCCAACTGGTTGTATTATCAAAGTTGAGGGCGATAAAGAAAAAGTAACTTCAATAACAGGCTACACTTGTAAAAGGGGTTTAGCGTACGGCGAAAGTGAATTTTTAGCGCCAGTTAGAACTTTAACTTCTACCGTTAAGGTTGAAAACGGCTCAAGCATACTTGTTGCTTGTAGAAGTAACAACCCACTTCCTAAGGGCTTGATTATGGACTGTATGAAAGAAATCCACAAAGTAACGGTAAAAGCCCCTATCAAACGCGGTGACGTTATTATCCCTAACATTTTAAACACGGGTGTTGATATCGTAGCGTCTGGTGACTGTAAGTGATAGAATTTATCAATTCTAAATCCTTAAAAAGTAAATAAAAAGGCTAACGAAATTTTCGTTAGCCTTTAATTTTATCTTTATAAATTTTTAATTAGGTTGGTTGCACTATTTAAAACACTACTAAAATTGTTGCTTGTTGGTTGCATTTTGTCAAGCGGAGTTTCAAAATAGTTGTTGCGGATATCATTTTTAGCGTTTTCAAGTTTGGTTTTATCGTAATCTTCGCTATTTATTATGCACCTTTTAACTTCGTTAAATAAAATATCCATTTCTGGCGTATAAAGATATTTACAGTTTTCGTAGATAAACGAACGGCAGTAATTACACTCCGCATTGTTTTTTAAGGTTTTTTCAAAGTTAGGGTTTACTTTGGTTACCGTATGCAAGCGTTTAAACGATGATAGTAAAGAAAAATCTTCAGATAAAGAAAGTAAATCTGTTAAAGAGTTTAAAAGCGACTTGCAGTTTTCAAAACACTTGTCAATTTCGATAGTAGGCGCATTTATAGAATATAAATATTGCGCTTGATATATTGTAGCGTTTAAAAACCTTGAAATCACCGTTCTTGAAATATCATATAGGTCGCGCGTTGTCATTTCATCGGTGGCGGTAATGGATGCTATTTCTTGTAAAATTTCATTTGCGGTGTCTTTATATTTAAAAAGACGGTCAACTTTAACTTTATAATCGCTACTAAATTGCTTTTTAAATGAAGTTTTAGTGATAATATCGGTAAAAATATTATCAATTTGAATTTGCATTTCACTATCAGGCGTCCAAGACGCTTCTTTTACTATCGGCATAAACTTATGCCAAATATCCGCCATTTTAGAAGTGATTTCGATAGGGTATCTATCACGGCAGTATTTGTTAATTTGTTCGTTTATAGAAAGGGTTTCGCTATCCCACGCGTTAGCGGTAAAGTATTCAAGCATAAAGTTATCCCCGTGTGAAAATTCAGGCCAGAATACAAAACCTTTGCACATAGGGTCGGCTTTAGCAAGTTTAATTCGTTCGTTTGTAAAGTCGTAACAGCCACGAATTTCGTTTTGCGGTTCGTAACCGCCAAAAATACCGAATACCCAAGGGAATTTACCCAAAACGCCCCATTTTGTAAAGTTGTTATCTGTAAGCGCGTCAGACGTATAGTCAAATATAATCGCTTGCGATGGGTCTAACTCTTTAGTAAGGTCGATAACTTCTTCGGGGGTAAAGCGCATCCATAAATCCCACGATGCAATAAGTAGTGGAGATTTTGGATAAGTTTTTTTAACGTAATTACAAATTTCACGGTAAACGTAAAGTTTCATTGCTTTGTTTTTTTCACGGTCTTTAGAGTACATTCTCTCTCCAAGCCCTATCGTGTGAAAAATCTTGTCATTGCCGTATTCTTTTACGTGCGTGTTTGTAAGTTTAAAGTAGTTATCAAGGTTAGTTTTATCGCGTACGTCAAACACTTGATTTTCTTTACCGCTGTATTGTTCAACTTCAAGAGGTAAAAGGGTAGGGTTTTGTTTTTGTAAAAACTCAAGTGGCGTTTTAGAATACCAGTGCGTCATTGTACCGCAGTCTTCGGGGTGCAAAAGGTCGCGCTCAAAAGCGTAAGCAAGTATTTTTTTGCGAAGTTCCCCGCGGTATTTTAAATTCCAAAACGGCGTTCTATCGTTATAGCCTTCGCCGTTAAATTGTTCTATATAATCATCGCTTGGATAAGTTACCGTTTCGGGAAAGGCTTTTTGCCATAAATCGTCCATACCTATTCTAAGCATAAAAAGGTTAAGGCGCTTTTTAAGAAGATAGTCGATTTCCTTTTTCCAGTCGTTAAAATCCCAGTGTTCGGCTTGGAAGCGGTGTAAACTGCGGTGTGCAAAATAACGAATACCGCGGTAGTCAAACTTTGGCGATTCAACTAAATTAATATCTTTATAAGGTAGGGCGCATTTAGTAATTCTATCGCCGTCCCAAAACCATTTTGAGTTGCAGTATACTTCAAAATATCTATAAACGGCGTAAATTGTTGCGCGCGGAGTTGCGCCTATTAAAAATAGGTAATTTTTACCGCCTATAACAAGCGATTTTATGGCATAATCGTCTTTATCGTAGCGTATATCTACTTTTAAATTGCTATAAAAATTTGCCGTTACTTTATTTGCCTTATCGTTTCCTAAAACAACGGTTAAATTGCTATCATCTGAACTTTTTAAAAATTCACTATCCGTAATAGCCGTTATATCGTCACCCGAAACGCGGGTTACTAAATCGATAAAGTTGTCTTTTGCAACCAAGTAAGCACTGTGCGCGTTACTTGGATAAACTACTGTGATTTTCATATGATTTTATCCTTACTACATATGTCTATATTCTGATGGTGAACAGCCTATATAACGCTTGAACTCCAAAGAAAAGTAACTTATACTTTCAAAGCCAGAGCGCGACGCCACGTCGGTTATCGTATATAACTCCGTACGTAAAAGGTGGCAAGCAAATTCAATTCTTCTTCGCTTAATATATTCAATAGGCGATTCGCCGTAATACTTTTTAAATTCCCGCCTAAAATACGTTTCACTTGTTTTGTATAGTTTAGATAGAGTTGATATCCTAAGTTCTGGGGAAGTAAAGTTTTGGTCGATATACTCTTTAACAAACGCTAAGTTTTGCGGTGGCTTCATTTTTTTTAAATAGGTTTCTTTAAATATTTCAGAAAAAATCCTATAAGCATCCGCCATACAAGCGTAATCGTTACTGGTTATTGAGTGGGATAGCGCTTGCGCAAAAATATCTAAGAATTTATTTTTATAAATAGGTTTAATAAGGGTAGGCTTATCAAAAATATCGCTATTACCGTCCGCTATTTGATAGTGCAAAACAAACATTTCGCCGCCTTCTAAAATTTCGGTAGAATAGTTACACCCCGCGGGCATAAAGGTAATAGAGCCTTCTTCGGATACAAACCCGTTTTCTTTACTTGAAAAGAAAACTTTACCGCTTTTACGGTAAGTTACCGATGAAAAGTTTCGCGCGGATACGGTTGCTTTTATCGGCTTGTATGAAGTTTCGAAATATTGAACTTTTGTTATTATAGGAATTTGTTTATTCATAAGTTTTTGCCCGTTTTTTCTATTATTTATAAAAATAATATCATAATTAATTGTATTTAGCAATACCTTTTTAAATTGTTTTGTTTCGAAAAGTTAAAATTTATTCCGTTTATTTATTGCTGGGATATCGCTATTGTGGTATATTTTTTTATATAATGATTTTGGAGGCAACAATGAACAATATCGAAAAATTAATTCGTGATAATTTAAAAAATTGCAGAATAGACCTTATCGGCTTTGCAAGTAAAGAAAGGTTTAACGGCGTTGACGCTCAGCACAACCCTTTTTCTATCTTCCCTGAAGCAAAAACTGTAATTATGCTTGGCAAGCGCATTTGCCGTGGCGCGTTACGTGGCGTTGAAGAAGGCACTAACTTTGGCGATTATACCTTGTTTGGTAAAAACTGGCTTGAAGATGAGTTCCTTTCTATGGCTTGCTACGATTTAGTAAGGGTACTTGAAGATAACGGTTGGGAAGCCTGCCCAATCTTTCCTAACCCAACTGAAATTGAGCCGCAAGGCGTAGCCGTAGCGGATGGTAGACCTGCGCCTAACGTTTACCCTGACTTTGATTACGCTGCAGTTGCTTGCGGTCTTGGAGAGATAGGTAAAAACGGTTTACTTTTAACGCCAGAGTTTGGTTCACGCCAAAGATTTCATATGATACTTACCGATGCTGAAATTGAACCTTCGCCTTTATTTGAAGGTAAAATTTGCGACGGTTGCGGTAAGTGTGCTAATTCTTGCCCGCTTGGTGCTATCGACGTAAATAACACCGTTGAAATTGACGTTTGCGGTAAAAAAATGCAAGTTTATTCTATTGATTACGATATTTGTAAA
Organism: Christensenellaceae bacterium; assembly: GCA_045613025.1. Lineage (GTDB taxonomy): Bacteria > Bacillota > Clostridia > Christensenellales > Borkfalkiaceae > HGM11412. Next base: position 75,565 of record JAZLAE010000044.1, on the reverse strand, counting down.
ACTTGTAAAAACGGCGCTTGCATAAACCGTTTTAGTAAAATAGCAAAACCAGATAGAGTTGCAGCGCTTTGCAATAGAACGTGTATTTGCCACTTAGAAGAAACTAAAGTTTTATCTAACAAGTTTGAAAATTCGTTTAGGCAACGCGAAGTTTGGAGCGTTGGTGGTAAAAATTCTATCAACGAAAGGAATATCGAAGCGTCAAACGTTCTTGGCGGTAGTTTTTCAAAGGACGGAAATAGGGGGAATAGATAATGAAATTGACTTCCCAAATGATAAAGGATAAGGCGCAAGAACTTGGGATTGACTGTATTGCGATAGGTAATATCGAAAGGTTTAAAAACGCGCCCAAACTTATGTCGCCTATAACTTACTTTCCTAACGCTAAATCGGTAATAGCAATCGCTATGCGAATTCCAAGGGGCACTTATCGTGGTATAGAAGAAGGTACGCACTGGCATAACTATACCTTTTATTCGTACAATAAATTAAATTCGCTTTTTAGACCGCATTTATCATACGAACTTTCTTGTTTTATTGAAGATTTTGGCTACGAAGCGGTAGCGCACTATCCTGCAGTACCAGAAGGCAACGGAACTATGAAAGAACCTGTTAGAGAAGGTATTCCGCCTGACGTTATTTGTAGCGTTAGATTGATTGCCGCAGGTTGCGGACTTGGTGAAATAGGCTTTTCTAAGGTGTTTTTAACTAAAAAATTCGGTCCACGCGTAAGACTTGGCTTGATTTTTACCGACTGTGAGTTAGAGCCAGACCCTATTTTAGATACTGGCGATATTTGTATACATTGCGGGGCGTGTGCAAGAGAATGCCCTGGTAATGCTATTCCGCCTATAAAAGATACTAATAAACGCTTAACCGTTGACTTTGGCGAAAAACAAGTTTGGTATGGTGACGTAAGAATGGGTAGATGTACACTTTCGCACCACGGTATGAATAACGAATGTTCGCCGTTTTTGAAAAAGGAATTTCCTAATATGGCGTTTGACGTTAGAAATAGCGAAATGACCGAAGAAGAAGCGTACATTATGTCTTACACAATGGCGCAAGGCAGGTGGGGTCGTAAACCTGATACCAATAAGGTTATGGATTATTACGATTATATAATTTCGCATACTGGTTACTTTGCTATTTGCGGTGCAAGGGGTTGTATCCGCGCGTGTATGAACGCTTTAGAAAAATCGGGTAGAATAGAAAATAAATTCCACAATCAATTCTATTACAAAAAAAGTTGGCTTTTATCTAATAAGCCTGAAAAGGTTTCCGACGGCGTTAACCATTACCGTGAAGAATACCTTGATAAAAATTATCCGGGCATCCGCGATAACGAATATAAAAAGACTGAATAAAAAATATCCACGGTTTTGCCGTGGATATTTTTATTAAATCAATAAATAATCAAGCGCCTTTACAGTTTTGCCGTTGTCTAAAAGATAATCGCTTTCTTGGTAGTTAACGTATAAAATATTGCCGTTTTCAAAAGTGATTTTGTGTACTTGTTCGGTAATCTTTTCAAAATTATCAATAAACACCGTTTGAAGGTATGCTAAATTTTTATACTCATCGTAACCCTTTTTAATAAGTGATACAGTAAGAGATAAATCGCTATCCGTATCGATAATTAAATCGTCTGTACCGCAAACGGGTTTTCCGCTATAGAATTTGGAATAGATATAAAAAGTAGGTCTTGCATTGTATTCGATAACTTCAAGTTTATCAGTTGGCGTTTTAATAGGGTAGTTTACCGTTAAGTTGCTTGGGTTAGACATTATTATTCCGTGGAAAGCAATTTCCCAGAACGGAACACCTTCGTCTTGACACGGTTTTTGTACTAAACCAAATTTAACGTATAAACCAACGTCTAAAACGGGTGCGTAATAGTCAAACGAACCTTCCGAAGAAAAACCACCAAATAAATCGCGCGACATTTTACCAATTTTATTGTAATACTCAATTGTTTGCCTTGCGTTAATAGGGTGGTCGCTATCAAAACAACCATAAGGTTGGTGTATAGACAACACGTCTATATAATGCGCGCCTTTAAAACCAAGTTTTTGAATTTCAGGTAACATTTCCTTAGAGTTTTCGTATGCAACCTTAGGGCAAACGCTGTACATATTACCACCGCTCCACGGTTGATGGCATTTTTTAGGCTCGCCGTTCTTTTCAACAAGGCGCATTTTGCCGTTATTCCATTTTTTAGAAATGTGGTAACAGTCTGTACTGTTAGAGTGGCAAACAATTAAATAACCGTTGTCTTGCGCGTATTTTATAAGTTCTTTTAACTTTTCTTCTCCGCCAAGTTTTTCTTCTACGGGGAAAGCGTCCGGCCAACGGCCGTCGTGACCAGATACGTTCCAACCAACCAAACAAATTTCCGCCTTTTCAACACCTTGCGCTTTAAGTTCGTCAACTAAATCTTTAACTCTATCAAAAGTGCAAGCAACGTGCATTTCTGGTTCGTTTTCAATAGTTTGTTCTAAAATTGTAGGTGGGGCAGGTTTCCAGCCTTGTCTAATACGAATTTCAACTGCGTCTTTGATATAATCAAGAACAGGGCGCGTTTTAATTTTTTCTTTAAGTGGCATTACATCGCGTTCTTCCATTTGATAGCGCCTATACCTTTTAGCCATATCAACGTAAGTAGAACCGCTTGGTAAGTGTAAAAATTCTACAACGATATCTTCGTAAATAGAAAGTTTTGTTAAATCGTAAAGTAAATATATGCGGTAAGTATCGCCCGATTTTTCTACGGTAATCGAAGCATCGCCAGGCATACCTGTCATAATCGCTAAAAAGCAAGTTCCGTCACAGTTATAACCAAAAGTTTTCATTAAGTATACTTGTTCGGTATAGTTAAAGTCTTCGCGTTCTTTAAAGTAAGTTAAATAGGCAGAGTAGCGCATAGTGTAGTTACCGCCAAGGTAGTAACCGCTGTCGCCAACTTTTCTTGTAAATGCGTCTTTTAAAATTTCAACTTTTTCTTTAGCGTTTTTAAAATATTCTTTTTTATAAGTAACAACGGTACGGTCAGAAAGTTCCTTAACTTCACCGCATAAAACTTTTTCGCCATCAATATAAGCGTATAAATCTTTAATTAACATATTTTGTCCCTTTGGCTCTGTCACAATAAACGGTTGATAAAGTTCTAATGAAATACGGCGTAATACTACGAAACCGCCCTTGAAAAGATGTAAACTCTTATCTTCGGGCGTTTATCTTGTCTTACTTGTATTTGATTAGCCCTTTTAAAATCAACCTAATATTGTGCCATCGCCTTACCTTAATTAGTATGAATATATTTGTATTTATCTTCAGGTGTAATTTTTCTTACCACACGGCAAGGATTGCCAACCGCTAAAACGTTATCAGGAATATCTTTAGTAACAACGCTACCAGCGCCGATAATACTGTTTTTGCCGATTTTTACCCCGCCGATTATCGAAACGCCACCGCCAATCCAAACGTTGTCGCCAATCTCTACAGGGAAGGCGTATTCTAAGCCACCTATTCTCTCTTCCATATCAAACGGGTGACCTGCAGCGTAAATGCCAACGTTAGGCGCAATCCAAACGTTATCGCCAATTTTTACGTAGTTGCCGTCAAGTACTATAAAATTATAGTTAGCAAAAAAGTTTTCGCCAAGTTCGATATGATAACCGTAGTCGCACTTAAACGGCGGTAAAATATTGCAGTTTTTACCAACCTTGCCTAAGATTTTACTTAAAAAATCACGGCGCTCCTTAACTTGAGAAGGTAAAAGTTTGTTGTATTCCATACACGCGTCTTGAATGCTAAAACGGTGGGTTTTCATATCGTCTGTCGGGGTGTATAAGTACCCCGCTTCTTGTTTTTCTTTTTCAGTCATAGTTGTCCCTTTTGGCTCTTTAACAAACCCTAACTGATTTTTGGCTGAAAAATACTGTAAAATACCATGTGTTTTTGTTCTGTTTCGTACTTTTCAAGTACGCGTCTTCACAAAAACGCTTGTCTTTTTTGCATTTTCCTACCCAAATCGCATAAATGCTAATCAGTCATTTTTTGTTACTTCGCCATAAATATTATAATTGTGTTTTTTTACTTTATCAATATAAAATTCAAACTAATAAGTTTTAAAAACAAACATATTTTATCATTTTATTTTTCCGTTTGCAATATATATAATTGAAAAATGTCAAATTTTTTAAAAAAAACCTATTAAAAACAGTTGACAATAGAATTAAATTTTTCTATAATGATAACATGTTAGCGGTGGCTAACAATACTAAATCGCAGTATTTAAGGAGAATTTTATGGATTTAAGCATGGCTGAAATCGGAAAAGAATATATCGTTAAAGCCGTTAATTCTGGCGATGAAGAAGTAGATTCTTTCCTTTTCTCTTTAGGCTGTTATAGTGGCGAACCTATCACGGTTATCAACCACACGAAAAGCGCGTGCGTCGTAGTTATTAAAGACGCAAGGTACAATATCGATAAAGCGCTTGCAAAATGTATTGAAATTTAAAAAACGTTGCTTCAAGCAACTTTTAATTTTACAGGCTTGTTAGCAATGGCTAACATGGTTAATCTATAAAGGACGGTAAATTTTATGAGAATAGCACTTGCGGGTAATCCCAACAGTGGTAAAACGACAATGTATAACGCGTTGACGGGTAGAAGCGAAAAAGTACGCAACTGGGCGGGCGTTACGGTAGAAAAGAAAGAACACCCTATAAAAAAGGCGTATAGCGGTAAAAACGAACTTATCGCGGTTGACCTTCCGGGTGCGTATTCTATGAGTCCGTTTACGTCAGAAGAAAGTATTACAAGTTCGTACGTAAAAAATGAAAAGCCAGACGTTATTATCAATATCGTTGACGCTACTAATTTAAGTAGAAGTTTATTTTTCACAACTCAACTTTTAGAACTTGGCATACCTGTTGTAGTAGCACTTAACAAAACCGATTTAAATGAGAAAAAGCAAAACGATATCGACGTTGATGCCCTTTCTAAAAAATTAGGTTGTAAGGTGGTTGAAACGGTATCAACTTCAAGCAAAGGTTTAAAAGAACTCGTTTCAAGCGCGGTTGCAAACATAGGTAGCAGTCAAACTGCCCCTTACGTTCAAGGTGATATCGACCTTACCGATAAAAAGGTTGTTGAAGAAGCGGATAGAAAGAGATTTGCTTTTGTTAACGATATTGTAAAACAAGTAGAAACACGTAAAACTATCACTAAAGACACTACAAAACAAGATAAATTCGATAATATTATCACTAAACCTTGGGTAGGTATTCCACTTTTTATCGCAGTTATGTTCGGCGTATTTTGGATTTCTCAAGCTGGCCCTGCCGTTTGGCTTGCCGACTGGCTTGTAGGATTGCTTGAAACAGGTCAAGAAGCGTTGCGAACCCTTCTCAATAGCGAAAGTATTTGGGTTTCAATACTTATCGACGGTATTATCGGTGGCGTTATCGCCGTTATAGGTTTCTTGCCACTTGTAATGGTAATGTATTTCTTAATCGCTCTTTTGGAAGATTGCGGTTATATGGCAAGGGCGTCGGTCGTACTTGACCCTATCTTTAAAAAAGTAGGTTTATCGGGCAAATCGATTATTCCGTTCGTTATCGGTACGGGTTGTGCAATCCCCGGCGTTATGGCTTGTAGAACTATAAAGAACGAACGTGAACGCAGGGCTACGGCTATGCTCACTCCTTTTATGCCTTGCGGTGCTAAACTCCCTGTAATTGCGCTTTTCTCCGGCGTATTCTTCGGCGATTCGCCTTGGGTTGGCGCAACAATGTATTTCGTTGGTATCGTAATTATTTTCTTATGTGCACTTTTAATCAATGTGATTACTGGTCATAAGGTAAGAAAATCTTTCTTTATTATGGAACTTCCCGAATATAAAGTTCCAAGCGTAATTAGGGCGTTTTTCTCTATGTGTCAGCGCGGTTGGGCGTACATAGTTAAAGCGGGTACTATCATTTTAGTATGTAACTTCGTAGTTCACGTAATGCAAAACTTTAACTGGCAATTCCAAGTTGTTGGCGAAGAGTTAGCACACACGTCAATTTTAGCAACTATTGCAACTCCGTTTGCGTATATCGTAGCGCCTATTATCGGCGTGGCTGTATGGCAACTTGCGGCGGCTGCCGTTACAGGCTTTATCGCTAAAGAAAACGTTGTAGGTACTATTGCGGTATGCTTTGGCATCTCTAACCTTATAAGCGTTGACGATTTAGCGCTTATTGGCGGAGCAACCGACGTTGCAGCCGTTATGGGTATAACTAAAGTTGCAGGTCTTGCATTTTTAATGTTTAACTTATTCACTCCGCCTTGCTTTGCGGCTATCGGCGCTATGAATAGTGAAATTAAGTCAAGAAAATGGTTCTGGGCAGGCATCGGTTTACAATTTGCGGTAGGCTATACTTTAAGTTTCCTTGTAATGTTCTTCGGCTCGCTCTTTACTGGCAATCTTTCCGTTTACACTTCTATTTGGTATCCTATTTTAGGTTGGGTAATCGTTATAGGAATTGCTTGTTTTGTAACCTATTTAGTCGTTAGTAAAAAACGTCAAATAAAACAAGAATACGCCTTATCTTCTAAAACTACTGAAAACAAGAATAAAAAGGTGGCGTAATGGATAGGGGCGAAATTATAGCAATAGTAATTATTGCGGTAATTATAGGGTTATCGGTGCTTGCCATTATAATTTCTAAAAAGAAAGGCAAAAAATGTATAGGCTGTCCGTATTCAGACAGTTGTAGTAAAAAGAACTGTAATACTAATAAAAAGGCGTATTAATACGCCTTTTTTAATTAAAAATTATTCTTTACAAACGACTTAAGTTTTGATATAATGTAATCAAATAATTAAAAGGTGAATTTTATGCGATATAGAGAGTCCGAAGAAATGTATTTAGAAACTATATTTCTTTTAACTAAACAAAAATCAAGCGTTCGTTCAGTTGACGTTGCAACCGAACTTAATTATTCGCGTCCAAGCGTTTCAAGGGCGGTTAATTTGCTTCAAAAAAACGGATATATCGTAATAAACGGTAGCGGGGAAATTACCTTTACCGATTTAGGTAAACAAAAAGCCCTTAACATTTATGAACGCCATAGCATTATAACTAAAGTTTTAACTAAAATCGGCGCAACTGAAGAGATTGCCGAAGAAAACGCTTGCCGTTTTGAACACGCTATCACACCAGAACTTTTAGCGGTTATGAAGAATTTTCTTGAAAAATAAAAGGGAAAAGTTATGCTATTAAAGGTAATTAGTTTTAACGTTAGAAACTGTAACGACCCGATTAGTGGTAGCGTTGAGAAGCGTGCGCCAAGAATTAAAAAAGTAACCGCGCCTTACGATGCCGACGTTATAGGACTTCAAGAATACACACACAACTGGGAAGCAAGCATAAAAGAACTTTTTAGCGACTACGAAATTTACAATCAATATAGGTGTGAAGGTCCGTTTTTTGAAGGTACGCCTATTTTATGGAAGAAAGATAAGTTCGATTTAATAAATAAAGGTTGTTTTTGGCTTTCGGATACGCCAAACGTTATGTCTAAGGGGTATGACAGTTTAGGCTATCACCGCATTTGTTTATACGTAACGCTTAAGGATAAAGCAAGTGGCACGGTGTTTACTTTTTTAAATACTCACTTTGGTTTTGGTGACGACGGTCAAGTAAAATCTGCTAAACTCATTAAAAAGTACGCAAGCGAAATTACAAGTGCGCCTTTCTTTATTACTGGCGACTTTAATATGCAACCAACAAGTTTAGGGTATTTAGAATTTGTAAAAGATATGGGCGATGCTAACGCGCTTACCGTAAACGATAGAAGGGTAACTTATCACGGCTATCATACCGAAACGGCTAAGCAAGAGCATATCGATTACTGCTTTATAAACAATCAAGTTAAAGCCGTAAACTTTAAAATTATCGATGAACTTGACGATGGCAAATATCCGTCCGACCATTACGGATTGTATATTGAAATCGATTTATAATTAGGAATTTAAATTATGACTGGAAAAATCAATAACATTGAACAAGTTTGTTCTATAAAACGCTTAAAATACCTTAGCGGTAGGGCAAAGGACTTAGAAATTTTGCTTGTTAATAACGGTAAAATATCATTTGAACTTTTAGTGGATAAATGTTTGGATATAGGTGCGCTTTATCACGAAGGCACAAATATCAGTTTTTTAACGGCTGGCGGGTTAAATTCCGCTGAAAAAGAATTCGACGCTAACTTTAACGGCGGTTTTTTATACACTTGCGGTCTTGATACTATCGGTGGTAGGGCGCTTCCTATTCATGGTAGAATACATAATATACCTGCTGAGATTACAAAATGCGAAGTAACTGAAAATGGCGTTGAAATTGTTGGTGTTATTAAGCAATCTTCACTTTTTGGCGAAAAACTTACCCTTAAGCGAACTGTAAAAACTGGCGTTAAATCTAACGTGCTTGAAGTAAGCGATGAAATTATTAACGACGGCTATTTGGATAGCGAATACTGTATTATGTACCATACTAATTTTGGCTATCCTATGCTTGATAGTGGCGTTACCATAACCGCGCCTATCACGTCAACCGTAGGCCGTACGGAGTTTGCTAAATCAAGTGTAAATAGTTGTTTAGTGATGGACGAACCTAAGGCGGATAATCAAGAAGCGGTGTTCTTCCATACCGTTGAAAAAGGGGATATAACGGTTGAAAATAAGAAGATAAACAAAAAGGTTAATATTACCTATAACGAAGCCGTATTACCGTATTTTATTGAGTGGAAGAGTATGGTTTCAGGCGCGTACGCGCTTGGCATAGAGCCTGCTACTACTACTTTAGACGACGGTTTTAAGAAAAAAACTATCAAACCAAGCGAAATTCAAAAAACGGGTATAACGATTAAATTTAATTAAAGGAGACAACTATGGATAATACACGTATGCAAGAATTGCAAGCAATCTATGAAAACAACACTAACAAAGGGCAAAAAACTAAAATTATTATGTACGATACCGTATTTTTACTTTTAGCGATAATCGGTGCGGTAATTTTATTTGCCGTTAACTATGCGGTTAGTCTTTTAGGCGGTAAACTTTGGGTTACGCTTTTTGCGGTAGTTGCTGTAATATTATTCGTATTTAGTCACGCTATATTAAAAAAACTTCCGTTTATCAATAAAAAGAAATTTTTATTATGGTGCGTGCTTTTTTCGTTAGTTGTAACTGGTATCGTTTGGCTTGTATTTTTTATTATTAGATTAGTTTCTGACGTTTATACTGGCGAAAAAGCCTTATTTATGTATACTAACGTTAAAGACTGGATGATTATTCCTTTATGTTATTCACTTATGACTTTAGGCTTAATTATCGTTAGTTTTATTTGCTTTAAAAAATGTAAAAGATGCTACAGAAGTGGTTTTGGCATTGCTTCAAGATGCGACTATATTATTGAAAAAATTACTAAAGAACACGTTGATAGCGTAAGGCGTGAAAAACCAACCGAAGTGTTTGGCGAAGTTGACGTTTATTACGACGTTTATTATAAAAACTACGAATATCGTTTTTATAGGCATTATTGTTCTGTTTGCGGTAACGTTATTTACGAAAAAATGCGTAAAGTAAAAAGTCGTAAAAAATACCTTTCAACTATCCCTACTTTTACCGAAGCCGAAGAATTAGCAAACGAAAAGCGTATTATTAGCAATAAAGAATGCTTTGCTAAAAAAGAAGCCAAAGCGATGGAAAAGTTGTACGCTATTATTGAAAAAGAAAACAAAAAACCTAAAAAAGAAAAAAAGGCGAAAAAAGCCCCTAAAAAAATAGCCGAAGAACCAGTAGAAAAAGTTACTGAAACACCTATTGAAGAAACAACTAAAACCCCAGTAGAAGCAACTACACCTATTGAAGGCCCTATCGAAAATGCAACTGAAACAACTAAAGAATAATAAAAAAGACGCTTGATAGCGTCTTTTTTGATTGCAAAAATATCCCGCTACCGAAGTAGCGGGATTGTATATTGTTGTTATACGGTTTGTTTAGTCCAAATAGCGTCCCATCTGTTAGAATCTTTAGTGAAGTAGTAAAGTGCCGTTTCGCCGTCGTTACATTGTTCAGCAGTAATTTCTCCGCCGAAGTTTGAAGTCCAAAGTGCAGGTTCTTCAAACGTGATTGACTTGTAGTCACTTAAAATAGCCTTTATACTTAAAACGTTTTTACCGATAATAATGTTTGTAGCACTGCTAAACATATAGTATTTTGTGTTGTCGTTAAGATATTTAAAGTTAACGTACAAGGTAGTGATTGAACTTGGTATACTACTGTCTAAGCCAAAGATGTAGTAAATAGATTTTTCTTTTTCGGTAGTGTTTAACGAACTATCTGCATACCTACCAACAAATTGCATATACATTGTTTCAATAGCAATACAATCGTAGTAAGCGTACATACCGATTTCTTTTACCGATTCAGGTATAATAGCATCTAAAAGATTATGACAACTACTAAACGCGTAATCTCCGATTTTTTCAAGACCTTCAGGGAATACAACGTTTGTTATAAGCGTGCCAGAGAAGGCTCTGCTTGGTACTTCTTTTAAGTTTTTAGGAAGTGTTACAATGCCTTTTAATTTAGAGTTTTCAAAGGCGTTTGCGCCGATTGTTATGATGCTGTCAGGTAAATTGATTTCTTCAAGCGCAGAATTTTTAAATGCCGATGCACCTATATATTTAATTCCGTTAGGTAAGGTGATTTTAGTTACATTAGATTCAAAGAATGCTGAGCCGGTAATACCCGTAACAGAACTATCTATGGTAAGTTCCGTTTCGTTGCCAAGATAGCGTACGATTTGTTTTTCTTCGCCATCTACAAAGTAGATGTAATTGCCTTCTTGAACTAACTTGTTACTACCGCATGTAGATGAGTAAATGTTAAGCGCGTAAGGGAAGTTGCTATCAGTGTAGTAACTTGAGTTGTTGCATACTTGAACTAACGAAGTAAGGTGGCTAAATCCATTAGCAGGCGCGTAATATTGATTAGTAACCGCTGTTGATGGAATAGTAACGTGCATAAGTGACGGACAGTTACCTATACCAGCAATAGAACTAACGCCTTCAGGGTAAATGATATGTGTAAGGTTTACACAACCGTCAAAGTTGTCGCTAATGCTTTTAAGGTTAGATGGAAGATTGATAACTCTAAGGTTAGTAATACCGCTAAACATATTAGCAGGGATATTTGTAAACGATACGAAAGTTATTTCTTCAAGCATAGTCATTCTTCTAAGACCTGATGCAGAGAAAAGTTTACCACCTTGAACGGTAAGTTTTTTAAGTGTTGATGGAACGTAAGCGTATCTGCCATCGTCATCGTAACTGTAAACTTTAGTACAGTCAAGGAATAATTCCATTAATCCCTTTTGACCAGTCCAGTTATTTTCATAATCGCATAAGCCGAAGTAACTGATAAATGAGTTAGCAACACCGCCCCATCTATCGTCGGTTGACATAGGGTCGATGAACGGAATATCAAGGCTTTCAAGTGAAGTACAACCTTGGAAGATTTCGTTTTGCATTTCTTGTACCGTAGTAGGAATAATAATTTCGGTAAGGTTATAACAGTATGCAAACGCCGCTGTGTAAATTTCAGTAAACGTGTTAGGAACAACAAGCGTACCAGTTTTAGCGTGGTCAACGTAAGCAAGAAGTAATGTTGGGTCGTTTCTATCGTAAGCAAAGCCGTTTTCAATAACGATAGTGCTTTCAGTTTTAACGCCCGCGTCGATTTCTTCTTGTGTAGCGTTAGGTTTGTAAACGCAAGTTTTATTGTTGTTAACTTTAATTTCTACGCTTGAGTAGTTTTCAATTTCTAAAAGTTTAGTACAGCCTGTAAATGCCGATGGTTTAAGTAAATCGTTAATATCACCATCAATTTGTGTTACCGATGCAGGAATAACTAACTTAGTTAAACTCATACAGTTCTTAAATGCACCGTAACCGATAGTTTCTACCGTGTCGCCAAGATTTAAGTAACTTAATCTTGCATTTGATAAGAATGCTAAGTTATCAATAGTTTTTACGTTTAAGTTAGATAAGTCTAACGATGTTAATTTAGGGCAAGTGCTTACCGAAATTTTATTAACCGTAGCGCTTGGTTTAAACGTAATATTTTCAAGAGAGTGACAAGAACTAATACTTAGCGAACCAACAGTTCCTGCAATTTCAATTTCTTTTAAGTTAGGGCAGTTGTAAATGCGGATAGATGAACAATCAAGTAAAGTTACTTTCTTAACGTTTTCGCAATCTCTTAAATCAAAGTTAGGAATACCCGTTGCAGTAACGCTTTCTATATAAGAGTTAGTTAAACCGTTAAGTGGGAATTGGTAAGCATGTCCGTCGTAAGTGGTTTTAGGAAGTACTAAGTTTTTATCTTGGTTAGTACCAAAGCCCGTTAATACGTAATAGTAACCGCCACCAGTTTGAGAGTATTTAGTGAATTTTAAGCCTTGGCTTTCAGTAAGGAAGTGGCAGTATTCACATTCATTACCAACAAATAAGTGGCTATCTTCATCATAATCGCCGTACCTTGATTGACAAATATCGCAAACAGCAAGAGTTGAACAAGTAGGTGTGCCACCTTCGTGAACACAAGCGTGAGTACAAGTTTCGCAAGTTCCGTTAACAAAGTCGTGTTCAAGGGTAATAGAAGTTTCACAGCAACTATAAGAAATTGTGTGATGCGTTTTATTATCAATAGTAATAACGGCATCGCGGTAGTGGTTGTTAGGGTTGCTTTCACCGTATAACGAGTCACAATACATACAGTGTGCAGGTGAAGTACACCAAGCAATACCACCCGAACAAGCGGTAGTTCCCGATTTAGCACCGCAACCATACGTACAAACAAAACTATGTGTTTCATCGCCGTTAGAGTAGTAAAGAGTACTAAACTTGTGGTTAGTGTTATCAAATTCGCCGTATTGTTCGTTACAATGTTCACACGTTGCTTTAACTGAGCAAGTAGCAACGCCACCTTCACAATCAAGGGTAGAATATACTTTACCGCAACCGTAAGCACAAAGTAAACTGTGTGTGTTATCGCCGTTGCTTACCCAAGTATCCGCTTCGGTGTGGTTGTAAGGGTTAATTTCATAGTATTCGGTTTCGCATTCGTCACAAATAGGTTTAGAAGTACAAGTAGCAATACCGCCTTCGCAAGCACGAAGTTCAATATATTGTCCGCAACCGAATTTACAATATCTACTGTGATAGTTATCGCTATTCTTTTCAGGTTTTTCATTATATATATGGTTAGATAATCCGCCATAGTGCTTATCACAGTTAGTACATACAGCCGTTGTTTGACAAGTGCTTGTACCGCCTTCGTGTTCACACCAATGTCTACAATCAACGCATCGACCGTATTCGTCCCAAGTATGTTCTTGGTCAACTATTTCGTAAGTGTTACAGCACGGCCATAATTTAGAGTGTGTTGATTGATTTTCGTGATTAGCCCAAACGTACCACTCAGTATGACTATCAGGTCTGTAATCGCCAAAATGTGTATTACAAATAAGGCAAAGCGATTTTGTGGTACACGTTGGTGGTATTGTAGAAACGTCGTGCTTACATTCGTATTCACAATAAACACACTTGCCTTCGCCGCCAGAGAAATCGTGATTTGTTTCGTAATACATACCGATAGTTCCACAACAATCATATTTTTGAGTGTGGTAACTATCGTCGTACTCCCAAATAAGTTCGCCAGAGTGAACGTTAGGGTTTGCTGAACCAACGCCGTTACAAGTAGGGCAAACGCCAAGAGTTGTACAGTTAGCGTTAGAAAAATCACAAGGCACGGTAGTAAGCCAAGCGTAACAACGCGTACACTGTTTAGCGTGTGAACCGTAAAGGGCTATCCATTCATTGCCTTCTTCGTGGTTTTCGTAATCAAAATCACCGTAAGGGTTATTACAAAGTTCACAAGTAGCGCGACTATTACAAAGTGCAGTACCACCAAAACAATCTGCTGTTTCTAAGGTGATATCACAATCGGCACAGCGAATTTCGTGTTGATTATTTATATAACCAACGTATTTGATTTCGCCAGTGTGGTTGTTAGGGTCATAGTTAGAAATGTGTTGTTCACAAACGTCGCAGTAAGCATCGCTTACACACGTTGCGGGTTTTGTGGTTGAACAGTCTTCGTATAAGTATTCAGTACAGTTATTGTTAAGGCAACGAATTCTGTGGTGATTAATTCCGTCGTAAGGAATTTCCGCCTTAGTATCCCAGTTGTGACCGGTTGGGTCAGTTTCGTAATGGTATTCTGGGGTAGGGCCTACCGCACCGCAAACACACGCTTTAGCATAAATGGCACCCATTGTGCAAGATGCTTCACGGATAAGCGTGTCTTGTGTTTGAACGTATTGGTCGTACACGCAAACGTGTTCGCCACCACCTTCGTTACCAGTATCATTGCCACCGCATCCTCCAACGAACACAAGCGTGCAAGATAAAGAAATGATAAATAAAATTAAGGATATAAGTTTTTTCATAACTACTAACTCCTTTAGCATTATACGTATTTAATAATATTAACTACGTATAGTACAGTCTACTACTAATTATTTAGATTGTCAACCTAAAATAGAAAAACGTTAAAAAGCACCACTGTAGTGGTGTCCTTTTTGTTGGCGGAGAGGGGATAGCGTTTGACTTTTTTTGATGCTTGTTTTTTTATTATCATAATGTTATAATGATAGTGCCAAATCACTTTTTATTTAAGGGGGTTTTTATGAAGAAACTTTTAATTGGCGTATTGTCAATAGTTATGTGTTTGAGTATGGGATTAAGCATTGTTGGGTGCTCTAATAACGACGGAATTGACGCGGGTAATAATGAATACCCAGAAATAATTGCATTATACAATACTTACGTTGCCTATGCGCAAGAAAACGGCACAACTCCATTATCATACGAAGAATGGCTTTATACTATCAAAGGGCAAAAGGGTGATAAGGGAGATAAGGGAGAACCTGGTACAACCCCAACTATAGAAATAAACAGTGACGGCTACTGGGTAATAAACGGCGTTGTTACTGAACATAAAGCAGTAGGTACAGACGGTATAAATGGAACTAATGGTACTAATGGCACAACCCCAACTATAGAAATCAATAGCGATGGCTACTGGGTAATAAACGGCGTTGTTACAGAATATAAAGCAGTAGGTAAAGATGGTGCAAATGGTACAAGCCCAAATATAGAAATCAATAATGACGGCTACTTGGTAGTAAACGGCGTTGTTACTGAACATACTATTACTGCAGAAAGTATACCTAAAAAGGCTTCGCGCAACCTTGCAAAAGTAACTTGGCATAATGCAAATATTGATAATAACGGTAAATATGCAGAGCGAACAGACGGTATAAATTATACTTCTACACCCGAATATATACCCGTAGAAGGCGGTAACAACTACGTTGTATCTTGTAAAAAAGGTGAACTTGAAAATTGGGGTTATATATTTGAATATAGGGCTGATTATTCTTTTATCAAGTTGAATGATATTAGAATTTCTTTTAAAAGAAATCCATATCAAATACAAGTGAGTGAAGAATGTGCATTTATACGTGTTAAGGTTTGGGGAGATTACCCTGATAAGTCTTGGGAAGAATTAATTCCTAAGCAATTTCAAATTGAAAAAGGGAAAGTAGCAACACCGTATATTGCGCCCGAAGTTATTGACGATACTCTTATTGACGATATGGCTTTAATTTCAAAAATTCTACCAACAGTTCAAGAAACCATAGAAAGAGAGGCTAATATAAAAGCGGCGGCAATGAATAATCCGTTGCTTAAACAAATTGCGCATAGAGGTTATAGAGCAACAGGAGCGCCTCAATGCACCGCTCCCGCATATATCACGGCAAAGCAAGTAGGTTATGACGCAGGCGAAAACGATTTATGGGTAACAGCGGACGGTGAGTTTGTAATGGCACACAATACTACAATGCCGTCCGATGGTACAACGGTTATTGCAGAGAATACTTACGAAACACTTTTAAATTGTAATATGGGCACGTTCAATGGAAAAACTATACCTATAATGACGTTAGAAGAATGGCTTATTCTTATGAAGAAAATCGGACTTGAAGCATATATCGACCTTAAATCTACTTTTACGGAAGATACAGCCGCAGCCGCAGTTGCTATTGTTCGTAAGCACGGAATGCTTGATAAAGTAACTTGGAGTGGAAGTAAAAGAAACTTAACTTTGATAAGGAAATATGACGCTACTGCAAGAATTGCATTTTTAAGCACTACTGCTTTTACGGATACTTATATTACGGAATCCTTAAAGCCTTTTGTAATTGAGGGCAAGCCTAACCTAACGGTAGTTTATACTCAAAGTATATACGTAACGGCTGAATACGTTGAGGCGGTACACAATGCAGGTTTAAGTATAGAGTGTTGGCATTGCGATTATTCGGCTTACGGATTTGAAACCGAAGAAGAAATATTAGCAGAAATTGAACGTGTAGTTAATTTAGGTGTTACGGGTATATGCCTTGATACTTATTTACCATGTGAATATTTTATTAACAAGTTAAATGAAGAATGGGGTATTTAATCAAGCCGAAACAATACACGTTAACGCGTGATTGCATACGCCTAACGGCAATTACATTTCGCTAAAGCGGATAATATACCAAGCCCTTCGGCTTGTATAAAAAAGAAGTACGATTTCGTACTTCTTTTTTTGCGGAGTGTGTGAAACGTAAAACTACTTGGAAAGATATTCTTATAAAGATATTTTTAATTATTATTTTATCGTATGCTCCATAAGAAAAAATCTATTTTTTTAATTGGAGTAAACCAAGCATACTTAGGCATAACATTATCAAATTCTTCAATGCAATTTTTACATTGCTCAGAAGAAATAAATTTATCATACCAAACTTTAATTTTGTTATATACACAAATTGCATTTTGTAATTTTTCTTCTTTTGTTTTACCCGCCAATTTCAAGCCTAAATTAGATAAGACATATTGGTCCCAAATTGGTAAGCTTTCATCTATTGTAGAAATCATTTTACTAACAAATGATGCCTCAATATTTCCCGTTTTATCATATATTTCTATTAGGATGTTTTCAAAACTTGGTTTATTATTCTTTTCACGCTCAAAAATATCATAATATATTTTTTGCCAATCTTTATTACGCCTTACCTTATAAAATGCATTAAAATTTTTTTGCCACGAGCGGTCTTCGTTTACTTTAACATTATGTAATTCTTTAATTATTTTTGCATATTTAGGAAAGCCCATTGTTTCTGCAATTCTTTTTTCTATTACTTCCTTTGGATTTATTATCTCTTTCATTGTTTATCTCCTTGTTTTTATTATAACACAGAAAACAAATTGTTGTATGAATTTATTACACTTTCTTGGGCTTAAATATAATGGTATCGTTGCTGTTCCAAGTAAACTTATTGGAATTATTTTCTTGTGTCTTTTTTACTTTATTAATAACAATATCTTCGTAGGAATAGCAAAACCCATATTTCTTGTTTAATTCGTTCATTGTATGTATAGAATTTTCAATCCAACCATTAGTATATCCTAATTTTTTTGCTTTTTCTACAAACTCTGTTTTTGTCATACAACACCTTTTGCTTTATTGTTACTATTATTTTAAACAGCATATATGACAGCATTTGTCATATTAGAAAGTTTTTTATAAAAATTTAAAATAAAAATAACCTAACCCGATTTGAGTTCGGATTAGGTTGCTCTTGGCGGAGAGTGGGGGATTTGAACCCCCGATACGCTTATGGCGTATACACGATTTCCAATCGTGCTCGTTCGACCACTCCGACAACTCTCCATAAAATTCAACCATATAATTATACAAGTATTCTATAAAAATTGCAAGTGTTTTGCTTTATATACCTTTGTGGTTTTTCTATCGATATTTAAATTTAGATATTGCAAATTATAAAAACTTATGCTAAAATAATTTTGCTATGATTAAACTTACAAACTTAGGCACTTGCTCTGGCACAGAGCCTATCCAAAATTTACATCAAAACTCATTTATTTTAGAAATAAACGGCGTTAACTATTGGTTTGACGCGGGTGAAAACTGCGCGCATTACGCTCACACTTCGGGTATTGACGTTATGAAAACAAAAGCCCTTTTTATATCGCACACTCATATCGACCACACTGGCGGTATGGTAATGATTTTTAACACCATTTGCAAACTTCACGCTGCGTATAAGAAAAGGTTAATTTCTAACGATACTTTAAAGGTTTTTATCCCACGCAAAGAAATTTTTGACGCTACTTTAACCCTTCTTTCAAGAGCGCCTAATAACAATATAAACTTTGAATACAACCCTGTAAAAGACGGCGTTATTTTTGAAGATGAAAACATTAAAGTTTCGGCTTATCATAACTACCATTTATACCATAAAGGTAAGTACGAAAGCGGCGAATTTGGTTGGCACTCTTTCTCATACTTAATTGAAGCGGAAGGCAAACGCATAGTATATTCCGGCGACGTTGGTTGCCCGTACGAACTCAACCCGCTTTTAGAAAAACCTTGCGATTTACTTATGCACGAAACGGGGCACCACAAGGTAAAAGACGTTTTAGACTACGCTAAATCAAAAAACGTTAAGAGTTTGCGGTTTATTCATCACGGTAGGGAAATTTTAGATAACCAACAAAAATGTATTGAATTTGTAAAAGAATATTCTAAAAAGCACGGCATAAACGCCGAAATTGCTTTCGACCTTTCTTCAATTGAAATCTAGCGTATGCACATACGTATCAATAATATAATAAATGCACACCTATAACAAGTGTGCATTTTTTCTATTTTGGCGATGGAACAATATTAGGTTGATTTTAAAAGGGCTAATCAAATGCAAGTAAGACAAGACAACCGCCCGTAGATAAGAGTTTACATCTTTTCAAGGGCGGTTTCAAAGTATTACGCAGTATTTCATTAGAACTTTATCAACCGTTTGTTGTAACAGAGCCTTTATTTTAAGAAGCCGTTAACTATAAGTTGTTCTGCTTCTTTTTCAGTTAAACCAAGCGTCATAAGTTTTGTAAGTTGGTCGCCAGCAATCTTGCCGATTGCCGCTTCGTGTACTAAACTTGCCTCTAAGTGGTTAGCGTTAATTCTTGGCTCTGCAGTAACTTTAGCGCTATCCATAATAATAGCGTCGCATTCCGTTCTGCCGTTACATTTAGCGTTGCCGTCAACGGTAGAAACAAAGCGTTGGTAAGAATTATCTTTAGCAACTGAACGTGAAATAACGTGGCAAGAACAATCTTCGCCTTTCATATCAACGTTAAAGTCCGTTTCGGCAGTTTGTGTGCCGTGAGTCATAATCTTTTCTTTAACGATAAGTGTTGCGCCTTTTTCTAAAACGGCGGTAGTTTTTCTAAACGTACTGTCAACGCCTTTGATTTGAGCAGTGTCCATTTCAAGATAACCGCCTTCGTCAATTTCAATAACAGTAGTAGGGTTTAAAACTCTTTCGCCCGTGCCTTCGCCGTCGCCGTAGTGTTTTTCTAAATATTTAACTTTAGCATTTTTGCCAACGTGGAAAGAGTGTATGCCGTCGTGTTCAGATTTTTCGTGACCGCTATTGCAAATACCACAGCCCGCAACGATAATAACGTCAGAATTGTCACCGATATAAAAATCGTTGTAAACAAGGTCGGTTAAGCCCGATTTAGTAATTAAAACGGGTAGGTCAACCCTTTCGTTTTTAGTGTTAGGTTTTATAATAATATCAATACCTGGCTTGTCTTTTTTAGTTACGATATCAATGTTAGCGGTAACGTTTCTTTCAGCCGATTCACCGTCGGTACGAATATTGTAAGCGCCTATTTTTACCTTTTCAATATCGGCAATTTGCGAAAGTAAATTTTTTTGCATTTCATTTAACTTCATTGCTCATCACCGTCCTTATTTGAAAGAGCACTGCACGTTGCTTGCGATAAAATTTCAGGTAAAATCTCATCTTTTGTACCGTCCGATTTAATCTTGCCGTCTGCGATAATTATAATTCTATCCGCGATATTTAAAATTCTTTCTTGGTGCGAAATTATAAGTACCGTGCCTTGAGTTTTCTTAATAAGCCTTTCAAAAACTTTAATTAAACTATTAAAACTCCAAAGGTCGATGCCTGCTTCTGGTTCGTCAAAAATAGTGAATTTTGAACCCCTTGCCATAGTGATAGCAATTTCAATACGCTTAAGTTCGCCACCCGATAAACTTGCATTGATTTCGCGGTTAACGTATTCCCTTGCGCAAAGCCCAACCTCAGATAAATACCCGCAAATTTCAGTAACTTTTAACTTTTTACCGCTTGCAATATTGATTAAATCTGATACCGTTATGCCTTTAAATCTTACTGGTTGTTGAAAAGCAAAAGATAAACCTTTGTTAGCCCTTTCGGTAATAGAAAGGTTTGTTATATCTTCGCCGTCAAGTAAAATTTGACCCGACGTTGGCGTGATTATACCCATAATAATCTTTGCAAGGGTAGACTTACCGCCACCGTTAGGGCCTGTAAAAGCAATAAACCTTTCGTTTAAAGTAAGGCTTACGTTTTTTATTATTTCCTTTTCACTGTCTTCATTATAAGCGGTGTAACTAACGTTTTTAAGTTCAAGCATAGTGTTTCCTTTTAACAGCGTAATTTTACGCTTTATATATTTTAACCTAAACCGTTAAATTTAGTCAAGTATAACTATGCTCAATTTCAAAATACACAAATTTTACCCTTTAAATAATAGTTAATTTTGCTCGTTTCGATTTAAATGAGCAAAAATTATATGTAAATTTGCAAAATTGTGATTATTTTTGACAATTTTTTTATTTATTTTGAAATTTATACTAATGATAGTATAATAAAAGAAGATGAAAACTTGCTTGCAAGGGTTTGAAACTTCGCAGTATTTCAAACTAAAAGTGTAAAAACTTTAGTTTTTACGTCAAAACGCAAGTTTTGCAAAGATTTTGCACATAGCAAAATATTTAACGTTTATAGTTTATAATAAAACTAACGAACACTTTTAAGGAGTAGTTATGAAAAAATACGATGTTGTAGTAGTAGGTGGTGGTGTTGTTGGCGGACTTGTACTCCGTGAACTTACCAAATACGACTTATCAGTAGCGCTTGTAGAAGCGGGTAGCGACGTTTGTATGGCTCAAACAAGGGCAAACAGCGGTATCGTGCACGCGGGCTTTGACGCTGCTATCGGTAGTAACAAAGCAAAGTTTAACGTAATGGGCGCACAAATGATGCCTGAAGTTTGTAAACAACTTGGCGTTAAGTACAAAAACAACGGCGCGTTAGTTGTTGCGTTTGACGATGAAGATTTAAAAATGCTTGAAGAATTAAAAGTTCGTGGCGAAACTAACGGCGTTAAAGACCTTTATATAATAGATAAAGAAGAACTCAACAAGTTAGAACCTAACATTAGCGAAAACGCAGTAGGCGCATTACACGCTAAAACAAGCGGTATAGTTTGTCCTTACGGTTTAGCGATTGCCGCAATCGGTAACGCTATGGATAACGGCGCTGATTTAATTTTAGATTTCAAGGTTGTTAAAGCCGAAAAAGACGGTGAATACTTTACCGTTTATTCTGAAGACGGTCAAGCCGTACAAGCAAAAGTTGTTATTAACTCTGCAGGTTACGGTAGCCAAAAGGTAGCAGAAGTATTTGGTGATAATATTCCTAACGTTGGTTTTAGAAAAGGCGAATATATCCTTTTAGATAGAGAAAGCGGTGATTTTTGTAATAACACTTTATTCTTTACACCTACCGCTAAAGGTAAAGGTATCTTAGTAAGCCCTACCGTTGACGGCAATATCATTTTAGGTCCAACTGCCGAAGTTATTGATGAATATTCAACAAAAACTACTGGCGACGGTTTAAACGACGTTATCGCTAAAGCAAACAAAATGTGTAAAAACGTACCGCACTTTAACACTATTACTTCTTTTTGTGGTGTAAGGGCGTTCTCTGATAAACACGACTTTATTATTGAAGAAAGCAAAAACGTAAGTGGTCTTATCAATCTTTCGGGTATTGAATCACCAGGTTTAACTTCTTCGCCTGCTATTGCTAAATACGTTGTAGAAGAACTTGTATCAAGCCACTTCTCCCTCAACAAAAACGCTAACTTTAACGGTACAAGAGAATCTGAATATTTCTTTAAAGACTTATCTATTGAAGAAAAGAACGAAATCATTAAAAAAGACCCTGCATACGGTAGAATTATTTGCCGTTGCGAACAAATCACCGAAGGTGAAATTCGCAAAGTATTAAGGGAAAACCCTAAAGCCAACTCAGTTGACGGCGTTAAATCAAGAACAAGAGCGGGTATGGGTAGATGTCAAGGCGGTTTCTGTCAACCAAGAATCGTTGAAATTATCGCTGAAGAATTAGGCATTGAAGTAGAACGCGTTTTAAAGAAAAACAAAGGTTCTGAAATTATTGTGGGGAAGACGAAATAATGTTAAATTACGATTTAGTTATAATTGGTGGCGGTCCTGCAGGTCTTGCTGCGGCAATCAAAGCGTACGACGAAGGTGTTAAAAGTATCTTAATTATCGAAAGGGAAAACACCCTTGGCGGTATTTTAAATCAATGTATTCACAACGGTTTTGGCTTAACCCGTTTTAAAGAAAGTCTTACCGGCCCTGAATACGCAGGTAGATTTATCAAAGGCGTAAAAGAAAGAAATATCGAATGTCTTTTACAAACCACCGTTGTTTCAGTTTCAAACGACAAGGTTATTACTGCCGTTAATACTGAAAAAGGTTTCTTTGAAATCCAAGCAAAAGCAGTAATTTTAGCAATGGGTTGTAGGGAAAGAAGCAAAGGTGCAATCAACGTACCTGGCACACGCCCTGCAGGTATTTATTCAGCGGGTACTGCTCAAAAATACGTTAATATGAAAGGCTTAATGCCTGGTAAAAAAATCGTTATTTTAGGCTCTGGCGATATCGGTTTAATTATGGCAAGACGTATGACGCTTGAAGGCGCTAAAGTTTTAGCGGTATGCGAAATTATGCCATACTCTTCAGGTCTTAAAAGAAATATCGAACAATGCTTAAACGACTTTAATATCCCACTTTACTTAAGCCATACTATCACTGATATTAGGGGTAAAGATAGGGTTGAAGGCGTTACTATCTCTCAAGTTGACGTAGCAACTAAAAAACCTATCCCAGGTACTGAAATTTCGTTTGACTGTGATACCGTTTTATTCTCTGTAGGTCTTATCCCTGAAAACGAACTCACTAAAGGCGCAGGAGTTCAACTTTATCCAAGAACTAAAGGCGCGGTTGTTAACGAAAGACGTGAAACGTCGGTTGGCGGTATTTTTGCTTGTGGTAACGTTTTACAAGTACACGACCTTGTTGACTTCGTTTCTGAAGAAAGTGAAATCGCAGGTAAAAGCGCGGCTGACTATATCTTAAACGGCAAAAAGGACGTTAACTACATAACTGTTAAAGAAGGCGAAAACGTAGGCTACGTTCTTCCACAAAAAGTTGACCTTAACGCTCAATCGGTAAAACTTTACTTTAGGGTAACTAAAACTCTTAAAAACGTAGAAGTTAGTGCAAAAATCGGCGACGAAGTAGTTTCAGTTAAAAAGAAAAAAGTTGCAGTTCCTGGCGAAATGGAAACGATGATAATTATTCCTAACAGAATTAAAAACCAAAACGGCGAAATCGTTTTATCGGTAAAGGAGTTATAAGTATGAAAAAATTAGAAGTTACTTGTATTGAATGTCCTATGGGTTGTACAATGACCGTTACCGAAGATAACGGCGTATTTACCGTTGAAGGTAATAACTGTCCACGTGGCGAAGCGTATGCTAAAGCCGAAGTTACTTGTCCAAGACGTGTTTTAACTACAACAATCAAACTTAAAAGCGGCAAAATTTTAGCAGTAAAAACCGATAAACCTATCAAAAAAGAAAATATGTTTAAACTTATGGAAACAATCAATTCTTCAAGATTAGACGGTGAATTTTCTCAAGGTGATATCGTTATTAAAAATATAGAAGATGATGCTAACTTGATAGCCACATCTGACATGATTTAATTTTAAAAGCCTATATACGGCGTTGGGCTGTGTTTACTGCTTTGTTTGTGCGACTACAATGACCAAAAAGGTCTATTGTACCCACCCAAACAAGCGAGCCTTGCCCAACTTGTATCTAGTCTTTTAAAAAGGCACTATAATAAACTTAATAAAAATGGTAGGTGTTGAGCCTACCATTTTTTTGTGCCTTGTCTAACTTGCTTCTACGCTTTTAAATTCGCACATTATTAAACTTGGCAAATTTCAAACAGTGAGCCTTGCCTAACTTGTTTCTACACTTTTAAAAAGCACTTCATTAAACTGAATAAAACAAAAGCGTTTGGCAAGAATGTCAAACGCTTTTTATATATTGATTTAATTAATTTTATTTTATTATTATTTCTCTACAAATGCCCTTAAATAAACCTGCTGTTGAGTAGTGTGTTTTACCGTTAATTTCCTTTTCCATATCCCTGTGGTTATGACCGCTAAAAGTTGTGATAACAAGCGGATTATTTAAGATTAAATCTATCATTTCGTGGCTTGCTTTGTAGTCCTTTTCAGTAAGGCGCACGTTAGGGTGGTAAGGCGCTTTATGTTCAAGCATTCTATCCCAAATCGGGTCGTGTGAAAATAAAATTATAGGTAAGCCTTTTTCAAGTTCTTTTTTAAACATTTCAAGCGTTTTAGGGCTGTAATAGTCAAGCGAATTATCCGCGCAAACTATATTTACACCGTTAATAACACGGCTTGTTAAATCAAGGTTGTGTTCTTTAAAAATCTCTTGTACTTTAGGGCGGGTTTCTTCAATGTAAGGGAAAGGTTCTTCCATAACTCTTACGCATTGCCATTGATGTTCGTGACCGCCTGGCGAGAACATATAATCAACGCCTTTTACAATTTTATTGTAAACTTCTACGTTGCCTTTTGTTAAAATATCATAAGCGTCGCCTGTGTTTACAAGCAAGCAGTCGTTATCTTTTGCGTATTTGATAGCCATTTCAAAATACTCTTTTGGGTTGTGTGGTGGCTTACCCCCTTCTTCATAAAAAGTTTCGTATCTAACTTTCATAAAGTCTTGGTGGAACTGAGTATCTTGGCTATTAGCATATGTTAAGTGGATATCGGTTACGTGTAAAATTTTAACGGGTTTACTAAGCCCTAAATTGAGTGTTGTTTTAGTTAAGTTAAGCATAGTTGGTTCTCCTTAACGATATTTTAACCTAATAGTTAAAAAATTGCAAGACTTTAAGCAAATTACTTTGTAATTTAATTGACAAGACGCTAAAAAAAATGCTAAAATAAAATCAAATTTAAAAATGTCCTTTGCGACTGACGGAAAAAGTGGAGTACCACGCTGGAACAATGGATATATAGCCGACCGTCTGGGCACACTTTCTATAATAGGGGAGTTGTGCCCTTTTATATTTTTATTGGCTTTTCCACTTTGCCTAATTGATTTTTAACGGCAAAACACTTCAAAATACTTTGCGTTTTGTTTCGTTTCGTACTTTCCAAGTACGCGCCTACACAATAACGCTTGTCTTTTTCGCGTTTTATCCGTTAAAACGTGTAAACACTAATCAAGTATTCTCAGTTTCAAAGCCAAATGATTTTAGAGTAATTTGTTTTAACGGCAAAACACTTTGAAACTAAAATAACAATATTTCTTTAAAGGAGATTATTATGAAAAAAGTTGGAATCATAATGGGTAGTGATAGTGACTTACCTATTCTTCAAAAAACAATAGATACGCTCAAAGCCTTTGGCGTACCTTACGAAGTTCACGTTTACTCTGCACACCGTACGCCTGTTGAAGCGTCGGAATTTTCTAAAAACGCAAGGGCAAACGGTTTTGGTGTAATTATTGCCGCTGCGGGTATGGCTGCACACCTTGCAGGTGCGCTTGCTGCAAACACTACTTTACCTATTATCGGTATCCCAGTAAATTCAGGTTCGCTTGGCGGTATCGATGCGGTACTTTCAACAATCCAAATGCCATCGGGTATCCCGGTTGCTTCAGTTGCAATCAACGGCGGTGTTAACGCAGGTTTACTTGCTATTGAAATCTTAGCAGTTGCTGATGATAACTTAGCAAAATTACTTGATGAAAAAAGAGAAAAAGACAAACAAACCGTACTTTTAAAAAACAAAGCGGTAGAAGATAATTTTAACAATTAAAAGGAGATAAAATATATGAAAAAATTAGTATACACTGGTAAAACAAAAGACGTATTCGCACTTGATAACGGCAACTATCTTTTAAAATTTAAAGATGATTGCACTGGTAAAGACGGTAAATTCGACCCAGGTGAAAACTCTGTTGGTTTAACAATCGAAGGCGTTGGTGACGTAAACTTAAGAATGTCTATCTACTACTTTGAAAAACTCAAAGAAGCAGGTATTAAAACTCACTACATTAGCGCTGACCTTGAAAACACTACTATGGAAGTTATTCCTGCAACTCCTTTTGGTAAAGGCTTAGAAGTAATTTGCCGTAACAAAGCCGTTGGTAGTTTCTTAAGAAGATACAGTGATTATATCGAAGAAGGTGCTGACCTTCCATCATACGTTGAAATGACTTTCAAAAACGACGCTAAGGGCGACCCGCTTGTTACTAAAGATGGTTTAATCGTTTTAGGCGTTATGACTGATAAACAATACGACGATATGAAAGAGCAAACTCAAAAAATTACTAAAATTATCGCTGATGATTTAGCATCACGCGGTCTTACTTTATATGATATTAAGTTTGAATTCGGTTACTCAAACGGCGAAGTAGTTTTAATCGACGAAATCGCTTCTGGAAACATGCGTGTTTACAAAGGTAACGAATACATCGAACCTATGGAATTATCTAAACTTTTCTTCAACTAATATAAGGGTGCACAATGGGTGGTTTTTTTGGTATAACAAGTAAAAAGAAAGCCGTTTTAGACGTGTTTTTTGGTGTAGACTATCACTCTCACCTTGGTAACTCAAGGGCGGGTATGGCTGCCGTTAACAAAGAAGACGGTTTTCAAAGGGAAATTCACAACGTAGAAAATTCCCCTTTTAGAACAAAATTTGATAATATTCAATCAAGGCTTAAAGGAAATGCTTGCGTAGGTTGTATAAGCGACCTTGAACCACAACCTTTACTTATGCGCTCTAAGTTTGGTACTTACGCTATCGTTATGGTTGGTTATATTGCCAACAACGAACAACTTGTTAAAGATTACTTAAAAGGCGGATATGGTATCTTCCAAGCGGTGTCGGGCAATAGGGTAAACTCACTTGAAGTAGTTGCTGCTTTAATTGAAGAAAAAGATACCTTTATCGAAGGCATCAAGCATGCACAAAACGTTATTGAAGGTTCTGCATCGTTAATGTTCCTTTTTGAAGACGAAAGGCTTGTAGTTGCAAGGGATAAACAAGGTAGGCTTCCAATTAGCATAGGTAAAAATAACGACGGTTATTGTGTTTCACTTGAACCGTTTGCCTTTGAAAAATTAGGTTACGTTCCATATAAAGAACTTAAATCGGGCGAGATTGTAGAAATTACAAACGAAAGTATTACCGTTCTTGAAAAAGGCACTGAAGAAATGAAAATTTGTTCTTTCCTTTGGGCTTACTACGGTTATTCTACAGCAACTTACGAAGGTAAAAACGTAGAAATGTTCCGTATGAATAACGGTAAGGTTATGGCGGAAGATGAAAAGGCTAAAGGTGTTTTACCTAACGTTGATTACGTAAGCGGTGTGCCTGATTCGGGTACTCCACACGCAATTGGTTATTCCAATGCAAGTGGTATTCCGTTTGCAAGACCTTTCATTAAATACACGCCAGCGTGGGCAAGAAGTTTTACGCCTTCAAACCAAGAAGAACGTAAAAAAATTGCTAAAATGAAACAAATACCGGTAGTTGAACTTATTAAAGATAAAAATATGCTTTTAATAGACGACAGTATCGTTAGGGGTACTCAACTTAACGAAACGGTTGATTTCTTATTTAAAAACGGTGCAAAATCGGTACATATGCGTTCGGCTTGTCCACCTATTATGTACGCGTGTAAGTACCTTAACTTCTCAAGAAATAATTCGGATATGGACTTACTTGGTAGGCGTATCATTATGGAACTTGAAGGTGAAGAAGGCTTTAATCATATAGAAGAATATGCTGACGGAACTACCGAAAGGGGTAAAAAATTCCGTAGCACTATTTGTAAAAAAATGAAATTTGACAGTTTAGAATATCAAAGTTTAGAAGGCTTTATAAAAGCGCTTGGTGTAGAACCTTGCAAACTTTGCACTTACTGTTGGAATGGTAAAGAAAAATAATCTAAGGAGTAAACTATGAAAAATTCTAGGTCAGAAAGTTACGCTAAAGCGGGCGTTGATATTACAGCAGGCTACAAAGCGGTAGAACTTATGAAATCTCATATTGCAAGAACTATGACAAGTGGCGTTTGTTCGGACGTTGGCGGTTTTGGCGGTCTTTTCGAACTTGACGTTAAGGGTATGGAAAAACCAGTTCTTGTTAGCGGTACTGACGGTGTTGGTACAAAACTTAAACTTGCTTTTTTACAAGACAAGCACGATACTATCGGTATTGACTGTGTGGCAATGTGCGTAAACGACGTTATTTGTTGCGGTGCAAAACCACTTTTCTTCCTTGACTACATTGCTTGCGGTAAAAACGTACCTGAAAAGATTGCATCTATCGTATCAGGTGTTTGCGAAGGTTGCGTACAAAGTGGCGCAGCGCTTATCGGTGGCGAAACTGCTGAAATGCCAGGTTTTTATCCTATTGATGAATACGATTTAGCAGGCTTTGCAGTAGGCGTTGTAGATAAAGCAAAAATTTTAAATCCAAAATCAATGCAAGAAGGCGACGTTATCATTGCTCTTCCATCAAGCGGTGTTCACTCTAACGGTTTCTCACTTGTAAGAAAGGTATTCGGCGTTGGCACTAACGACTTATCTAAACCTATGGAAGAACTTGGTGGTAAATCAGTTGGCGAAACTTTACTTACGCCTACTAAAATTTACGTTAAACCTATCCTTGCCCTTTTAGAAGAAGTTACAGTTCGCGCTATTTCGCACATTACTGGCGGTGGCTTCTATGAAAATATTCCAAGAAGTTTACCTGAAGGCTTTGGTGCTGAAATTGAAAAATCATCACTTAAAATTTTACCTATTTTTGATTTAATTCAAAAAGTAGGCGATATCCCTGAAAGAGATATGTTTAATACTTTCAATATGGGCGTTGGTATGAGCGTTATCGTTAAGAAAGAAGACGCTGAAAAAGCAGTTAAAATCTTAAAGGCTAACGGTGAAGACGCTTACGTTATGGGTAAAATCGTTAAAGGCGAAGGCGTAATTTTAAAGTGAGGAAAGTTTAGTGGTTAAAATTGCAGTTTTCGTATCGGGTGGCGGTACGAACTTACAAGCACTTATCGATGCTGAAAAAAGCGGAGTTATAAAAAGCGGTAAAATTTCGCTTGTTATCTCTAACAAGCAAGATGCATACGCTTTAACCCGCGCTAAAAACAGCGGTATTAAAACTGAAGTTGTACTTAAAAAAGATTTTTCATCGGCACTTGCCTTTGAAGAAAAACTCATTGAAATCTTACGTGAAAACGAGATTGATATTATCGTACTTGCCGGTTTTATGAGTATTTTATCAAAGCATTTTACCGATACCTTTAAGGATAGAATTTTAAACGTACACCCATCGCTTATTCCGTCTTTTTGCGGGGAAGGGTTTTACGGGCTTAAAGTTCACGAAGCCGCACTTTCTTACGGCGTAAAGGTAACGGGCGCAACCGTGCATTTCGTTAACGAAATACCTGACGGCGGTAAAATCATTAAACAAAAAGCCGTGTATATTAAAGACGGCGATACACCCGAAGTTTTACAAAAAAGGGTTATGCAAGAGGCTGAGTGGATTATTCTTCCCGAAGCCGTTGAAGAAGTTTCAAAAAGTTTACTTTAAGGAGAGTTTATGAATATTTACGAAGTTTTACCTATCGGCAAAAGGATTAAAGGCAATCCTTACGTAGGCCGTGGTATTGTTATCGGCAAAACTGCAGACGGTACTAAATCGGCTATCGCATATTTTATTATGGGTAGAAGTGAAAACAGCAGAAACCGTGTGTTCACTTATAAAAATGATGTTTTATACACCGAACCTTTCGATGCAAGCAAGGTTGAAGACCCATCACTTATCATTTATGCAGCGGTAAGAAATCATAACAATCAAACTGTTGTTACAAACGGTGACCAAACTGATACTATCTACGAATTTATTGAAAAAGGCGATAGTTTTGAAAATGCACTTTTAACAAGGGAATTCGAACCGGACCCACCTAACTTTACACCAAGAATTAGCGGTATGGTTACTTACGCTAACGAAGATATGGCGTATAAAATGAGCATTTTAAAAAGTTTAGATGAAGTTGGTAGCGATTGCCAAAGATTTACTTACAACTATCCATCTAAAAACGGCTTAGGTCATTTTATCCATACTTATATAACTGACGGAAATCCTATTCCTACTTTCTGTGGCGAACCTGAAAGGATTTCTATACCTAACGATATTGATGAACTTGTTAGCGATATCTGGAATAATTTAGACGATAACAATAAAATCTCTCTTTACGTTAGATATACCGATTTAAAAACTAAAGAAGTAGTTGACAGAATTATCAATAAAAACGGAGGTAACAAATAATGCGCGAATGCGAATTAAAATACGGTTGTAACCCTAACCAAAAACCATCTAAAATATATATGGAAAATGGTGAATTGCCTATTAAAATTTTAAACGGTAAACCAGGCTACATTAACTTTTTAGATGCTTTTAACGCTTGGCAACTTGTTAAAGAGTTAAAAATCGCAACTGGTCTTCCTTGCGCTACTTCGTTTAAACACGTTAGCCCTACTTCTGCATCAGTTGGTTTAAAACTTCCTGAAAAACTTAAAAGGGCTTGCTTTGTAAACGATATCGAAGGTTTAGACAATTCTCCACTTGCTTGTGCTTATGCAAGGGCAAGGGGTACTGATAGACAATGCAGTTTCGGCGACTTTATTGCTTTATCGGACGTTTGCGACGTAACTACTGCTAAACTTATCTCACGCGAAGTGTCTGACGGCGTTATCGCACCTGGATATCAACCAGAAGCGTTAGAAATTTTAAAAGCAAAAAGAAAAGGCGGATATAACGTTATCGAAATCGATGAAAATTATATCCCTGAAGAAATCGAAAGAAAGCAAGTTTTCGGTATTACCTTTGAACAAGGTAGAAACAACTTCAAAATTGATGAAGAATTACTTAAAAATATCGTAACTGAAAATAAAGAATTACCTGAACTTGCTAAAATTGACTTAATCGTTGCTTTAATTACCTTAAAGTACACTCAATCAAACTCAGTTTGCTACGCCTACGGCGGTCAAGCAATCGGTGTAGGTGCAGGTCAACAATCAAGAATTCACTGTACGCGTTTAGCGGGCGGTAAAGCGGATACTTGGTTCTTACGTCAACACGATAAAGTATTAAACTTACCTTTCTTACCAACGCTTGGTAGACCTGAAAGGGATAACGTTATCGACGGTTATATCAACAAAAACGAAGAAGACGTTTGCGCTGAAGGTAACTGGCAAAAATACTTTACCGAAAGACCTGAACCATTAACTACTGAAGAAATCAAGGCATACCTTTCAACTATTAGCGGTGTTGCACTTGGTTCTGACGCGTTCTTCCCATTTGATGATAATATTGAAAGAGCGCACTTAAGCGGTGTTTCTTACGTAGCAGAACCAGGTGGTTCAATTAGAGATGATATCGTTATTTCTACTTGTAACAAATACGGTATGGTTATGTGCTTTACTGGTATGCGCTTATTCCACCATTAATATAAGGCTATATCGTTTCATTTAATTGATTTTTAACGGCAAAATGCTTCAAAATACGGCGTGTTTTGTTCAGTTACAGACCGCACGGGTATGCGCCTTCACAAGAACACTTGTCTTTTTTGTATTTTATCCGTTAAAACGTGTTAAGCACTAATCAATTACATTCACTCTATAGCCTAACGGCAAAACAACGAAAATTACTTTGCGTTTTGTTCGCTTGTGTACAAAAAGTACACGTACTCACAAGAACGCGCGTCCTTCCCGCTGTTTTATCCGTCAAAGGCAAAACAACGAAAATTGCTTTTAAAAATATATAATATAGGAGAAAACTAAAATGTTTTTTGATAAATTAAAACAATTCGATAGCGAAGTTTATGAATCTTGTACAAGGGAATTAAACAGACAAAAACACAATATCGAACTCATTGCATCTGAAAATATCGTATCACCAGCGGTTCTTCTTGCTGCTGGTACAGTGCTTACTAATAAGTATGCCGAAGGTTACCCTGGTAAAAGATATTACGGCGGTTGCGTTTACGTTGACGAAGTAGAAGAAATCGCAAGGGAAAGGGCTAAAAAATTATTCGGTGCAGAACACGCTAACGTTCAACCACACAGCGGTGCTAATGCAAACTTAGCCGTATTCTTTGCTCTTTTAAATCCGGGCGATACTGTTTTATCCTTAAGTTTAGCACACGGTGGTCATTTATCACACGGTTCGCCTGTTAATATTTCGGGTAAATACTTTAACATTGTTCCTTATGAAGTAAGTAGCGAAACTCAAACTATCGATTACGACGTTGTTAGAAAATTAGCCCTTGAAAATAAACCAAAACTTATTTTAGCGGGTGCTTCTGCTTATGCAAGAGCAATTGACTTTAAAAAGTTTAGGGAAATAGCCGATGAAGTTGGCGCTTACTTTATGGTAGATATGGCGCACATTGCCGGCTTAGTTGCAGCAGGTATGCACGAAAACCCAGTTCCTTATGCCGACGTTGTTACAACTACAACTCACAAAACTTTAAGGGGTCCACGTGGCGGTTTAATTCTTTGCAAAGAACAATACGCTAAGCAAATTGATAAAGCGGTATTCCCAGGTACTCAAGGCGGTCCACTTATGCACATTATTGCTGCAAAAGCGGTTGCATTTGGCGAAGCGTTAACTGAAGAATTTAAAACTTATCAAAAAAATATCGTTGAAAACGCTAAAGTTTTAGCAGATGAACTTATGAAAAACGGCGTTAAACTTGTTTCTGGCGGTACTGATAACCACCTTATGCTTTTAGACTTACGCGATACTGGTGTTACTGGTAAAGAACTTGAAGCAAGACTTGACGAAGTACATATTACTGCAAATAAAAACACTATTCCTAACGAACCGTTATCTCCGTTTGTTACAAGCGGTTTAAGGGTTGGAACTCCTGCCGTAACTTCAAGGGGTTTTGGTAAAGAAGAAATGGTTAAAATTGCAGGATACATTAAAGACGTTATTTTCGACTTTGAAAATAGCAAAGAAAGAATTACAAAAGAAGTTATTGAACTTTGTGAAAAATTCCCTATTTACAATGAGGAAGTATAAAATGAAAATTTTAGTAGTAGGTGGCGGTGGTAGAGAACACGCTATCATAAAAAAAATAAAAGAAAATAAAAACGTAGAAGAAATCTTTGCTTTACCTGGTAACGGTGGTATTGCAAGTGATGCAACTTGTGTAAATATCGGTGCAAAAGAAATTGATAAAATAGTAGAATTTGCAGTAGAAAACAAGATAGATTACGCTGTTGTTGCACCAGACGACCCGCTTGTTCTTGGCGCGGTTGATGCCCTTAACGAAAAGGGTATTCCTTGCTTTGGTCCTAAAGCCAACGCTGCTATCATTGAAGGTAGTAAGGTTTTCTCTAAAAACTTAATGAAAAAGTACGGTATTCCTACTGCTACTTACGAAGTGTTTAGCGACGCTAAATCGGCACTTTTATACGTTGAAACTTGCCCGATTCCTACCGTTGTAAAAGCAGACGGTCTTGCGCTTGGTAAAGGCGTTATTATTTGTGAAACGCGTGAACAAGCAAAAGAAGCAGTTTTATCTATAATGGAAGATAAAATATTCGGTAAAAGTGGTAACAACATCGTTATCGAAGAATTTTTAGAAGGCCCTGAAGTTTCAGTTTTAGCATTTACCGATGGCGAATCTGTTATCCCTATGGTATCGTCAATGGACCACAAGCGTTCGGGTGATAACGACACTGGTTTAAACACTGGTGGTATGGGTACTATTGCACCTAACCCTTTCTATACTGAAGACGTTGCTAAAGTTTGTATGGAAACTATTTTTATTCCTACAATCAACGCTATGAACGCTGAAAATAGAACGTTTAAAGGTTGTTTATACTTTGGTTTAATGCTCACTAAAAACGGACCTAAAGTAATTGAATATAACTGTAGATTTGGCGACCCTGAAACTCAAGTAGTTCTTCCGCTTTTAAAATCAGACCTTTTAGAAGTAATGATGGCTACAACCGAAGGTAGACTTAAAGATATTAACGTTGAATTTTCAAATGGTAGCGCTTGTTGCGTTATCTTAGCGTCTAACGGTTATCCGCAAGATTACAAAAAGGGTTATGAAATTAAACTCCCTGATAATCCTATCGGCGAAATTTACGTTGCAGGTGCTAAACTTGAAGACGGCGTGTTAAAAACTTCAGGTGGTAGAGTTATTGGTGCAACTTGCACGGGCGATACTTTAAAACAAGCAATCGAAAAAGCGTACGCGCTTACTGATACAATTTACTTTGAAAACAAGTATAAAAGAAATGATATAGGTGCTAAAGCGCTTAAAGTTAAAGGAGAATAAACAATGGTTTATCGTTTATACGTAGAGAAAAAACAAGGATTTTTGCACGAAGCAAACTCACTTTTAAACGACGTTAAAGTTTTTTTAGGTATAGATAAGTTAGATAGTCTTCGCGTTATCAACAGATACGACGTTGAAAATATCGATGAAGAACTTTTCAATTACGCTAAAAAAACGGTATTTTCAGAACCACAAGTAGATAACTGCTACGATAAACTTGATTTAGAAAGCGGTATTGTTTTTGCGGTAGAGTTTTTACCAGGTCAATTTGACCAACGTGCCGATTCTTGTTCACAATGCTTACAAATTATTTCGCAAAAGGAACGTCCTATTGTTAAAACTGCAAAGGTTTACGTTTTGCAAGGCGACTTAACCGATAAGGAAATTGAAGAAATTAAAAAATACGTAATTAACCCTGTTGAATCAAGGGAAGCATCACTTGAAGAATACAAAACTTTAAAAGTTGAATACGATTTACCGTCTTCAGTTGCTGTTCTTGACGGCTTCAACAGTTTAGATGAAAAAGGTCTTCAAGATTTTATTAAGTCTTACGGCCTTGCTATGGATTTAGATGATATTAAATTCTGCCAAAGTTACTTTAAAGGCGAAGACAAAAACCCTACGATTACTGAAATTAAAATGATTGATACCTACTGGTCAGACCACTGTAGGCATACTACTTTTTTAACTACAATCGATAGCGTTAAGTTTGAAGATGAACTTTTACAAGAAACTTACGAAGAATATTTAAAAACAAGGGAATTCTTATCACGCACAAAACCTATCAACCTTATGGATATAGGTACTTTGGCTGGTAAATTCTTAAAGAAAACGGGCAAACTTGATAAACTTGACGAATCTGAAGAAATCAATGCTTGTACCGTTAAAATTGAAGTTGAAGTTAACGGCGTAAAAGAACCTTGGCTTTTACTTTTCAAAAACGAAACACATAACCACCCAACTGAAATTGAACCGTTTGGCGGTGCGGCTACTTGTATCGGTGGCGCTATAAGGGACCCATTGTCTGGCCGTTCTTACGTTTACGCTGCAATGCGTGTTACGGGCGCTGGTAATCCGCTTAAATCTTTAAGTGAAACTTTAAAAGGTAAACTTCCACAAAGAAAAATCGTTACTACTGCTGCGGCTGGTTATTCGTCTTACGGTAACCAAATAGGTTTAGCAACAGGTATGGTTGATGAGATTTATCACGACGGCTATGAAGCAAAACGTATGGAAATCGGTGCTGTTATTGCGGCTGCGCCTGAAAAGAACGTTCGCCGTGAAAGACCTATCCCTGGCGATATCGTTATACTTTTAGGTGGTAGAACTGGTAGAGACGGTTGCGGTGGTGCAACTGGTTCATCAAAATCACACACTTTAGAATCTCTTGAAAGTTGCGGTGCGGAAGTTCAAAAAGGTAACGCTCCTGAAGAAAGAAAACTTCAAAGATTATTTAGAAACGAAACTGCAAGCCGTATGATTAAACGTTGTAACGACTTCGGTGCGGGTGGCGTTTCAGTTGCTATCGGTGAACTTGCCGATGGTTTAATGATTAACCTTGATAAAGTACCTAAAAAATACGAAGGTTTAGACGGCACTGAACTTGCAATAAGCGAATCGCAAGAAAGAATGGCTGTTGTAGTTGATAAAAACGACGTTGATGCCTTTATTAAACTTGCAGATAGCGAAAACTTAGAAGCAACTGTTGTTGCTACGGTTACTGAAAGTCCAAGACTTGTTATGACTTGGAAAGGTAACACTATCGTTGATATTTCACGTGAATTCTTAAACTCTAACGGTGCTGAAAAACACATCGACGTAATTGCTTCAAAACCACAAGATTACGCTAAAGAAGTTAGCGGAGACTTTGCTTCTAACTATAAAAAATTAGTAGACGACTTAAACGTTTGTTCTAAACGTGGTTTATCTGAAAGGTTTGACTCAACAATCGGTGCGGGCACTGTTCTTATGCCGTTTGGTGGTAAACATCAACTTACACCTATTCAAGCAATGGTACACAAAATTTCGCTTGAAAAGGGTGCTACTCAAGATTGTTCTTTAATGTCGTGGGGTTATAACCCGTTTATTACTGAAAAATCACCATACCACGGTGCATATCTTGCCGTTATTGAATCGGTAAGTAAACTTGTTGCTACTGGCGGTGAGTTTAAAGACGTATATCTTACTTTCCAAGAATATTTTGAACGCCCTTCTAAAGATGCTAAACGTTGGGGTAAACCACTTTCAGCATTACTTGGCGCGTTTAAAGCACAAAAAGATTTACAAATCGCGGCTATCGGCGGTAAAGACTCTATGAGTGGTTCGTTTGAAAAATTAGACGTTCCACCTACGCTTGTTTCTTTTGCCGTTACTACTGATAAAGTAAAAAATATCGTATCACCTGAATTCAAAAAGGCTGATAGCAAAGTTGTATTTATTAAAACTGAATACGATGAAAACGGTTTACCAAAAACTGAAAGTTTAATTTCTAACTTTGAAATCGTAAACAAACTTAATAAAGAAGGTAAAGTTTTATCTTGCTATACGCCAACTTACGGTGGTATAGCAGAAGCAATCTTCAAAATGGCTATCGGTAACGGTTTAGGCTTTAAGTATGCTAATACCGTTAACGCGGAAGAAATCTTTAAATACAACTACGGTTCGTTTATCGTAGAACTTAGTGAAGACGTAAACGTTGGTGAACTTTTAGGTTATACTACAAGCACACGTATTATCGCTTACAAAGATGCAGTTCTTTCACTTAGCGAACTTGAAACTATTTACGAAGATAAACTTGAAAGCGTTTATCCTATGAACGCTAAAACTGATAAATCTATTATCGAAAATTACGAATATACTAAACCTAACGTGTACGTACCAAAAGTAAAATTTGCTACGCCAAAAGTACTTATCCCAGTATTCCCAGGTACTAACTGTGAATACGATACTGCTAAAGCGTTTGAAACTGTTGGCGCAAAAGCGGATATCTTTGTTATCAACAACTTAACGGCTGACGGCGTATCACGTAGTGTTGAAGAATTTGCTAAAAAGATTGATGAATCACAAATCATCTTTATCCCTGGTGGCTTCTCTGGTGGTGACGAACCAGACGGTTCTGGTAAATTTATTACCGCCTTCTTTAGAAATAACGCTATCAAGGAAAAAGTTACAGAACTTTTAAATAACCGCGACGGTTTAATGGGCGGTATTTGTAACGGTTTCCAAGCCCTTGTTAAACTTGGCTTAGTACCTTACGGCAAGATTATCGATACTGATGAAAATTCGCCTACGCTTACTTTCAATAGCATCGGTAGACACCAATCTAAAATCGTTCAAACTAAAGTCGTATCTACTAACTCACCTTGGCTTAAAGGCGTTAAGGTAGGGGATATTATCAACGTTCCTATCTCTCACGGTGAAGGTAGATTTATCGCTAACGACGAAGTGTTAAAAACTTTAAAAGAAAACGGTCAAATCGTTACTCAATACGTTGACGGATTAGGCTTAGCAACAAATAATATTCAGTTTAACCCTAACAACTCTACAATGGCTATTGAAGGTATCGTATCGCCAGATGGTAGAGTAATAGGTAAAATGGGTCACTCTGAAAGATATAACAACGGCTTATACAAAAACGTTTACGGTGAGTATGATATTAAAATGTTTGACTCTGCTGTTAAATATTTTAAATAATTGGAGGGCATTATTATGGCAATGTTAACAGATATTGAAATTGCGCATAGTATAGAAATGCAAAGAATAGAAAAAATTGCCGAA
This sequence comes from Christensenellaceae bacterium, assembly GCA_045613025.1. Lineage (GTDB taxonomy): Bacteria > Bacillota > Clostridia > Christensenellales > Borkfalkiaceae > HGM11412. The sequence continues at coordinate 36,895 of JAZLAE010000044.1, read as the reverse complement.
TTTGCAGGTATTGACGATAAGTACCTTGAACCTTATGGTAAATACAAAGCAAAAATCGATTTATCTTACCTTGATGAAACTGAAAAGGAAGGCAAGTTAATTTTAGTAACAGCAATTACGCCTACTCCAGCGGGCGAAGGTAAAACGACAACTACTATCGGTCTTGCCGATGGTTTAAAAAGAATAGGTAAAAAAGTAGCAGTTGCTTTAAGAGAACCATCTTTAGGTCCTGTATTTGGCATTAAAGGCGGTGCAGCGGGTGGCGGTTATGCGCAAGTAGTTCCTATGGAAGATATTAACCTTCATTTTACTGGTGATTTCCACGCTATAGGTGCGGCTAACAACCTTTTATGCGCAATGATTGATAACCATATTCATCAAGGCAATCAACTTGGTATTGATAATAGAAAAATAACCTTTAAAAGATGCGTTGATATGAACGATAGGCAACTTCGTTCAATAATAAACGGTTTAGGCGGTAAGGTAAACGGCGTTCCGCGTGAAGACGGTTACGATATTACCGTAGCAAGTGAAATTATGGCGGTTATGTGTTTAGCCACTTCAATTTCCGACTTAAAGGATAGACTTTCTAAAATTATTATCGGTTACAACTATAACGACGAACCAGTTACTTGTGGCGATTTAAAAGCACAAGGCGCGATGACTGCTCTTTTAAAAGACGCTTTAAAACCAAACCTTGTACAAACTTTAGAAGGAACGCCAGCGTTCGTTCACTGTGGTCCGTTTGCTAATATCGCACACGGTTGTAACTCTTACTTGGCAACAAAAATGGCGTTAAAAGTAGGTGATTACGCTATTACCGAAGCCGGCTTTGGTGGAGATTTAGGTGCTGAAAAGTTCCTTGATATAAAATGCAGAACAACTGGTCTTAGACCTTCTGCCGTAGTAGTTGTTGCTACTATTAGGGCGCTTAAAATGCACGGTGGCGTATTAAAAACCGAACTTGCTAATGAAAATGTAGAAGCGCTTGAAAAGGGTATACCTAACCTTTTAAGGCATATTGAAAATATGCAAAGCGTATACGGTATGCCTGTAGTTGTTGCAGTAAATAAATTCCCAACCGACACGGATAAAGAAGTAGACTTTATTATCAACGAATGTAAAAAACTTGGCGTAAATACCGTTCTTTCTAACGTTTGGGCGGAAGGTGGTAAAGGTGGCGAAGAACTTGCTAAAGAAGTTGTTAAACTTTGTGAGTCTAACTCTACCTTAACTTTTGCTTACGAAGATAGCGACAGTATTGAAGAAAAAATCAATAAAATCGTTAAAAAAGTTTACCACGGTAACGGTGCTATTATCACACCTAACGCTAAAAAGCAAATTCAAAAACTTAACGAAATGGGTTTTTCTAATCTTCCTATTTGCATAGCAAAAACTCAATACAGTTTTTCAGACGACGCTACTAAACTTGGTGCACCAACGGACTTTGAAATTACCGTTAAAAACGTAAAAGTTTCAGCAGGTGCAAGATTTATCGTTGTTTTAACCGGCGATATTATGACTATGCCTGGACTTCCTAAAGTGCCTGCTGCCGTTAATATCGACGTTGATGAAAAGGGTAGTATTACAGGCTTGTTCTAAAAGGCGTTTTAAAAAATTATAGTAAATTGCTGTTTATGCAATCAATAAAAAGAACTTGGATTATTGTCCAAGTTCTTTTTTTGTGGAAACTGAAAGTTTATGTTTATTTAGATTTAATTAAGATTAAGTTTAATTTATTTGACATTAAAATATATTGATGCTACAATATAGAAGTTGTAATTACAACAAGCAGGTGAAATATGGAGAGATTTGAGTTATTTACCGTATTGATTGCAAATGCAAGCAGATATATCCATAAAATTAAAAGTGCAGAAATGTTGGAATTTGATTTAAAAAGTTCGCACGTTTCGTGTTTGTATTATCTTTATAAAATAAAATCACTTACGGCAAAAGAAATTTGTGATATATGCGGGGAAGATAAAGCCAACATTTCACGAACCATTAAGTTTTTGGAAAAAGAAGGGTACATATATTGCCCATCTATTGTTGCCAAGCGATACCAAGCCACTTTTTTTCTAACTGAAAAAGGGGTTGAAGTTGGTGAAAAGATTACTAAAAAAATTGACGAAATATTATATACTGCAAGCGAAGGGTTGACGGAAGAAAATAGAAAAATTTTTTATCAAAGTTTATCTTTGATTTGTAACAACCTTGAAAAAATTTGCTTAAACTATAAAGATTAAAATATATAAAAATAAAATATAAAGAGAGATAAATATATGATAAAACTTATGATAGATTCTGCTACTGATATTGGCAAACAAGAAGCGGAAAAATTGGGTTTGATAATGCTTCCTATGATTATCACGATTGATAATGAAGAGTACTATGACGGTGTAGATTTATTGCCTAATGAATTTTATGAAAAACTTATAGAGTCTACTTCTTTTCCTAAAACGACTTTAATAAATGAATTTAGATGGGAAGAAGCATTTAGTAATAACCTTGGTGTTGATGATGAGATTATTGTAATAACCATTTCATCAAAACTTTCAGGAACTTATCAAAGTGCAAAAAACGCATCGGAAAAATTTAATGGTCGCGTACACGTTGTAGATAGTTTAAATGCGGCTATAGGCGAACGTTTATTGTGTTTATACGCTATGCGTTTATTGAAAGAAGGTTTTTCTGCAAAAGAAGTAGTATCTTTACTTGAAGAAAAAAAGCATAAACTAAAAGTTATTGCAATGCTTGGAACTCTTGAGTACTTAAAAAAAGGTGGCAGAATTTCAAGTGCAGTTGCTTTTGCTGGTGAACTTATTTCATTGAAACCCGTTGTTGGAATTGTAAATGGCGAAGTTAAATTGTTAGGCAAAGCAATGGGTTCAAAAAAGAGTAGCAACCTACTAAATAAAATTATTCAAGAATCTAAAGGGATAGATTTTTCAATGCCACTTGGTACGTTATGGTCAGGGTTAGGCACTGAGTTGTTAGAAAAATATATAAAAGATAGCGCTACCCTTTGGCAAGACTATATTGGTGATTTGCAAAAATATCAATTAGGCGCAACTATAGGAGCACATATCGGTCCTAATGCGGTTGGCGTTGCCTTTTTTGAAAAATAATCTGTATTGTTTAAAAAGACTTTTTTAACTTTGATATTACCGTTAAAAACGTTTGTAATTATTATATAATAGTAGTATAATAATTAAGGTTAAAAGACCATTACTAATGAAGAAAGTAATAAAAAGCATTTCTTTGGTATTTCTTCGGCAAAGGATTTTTATGAGTTCTACGGTTATAGTTTTATTATCGCTATCGGCGGCTTTACTTGTTGGTTTAATTCTTACAAGATTTGCTAAACTTATAGGTTTACCTGCGGTAACGGCTTACTTAGTTACGGGTATCGTTTTCGGTCCTTTCGTTTTAGGTAGGTTAGGCGTTCCCGGTTTAGGCTTTAACTCTTTAGCGCAAGTTAAAAGTTATTCAATTTTATGCGATTTAGCGCTTGGTTTTATCGCCTTTTCTATCGGTAACGAATTTAGGCTTTCTCAACTTAAAAAAATAGGTAAGCAAGCAACCGTTATTGGTATATTTCAAGCCGTGTTTACTACCGTGCTTGTAGATATTGCGCTTATTATATTCTCACTTTTAAGACCTGACGTTCTTCCTTTAGAAGGCGCTATTATCTTAGGTGCTATTGCTTCAGCAACTGCCCCTGCGGCAACTTTAATGGTTATTAAACAATATAAAGCAAAGGGTGAAGTTACTGATATTTTACTTCCAGTAGTTGCGCTTGACGATGCTGTTGGCCTTGTGTTATTTGCTATTTCGTTTGGTGTTGCAAAAACCATTAACGTTGGCGATATTCAATTAACGTCTATTGTTTTAGAACCTATTTTAGAAGTTATTTTATCACTTGCGCTTGGCTCTGTAATGGGATTTTTATTTAACTTCTTTGAAAGGTTTTTCCACTCACGTTCAAAAAGAATGGCGGTATCTGTTGGCTTTGTAATGTTAACGGTTGCAATCTCAAATATTTCTTTTGAAATTGCGGGTATTCACGTTGCATTCTCATCACTTTTATCGTGTATGATGCTTGGTACGATATTTTGTAATATCTGTGATTTTTCAGAAGAACTTATGGATAGGGTTGATAGATGGACTGCACCACTTTACATCTTATTCTTTATTATTTCTGGCGCGGAACTTGATTTTAACGTATTCTCACAAATTATGATTATTTTAGTTGGCATAATATTTATCGTAGTTCGTTCTGCGGGTAAATATTCTGGTGCAATGCTTAGTGCTAAAATGTCTAATTGTAGCCCTAACATCGTTAAATATTTGGGTATCACGTTGCTTCCGCAAGCAGGCGTTGCTATCGGTATGGCATCTAAAGCCCTTGCGCTTGGCGAAATAGGCGTAATAGTTCAATCGGTTACGTTGTTTGCCGTACTTATCTACGAAATGGTAGGCCCTTACCTTACTAAAATCGCACTTATCAAATCGGGCGATATTATTCCTGAAAATCAAAAGAGTTCAAGGGGCGTTTTACATAAAAATTAACGGCGAATTAGTCGAAAATAATAAATGCACACTTAAGCGTGTGCATTTTATTTTTTAAAAATTATTGAAACTCTATTTTATTTGTGTTAAAATATAGATTAAGTAGGTAAATTATGGATAACAAATTAGATAGAATTAAAAAAACGTTAATAATTTTAGGAACGATATTTAATATTGTTTCAGGGTGCTTTTTACTTGGTATTATAGGTTCGATTATTTTTACCGCTCCTAAATTTTTAATTGATATTTTTACCGTTTCTATAATAGTGTTTTTTGATTTAGGGTTAATTTGCTATCTTTCGGTACTTATTGTTAAAATCTTTTTTGCTAAAGAAAATAAAGTAAATGCCGAAAACTTAGCGTTTGATAAACTTATCGCTGATTATTATAACGGCGCTTTACCTGAAGACGTTTGGCGTGTAGTTGAATATTACGAAAAAACAAAAACTCAAGGTCATTTACGTTTTTTTGCAGGGCTTGAAATTTACAAACAAAACGAAACGGTAGAAACTTTAATTAAAATTTTACCGCTTGAATTTTCTAATAATTTATACGACGCTTACGAAGTGTTTAAAGATTTAAATTTAAACGAAAACACAAAATCGGTATACTTAGAAGATAGCGAAGATAGCCCTTTTAAAGAGTACGATTTATTTTTTAAATCAAACACTCAAAAGTACGAAAATTACATTAAATATTACGTAGGAATAATAAACGACGCTAATAATTAGGAAACTACCAAGATGATAGATGCAATTTTACAAAACAAAGTAATAGTTAAAATTAAAGAGTTTATCGACTCTAAGATTTTTCCGTTATTTATATTTTTAGTAACGCTGTTACTTCATTGTTTGGCCCTTGATTTATTAGGCTGGGCGGTGCTTGTTGTTTTTGTTGTGTTTATCAATTTATTTAGCGATGATTTGCGACCTATTCTTCCGCTATCAACCTTTATGCCTTTTGTAGTTTCATCGCAAAATACCCCCGGTTACGCTAACGACGGTTGGGCGGGTTATTATACTAACACCGCGGTTATTGTGTCGTTATTCGTTTTAGGCGTAATAGCAATTTCATCATTTGTTTTGCGACTTATCATTTATAAAGATACGGCAAAAAACATTAAAAACAGTAAACTTATAATAGGTTTTATTTTGCTTATACCTTGCTATTTACTTGCGGGTATATTTACAAAAAACTTTGAGTTTAATAACTTTATGCTTGGCATTTTAATGGTTGCTTGCCACAGTATTTTTTACTTTTTTATTTTCGTTTCTTTTAAAGAAAGGGAAGATAACTTTGAGTATTTATGTAACGTTATGGTACTTGCAGGGCTTTTAATTGCACTTGAAATAGCCTTTGTATACCTTTTAAAATTTCAACCAGGCACGCACCTATCTGGTGCTTGGAAAAGCCAAATTATTATAGGCTCTATACCAAGCAACCCTGCGGGCGGATTTATCGCTTTAACGCTTCCGTTCTTTTTTTATTTAGCGTATAAAAACAAATATGGTTATCTTTATTATTTGATGGCTATAATTTGTTTTATAGGCGTATTTTTTACTCTTTCAAGGGGAGCGCTTTTTATAAGTATACCAGTATTTATTGTGGGTAGTGTGTTTGCTTGTGTGTTTACAAAAAATAAAAAACCGCTTATAATAACCGCAATAGTTTCACTTTTAGTTATAGGGTTAGTTTTAATTTTAATGAATTCACTTGGCGCGTTTGAAAGGGTGTTTGATTTTTATATAGAAAATCAACTTGACGACCACGGTAGATTTGATATTTGGAAAGACCATTTTGAACTCTTTACAAAATATCCTATTTTTGGCAGTGGCTTTAGCGCTAATATGTTAGATAAAAATATTGAGTGGATTTTTATTTCCTTAGCACACAACACGCTTGTTCAAATTCTTTCAAGTGCTGGAATTGTAGGTTTTGGCTTATATGCTTTTCATAGATATCAAACGGCTAAACTTTTTTTAACTAACATCAATTTAGAAAAAACGGTTATATGTTTATCCGTGCTTGTTTCAATAGGTATGGGGCTTATAGACCCTACGTATTTTTATCCGCAATTTGCACTTCTTTATTCCTTTACTTTATGCTTTGCGGAAAAACAAAACGCGGGTACTGAATTAAAATCTTTATTAAATATAGGTAAATAATTATGAAAAAACCAAGAGTAGTTTTTGCTTTTACTGAAGCGGGATTAGGTCATATAATGCCACTCAAAAGTATAGCAGATGCTTTCAAGAAAAAATACGGCGATAAGGTTGACTGTGTTGATTCTAATTTTTTTACTGAAACGGATAGTAAGCATCTTAACGATTTTGCTAAACTTTTGGCAAGTGAAGTGGTTAAACACAATAAAATGAACTGGTACGGTTACGGCACTACGATTTTAAGCGATATTATCGGTGTTAATTTAAGTAGTGATTTCGTTATGAAATTTAGAATCCCAGGTGCTTTTAAAGATGGCGTTAAACACGTTGACGAACTCAACTGCGATTTAATGGTTTCTACGCATTGGGCTACTAATTACTATGCTATACATAGCGAAAGTAAACCGCTTACCTTTATGTATTGTCCTGACGCGCTTTTAAATGCGCCGTTTAGATATCAATGCGACGTTATGAGTTGTTCTATGGAAAACGGCTATGAACTTGCATTGAAGCAAAATCCTAAGCGCTATAACGAAGACAACCTTAAATTAGTACCTTTTGCGATAAGGCAAGAAGCCTTTGACGTTCCGCTTGATAAATTAGAAAACCGTAAAATCTTAGGCATAGAAGAAGATGCTTTCGTTGTAACCCTTGCCGAAGGCGGTTACGGAATAGGTAAGATGGAAAAGATTTGTAAACTTGCATACGATAGAGATTTGCCTTTTACAATGTTTGCTTTATGCGGTAAAAATCAAGAGTGTTATGAAAACCTTTTAAAACTTACACCGAAAGGCAAAACTAAAATCATACCACTTCAATTTACTCAAAACATCTTTAACTATTTATGCGCAAGCGACGTATTTTGTGGTAAAAGCGGTGCAAGTATGGTGGCAGAGCCTTGTTTCTTTGGCGTTCCGCATATTATTACTCAAAACGCTACTAATATCGAAGAGCATAACGCCGATTATTACGTTAACTACGTAAAAAGCGCAATGAATATTTTTGACCCTGAAAAGGTCGTTGATAAACTTTGTGAGTTTGAAAAAAATAGGGAACTTTTGGTGCCGTATATCGAAAACGCTAAAGCGCACCACGAAAACTATGGTAGCGAAAAGATAGCCGACCATATCTACGCCCTTTTAAAAACAAGGTTTAAGGAATTAAATTAACATAAGTATAAATCTTCTTATTTTACCGATACTAACGGCAAAGTAAGGAGATTTTTTTATGAAAGCGACGGGCGTTGTTAGAAGAGTTGATGAACTTGGCAGAATAGTTATTCCTAAAGAAATACGAAAAACCTTAAAAATAAAAGAAGGCGAACCGCTTGAAATTTACGTAGAAAAAGACATTTTGCTTTTGTGCAAATATTCAAAAATCGGTGCAAATACTGAAATGGCTGAAAATATCGCTAACGCGCTAAATGAGATAACTGATAAATCTGTAATAGTAACGGATACTGAACACGTTATCGCGTCAAGCGGTAAACTTAAAGGTTTAACTGGCGAAAAAATTACCGATGAAGCGTACCAAATTATTCTTGAAAAAAAGTCATTTGCGGTAAACGTAGAAGATAACGTAGCAATATATAAATTAACGCTTGCTGGCGAAAAGGAGTTTAAAAATCAAATCATACTACCTATTTGCACAAAAGACGGTAAAGGTATAGGTTTAATCGCGCTATACGGCAGTGAATTAGAAGGGCAAATCAATGCTAACACTGTGTCGCTTTTAAGGCTTGCATCAACCCTTTTAGGGTGTGGGGAATAGTATGATAACTTTAAAAAATAACAAAAACAGGCTTATTAAAGGCGCGTTTGTAGTTACGCTTGGCGGACTAATCACAAAGGTTTTAGGCGCTGTTTATCGCATACCTTTAACAAACTTATTAGGTGCAAAGGGGATAGGCATATACCAAATGGTCTTTCCCCTTTATTCATTGCTTTTAACGGTGTCGTCAACGGGCGTACCGTCGGGAATTTCTAAAATTATAGCGGGCGGAGAAAACCCCGAAAGCGTACTTAAAAGTTCACTATTGATTTTTGCGCCTATAGGCTTTATATGTACTGTTTTTATGGCGATATTTAGTAAAAATTTAGCGGTATTGCAAGGAGATGCAACTGCAAAATGGGCGTATCTACTAATATCTCCGTCGGTATTGGCGGTTAGTGTTATATGTTGCTTTAGGGGGTATTTTCAAGGCCATTTAAATATGAAGCCAACCGCCACTTCGCAAGTTTTAGAGCAGTCTTTTAAACTTGTGGTTGGGCTTGGTTTAGTTATCGCGTTTAAAAACAACGTTATTCTATCCGCTTCACTTGCAACGCTTGCCGTAACTGTTTCAGAGATTTTTACTTGCTTATATTTTATCCTTTATAAAAAAATAAAATACGGTGGGTTTAAAGATTTTAAAGGTGCAAGGTTTATAGGGTTTGGTTTATTTAAAAAGGTTTTTCCCGTAATGATTTCCACTTTAATTTTGCCACTTTACAAGGCGATAGAAGGTTTTTTTATAATAAATCTATTAAACGCCTATCTTCAAAACGCCACGGAATTATATGGGCTTTATTCGGGTGCTGTGGAATCACTTGTAAGTTTGCCCGTTTCCGTTTGTTACGGCCTTTCTATAACGGCAATACCTATTATTTCATCACTAAAATCGAACGATGAAGACTATAAGGGTAAATCTCGCGAAGCGATTGGTTTAACATTTTTATTATCGTTGTTTTTAGGCGTGGCGTTCTTTATGTTTTCACCGTTAGCGGTAAAGATATTGTATTCTAAACTGTCGCTTGAAAATCAAGCGTTGATTATAAAAATGCTAAAACTGTCATCGTTATCGGTGGTTTTATTACCGCTAATGCAAACGTTACACGCCGTTTTAATCGGGGTAGGTAAGCCGTACGCGTGCGGGCTTTCAGTATTTATTGCTTGCAACGTTAAGTTGCTTTTCAGTTTGCAATTATTAAAAAATCCAACGCTTAATATTTTCGCGGTGATACTCACGGATATTATTTGTTATTTACTTGCTTGTTTAATAAATTTAGTATATATTAGTATGGACGGGGTACGCGTTAAACGAAGTATCTTAAGGAGGCAGTATGAATAAAATTGTTTTAATAGGTTTAGGTTGTTCTGAAGGCGATATCACCTTAAACGCCTTAAACGCGATAAAAAACGCTAAGCGCGTTGTTGCAAGAACGGGCGACGCTATATCCTTTAAAACTTTAAAAAGCCAAAACGTAAACGCTATTACGCTTGACGATATCTACAAAAAAAGCCGTAACTTTGATACGCTTAATAAAAACTTAGCAAAGTGCGTTATCGAACTTAGTAAAGAAGGCGACGTGTTATACGCGGTAGACGGTTCTGTTACTGAAGACGCGTCTTGTAAAGAAATCATTAAAAAGCACAAAAACGTAGAAATCCACGCGGGCGTTTCGGCTACTTCAAAATGCTTAGAAAGGTTAAAAATTAGCGAAACAAGTGTTAATGGCGTATCCGCATACGACTTTATAAACGGACTTAAAATTTCTTTCCCTGCGGTTATTTACGCCATTGATAATAGGCAAGTTGCAGGCGAAATTAAACTTTTACTTTCCGACCTTATCGGCGAAGAGCGTGACCTTTTAGTAAGCGACACGAACTCTAATAAAAAAATCAAAGTTTACGAACTTGATAGGTTAAACGGCTACGATTATTCAACGGCAATCTACGTAGAAAACAAGAATTTTTTACATAAACAAAGGTTTGATTTTAACGATTTAATTGATATAACTAAAGCGTTAAGGGCAGAAAACGGCTGTCCTTGGGATAGAGAGCAAACCCCTAAATCAATCGAAAAAAACCTTATTGAAGAAACTTACGAACTTATCGACGCTATCGAAAGTGACGATGATGGTATGATTATTGAAGAAATAGGCGACGTAATGCTTCAAACGGCGTTTTACGTAATCTTTGGTGAAGAAGATGGCAGATTTACCTTTTACGACGTGTTAAGCGGAATTTGTTCTAAACTCATATCCCGCCACACTCACGTTTTTGGTACGGATACGGCAAGTGACGCTTCATCTGCGCTTGATACGTGGAATAAAAACAAAGCGGTAGAAAAAGGCTACGCTAACGGCACGGAATATTTAAAAAGCGTGCCTAAAAACTTCCCTGCGGTAATGCGCGCGCAAAAAGTGGGTTCAAGGGCGGGCAAGCAAGGTTTTGATTTTAACAACTACACCGAAGTTATATCCAAGGTTTACGAAGAGATTGAAGAAATCAAACTTGCTGTAAAATCAAACAACCCTGAAGAAATCAAAAAAGAATGTGGCGATTTACTTTTTAGCGTTGTAAACTTAGTAAGAAAACTTGACGTAGACGGCGAAACTGCGCTTAACATTTCTACCGAAAAATTTATAAATAGGTTTTCACGCTTAGAAAAAGCCGTTGAACAAAAAGGCTTAAATATGCAAAACTTAACTCAAGCCGAACTTGATAAAATCTATGACGAACTCAAAACAACGGAGACTTTCTAATGGATATTAAAAGTATACAAATCGGCAACGTAAAAACGCCTAATAACGTGTTTTTAGCCCCGCTTGCAGGGTATTCTGACGCGTCAATGCGGGTTATTTGTGGCGAACTTGGTGCGGGTGTTTGCTTTACTGAAATGGTTAGCGCTAAGGGGTTAAAGTATTCTTCAAACAAAACTGAAGACTTGCTTTTTACCTATCCCGAAGAAAAAATCAAAGCCGTTCAAATTTTTGGTAGTGAACCTGAAATTATGGGCTGGGCAAGTCAAAGCAAGTACCTTGAAAAATTCGATATCATTGATATAAATATGGGTTGCCCTGTGCCTAAAATTTACAACAATGGCGAAGGCAGTGCCCTTTTAAAAAATCCAGTATTAGCGTCAAAGATAATCGAAAGCGTTAAAAAAAGTGGCAAAGCCGTTACCGTTAAGTTTAGGATAGGCTTAACCGACGGAAATTACGTTACCGAAAGTTTTGCCAAAATGTGTGAAGATAGCGGTGCGGATATGATAACTATTCACGGTAGGGTAAGGGACGCCATATACTCTGGCGATATCAACTGTGAAGAAATTCAAAAAGCCAAAGCCAAAGTAAAAATTCCAGTTATTGCAAACGGTGGAATTTTTAGTTTAAGCGATGCCAACTACGTAATAAACAACACGGGTGCAGACGGCGTTATGATTGCAAGGGGCGCAATGAACAACCCTTTAATTTTTAGTGAGATTTTAGGTGAACAACCTAAAACGTCGTTTAAAGAATTAATCAAAAAACACTTAACGCTTTTAGTTGAACGCTACGGAAGCGAAAGGTCGGCTATAATATTTAGAAAACAAATGGCGTTTTATTTAAAAGGCTTAAAAGATAGTAAGCGCCTTAAAGAAAAAGTTTTTTCATCAACCAACGCTAATGAAATTTTTGAAGTAATTAAAAGCATTAACGATTAACTTTTTCGTTTGCTAATCAGTATAATATTAAAGGCGGGTGACGTATGCTTAAATTATACTGTAATAAAAACGATAAAGTGTTTAGCGTAAAATCAAGCGAATATCAAACTGAACGGTTAGCCGTTTTTGGCTTTAACGGTATTGATAAAATAAGTTATAAGCGCGAACTTAACTGTAGCGAAAACAAACTGTCTAACTTTGCCAAACTTTCAAAAGAAAGTGGTAAGGTTTTAATATCGGGTACTATAACGGATAACTACGGCGTTTTAAGGCGTTCGGCGGTTATTGCAGATAAAGGCAAACTTTTAGGTATATCCGATATGCGCTTATCGGTAAACGATAACGGCTACCAAGGTGGCGGAGCTCAAAGGGTATATCAAACGCAAGTAGGTAGAATAGGTTTGCTTGTTGGCGATGATATTTTGGATATTGACGGTATAAAGGCAATGTCGCTATGCGATGCCGATTTTATAATAGCGTTAATGAGTGGCGAAGAAAAACCGCAGTATAATTTTTTAATAAGAAGTTATTCTTACCTATTTGGCGTGCCGATAGTTTTAATTAACTCAAACACGGTAATAGCAAGTGATTTATCTGGTGAAATTTGCGGTAGAAGTTTAGAAAATCAAACAAAAATAACCCTGCCTGTAAAAAAATCGTATAGGCTTGTTGTAACTAAACAAAGGGGAACGTAAGGAGTAAAAATGAAGTTAAATATAGTTTTAGTAGAGCCAGAAATACCACAAAACACGGGCAATATATCCCGCACGTGTTCGGCAACTAACAGTTCGCTTTTTTTGGTAAGACCACTTGGCTTTGAAATTACCGATAAACACTTAAAAAGGGCAGGGCTTGACTACTGGCAATACTTAGATTTACATTATCTTGATTCAATCGACGAACTCTTTGAAAAATACTTTAAAGGCGATAATTTCTACTTTATGTCAACTAAAGGCAATAAACTTTATAGCGAAGCAACCTTTAAAGACGGTGACTTTTTAATTTTTGGCAAAGAGTCGCACGGGCTTCCCGAACCGCTACTTGAAAAGTATTACGAATACACTTTACGTATACCAATGTGGGGTGATTTAAGAAGTTTAAACCTTTCAAACTCAGTAGCGATTACGGTTTATGAAGCACTCCGCCAAAACGGATTCCCCGAACTTAATACCGAAGGTCGTTTAACAGGAAGAAAAGACTAACTAAAGCCCGCTAAAGCAAGCAATGCTTAAGCGGGTTTTTTATTTGTTGTTTTAAATAGTAGATATATAGGTGCTTTATAGTATAAATCAAACGCGAAAAAATATAATTTACAATAACCGTTTAAATTGCTTTACAATTTGATTTTTATATGATAAAATGTTACAATAATTATAATAGATTATTATACGGTTTTATATCATTTTGGTCGAATTTTGATTTTTTTATATATTATATATATAATTGCCGTTATAATCGCAAAAAATAAAGCCTACGTAGGCTTTTGCGTATACTAAAGTATCCGCTTTCCGCTTAATTGATTTTAATTTAATCAAATTTACGCGGTACTATTAAATTTTGGAAAATAATAAATTTTACTATTCATATTTTTGCTAATCTCTTTGCTATATCTCAATATGGATTAAGGAGGTAAATTTTAATGAAAAAATATTTAACCCCGTCAATTGAAGTTATATCATTTAACCAAGTTGACATTTTAACAACTTCTGAAAGCGTTGACTTTAAAACTCAATGGCTTGAAAGTTTAGGGTTATAAGGGAGGGCTATTATGAGAAAATTATTAACAAAAATTTTATCATTAATAGTTGCGGTAACTGCTATGTGCGGTTTACTTACGCTTCCTAAAACTTCAGTTCAAGCAAATGAGTTTACTTTCGGCGCAGTTGCAGGCGCAAGCGTTAAGTATGGTGACACGTTAGAAGAAACCGGCTTAAGGTATACTATCGAAGTTGATAAAACGTTCTATAAAGACTTAGGTAACGGCGTAGTATTCGGTGCGTTAATTTCTACAAAAAATTACGCTAATTCGTTACAAGATGGTTTAGTAGTAAGCGAAGGCGACGAAAATATTGCTGACGTTAGGTTTATTGACGACGTAACTAAATTCGATACTCAACAACCTGCTGATTACCCTAACTACGTTTACTATGCTTCTATTACATATACGTTTAACGACGAATGGAAAGCAGAAGCCATTGAAAAATACAAACCTGAAATGCCTAACGCTTCTGATGAAGAAATCTTTGAAATCGCTAAACTTGAAGCGTTATCTACATATCTTGTTTGTAGACCGTATTTTGTTCGTGCTAATGGCGAAATTGAATACGCTAACCTTTCTGACGCGCGTTCAATGGTAAAAGTAGCAAACGGCGCTCATATTGACGGTGACCCTATCGATGAATACTTCGTTGGTAAATACTTATCAACACTTGTTGAAAGTGAAAGCGAAGTTTACGTTGAAAAAGACGGTACTGTTATCGGTTTATCTGACGCTGATAGAACTGCACTTACTGGCGCTTCTATCACTGCTGACGGTATTGCCGAAGATATTGAATTTGCTATCGATAACGACGTAATTACAAATGCCGAAACTTTCCTTGCTGGTAAAGAAGAAGGCTCATATTATTACGTTACTGCTTTCAAAGGCTACGAAGTTTACCGTATTAAATATATGTACGTAACAAAAGCTATTGATGAAGCAAGTGATTTAGCGGTATTCGTTTTAAATCCACAAACTGCTGAACATCGTCTTGAAGGTTACTACGCTTTAGCAAAAGATATCGATGCTACTGGTTATAAACACGGTACACACACTTTCACAAGTGGTGGTACTACGTATTCAGGCAGTAAAGATTTAGGTTTCTCTGGTACTTTTGATGGTAACGGTCATACTATTTCTAACTTTGATTCAATCAATAACGGTTTATTCGGTCATGCAACTGCTCCAGTTATTAAAAACGTTTCTTTCGTTGGCGTTACAATCACTGGTTACTACGGTACGTTATTTGCGCACACTATTAACCGTGACGGATGGGATGGTAAAGGTTATACTAAAGAAGCGATATTTGAAAACGTTTACGTTCAAGTAGAAAAATGTATTTGGGGTAATTCAAAACGTATTGGTATTTTAACAAACAACAATTTACCTAACTCTGTTAGAATTGAAAACGTTGTTGTTGAATACACTAACGCTAAACAAGACGGCGTTTACGACGGCGTATTTGCAGGTACACACGAATTTGGTATTATAGGTGGTCCTGGTGCTACCAATTCAATGCAAAAAACGTTAACCTTTGAAAATACTTATGCTATTACTGACCTTCCTATTATGTACTCAAGGGGTACTTACCCTTACTTTGCAGAAAACCAAGTAGAACACACTATCTCTAATGGTTACTGGATTGAAACAGTTGGTAAAGTTTACGACGAAAGAATTACTGAATTCTTAACTGCAAGGGGTAAAACTTTAGGTGTAGGCATGGTTGCACGTAATTTACGTACTTATGAAAATTACGTTGACATGGCTGGTGACTTTATTGAAGTTGAAGGCGAAAAGGTTTACGCTAACGCTGACAGTATGTTAACTTTCTCTAATGAATATTGGACTGTTGTTAACGGCGTTCCTTACTGGAAAACTGTATATCCAAGCAAAGTAGCGTTAACTGTTGTTGATAAAGAAGGTCTTCCTACATCAGATATCGTATTAGATAACAATACCGATACTTATGAAGTTAACTTCGTTGATGCAAGTGGATTTGTTCTTCCTGAACTTTCTATTTCTGCACCAGAAGGTATTACTGTAGAAGGAAATAAAGTTAGACTTACTAATATTCCTTTAGAAGCAACTACTTATACTATTGAAGTTTCTGCTTTACACGAAGGTTGTGAAATTGTTGATTCGTTTACTATTTCAACAGTAGATGCAGTAGATTTTATTATCACTGACGTAAAAGGCAATGAATTAAACGAAATTTTACTTGAAAGCAATAGAGAAGAAGTAATATTTAACTTTAAACATATTAGCGGTTATTACTTTGAAAGCACAACAATTCTTCCTAATGATGCTATTATTGTAAACGGCAATAGAATTAAACTTGCAGAAGATACTTCTTCTAAAGGTTCATTTGATATTACAGTTGTAGGTAATATAGGCGGTATTGAAGTAACGGAAGTTGTTACAATCAATTATACTAACGAAGTAGATGTTGATGAAGGCAACGTATTATATTCTAAAGACGATTTATCACTTGATTTACAATCTCTTAAAAGAGCCCTTTTAACTAAAGGCGTAGAAATCCACAATCTTAACAGTATTAAAGGTTACGTTGTAGGCGAAACTACTTCTGACGTATTAGACCTTGAAGTTATTATTTCTGGTTTAAATACTTACGATGCTCACGATGATACAGTTGATACTATCCAAGAAGTTAAACTTTTAATAGGTAGTAAAGTGTATACAATTAACGTTCTTGCTTATACAAAACTTATTGATGAAGCACAAGACCTTGATTACTTCCGTTATAAATATAATGAAACTGGTACTGTAACGTTACACGATGGTTACTATCTTGTAACTAAAAATATTGATGCAAGCAACTATGAAATGAAAACACACTCTTTCGCATCTAATGCGGTTTTCCCTGGTTCAAACAGTACTCATAATGATAAAAAGGCTGGTTTAACAGGTGTATTTGATGGTAACGGTTACGTTATTGATGACCTTTCAGTTCAATCAAACGGTATCTTTGCTTGGATTAATGGTGGTGTAGTTAAAGATATAGCGTTTACTAACGTTACGTTATTAGCGGGTTCTTACCCTACGTTATTTGCTCACTCTGTAGATGCTGGTAATACAGTTAGGGCACTCTTTGAAAATATCTACGTTCAAGTTAAGAGTATGGCTGCTGAATCAGGCGTACTTGTAAACAATAATATGAATGGTTCTTATGCTTCTTTAGAAAATGTCGTAATTGACTTTACTTCATTTGGTGAAAAAGAACTTGGCTGGTTAACTACAGGTGGCGGTAGATTTGGTAGTGTTACTGACTTAAATGTAAACGGTGGTACTTACGCTGCTAATGGTACGTCCGCAAGATATCCTAACTTAATGAAAAACGTATTCTCTATTACGTCTTCACCTGTTGTAGCATTAAGAACAAGCGGAACAACTATTTCTTCTTTAACTGTTGCAGGCAACCAAGTTTCTGTTACTAATAATACAGAAATCACTGTGCTTGATAGTAAATTAAATTCACTTCTTTCTAAATTTAGTGCTTATACTCTTACGCCAGAAAACGTTCAACACGGTGTTAAAGTTTATGAAACGTTTGGTGATATGGCTAACGATTACGAAGCAAACAAAGCAATTCTTGATACGTTTGACGATAACTGGATTGTTGTAGATGGCGTTCCTTACTGGAAACAACTTTACTATAGAAACTTTGATATCGAAGTAAACGGCGAATCTGCTAACAGCGTATTCTTACCAAACAATAAAGTTGAATTAGAAATTGACGTTGTTGATATGAACGGTAACTCTATTAACCCAGTTATTACTGCTCCTGAAGGTATAATCTTAGAAGGTAATAAGATTAAACTTGCAAATGACCCTGCTTTTGAAGGTTATTACGAAGTATTATTTACTGCAGTAGTAGATGGTATTACTATTGAAAAAGTTCTTACTGTTAACTTCTCTAACGTAATTAACGTTGATGGTCACGTATTATATTCTAATATGGATAAATCGCTTGACGTTATTTCTCTTAACAAAGCGCTTGAAGAAGTATATGTAGACCCTATTACACTTGACCAAATTGATGAATATAGGGTAGATGGCGAAGTTGTTGACGTTCTTGACCTTGAAGTTGTTATTTCAGGACAAATCAATCAACGTACTATTAAGACTTACGTGGTAGAATTAGTATTAGATAGTAAACTTTACGTATTAAATAACGTTGGCGCGTATACGTTAGTTCTTGATGACTTTGCAGATTTAGATTATATTTCTGCACCTGTTGACACAGTTCTTCCTGACGGACGTGTTGCCCTTGCAGAATACACAGGCTACTACATTATGGCTAAAAACCTTGATGGTACAGGTCTTGGTGGCGTTGATAAAGATGGCAACCCTGTAAATTACACTATCGCAGGTAGTGCTTCTGCTGATGCTAGTAAAAAAGTAAGAGGCTTAAGTGGTGTATTTGATGGTAACGGTTATACTATTTCTAACGCTATCGTTCAATCACGTGGTATCTTCGGTATGATTAAAGGTGGTTGGCTTAAAAATATCGGCTTTAAGAATATGAAGTTAACTGGCTATTATATGTGCTTACTTGCTCAACAATTTGCTTACTATAATAGTAATAAAACAAACGAACAAGGTTATATTACTGATATTTACGTTGAAGGTACAGACGTTTCGTATATTAGTTCTAATAAGGAATACGGCTTATTATTCCAAAACCAACTTTACGGTTATGTAGAAAGGGCGGTTATTAAACATACCCTTAACGATACTGAAAAAATGTATATGAAACAAGGTAAACGTTCAGGTTTATTTGCTTCTCAATACAACTACTATCCACAAACTGGTGGTGTTCAAGTACACCTTAATAGATGGATTGTAATCGGTGATACGCCTGTTGCATACGACAATACTGCTAGTGCTGCTTGGAATAAGTTCGTATTTGCTAAGAATATGCTTAAAACTAATGCTAATGGCGAACTTGAACTTATCGACCCTACTTCGTTCAGTTTCATTAATGAATTATTCACTCAAACTACTGGCGAAGGTGAAAGCGCTGTTCGTGTATGGCAACCAGTATTTAATGGTTCTTCAGACGTAGTAAATAAAGTTGATGAAGCGCAATACGTAAGACAATATATTTCTGACGAAGCAATGGCTAACGATAAAGAAGGCTGTGCGGAAATGCTTTCTTACTTCACTTCTCCTTACTGGGTAATTAGTGAATCTGGTACTATTGCTTGGAGAACTGCTAACTAATTTAGCAAAACAAACAAAACAAAATACCAAGGCAAAACGCCTTGGTATTTTTTATGTTCTTTATCAATATATATAAATGTCGGGGTAATTTATGTATATTTTTCAAAACGTTTTACTGTGTTTAGGCGGTATTTCTCTATTTTTATTAGGGCTTAAGTTTATGAGTGAGAATATGGAAGCATTAACCAGTGAAAAAATGAAACGGTTACTTACTTCTTGCACTAAAAATAGGGCAATGGGCGTTTTAACGGGTGCTTTTTCTACCGCCGTTTTGCAATCAAGCGTTGCAACAAACGTTATTCTTATCGGGTTTGTTTCAAACGGTATGGTTTCGTTTATAAGCGCGTGTGCCGTAATTATGGGAACTAATATCGGTACAACAATAACCGCTCAACTTGTTTCGCTTACTGGTAATTCCGCTTTTGATATAACCGTGCTTGGTGCGGTTATGGTGTTTATAGGCTTTATATTAACCTTTATTCCCAAAAACAACTATGCTCAAATAGGCAACGTTTTAATGGGTTTTGGTATGCTGTTTTTTGGGCTTAACGTCGTTAGCGAATGTATT
The DNA here is from genome assembly GCA_045613025.1 of Christensenellaceae bacterium. GTDB lineage: Bacteria > Bacillota > Clostridia > Christensenellales > Borkfalkiaceae > HGM11412. Next base: position 17,123 of record JAZLAE010000044.1, on the reverse strand, counting down.
AGCGTTTTTAAAAGTTACGAAGCGTTTACCCGAATTTTTTTAGTTGATAACGTATTTTTATTGTTTTTAAACGGCATTTTAATTACGTCAATCGTGCAAAGTTCATCTGCCGTTACAAGCGTTTTAGTTGTTTTAGGTTTAAACGGTTTGCTCTCTTTTGAAAACGCTACCTTTATAATTCTTGGCGCAAATATAGGCACGTGTATGCCCGTTATTTGGGCATCGCTTAATAAGTCGCTTGATAGTAGGCGCACAGCCTTTTTTAACCTTTGTTTTAACGTTATAGGCAGTCTTTTATTGTTTTTACCACTTTGCCTTTTTAAAGGGGAAATTTCGGCTTTCTTTTTGAGTTTTTCGGGCTCAATAGAAAGGCAAATTGCAAACTTTCATACTCTTTTTAACGTGTTTGTAACCATAACGCTATTCCCGATACTTAAACCGATTACTAAATTATTAAGTTTAATAATTACCGATAAAAAAAGTGTTAAAACTGATAAAATTGAAATAAAAGGGGTTAATGTACAAAAAATTTAGGTAAAGGGTTAAAAAATTAACAAAATGGCTACTAATAAATTGACAATCTTATTAAAAAAGTTTACAATTATTTATAAATATAAATAAACCTATAAGGAGTATTTTATGAATAAGAAAACTATTAGAGACGTTGACGTAAAAGGTAAAAAGTGTCTTGTTAGGGTTGACTTTAACGTTCCTATGAAAGACGGCGTTATTACCGATGAAAACAGAATTAACGGCGCACTTCCTACAATTAAGTATTTAATGGAAAACGGCGCAAAAGTTGTACTTTGCTCACACATGGGTAAACCACACAACGTATTTAACGAAGTAATTTCTCTTAACAAAAAAGAAAAGAAAGCCGTTGAAGCACTTCCTGAAAATGAAAGGGAAGCAAAAAAGGCTGAATTCTTAGAAAAAGCAAAAAAGGACGTGAAAAAATTCACTTTAAAACCTGTTGCTGATAGACTTAACGAACTTTTAGGTGGTAAAGTATCTTTCGCTACTGACACCGTTGGTGCAGACGCTACTGAAAAAGTTAACGCGTTAAAAGAAGGCGAAGTAGTTTTACTTGAAAACCTTCGTTTTGACAAGGGCGAAGAAGGCAAAGATTTAGAATTCTGCAAAAAACTTGCATCTTTCTGTGACGTTTACGTAAACGATGCTTTCGGTACTGCACACCGTTCACACGCTTCAACTGCTGCTATCGTTGAATACGGCTTAGTTGATACTGCAGTTTGCGGTTTCCTTATCGAAAAAGAACTTACCGTTATGGCTGACAGTTTAGAAAACCCTGTTAGACCTTTCGTTGCTATCTTAGGTGGCGCTAAAGTTGCTGATAAATTAAACGTTATTGCTAACCTTTTAGAAAAATGCGATTCACTTATCATCGGTGGTGGTATGGCTTATACTTTCTTAAAAGCACAAGGCTACGAAGTTGGCGCATCACTTGTTGATATGGAAAAAATCGACTACTGTAACGATATGATTAAAAAAGCAAAAGATTTAGGTAAAAACTTATATCTTCCTATCGATACTGCTGTTGCTGGTTCTTTCCCTGACCCTATCGACGCTGAAATCGACGTTGAAGTTGTTGACGCTGGCAATATCCCTGCAGACAAAATGGGTTTAGATATCGGTCCTAAAACTGTTGAACTTTTCAAAAACGTTATCAAAGACGCTAAAACTGTTATTTGGAACGGTCCTATGGGCGTATTTGAAAACCCTACTCTTGCAAAAGGTACTTGCTCAATCGCTGAAGCAATGGCTGAAAACTCTACTGCTACAACAATCATCGGTGGTGGCGATAGCGCGGCTGCGGTTGCTCAACTTGGCTTTGCTGATAAAATGTCACACATTTCTACTGGTGGCGGTGCTTCACTTGAACTTTTTGAAGGTAAAGTTCTTCCAGGTATTGCTTGCCTTAACGAAAAAGAATAATTTATATTTTACGGAGATACTATTATGAGAAAACCTATTATTGCTGGTAACTGGAAAATGAACCTTACACCATCTCAAGGTGTGGCTCTTGTTAACGAACTTAAACCACTTGTTGCAAACGCTGATTGTGACGTTGTTGTTTGCGTTCCTGCTACTGATATTTACGCTGTAGGCGAAGCACTTAAAGGTTCTAATATTAAACTTGGTGCTGAAAACGTACACTTTGCAGATAACGGTGCATACACTGGCGAAATTTCTGCAGATATGCTTTTAGAACTTGGCGTTGAATACGTTATTATCGGCCACAGTGAAAGACGTCAATACTTCGCTGAAACTGATGAAACTGTTAACAAAAGAACTCTTCAAGCACTTAAAAAAGGTCTTATCCCTATCGTTTGCGTTGGCGAAACTTTAGAAGAACGTGAAACTAACAAAACTGAAGAAGTTTTAAAACGTCAAATCGTTGAAGGTTTAAAAGATGTTGAAGATTTAACTAAACTTGTTATCGCTTACGAACCAGTTTGGGCTATCGGTACTGGCAAAACTGCTACAAGCGAACAAGCAAATGAAACTATCGGTTATATCCGTAAAGTATTAGGCGAAACTTTCTGTCCTTCTTGTGCAGAAAAAGTTCGTATTCAATACGGCGGTTCTATGAAACCAGGTAACGCTAAAGAACTTATGGCTATGGCTGAAATCGACGGTGGTCTTATCGGCGGTGCAGCATTAAAGGCTGCGGATTTTAGCGCGATTGTTAACTACAACAAATAATTTAAAGGCGTATAAGCGTCGTTGGGCGTCGTTAACTGCCACTAATCCACGACTACAATGACCAAAAAGGTCTATTGTATCCGCGTCTTAGTGTCGAGCCTTGCCAACTTGCTTCTACACCTTTAAATAAGTGCATTATTTAAGTAATTAAAAGACAGGTTTTTTAAGCCTGTCTTTTGTATTGCAACTATGCCGTTTAAATCGTGTCCGCTAAACATTACGAGCCTTGCCTAACTTGTATCTATCGCTTTAAATAAGTGCATTATTAAACTAACTAAAGGCAGGTCTATTGCAATCTACCATTTTTTTGTGCCTCGTATAACTTGCTTCTACACCTTTAAATAAGTCATTATTAAACTTTAATAAATTTTTAAAAGATTACCTTTGGTGGTAATCTTTTTTATTTGCTTTTTATATCAAAATAATATATAATTATTTAAGAATAAATTATATTGTATAGGAGTTATTTATGAAAAAACCTATTTGTCTTTGTATTATGGACGGTTACGGTATTAACGCCGAAGTTAACGGCAACGCGGTTAAGATTGCCGATGCTAAAGTTATCGAAAAATTAATGAAAGAATATCCTACAACAACCCTTGGCGCAAGCGGTATGAGCGTTGGTCTTCCTGACGGTCAAATGGGTAACAGTGAAGTAGGTCACTTAAATATGGGCGCAGGTCGTATTGTATATCAAGATTTAACACGTATCACTAAAGAAATTAGTGACGGTGAATTCTTTAAAAACCAAGACCTTAACTACGCTATCGACGAAGCCATTAAAAACGGCAAAAAACTCCACTTATACGGTCTTTTATCTACTGGTGGCGTACACAGTCATATCACTCACTTATTCGCTTTATTAGAACTTTGCAAAAAGAAAAACTTTAATAACGTTTTTGTTCACTGCTTCTTAGACGGTAGAGACGTTGCACCTACAAGCGGTGCTGATTTCGTTAAAGATTTACAAGATAAAATCGATGAAATCGGCGTTGGTAAAATTGCATCAGTTTGCGGTAGATACTACGTTATGGATAGGGATAACCGTTGGGATAGGGTAGAAAAAGCCTACGATATGTTAACAATCGGCAACGGCGAACAAACTGAAAACGCTGTAGAAGCCGTTAAAGCAAGTTACGAAAACAACGTAACCGACGAATTCGTTTTACCTACTAACGTTACTGAAAATGGAATAGCAATTGGTCTTATTGAAAAGGGCGATAGCATTATTTTCTTTAACTTCCGCCCTGACAGAGCAAGGGAAATCACCCGCGCTATGACTGTTGAAGAATTTGACGGTTTTGAAAGAAAAACTGGCTACCTTAACCCTGTATACGTTGGTTTTTCTAAATACGATGCTACTTTTGATAAAGCAAGAATCGCGTTTAAGAAAATCTCTCTTGACAATACTTTAGGTGAATACTTATCAGCAAAAGGCTATACTCAACTTAGAATTGCCGAAACTGAAAAATACGCGCACGTAACTTTCTTCTTTAACGGTGGTATCGAAGAACCTGCTAAAGAAGAATACAGAGATTTAATTCCTTCACCAAAGGTTGCAACTTACGATTTACAACCTGAAATGAGCGCACAACTTGTAACTGATAAGGTTTTAGAAGAAATTGATGCCGACAAGTTTGACGTTATCATTTTAAACTACGCTAACTGCGATATGGTTGGTCATACTGGTGACATTAACGCTGCGGTTACTGCTGTTAAAACCGTTGAAGAATGCGTTGATAAACTTGTAAATAAGATTTTATCAAAAGGCGGTTCAGTTTTAATTACTGCCGACCACGGTAACGCTGATAAAATGTACGAAGACGGGTCTACAAAACCGTTTACTGCACATACTACTAACGTTGTTCCGTTCATTTTAGTTTCTGAAGAGTACAAAAACGCTAAACTTCGCGACGGCGGTATTTTAGCGGATATTGCTCCTACTCTTTTAGAAGTTCTTAATGCCGAAAAACCTAACGAAATGACGGGTTCTTCGTTAATCGTTAAGTAAAAAAGGCTTTACCACAATAAAATAAAAAATAGTTATAAAATAGTTGCAAATATACATTTGTTGTGTTATACTATTTGGGTAACTTAAAAACAATATATATATGTAGGTGTAATATGACTTTATATGATATTTATGGATTAATTAGTGTAATAGCGATATTTTTAGCGGTTATAGTATCCGTTTTTGTTATAATCGTGGTTATTATTCAACCAAGCAACTCAGATGGTATCGGCGCAATTAGCGGTCATTCTGAAACTTTCTATGGTAAGAATAAATCAAAAACTTTAGAAAGCAAATTGAAAAAACTTACTGTTATTTCAATTTCTATTCTTGCAGTTTGTATGATAGTATTTACAGTATTCTATCAATTGATGAGTGCTCTTTAAAATCAACAAAAACGGCTTTTTTAAGCCGTTTTTTTTATTTCGTAAGGCGTTTAGATTATGAGTGTTAAAGATATTATTTTAGAAAAATTTAATAGTGGTGAGATTGAAAACCTTGGGTTTAAACGCATTTGCGAAGTTTTTGAAGCGAAGTCTAATCTTCAAAAGAATATTCTTCGCGATATTTTAGTGGAACTTGAAAAAGAAGGCAAAATCGTTTATAACTCAGGCAGATACGTGCTTTTTGAAAACAGCGGGCTTATTAAAGGCGTGCTTCGTGGTAACGAAAGGTGCTTTGCATTTTTAATAACGGATAACGGTGATTATTTTATTCCCCCTAAAAGTTTACACGGTGCGCTTCACGGCGATACTGTAATTATCAAAAAAGCAATTTCTTCAAGGGGTAGTAACGACGAAGGCGAAGTTGTTACTATCGTTAGCCGTGGCGTAAAAAAACTTACGGGTACTTTTGAAGGCGATAACGGTTTTGGCTTTGTTATTCCCGATGATAAAAACTACTTTGTTGATATTTATATCCCTGTTAAAAAAACTATGGGTGCAAAAACGGGTAGTAAAGTTTACGTTGAAGTTACGGGCTATCCCGAAAACCGCAAAAACCCCGAAGGTAAAGTTATAGAAATTTTAGGTAAAAAATATGACCTTCACGCCGAAGAGTTATCAATTATCAAAAATGCGGGGCTTCCGCTTGAATTCCCTAATGAGGTTATTACTGCTACCGAAAAGATTAGCGACGTTGTTTTAAATGAAGAATTAAAAAATCGTAAAGATTTTAGAAATGATTTAATTATCACTATCGACGGCGAAGATTCGCGCGACTTTGACGATGCTGTTTCCGTTAAAGATAACGGCGACGGTACTTTTACTTTAGGCGTGCACATTGCCGACGTTTCGCATTACGTTAAACGCGGTAGCGTTATTGATAAAGAAGCGCTTAACCGTTCTACAAGCGTATATTTCCCTGAACGCGTTATACCTATGCTTCCTAAAAAACTTTCTAACGGCATTTGCTCTTTAAACGAAGGCGTAGATAGGCTTACCTTATCCGTTATTATGACTATTGATAGTAAGGGCGACGTTATTGATAGCGAAATAGTTGAAGGTGTAATCAACTCTAAAAAGCGTATGACGTATACTGACGTTCAACGTATTTTAGACGGCGATAGCGACGCTATAAATGAGTTTATAAATATTTATCCACTTATAAAAGACGCCGAAAAACTTAAGGATATTTTAGCAAGTAAGCGTCATAAAAGGGGAAATATCGACCTTAATATAGAAGAAAGTCACATAACGGTAAACGAAAAAGGCAAAATTATAGTTGAACCACGTTCAAGCGTTGATGCATATAAAATCATAGAAGAGTTTATGATAGTAACAAACGAAACTGTTGCTGAATATTGTTTTTATATGAAACTTCCGTTCGTTTATCGTATTCACGAAAAACCCGATAGCGAAAAACTTGAAAGGTTTAGGGAGTTTTTAAAAGTTTTAGGCTTCACGCCTAAATGGAATACCGAAACTTGCCACCCTAAAGATTTTCAAACACTTCTTGAAAACATAAAAGGCGAACCTATCTTTAACGTTGTAAATAAGGTAATGCTTAGGTCGCTTCAAAAGGCTAAATATTCGCCTGAAAACGTTGGTCACTTTGGCTTATCAAGTACTTGTTATTGTCACTTTACTTCGCCTATAAGAAGGTATCCCGACTTAGCAATTCACAATATTATAAAAAGTATGCTTAAGGGCAAAGATATTGAAGGTATGTATAGCGACTACGTAAGGGAAGCAAGTGTGATATCTTCTGAAAACGAACGAAAAGCCGATGAAGTTGAACGCACTATGGACGACTACTATAAATGTAGGTATATGCGTTCGTATATAGGCGATGATTTTAACGGCGTTATTAGTGGCGTTACGAATTTTGGCGTTTTTGTAGAACTTGAAAATACCGTTGAAGGCATTGTAAAACTTGACACTTTGAAAAAAGGCAGGTATAATTTTGATGAAAAGACCTTTACGCTTTCAAGTAACGATAGAAGTTACACGCTTGGTCAAAGTGTAACGGTAAGGGTACTTGGCGTTGATATGTCGGCACATAAAGTAGAATTTAAGATTTTGGATTAAGGCTCTCTCTTTTGCATCTGCTTAATTTTTGATGGCAAAAATACGGCGCAATGCGTTGTTAAACCCCTTGACAAGATGTAAACTCTTGCCTGCGGGGATTTGCCTATCCTTGCTTGCATTTTTACTCATCAAGCGTTTAATCTAAATTAAGCATCTTTAAAGATATAGCCTAATATTTAAATATATAGGCTAATGGAAAAATAAACTATGAAAATTATTACTGAAAATAGACAAGCACGATTTGAATATTTTGTTGAAGAAACGTACAAAACGGGTATTGTTTTAGAAGGCGCGGAAGTAAAGTCTATAAGGGCAGGAAACATCAATTTAAAAGATAGTTTTTGCTCACTTTACCGTGGCGAAGTCTTTTTAAACAACACCCATATTGCCGTTTACGATAAATCGGGCGCGTTTAACAGTAAAGATAGCAGAAGAAGTAGAAAATTACTTTTAAGGCGCGCAGAAATTAATAAAATCGTAGGCAAGGTAAGCGAAAAGGGTTACACTTTAATACCATTAAACGCTTTTTTTGAAGGTAGTTTAGTTAAAATTACCGTTGGGCTTTGCAAGGGTAAACACACCTTTGATAAAAAGGAAACAATAAAGCAACGCGATTTAGATAGGCAAGCGCAAAGAGAAATCAATAATTATAAAGGCTAAAATTTAGCCTACACGGGGATGCACCGGATTTGATTGGTCGTGGGCGTTGTCGTAAGCATACCGAAGTCTCCCAAGTCTTCGTTAAAATGGGAATTTAAAATTAAATGCAGACAACAGAAGTTTTGCATACGCTGCTTAATTTATAGCAGTTGTTCGATACTGATTGCCGTCGGTTAGTAAAGAGCATCATTATTAGACGGAATAGGCATAGTTGATTTAATTGTGTTAACTTTGCTGAAATTTTAGCAATTCACGGTAACGTAGGTTTGTTTGTTGAAATACGTTGCAAGGGATTAAAGACAAAATAAGTATGTAGAAAGCGCAAAAGAATCGGTCAAGACGAGAGTTCGACTCTCTCCATCTCCACCACGTCGAAGCACCGCCTTACGTCAGCAGTTTGCTATTGCAAACTGCACGACAGACAGCGGGCTTCTCCTTTTTCCCAAAAATCTTTTGCTGTGCAAAATTTTTTCGGGAGCCCTAATAATGCTTGGTGTCCTCGGTTCGTATTTCATACTCCAAGTCCACCAAAAAAGAACGGCTACACTTTAGCCGTTCTTTTATTACGTCAAATTTGCAAAATTTAATTATTATGTTGCGAAAGCAACTGTCATTCAAGTGGAAACCGTTATTTTAGTTTTTATTTTAAAACTTAATTTCTTTCTTGCATTTTAGATTATAAAATGTTATATTAAAAATATAGGAGTTTATTATGGAAAACTTAATTTATACTCAAACCTTTAACGCAGTTAAAGAAATTTCAGAAAAAGCAAAATTAAAAAAGGGCGATACAATTGTTGTAGGTTGTTCTACAAGCGAAATTGCGGGCTCTAAAATAGGCACTAATTCCGACCCTAACTTAGCCCTTTACGTTTTTAACGCACTTAACGATTATACAAAACAAAACGGCATTTACCTTGCTATTCAATGTTGTGAACATTTAAATAGGGCAATCATCATTGAAAGCGAAGGTGCTAAAAATTACGAAATAGTCAACGTTGTTCCACAGCCAAAGGCGGGTGGGTCACTTGCAACGCAAGCGTATAATCATTTTAAAAGCCCTGTTGCGATTGAAGAAATCAAAGCAGACGCTGGGCTTGATATCGGTTTAACGCTTATCGGTATGCATCTTAAAAAAGTTGCAGTACCAGTAAGATTACAAAATAATAAGATAGGCGAAGCAATGGTTGTAGGTGCAAGGGTTCGCCCTAAGTTTATCGGTGGCGTGCGCGCTATCTATAACGAAAATTTACTTTAATTATGGCGTATATTATAACCTTAATAATTTTACTTATTGCTTACTGCGGAATAGTTTATTTAATGAAATACTTTAAAAATCAAACTGCAACCAACTTGATTTTTATAGCGTTAACGTTTATACCTTACGTGGCAATGAGTATTATTGTTTATAATTCTGTAGGCTTTTACGACTGGAACTTCCAAAATGTACTTCCCGTTGCAAACGTAAGTCCGTTTATATTTACCATTGTGCCTTTAATGCTTTTATTACCTAAAAAGATAAGGAAGCATTTTTATTTGCTATTGTCGCTTTTATCGGTAGGTATGGTGTTATCTACTGTGGGCGGTTGTATTTTTAACGCGGTAAGAGATTATAAATGGCACGTGCATTTTGTTTTAGATTATATATCACATTTTAGCGTTTCACTTTTCGGTGTGTATTTAATTAAAAGTAAGCAAGTTGAATTCACCTTTAAAAACGCTTTAAAAAGTTCGGGTGTAATCATTGTAGTTGCTTTTGTTATGTTGATATTAAACGTAATATGCGATACGGCGTTTTTTGGTTTATCACTTAACGGCAAGCACAATATCTATAACAACGTGTTAACGGATAACTCTTATTTTTCAGCCCTTTTATACTTTGCCGGGCTTATTGCTGTTTTAGGTATGGGTTACGTACATAGCGCACTTCAAGGTAACTATATCGATAGAAAACTTTTCTTTTCTGCAATAATAAAATTTACCCTTGGCGTTGTTTTAGTAGGGGCTTTAATCTTTTTGCCAGCAGGCACTTTTAACTACTTTAACGGTTGGCTGTTAATAGGTGTATTATTTGCGCCTATGTTTATTGCTGGGCTTGTTATGATATTTAAAAGTCCTAATCTTTTAAAAGAAAGGTTAAGCGCTAAAGAAAAACTTAAAAAGCAAGACTTAGTTGTTAAATTAAGTGGTCTTATGTTCATACTTGGATTTATAATATCTGGGCTTGGCGTAAGGTTTAACTGGTACACTTTACCAACCCCCGTTGTAATTATAGGTGCGGTATTGTTTATAATTTCGTATATTTTATACGCTGAAGTTTTAAGAGAAAACGCTTACCTTAGCCGTACTATCAAAGTTCAAGAAAATCAAAAAGTAATTGATACAGGGCTTTACGGAATAGTTCGCCACCCTATGTATTTTGCAACTATTATTTTGTTTTTAGCAATGCCGTTAATACTTGGTTCTCTTTACGCGTTTTTAGTATTTTTAACCTATCCGTTTATTATAGGGGCAAGAATTAAAAGTGAAGAAGAATTTTTAACTAAAGAACTTAGCGGATATAAAGAGTATACAAAAAAGGTAAGATATCGTATTTTACCGTTTATTTGGTAAAATAAATCAGTTAAGGGTTTTGTAATAGGAGGGCAATATGTTAAATATAGGATATAAAACAAAATCAAACGATAATCCTAAAGGTAAATCACGTGTTTGGTTTTGCGCTCATAAAAACGATTACAAATATTTAAGCGACGTTTTGCATGACGTTTTTGAATATACTAACGCCGCCGTGTATTATGATTTAAACCCTAACGACGATACTTTGGCCGACGATTTAAGTGAGTTATCTGAAATGAACTTGTTTATAATGCCGGTTACCAGTAATCTTTTATACACTTCAAATCGCGCTATTGATAAAGAGTTAATTTTTGCTTTGCAAAATAAAATACCTGTTCTACCTATCGTGTACGAAAAGGGGTTAGATAAACAGTTTTACGTAAAATGCGGTAATTTGCAGTATTTAGATAAAATTAACGACGACGAAACTGCTATTTCTTACGCCGAAAAATTTAAAAAATTCGTTTCAAAAATTATACTTGGCGACAATATGTACGATAAAGTTCGCAAAGCCTTCGACGCTTATATATTTTTAAGTTATCGAAAAAAAGATAGATTAAAAGCAAAAGAACTTATGTCGCTTATTCACGCTAACGATTTTTGTAGAGATATCGCTATTTGGTACGATGAATTTTTAACACCTGGCGAAGACTTTAACGCTTCTATTTCTAAAGCACTTGAAAAAAGTGAGTTGTTCGTTATGGCGGTTACTCCTAACGTAGTTAACGAAGATAATTACGTTATGAAAGTAGAGTACCCCGAAGCAGTTAAAGCGGGTAAAAAAATTATTCCCGCTAAACTTGAAGACGTAAACGAAGAAGCACTTAAAAGTAAATATAAAGGCATACCTGATTCTGTTGACGCAAGAAATATTAAATTGCTTGCAGATATGCTTTCTAATTCGTTAAAAGACGTTGCTTTACTTGCTAACGATAAAGATACTTTACATAACTATTTAATAGGTTTAGCGTATCTTTACGGTATCGACGTTGAAGTTAACGGCGGTATGGCTTTAAAACTTATTAAAAAATCAGCCGATGATGGTTTAATAGTTGCGATTGAAAAACTTTCGGATATGTATTATAACGGCGAAGGCGTTAATCGCGATTTGCTTACGGCTATTGAATATAAAACAAAAAGCGTAAGAAGTTATTATGATAAATTTAAAAGCGAAACAACTATAGATAATTTAGACAAGTTTATTGAAGAAATTAACGAACTTGCTGATTTTTACAGCGTTATGAAAAGTTATAGTAAGGCTGAAAAGATATATAATGCGTTAATAAATCAGTTAAATACTTTCTCTTGTCCTGATAACGAAGTTTTAATTAAAAGACCGCTTGTAGAGGCGTATCGTAATCACGGTAAAACGTTAGAAAAATTGAACGATGCAAGTTGTGTAACGGATTTAGAAAAAGCCGTTGAACTTTCAGAAGAAATCGTTAAAGAAACTAATAAAATTAGCGATAAAAGGTTGCTGTCTAAGGCGTATACATCTCTTTCGTGTAGTTATTTGCACAGTTTTAAAGATGGCGATAAAAGTTGGGACGAATACGGCAATCAAAACTTAGGGCCTTTAAAATCGGGCAGAGAACGCGAAAGTTTAGAACTTGCTAAAAAAGTTCTTAAATTAGATGAAGAAATTGCTAAGGAAACGGGGCTTTTTTCAGATAAAACTACTATTTATTACGATTATAGCACTCTTAATAATGCGTATTTATCATTGCAAGATTATAAAGATGAACGCGAAAACGTTTTAGAACTTGCAAAAGAAAGCAGAGAAAAAGCGCTTGAATTAGCCTTAACTTTCGAAGGTTATGAAGATAGGCGGGCTAAACGAATATTATCTTACGCTTATATTGATTTAGGGGATAAATATCATTATAAAAAAGAGTTTGATAAAGCCGAAGAATATTATTTAAAAGCGCTTAATTTACGCAAAGAAAGATATCAAAAAAGCCCAACTATAAGTAATATTGACGATTTAGATTCTGTCTATTTTGGGTTAATGTCAAATGCTAAAGCGCAAGGCGATTATCAAAAAGCACTTAAGTACGCCGAAGAAAAAATATCGCTTTGCAAAGAAGTTTACGATATTGCTAATTTTGAAGACGCAAGAACTGATTTAGCAAACGCTTACGATTCTTATGCCAGAATTTTAATAAAATTAGGCGAAAAAGAAACTGCTAAAATATACATAGAAAAAGCCGAAGATTTAAAAAATGAAAACATAAGTAAAATAGTTGATACTAAAGAAAAAGCCGAAAAATTATACTGGCATTATAACGACTTACTTGAAAAGGCTTGTTCTCTTAAAGAGTACGATAATATCAATAATTATTTTAATAAGATGGCTGAAGCGTTTAATATTTTAATTAAAGAAAATAAATTAGATTACGTTATGACGTTTGCTATCACGGCAAGAATGCTTGGCTTACTCTTTTTAGAGAGAGATTACGGTGATAATGAATTTCACCCTGAATTATATGCGTCACCTATATGTTATTATAAAAAAAGCAACGAAATATTTACTTTAAATTTATCTAACGCGCAAATGCAAGAAGTTGCTTTAGCAGAGTATAATATTGCCAGAAACTACGAACTTTTAGGCGAAGCGTATAATTATTTAGGCGAAGAAGATAACGTTATAGATAGTTTCAATAAGGCTATTTATTATCGCGAAAAATCGTATAAAGATTGGATAAGCGTTTGTAAAAATGAGTATAAAAACGCGTGTATGGAATTTGAAATAGTTAAAACGCTGGTTAAATATAGTTGGGCGTACGAAAAAGATGAAAGTGCTAAAATGTATTATCGTTCGCGTGAAATTTTACAGCGTATTGTTGAAAAATTCCCTAATGAAAAATCTTTTAACAAAAAGTATGATGAGGTTTGCAAGTATATAGAACTTTATTATAGCGAATACGAACAAAAATTTTAAAACGTTAAAAACGTGTAGTATTGAGTTTTTGTAAGTGATTTTTATTTTTTTTAAAAGTATAGCCCACTATACTTCGCTAAATGCGAAATATGGCGGGCTTTTTTATTTATAAAATTCTTTCAAGCGTTCATTTTACACAGTTTTTTTGCTTTTCTATATTTTATTGGCGAACTGCCGTAAACGTCTTTAAAGTTTTTGCCAAAATAACTTAAACTGTTAAAACCGCAATCGGTTGCAATATCGGCAATACTTTTTTCGGTGGTTTCAAGCATAGATTTTGCTTTTTCTAACCTAAAGGTTAAAAGGTAACTTGAAAAACAACAACCAAAACTTTTTTTAAACAACCTACAAAAATAACTATTGCTTAAAAATAACGCGTTTGCTATCGTAAAGGAAGTAATTTGTTCTTTGTATCTTAACGTTATATATTCGATTACTTGCTTGCAAAAGTTATCGCTTGCTTTTTCTTTTAAAGTTTTTTGTATAAGGTTATTCCTTTTAAGAGTTGCAAAAACAAAACTTAAATAACCGATAATTTCAAGTTCAAAACCAACTTCGTTTAAATCATAACAGGTAAAAACTTTTTCTAAAAGATTAAAAATCCCGCTTGTATAGGGTTTATCACTTGCTAATAAACTTGGTGTTGATAGGGTATTGTTTTCAAGCCCTTTTACTAACTCTTTATCATTTATTATACTTAAATCAAAACACATACAGTTATAAACTGTACTTTGGGTGGCGGGGATTTCTATTCTGTGGACTTCGTAAGGAAGGGTGATTATAACGTCGCCTTTAGTTGCTGTAAAATGATTATCGCCTATATAAAAATCGGCTTTGCCTTGCTTTAGGGTTATAATTTCAATTTCCTTGTGCTGATGAAGAATAACCGATGCGCTTTTATAGATAGAAGCGTATTTATAAACGGCAAAGGGTATTTTATTGTATCTATTTTTAAATTCGTCGTTAAACATAACTCTCCTATGTCAATACAGTTATAAAAATTGGCAAAATTTTGATAGAATTTAAACAAAAAGTATATTATAATTATAATATCAAATAAAATAAAAGTCAATAAAAAGGATTGTTATGCGAACTTTTAAAATTCTATTTGGCGACAATGCTACACAACTTCAAAAACGTGCTATCGAAAAATTAAGTAAAACTATTCACGATGCAACTGGCGTTTATCCGCCTTGCGAAAAATACAGTGATAAAACAACTATAGAAGAAAACTGTATAAACGTTTATTTAGGTACTAAAGTAAATAACGCGTATATTACAAAAAACTCAAAATCAAGCCTTGTAGCGCCCGAAAGTTACTATATTAAGGTTGATTTAACCTCAGTTATTATCGAAGGCTACGATGACGCTGGCGCGCTTTACGGCGTTATTGATTTTTACAATCAATATATGATAAAATACAACTATTACGGACCTGATGAAACTGCCGAAAACTTTTTAACCGCAAGACCTACTATGGCGGAGTTTGAGTATTCCTCAACGCCATCAATCAAAGAGCGTGGGCTTTGGACTTGGGGTCACGTTATTTACGACTATAAAGGTTATTTAGATAATATGATGGCTTTAAAACTCAATAGCGTTATTATTTGGAATGATTACGTGCCCCTTAACGCTAAAGAAATAGTTGACTACGCTCACGATAGAAACATCAAAGTAATTTGGGGTTTTTCGTGGATGTGGGATACTGATTGTAAGATTTTTGATATTGTAAACACTCAAAAGGCTCAAAAAGAAATCTTTGAAAAGTTTGAAAAAGAATACGCGCATTTAAACGGCGATGGCATTTACTTTCAAACCTTTACCGAACTTAAAGAAGACAATATTAACGGCGTGTTGATTGCCGAAGCGGCTACTAAATTTGTAAACGAAACGGCAAGTTTGTTTTTTAATAAATATCCAAGTTTAAGGTTGCAGTTCGGACTTCACGCAACGTCGGTTAAAGATAGGCTTGAGTTTATTAAAAAAGTTGATAACCGCATTGAAATTATTTGGGAAGATTGTGGGTCTATGCCGTACACCTACTATCCAAACGACGTTTCTAACTTTGATAAAACAAAAACTTTAACTGAAAAAATCGCAACACTTCGCGGTAACGAAGATAAGTTTGGCGTTGTTACTAAAGGCTTAACTTACCTTAACTGGCCAACTTTTAATCATCAAGTAGGTTCGCAAGTTATAGGCGAAAGTGATAAAAATTACATCAACGATAGGTTTAATAAAAAAATACCGTTTTTAAAATATATTCAAGCATACTGGCTTACTAATAGCGACAACGTGTATGAAATAATTAAAACTATTAACGATATTAAAAAGGGCAACGCTAACGTTTACGCTTTGGTTGAAGATGGGATTTTTGATAGCAATATCTATTATCCCGTGGCTCTTTTTAGCGAAATGCTTTGGGATTGTAATTGCGACTTAAAAACTCTTTTAAGTGGGGTAGCGCTTCGCGACTACGTTAAATTTGTATAGGAGCATACATTATGGATTTTAAAAATCAACTTTTAACAAATATTTTACCATTTTGGCTTAATAACGCTATCGATTACGAAAAAGGCGGTATTTTAACTTGTCTTGATAAAAAGGGCAAAGTTTACGGTGATGATAAAAGCGTGTGGTTTCAAGGTAGGGCGCTTTGGGTGTTTTCTAAAGCGTACAATATTATCGATAAAAACCCTGAATACTTAAAAGCGTGTAAGTGTATTTACGATTTTATGCCTAAGTGTGAAGATACGGACGGCAGATTATACTTTACCGTTACGCGTGACGGAAAGGGTATTCAAAAAAGGCGTTATTATTTTTCGGAAACCTTTTTTGCTATAGGTTGCGCTGAGTATTACCGTGCAAGTGGCGATGAAACAGCGCTTGTAAACGCAAGAAAGTATTTTGATATTGCATACGATTGCTATATCGGTAAAATTTATTGCGCGCCTAAAACTAATCCGGAAACATCAAAAACTAAAGCCTTATCGCCAGTTATGATTATGCTTTCTACCGCTCAAACAATGCGCGCTATTGACGTGGAAAACTTTGATAGGTATAATAATATTTGTAAAGACTGTTTAAACGATATTTTAAACGGTGGATATTTAAATGAAAAGGGCTTACTTGAAAGCGTATCGTTAGACGGCAAGTTTATAGATAGTCCAAGCGGTAGGGTTGTAAACCCTGGGCATTCTATGGAAGTGGCGTGGTTTGTAATGCTTGAAGGTATTTTAACTAACAATCAAGACGCGGTTAGCCTTGGCAAACATATTTTAGATATTACTTACCCTTTAGGTTGGGATAAAAAGCACGGCGGTATTATAGCGTTTACCGATATAAACGGTGAGCCTGCTATTCAACTTGAGTGGGATATGAAACTTTGGTGGCCGCAGTGCGAAACCATTATTGCTCTAAAACTAGCCTCGCTTATTTTTAATGATAAGAAATACGTTAAACTTTTAAAACAATTTGAAAAGTATTGTGAAAAACATTTTGTTGACAAAACCGACGGCGAATGGTACGGTTATTTACACTACGACAACACCGTTTCCACCACGCTTAAAGGCAATATTTTCAAGGGACCTTTCCACGTTCCGCGCCTTTATATGATTATGGCAACTTTAAATGAAACGGG
>JAZLAE010000043.1:0-46341 GCA_045613025.1 Christensenellaceae bacterium | reverse complement strand
AACCAAGCACCAGTAGACGCTGTAACGGTTACTTTTACCGCTACTGATTTGCAAGATAATTACGACGTTAACGAAAAAGTCGCTTTCCCGCTTACTGTAGACGTTGAATACAAAGGCTCTACTAAAACTGCGGATAACGGTGTGTTAGTATTCCCAAGTGGAAGAGTTATTAAGATTGCTGAAGATGCAATCAGTTTTTCTGAATTAGGTGAATACAAACTTAGGTATTTCTTTAAAGACGGTAACGCTACTGTTACTGCTGAAAGAACTTTTAAGGTTTCTGACAGCCTTTACTACCTTACTAATGATAGTGGTTCAATCACTCCAGTAACTGCAGCAATGAACGAAGCTGATGATTTTGATGATTTAGCAGATAATACTATGGGTACTGAAAAAGAAGGTATTATCTTAAGACTTTCTGAAGGTTGTGAATTTAAATACAACAAACCTGTTGACCTTTCTAAATCAAACGAATTAGGCTTATCTCATATTATTACTATCGACCCAAGGGTTTACGATACTCATCTTAGTGAAGACGGTAAAACTTTGGTAAAAGGTAGTAGTATCGTTTCGTTTACTAAAATTAGACTTACTGACTGTTATAATCCATCAACTTATGTTGAAATTTTATTATGTACAAGCGATGGTACACTCTACCTTAGGGCTGGTACACACGTACAACAAGACGGTGGTTTATTAGTTCCTAACAGTTCTAATGCTGCTGCTAACGCTAAAGAATATTATTTAGACGGTGTTAGGGGTCTTTGTCGTTTAGGTCACGGCGGTCAATGGGACCACGGTTATAGTCCTACTAAATTTAATACAAACACTAACCATATCGATGGTTTAAGATTTGATTACGACTTACAAAATTCAAGACTTTACTGTACTGGTTCAAAAGACCGTAAAAACCAAATTATTAACGACTTTGCAAGTGCTTCAATTTATGGTGATAACTTATTCCCAGGCTTTACAACTGGTGAGGTTTTTGTTTCTATCTTCTGTGAAACTTACAACTTACCAATGCAAGCAAGAATTGACGTTCTTTCTATCGGTGAAGACCAAGGCGATTATTTATTAAAAGGTTACAACCTTGATGAAGAAAACCCTAACTACGACCGTTATAAAGATACTGTTGCACCTGTTATTAAAGTTGACGCTGATACTGAAAATAAAATTTACTGTGCGGTAGGCGATATCTTTAAAGTTCCTACTGCTACTGCTTTCGACGTAAACTTAGCATCTCCTGCAGAAACTAAAGTTTACCGCAACTACGATAACGATGAAAAAATCAACGTTCGTATTTCTAACGGAGAATTTACTGTAGATTCTGCCGATACTTACTTTATTGAATACAGTGCTGTAGATAAATACGGTAATAAAGGCGTTAAAATATTAAAAGTTTACGGTAAAAATTCAGTTGGTAAGAGTTTAGATATTGCAACTGAAAAATTAACTTCTCTTGAAGCAGGTAAAAATACTTCATTACCAGTATTTACTGTTTCTTCAGTTAACGACCCAAGTAGCGTTGCTTTAGATATTATTGCTAAGTCTGATAAAGAAACTATCAAAGTAGCAACTCTTAAAGGTTTAGACCTTATTAACGAAGCCGGTGCAAGCGGTATTAAGTTTATGCCTAAGTACGCTGGCGAATACACTATTTCGTTTATCCTTAAAGATAACGTTTACGATACTTCAAACGCTCCGTTTGAATACAAAGTAAACTGTGTTGCATCAAACAACGTTTCTTTCTTAGAAAATCCTTTCCTTGAAAGATACTTAATTAAAAACGCAACTTACGGTCTTAAAGAATTCAACGCTTATGAGTTCACACAAGGCGAACCTAATGCTAAAAAAGTAGACGCTTATATTTCGTTCGACGGTGGCGAATTCGTTAAAATTCAAGATACTAATAACGTATTAATCGAAGGCGAAGAAACTGCACAAATTAAATACGCTGTTGATGAAAACAACTACGTATTAAGTGACCTTGTAAAAATTGCCGACGTTAACTACGGCGATTACTCTATCGAAATGCAAAAATACTTCCAATACGAAGATGAAGCATTCGAAGTTCAAGACCTTGACGAAGATGGTTGGGAACTTACTGATATCGTTTACAAATCAAAAATTAAAAGCGGTTCTAACAAACTTTCGTTTGTAAACTCTATCTTCTATAACAAATTTATATTTGAATATAAGATTGACAAATCTTATGCTGAATTTACAAGTTTCAACGTTGTATTAACCGACGTTAAAGACCCTACGTTCACAAACAAAATTACTGTAGGTAAAAACGGTAACGTTACTTACCTTTCAGTAAATGATGGTATTCAATATACTTGTAACAGAACGTTCGGTGCTGATGCGTTCAACGTTATCTCTTACGACAACTCTACTAAGAGATTACTTCTTGGTGACGTTAACTTAGTGGTTGATTTTGAATGTCCTTCTAAGAGATATTACTTAGACGTAGAATTCAACGGTATTTACGGCGAAGCAGGTATGTTAATTAGAACTATTAACAACCAAAAATTATTAGGTGACGCTCACGACGATACTAACGTTCCTGAAATTAACATTACAAGAACTGTAGGTAACTTCACTGTAGGTGACGTTTTAACAATTCACGCTCCTGAATATACAGATATCATTTCACCTATCGATTTAACTTCTGTTAAATATATCGTTAAATACGGTGAAACTGTTATGACGTCTATCGACGGCATAGTACTTGACGGTACTAACAACGCCTTTAAAGACGTTCAAGTTAAACTTGACGCGTTAGGCGAATATTCAGTTCAATATATGGCAACTGATATTTCAGGTCAACAAGTTACTGGTAAATACTTCTTCAGCGCAACTGATGGTATTGCCCCTGTAATTTCATTATTTAACTTTGTTGAAGGTGCAACTTACCAAGCTAAGTTAGGTCAAAAAATTACTATCGAATACGAAGCAAGTGATAACCTTACGGCTACTGAAGATTTATATGCGGCAGTTCTTTGCTACAACTTAACTTCTTACGAAACTTCATTATTCGACAGAACTGAAATGGAAGAATTCCAAATCGGCTCAACAACCTTCTATATCATAGAAGAAGGTTTACACCGCATTACTGTACACTGCAGAGATGCTGCAGGTAATGCTGCAACCGTAACGTTCTACGTTATGGTTGAAGCGTAAAAAAAGGGAGGTAATAAAATATGTTTAAAAGATTATCAAGAATATTCATATCTATAATATTAATGTTAACGCTTTCAGTTACCGCTCTTGCTTGTACTAACAACGAAGGTGACGTTGAAGAAACTCAAGACCCTATTGAAAAATTTAGGTATACCGAAGGTGTACACGAATTTAGTTCTCCTGACATTGAAGGTGAGTGGCTTGTTAAAGACGGTGCTACCGACTATCAATTGCTTATCCCTTCACAAAATAGTTCAACTATTAACAAGGCTATTGAAGAATTTAAAATCTTATTTAAAAGAGCAACAAATATCGATATTTTAACTACTAAAGATAACCAAGTTGAATGGTCAGAAGATGCAAGATACATCTCTTTTGGTTTCAACACTTACCAAGAAGCGGCTGGCGTTGAATGTGACCAAGTTGCTATTAAAGACGACGGTATTAGAATTGTTACCGAAGGTAAAAGTATTTTCCTTTTAGGTGGTGTAGCAATGGGTGTTGTATACGCTGTATACGACTTTATGGAAATCTACTTTAACTATGATTTCTATTACAGAAACTGCTTAGAAATCGATACTGACGTTAAAAACGCTCCGCTTAAAGATTTTGACATAACTGACGTTCCTGATATCGGCTTTAGAGACGTATCTCACGCAACAGGTTCTTCTACCGTTTACGACGTAGACGCTAAAGCGCTTGGCGAAACTGCTGCTACTGATATTAAGAATACTAAAATCCGTTATAGACAAGCAGAAAGTACTAACAATTATCTTCTTCCTATCTATCAAGATTTCTATTCAAGTTATTCTGAAGCATCTGCAAGTGGTAAACCAAGTGCCAGAATTCACAACGTTCTTGAATACTGCCCACCTAACCACCCTGACTGTGAAGCAGAATGGTTCTCAGACGGTGGTAACCAACTTTGCTATAACGCAAGGGGCGATGAAGAATCGTTACTTCGTTTAAAAGATTACTGCGCAAGAAAGATTTGTAACTCACTTGAAATCTTCCCAAGAGCAAGTTCTCCACTTATGAACTTAGTTACACTTACTATCGAAGACTTTACAACTCACTGTAACTGTACTACTTGTGCTCAACAAATGAAGGAAGACGCTAACTCAAGATGTGGTGCAATCATCAGATTCTGTAACGACGTAAGGGCGCAAGTTGACGACTGGATGGCACAACCTGAAAACGAACCTTATAGAAGAGATACTTTACAACTTGTATTCTTCGCTTACTCTGCAATTCCTAACGCTCCTGCATTCTACGATGAAGAAACAGATACTTGGGAAGCAGCACCTAACTGTGAAATGGCTGACGGCGTAGGCGTTTACCTTGCTTCCGGCGGTGACCAAAACAGAGGTATTTACCACGAAAGAAACCAAGCGTACCGTAACCAAGTCGACAGTTGGTCATCACTTACTGATATTTTCTGGATTTGGGCTTACACTGGCTACCACAGAAACTCAACTTACTTTACAGACTCTTTATCATTTATGAACACTGATCTTTTCCAATACTATGCAATAAAGGGTGTTGACTACTTCTTCGATGAAAAGAACGATACTGGTACTAACACTACAGCGTTCAAAAAACTTGAAACTTACGTAGAATTCAAACTTGCTTGGGATACTACAAGAGAAACTGGTAAGTATATCGATAAATTCTTCAACGCTATGTATAAAGAAGCAGGCGATACAATGAAGGAATTATACTTCGACCTTAAAACTCACTATCAATCTGTTAACGACTGGGCAACAAACGCTGGTTCGTTCACACCTAAGCAATATCCTTATCCTGTTCTTTTAAGATTTATCGGTCAAATCGATAAAGCACTTTCAGAAATCGAACACTACCAAGTTTCTAACCCTGATATGTACGACGTATTAAAAGATAGAATCGAAGTAGAATCTGTAACATTCTTATATGCAATCTTCAACATTTACGGTCCACAAGTTACAAGACCGTTCAGCGATGAAGACTTAAAGATGTGGAAGTCAAGACTTAAACCTATTGCTGATAGATACGTATTCTCATCAGCAAGTTACTTATCACCTATCAACGGTGTATTAGATAGTTATTAAGAGGTGACGTTATGAAAAAATCTATGAATAAAATTTTAATGATAGTATTGTCAATTGTAATGTTATTCTCTTTAGCAATCGGCGTTGGTTGTGATTGTAATGATAATGGCGAACAAGGTGGTGGCGGTGGTTTTACTCCTATTGAAAAGAAAGCAACCGTTACCCTTGACAAAACAAGCGAAAAACTTATCGTAGGCGACTACTTAACAGTAACCGCCTACACAAACAAAGTTTTAGATGAAGACGTTGTTTTTGAAACTGAAAACAAAAACGTTGCTACGGTAACTGAACGTGGTCAAATCGAAGCAATTAGCGCTGGTACAACAAACATCGTAGCAAAATACGGTGACGTTACTGCTAAATGTGCTATTACCGTTGAATGGGACGATTCTTTCCCTGTTCTTATTGATACCGACGGTTTAGAATCTTCATATATCCTTTTCAAAAACAGTTCTTATGAATTCCGCCCTGCAATCATATATAGGGGTAGAACTTATTACGACGGCGAATTTACTTTCGTTTCTACTAATGAAGACGTTGCTACTTTTGAAGGTAACGTATTAAAAGCAAGCAATACCTTAGGCGTTGCTAACTGTTACGTTGAAGGTTCTTGGAGAGGTTTTGACGTTAATGCAACTCCACTTCTTCGTAGTGACTTCACTGTTAAAACTAAAAACGAAGCGTATATTTCGTTAAAAGGTACTTCTGAAGACTTTATTGAACTTTACACTCTTTCAGAATTTGAAGGTCAAACTTATAAAAATACTGGCGTTGTTGAACCTGAATTCTATGCTGAAGGCGAAAAAGTTTCTGACGTTGAATTTACAACAGTTATCCGTGATTCATCTTTAGCATCTTTCGATGCAGGCGTTGTTACGGCTAAAAAATATGGTGATACAGTTATTGAAATTTCTTGCGAATACGAAGGCGAATTATACGTTAAAACAATCGCTATTGAAATTGAACGTCCTGTTGCTGATTACCAAATGGAAATCGGTAAGTTCTCTTCAGACTTAGGTTTATTTAAAGATGCATCAAATGACTTTGCATCAAAAACTATCATTGAAGAAATTTACGGCACTAACGACGTTGAAGTTATTGAAGCATTCCAAGGCCATAATAGACTTATCATTGAAGATAACAAATTCTTAGGCGTTACTGGTGCTAAAGACGACGTTTACCACACTGTAATTACAATCGGTACAAATACTGAAATTTATAACGTAGCATTAGAAGTTTACGGCTTATACATTACTGAAATGTCAGACTTCGATTATTTTGCTACTCAAGCAAGTTACAATAACTACTACTACTTAGCAAAAGATATCGATGCTACTAGCTTTGAATTTAAAGCGAACGAAAACAATAGTGGTACTGGTTTAACTGGTATCTTTGAAGGTAACGGTCACGTTATTTCAAACCTTACTACTAAATCTAAAGGTTTATTCGGTATCGTTAATGGTGGTGTAGTAAGAAACGTTGCTTTCACTAACGCTAAACTTACAGGTTATTACCCTTGCTTAATCGCTCACGTTGAAAAGAGCACAACTACACTTAAAAACGTTTACGTTGAAGTTGATAGTGTTGCCGTTCGTGGTGGTATCTTATTCCAACAAACAATGTCACCTTCAGCAACTCATGAAAACGTTGTAGTTGTTTACGGTATTTCTCAAGACGACGTAAGAAGCGTTATGGCTAACGAAGGTAACCAAGCTAACATTTCTACGTTTGCACCAAATAGAGCGGTTCTTTATAAAGATACTGGCTTTAAAAACTGTTTCTCTATCTCTTACGCACCTATCGGTTGTTCATCTCCTAACGGAAACGACTTCTCTTGGACTTCACATATGATGGCTGAAAACCAAGTAACTTTAGGCGAAGTTGATGCTGACGGTAAAACTCCACTTATTGGTGTTACTGACTGGGATAAAGAATTATTAGCGAAAACTACTCCTACTGACGTGTTAAAGACTACTGCAAGTGCAGTTGCAACTCCTACACTCAGCACGGGTACTGACGTTATTAAAGGTATTAAAGCATATACTACTTTTGAAGAATTAGCACAAGATAAGGCTAACAACGAAGCAATTTTAGCAACTTTCGATAGAAATTACTGGACTATTATTGATGGTATCCCTTACTGGAACTCTCTTTACGTTGCAGACTTAAATATCGTTCTTAGAGATAACAACGGTGATATCTATGAAGACTTTACTTTAACTGATAACACTACAGAATTAACTATCTCACTTGAAGATGGTTCACAATCATATACAGACCTTACTATTGAAGTTCCTGATTGCTTTACTTTAACTGGTAGAACTATCAAGTTAAAAGAAATGCCAACTAAACCTAAATACGAAGAAATCGTTATTAAATCGGTTATCAGCAATATGAACGTTGAAAAAGTTCTTAGCATCTTCGTAACACCTGTTGGTACTGAAGTTGAAGAAACTATTACTTACTCTCAAGCAGATAAGGAATTAGACTTTGAACTTCTTAACTCTATCTTAGACTTAGACGGCGAAGACGCTATCACTAAAGATAATATCGACTTCTACTACGTTGGTGGCGACACTACTGAATACACAGGCGAAATTGATATTCCTGTAAAAGTTGCTGACGACAGAAGCGACGTAGAAGAAACAAGCCTTACTTTACTTGTAGGTAGTAAGTTATATATCCTTAGAAGCGTAAAAGCATACACTAAAGTTATCGACGAAGCAGAAGACCTTAAATACTTCACTTTAACTATGTCTGACCCATACAACAGGGTAGACGGTTACTTTGTAGTAACAAGAGATATCGATGCTACTGATTTAGAATTTGATAACCATCAATTAATGTCTAATGCGGTTTACCCTGGTAACGGTAGCACTGCGGACGTTGGCTTTGTTGGTGTATTCGACGGTCAAGGTCACGTAATTTCTAATATTACAACTAAGTCAAACGGTATCTTTGGTAACGTTATGTCTGCAATTATTAGAAACGTAGCGTTTACTAACGTTCATACTACTGGTTACTACCCAGCATTATTCGGTCACAACTCTAACAGAGGTAAAGACACTTCTGGCGCGTTCACTAACGTAGAAACTCTTGTTTCTAACGTATACGTTGAAGTTGATAGCGTTGCTTCTGCAAGTGGTATACTCTTTAACAACCAAGCAACACCTACTTCAAGATTTAAAAACGTAGTTGTTGAATACTTAGAATTCGACGATAACGAAAATTCTACTGAAATGGGTTGGGTTCAAGCAGGCAAGAAACAATCGATATTTGGTAGTGTAAACTTCCAATTATTCAATGAAACTACTAACTATAAAGGAATTTATAGTAACTGTTTCGCTATCACTAAAGCACCGCTTGATATTAACGGTACTTGCTACCACTTCGCTGAAAACCAATTTGAATATACTATTGACCCTACAACTGGTAAAGTTATTAGCGCAACTGCAAAAGACCCATTTGTAACTCAAGTATTAGGTTATAAAGGTAAAGACTTAATTCCTGGTTGTGTAGCATTAGGCGTTAAAGCATACGATACTTACGCTGATATGGTAAGCGATGCAACTGCTAATACTGAATGGCTTGCAACGTTTAATAGCGACGTATGGACTGTTGTAAACGGCGTTCCTTTCTGGAAAGCCCTTTACGCAGAAAGCGTTGAAACTATCGTTAAAAATGGCGAAGACGTTATAACAGAATACGTTTTAGGCGATGCTGAAACAACTTTATCTATCAACCTTAAAGATATGGGTTCTGTTATTAGTGGTTCTACTTTAACTACTACAAGCGATGCTGTTATCGTTAGTGGCAATACTATTAAACTTAAAGAAAAACCAATGGCAAGTTCAAGTTTTGAAGTTACTATTTCGGCTAACGTAAACGGTATTTCGATTACAAGAACACTCACTATTGCAATTATCCCTAAAGGTATTGAAGTAACTGGCGTTATTAACTATTCTTTAGATGATAAAGAACTTGACTTTGATGCAATCAACGAAGAACTTGGTTTAGAAGGCGATAGCGCTCTTGCTCAAGAAGATATCATTTCTTACACTCTTGGTTCTGAAACTGAATCAAGAACAGGCGAAATGGAACTTCCTGTAATTCTTAGCGATGCAAACATTTCAATTTCTAACGATAAAGCAGTAGAATCACAAACTGTAAGATTTATCATCGGTGAAGAAATTTACGTTCTTAGAAACGTTATGGCTTACACTAAAGTTATCGACGAAGCAGACGACTTTAACTACTTTGTATTAAATGAAGAAAAATCTGCAGCAGGTATTGTAGGTTACTTTGCAGTAACTAAAGATATCGATATGACAGGTTACGAACACGCAACACATACTTTCGTAGGTGGCGGTACTTCTTATGCAGGTGGTAGTGATATCGGCTTCCACGGTGTATTCGATGGTTTAGGTCATACAATTTCTAACTTCGATTCAATCTCTAACGGTATCTTTGGTAATATGACTGCTCCTGTAATCAAAAACGTAGCGTTTACAAACGTTACGCTTCAAGGTTACTACTCTACGTTATTTGCACACAACTCTAAACGTGACGGTTGGAACGGTAAAGCATATACTAAAGAAGCGTTATTTGAAAACGTTTATATCGAAGTTGATGAAATCAACGTAAATACTGGTAGGGTTAACGTATTAACTAACAACTCGTTCCCAACATCTTCTAAAATTATGAACGTTGTAGTTGAAGTTGCTATTACTGATGAAGTTTTAGCAAAAATCAATGCAAACACACTTAAAGTTGGTACTATCGGTGGTAACAAAACTGCAGATATGTCTAACTCGTTAATGTTTGATAACGTTTACTCAATTTCTAAAGCACCGCTTTATGCAGAAGGTACAACACCTTACTTTGCTGAAAACCAAGTAGAAATTACTGAAAGAAATGCTAACGGCATCTATATTAATGCAATCGGTAACGTTCTTGATAGTAAAGTAACTGACGTATTAACTGGTAAAGGTTTAACTTTAGATAAAAAATACTTTGCACCAAAGGTTAAAGCATACGTTGATTACGCTACAATGGCGCAAGATGCTGAAGCAAACGAAGCAAAACTTGCTAACTTCAGCAGTGCTTACTGGACTGTAACTAACGGCGTTCCAGTTTGGAATACTGCTAACGCATAATTAAAAAGGTGGGGTAACTCACACAAAAAACTATAACTAAAATTAAAGGGGGCTAATCCTAGCCCCTTTTAATGAAGTTAAGTATATGTTATTTTCTATTCAAAAAACCATAAAAACTATGCTTTTTTGAATAAAAAATAATAGGGGAAAATTATGAAAAATAAATTTATAAAACTTCTATTAGCAGTTTTAACGCTAACTTTAAGCGTTGGTTTTTTTACGGCGTGCGGTGCTAATCATACACACGATTTCGTAATTCCTAAATTTGATAGTTCAAACCACTGGTATGAATGTTCTTGCGGAGAAAAAGATTACGTTGAAGCACATACTGGCGGAACTGCTACTTGCGCTAAAAAAGCAGTGTGTAAACTTTGTAATGCAGAGTATGGCGAAACTCTTTCACATGCGTATAGTTCGGTAGTTACAGAGCCTACTTGCGTAGAAAGGGGATATACTACCTATACTTGTAAATGCGGTCATTCTTACGTTGATGATTACGTTGACGCGTTAAACCACTCTTATGAAATAGAAGTTACAGAACCTACTTGTACGGAAGTTGGTTTTACAACTTATACTTGCCATTGCGGTCACGTTTACGTTGACGATTACTTAGATGCTTACTATCACGATTACGGTGATTGGTTGCCATCTCCAGAAGGTGCGTTATACAAGGTTTGTAGTCGCGATTCTACACATAAATTTTATAAAAGCGTAGATGATGAATTAGCAGTTTTATATTCTATTTCTGATAAAAAGTTAGATTTAGATTCTTTAAAAAGAGCGCTTGACGAACAAGAAGTTAAAATTTATTCTCTTGATGATATCGATGGTTATATCGTAAACGGCGAAACTTCTACCACCTTAAAACTTAGCCTTATTATTTCTAATACCGAAGGCGGTTTTGTAGATAACTACGGCCGTGAAAGAACGGTTGCTATCCCGCAAACCGTAACGGTTATAGTAAAAGGTCAACAATACGTTTTAGATAACGTTTACGCTTACTCTAAAATTATTGATGAAGCCGAAGACCTTAAATTCTTCACACTTAAAAACAACAAAACCCGCAATGAAGTTCAAGGATACTTTATTGTTACTAAAAACATTGACGCAAGCGAATTAGTTCTTGATGAACACGACTTTGAAAACCGTAAATCAAACGGTGACTCACAAATTTACCCAGGTAACGGTTACGATAAAGACGTAGGCTTTAAGGGTATATTTGACGGTCAAGGTCATACGATAGACGGCTTAACAGTTAAATCAAATGGTTTATTTGGTAACGCTAACGCTCCTGTAATAAAAAATATAGCATTTACAAACGTTAACATTACAGGTTATTACGGCGCATTATTTGCACACTCTTTCTCAAGGGGTAAAAATCCTAATAACAATTTTAACGGTTACGAAGGCGAAATTTCTAACGTTTACGTTTCTGTAAATTCTATTGAGTTTGGCGGTTCTTTACGCGTAGGTATTTTAGTAAATAACGTTTTACCTTCTGCAACTAAATTAAGCAACGTTGTGGTTGAATATTTAAACGTTGATGATGATACTCAAGCACTTATTGACCAAGGCAAGTCTTTCTTTACCTTTGGTTCAAGCAAGAACTCAATGGCTAATGCGGTAGAAACTTATAATAATTGTTATTCTATCTCTACAGCGCCTGTACTTTCTTACTCTGCAATGCCAGGTTTTGCTGAAAACCAAGTAGAGTATACGCTTGGTGTGGCGCAATACGGTTTTAAGGTAGAAACGGTTGGTAATATTTTAGATACACAAGTAGATGAACTTTTAACTGTACACGGTAAAGAATTAACCGTTGACCACGTTTTAGTAGGTTTACGCGCTTACGATAACTACGAAGCAATGGGTTTAGACGTTGCAAACGATTATTCTTCATTTAGTGCTAATTACTGGACTATCGTAAACGGTGTTCCTGTTTGGAAAAATTTATAAAAACAAAAGGGAAATATATGAAAAAAATTAAATTATTATTACTTAGTTTTATTTTAATATTATCGCTTTTAACGGGCGTTGTTGCTTGTGGTGGCGATGATGGTGGTGACGTTGGTGGCGACGTTCCGCCAATCGGTCCTACAATCACTAACGTTGAAGGCACAGCAGGGCTTGCCTATGAAGTGGTATCGCCTAAAAAGGGAACTGCTTACGCCGCTTGTACTGGTATAGGTACTGCAACTGATACTGATATCGTTATTGCTTCACATTATAATGGTTACGTTGTAGAACAAGTAGATGATAAAGCCTTTAAGGATAACGTAAACATTACGAGCGTTACTTTTGTTAACGGTATGGTAAAGATTAATATGTACGCGTTTCAAGGCTGTACGTCGCTTTTTTCTGTATCTATTAGCGAAACTGTAAACAACATCGGTCAAAACGCTTTCTATAAATGCGAAAACTTACTTAACATTTGCAATGATTCTGAACTTGATATTAAAATGGGTTCAACTCAATTCGGTTACGTAGGCAACTACGCTTGTAATATATATTCTTCAACAGGCGGTGGTAAGGGCGAATTTAAAGTTGAAGGTGATTATCAATACTTTACTTACCCTAATAATAAATTTGCTATGAAATATTTAGGTAACGAAACGGCTATAACTATTCCAAGCGACGTTACTGGTTTATATAAAGACTTATTTAAAGATAACACCACTTTAAAAGAAATAGTTATTCCAAGTTCAGTTCAATCTATCGGTAAATCGGCTTTTGCAAATTGTACTGCCCTTGAAAAGGTAACTATTAACGAAAATACAAGTTTACAATCTATTGCAGAATTGGCCTTTACTGGTTGTGAATCACTTGTAGAATATAACTTTAACGACGACTTAACTACCTATTTAAAAGTTAAATACGCAGGCGATACGTCAAATCCTACTTACTACTCTAAAGAAGTTAAAATTGGCGGTAACTCTATTTACGATTTAACAATTCCAAACGGTGTAAAAGAAATAAGTTCGCACGCCTTTGTTAATTGCGAATATATTCAAAAACTTTTACTTGCACCAAGTGTAGAAATCATCGGTTCTGGTGCGTTTGCAAAATGTACTAAGTTAAAATTCCTTTGGTTTTCAGATAAGCCAAACAGTACCCTTAAACATATTATGGATAACGCGTTTAACGGCTGTATTTCTATTGAGGAACTTGATTTCCCTAAGTCGCTTGAAATTATCGACGTTAAAGCATTTAACGAATGTAAAGGTCTTTTAACGTTAACGTTTGAAAACAACAACAAGTTAAAAGAAATTCGCCAAAGGGCTTTCTGGCATTGTGATAATTTAAAATCAACTTTCTTAGGTCACAACAGTAGCATTGAAGTAGTAGGCGAAGAAGCCTTTAGATATTGCGGTAAAATGACTACCTTTAATATGGGTAACAACTGTAAAATCAAAGAACTTGAAAGGTTTAGTTTAAGTGAATGTAGAATTTTAAAAGAAATTTATATTCCGTCAACTTGTACAATTCTTGGCGACTACGTATTTAGTGGTTGCTTTAATGGTTGGCCAAGGGAAGAAGCCGATTACTGTAAAATTTATGCTGACTTTGATATTAAACCACTTTCTTGGCACACTAACTTTAACAGTTCTAACTGTCCTGTATATTACAATACGCCATATCCAACCTTACCAGAATAAGAACAATAAATCTCACTCTTCTTTAAGAGAGCATAATTAAAAAAGCACCCGTTTGGGTGCTTTTTTTAAAGTTCTGCTTGGTGTTCTTTAGGGTGTAATTTTTTAACAAGCCTTTCAATAAGTGGTGTAGCAATACCGCCAAGTGAGTTGCCTATTATTACAAACGTGATAAATAAAGCAGATTCAATAGTGAACGATGATGCTAAAACGAAATAAAACATATCCGCAATAGAGTGTTCAAATCCGCTTAAAATAAATGTAGGGATACCTAAGATAATACCTGCTAAACTATCTTTGTGGTTATACATATGTACGGCAATATGGATAATAATACCGCAAAACAACGCGCGAATAATAGTTTGGATAGGCGTTTGTTCAAGTTTGCTTTCAATAAGTGCTTTTGCCGTTACTTCAAGGCTTGGTAAACCTATTTTAGCAACTGTGCCTATAATAAGCGCGCCAACCACGTTACCTATCAAGCAGGCAAGACAAAGTAAAAAATGTTCTTTATTAAAGTTTTCAACGATATAACCTATTTTACCAGTAAAGAGCGAAAACTTCATAATGCAAACGGTTAGAAGCGCCACACTAAATAATATTGCGCCAACGTACACGTTTTCGCAAGATAAAAATACGATACAACCTATACCAACTGATAAAATAGCAAGTATACCGTTAAGTATTTCTGCAAAAAATCTTTTTAACATAATTACAATCCTTATACGTTAAATCTAAATAAAACAACGTCGCCGTCTTTCATTACGTATTCTTTACCTTCAGAGCGTACTTTACCAAGTTCTTTTGCCTTAGTATAACTACCGCATTCAAGTAAAATATCCCACTCAACAACTTCGGCCCGAATAAAGCCTTTTTCAAAGTCGGTGTGAATTTTACCCGCTGCTTGCGGTGCTTTAGTGCCGTTTTTAATCGTCCACGCCCTTGTTTCAGGTTCGCCAGAAGTAAGATAACTAATAAGCCCTAAAAGTTTATAACTTGCCTTTACAAGCCTGTTTAAACCGCTTTCTTCAAGGCCTAAGTCGGCAAGGAAGAGTTCTTGTTCGTCTGGTTCTAACTGAGAAATTTCTTCTTCGGTTTTAGCAGAGATAACTAAAACTTCGCTACCGTCGTTTTCAGCGTATTCTTTAACTTTTTTAACAAGTGGAATATCGTTATCGTCTTTACCCATATCGCTTTCGCTAATGTTTGCAGCGTAGATAACAGGTTTATCGGTAATTAAAAACAATCCGTCAACGTATTTCTTTTCTTCGTCGGTAAAGTCTAAACTTCTAACGGGTTTTTCTGCTTCAAGCCTATCTAAAATTCTTTTTAATAAGTCTGATTCTTCTTTATACTTTTTATCGCCAGTTTTAATCATTGAAAAGGCTTTATCGTAACGTTTTTGGATAGATTCCATATCCGCTAAAATAAGTTCTAAGTTAATAGTTTCAATGTCGGCAATCGGGTCAACTTGGTTGTTTACGTGGATAACGTTATCGTCTTCAAAGCATCTAACAACGTGCACGATAGCATCAACTTCACGAATATGTGATAAGAATTTATTACCTAAGCCTTCGCCCTTAGACGCGCCCTTTACAAGCCCTGCAATATCAACGAACTCAATCGTTGCAGGGGTTATTTTTTTACTATTGTATAAAGAAGCAAGTTTATCTAAACGGCTATCTGGAACTGCTACGATACCAACGTTTGGTTCAATGGTACAGAAAGGGAAGTTAGCCGCTTGCGCGCCCGCGTGAGTTATTGCGTTAAACAACGTTGATTTACCAACGTTTGGAAGTCCTACAACACCTAATTTCATAAAATATAAATTCCTTAAAGTTTTATTACCTATACAGTATATAATATTTTTTAAATTCTTTCAACTTTTTGACCTATTCAATCAAAAATAATTGAAATTACTTTTACTTAGTGGTATAATAAATATTAGAAAAATTAAGGATTTTACTATGGATTACAAAAAGTATATTGCAGAAAAATTAAATATTGAAGGCGTTTCACAAGATGAACTTTATTCACTTATTATTCTTCCGCCTGATACAACGCTTGGCGATTTTGCGCTTCCTTGCTTTAAGTTTGCTAAAATTATGCGCAAAGCACCGCAAATGATTGCAGAAGATTTAAAAAATTCTTTTGTGGTTGACAACGTTATCTCTAAAGTAACTGCCGTTAACGGCTACTTAAACTTTACCGTTAACCGTGGCGATTTAGTTTCAAGCGTTATTGATAAAGTTTTAAAAGAAGGCGAAAACTACGGTGCAAGCAATTTAGGCAAAGATAAAACGGTGGTTATTGACTATTCTTCTATCAACATTGCAAAGCCTTTCCATATCGGCCACTTATCAACAACGGTTATCGGTGGCGCACTTTATCGTATTTATAAATACTTAGGTTATAACGTAGTTGGCGTTAACCACCTTGGCGATTACGGTACTCAATTTGGTAAACTCATTTACGCTTATAAGCGTTGGGGCGACAGGGAAACTGTTGAAAAGTTAAGGGTTAAAGAACTTATGCGCTTATACGTTATGTATCACGATGAAGCGGAAAAAGACCCAAGCCTTGACGATATCGCAAGAAGTTACTTCAAAAAAATTGAAAACGGCGATAAGGAGTGTTTAGAAATCTTTAACTGGTTTAAAGAACTCACTTTAAAAGACGTTAAAAAAGTTTATGAAGACTTAGATATTCATTTTGATAGTTATAACGGCGAAAGTTTTTATAACGACAAAATGGGGTCTGTTATCGATGAGTTAGACCAAAAAGGTTTATTAGTAGAAAGCGATGGTGCTAAAATCGTTGACCTTGAAGCGTACGATATGCCACCTTGCTTAATTCTCCGTTCCGACGGTGCTTCATTATACGCAACGCGTGACTTAGCCGCTGCCGTATACAGAAAAAACACTTACGATTTCTATAAATGCTTATACGTTGTAGCATATCAACAAAATCTTCACTTTAAACAATTCTTTAAAGTTTTAGACCTTATGGGCAAACCTTGGGCTAAAGATATGGAACACGTTGCTTTTGGTATGGTTTCGCTTGAAGACGGTACTATGTCTACAAGAAAAGGTAAAGTAGTATTTTTAGAAGACGTTATCAATAAATGCGTAGAAAAAGCCTACGGTATTATCAACGAAAAGAACCCGGACCTTGAAAGTAAAGAAGAAACTGCTAAAGCGGTAGGCGTTGGCGCGGTTATCTTTGGTGCTCTTTCTTCGGCAAGAATTAAAGATATCGTATTCTCTTACGATAAAGTTTTAAACTTTGACGGTGAAACAGGCCCTTACGTTCAATACACTTATGCAAGATGCTCAAGCCTTTTAAACAAGGGTGGCGAAATCGGTTCGTATGGTAGCGTAAACTTAACGGATATTGAATATTCGCTTATCAACGAACTTAATAAATTCCCAAGTGTTGTTGAATCGGCAGCGGAAAAGAACGAACCTTGCTTTATTACAAGGTACGCTATCGACCTTGCTTCTTGCTTTAACAAGTTCTACTTTGACTGTAAGATTTTAGGCGAAAGTGATGACGTTAAAAACTTCCGTTTAACTTTAACTAAATGTACTAAAACGGTTATTAAAAACGCCCTTTCACTTTTAGGCATTAAAACTCCGGAGAAAATGTAATTTATGAAAAATACAGTTATTTTTGACCTTGACGGCACTTTACTTTACACGCTTGAAGATATTATGGATAGTGTAAACGACGCCCTTATAAAATTTAATCTTCCAACCATTACCATTGATGAGTGCGTTAAAATGGTAGGCAAGGGCGGTAGGGTGCTTATGAAAAAGGCGTCAAATCTTCCTGACGGCGAAGAGTTTGAAGAACTTTTAAAATATTATATCGGCGTTCAAGAAGCAAACCAAAACTTAAAAACACGCCTTTACGATGGGCTTGATGAACTTTTACTTAAACTTAAAAAGGACGGCTACAAAATCGCCATATTATCTAACAAGCCTAACGAACCTACGCAAGTAGTTGCTAAACAGTTCTTTACTAAATACAACTTTGATTTTATCGTTGGTAACATTATGGGCGTATTTAAGCCAAAGCCTGATAAATCTTGCGTTGATTACACCTTAAAAAACCTTAACGCTAAACCTGAAGAATGCATCTACGTTGGCGATAGCGACGTTGATATGTTAACTGCAAAGGGTAGCGGTCTTGATGAAATTGGCGTTTTATGGGGTTACAGAACTAAAGAAGACTTAATAAACGCCGGCGCAACCCGTTTTGCAAATAACGCTAAAGAATTAGAAAAATTGATTTATAATTTTAAATAAGGAGATTATTATGAGAAAATTTTTCCAAGAATTTAAAAAGTTTATCACTAAAGGCAACGTTGTTGATTTAGCCGTTGCGGTAATAATCGGTGCTGCTTTTAATAAAATCGTTTCAAGTTTAGTTGCCGATATTTTAACTCCGCTTATTTCCCTTGCTCTTGGTGAAGTTAATTTTTCAGAACTTAAAATTATTCTTCGACCTGCAACTGAAACCGCTCAAGAAATTGCATTGACTTACGGCGTGTTCTTCCAAGCGATTTTTGACTTTTTAATTATCGGTTTAACAATCTTTATTATCGTAAAATTATTTAACCACTTCAAAAAAGTTACTGACCTTAACGCTAATATGATTAAAATCGTTCAAGATAAGTTGGATAAAGATGAAGAACTTAACGATTTAGAAAAAAGATGGCTTAAACGTTACACTAAACGTAACCCTGACTTAGCACCTAAAAAGAAAGTTCCTGAACAGCCAAAGCCTGAAGTTAAGCCAGAACCTACTTTAACTGAAAAATTACTTACTGAAATTTTAGCGGAATTAAAAAATAATAATGCAAGTACAAATAAATAAATCAAACTTATACATCGGCTTCGCAAGTGGTTTTGCTTGCGCGCCGATTATTGCTAAATCAGAAAAACAAGTATTACTTGAGTTAGAAGACGAAATTTATAGAACTTGTAACTGGCTCAACAAAAAACCACCAAGGGATATCGAAGTTTTTAAAGGCGTTATAAACACAGTAAACTGTAGCGAAAATGATATTGACTTTTTTAAAAACGGCGGGTTTTTTAAAGGTGAGTTAAAAGACCTTGAACTTTCGATAGCGCAAGGCTTGTTTTCTTATAAATGTATGGTAGAAAGCACCGAACAGTATAGCGAAATAGACGTATTAACCAACCTACTTAATGCTATTTATTTATCGCTGGTTGGGGATAATTTTGACGGTGGCTTTTTAGAAACGGGTTTTAAACTTTTAGAAGTTATTGAAGAATCTTCAGTCCTTTCGCAAGAAGAACAAAAGGCGTATGCTTATAAAACTTTATACACGATAGTTAGTACGGCAAAAACCTTTTATTTACAAAATAAAGATAAATTTAAAGATATAACGAACAGTTTTTGCTTTTAATAGGAGATTTTTATGATTAAAGTTGACGTTATTTCAGGATTTTTAGGCGCGGGCAAAACTACGCTTATCAAAAAACTTTTTGAAGGCTCTTTAGAAAGAGAAAAAGTAGCACTTATAGAAAATGAGTTTGGCGAAATCGGTATCGACGGCGGTTTTTTACAAGACTCTGGCATAGAAATTAAAGAAATCAATTCGGGTTGTATTTGTTGTTCGCTTGTTGGTAACTTTGAAAGTTCGTTAAAAGAACTTATCGAAACTTACGATTTAGATAGAATAATCATAGAACCGTCTGGCGTTGGTAAGTTATCGGAAGTTGTTTCGGCTATCAAAAACGTTGACGCGGATATTAAACTTAACGTTTTATGCACTGTTGTGGACGGCGGTAAGTGTAAAATGTATATGAAAAACTTTGGCGAATTCTTTATCGACCAAATTAGCGAAGCAAACACTATTGTTATTTCTAAAACTGATAAACTTTCTGAAGAAAAAATCATTACGGCTTGTGAAGCGGTTAAGGAACACAATCCAACTGCAACTATTATTACAACGCCTATTACCGAACTTGACGGTAGATTTTTACTTGAAAATTTAGAAGATAATATTTCGCTTGTAGACTTTTTAATTAACGACTTAAGAAGCAAGCCTGAAAATCACGAACACCATCACCACCACGACCATCATGACCACGAATGTTGCGACCACGGTCACGAACATCACGAACATGATGAACATTGCTGTTGTGACCATGACCACCACGGACACGAATGTTGTGAACACGGTCACGAACATCACGAACACGATGAACATTGCTGTTGCGACCACGACCATGAACACCACCACGAACATCACCACGAACACGAATGTCACGACCCTAATTGTTGTTGCCATCACCATCATCACGATGCTGACGAAGTGTTTGATAGTTGGGGTTTAGAAACTCCTGCATCGTATACTAAGGCGGAAATTGAAAACTTCTTAAAAGAACTTGCCACTGAAAATTACGGTTTAATTTTAAGGGCTAAGGGCTACGTTAAAGGCGGGGATAGCGATAAGTGGTATCATTTTGACTACGTTTCTGGCGACTATGAAATCCGTGAAGGCATGGCAAACGTTATCGGTAAACTTTGCGTTATCGGTAGCACTTTAAATAAAAGCGCGATTGAAACTTTAATTAAAAAATAAGGAGTAACTATGGGCGGAATACCTGTTGTAGTTATTAGGGGTATTTTAGAAGCGGGCAAAACTGCTTTTATCAAAGAATCCATAATAAATAAAGACTTCGGCGACCTTGGAAGAATTTTAGTTCTTGCTCAAGAAGAAGGCGTTGAAGAATATGCAAACGAATTAAAAAAACATAAAACTGAAGTAGTTAATATTGAAAATAAAGAAGACTGGAACGATAAAAATATCAACGATTTAGTTAGAAAGTATAAACCGCACGTTATCTTTATTGAAGTAAACGAAGCGTGGGATTTTAATACTTTGTCACTTCCAAGTTATTTTGATATTCAACAAGTAATGACTATTATTGACGGTTCAACTTTCAACGTGTATTTTAACAATATGCGTCAAAAATTCGTTGATATGTTAAAGGCTACTGAAATAGTTATCATCAATAGATGCAAGCCTACTGAAGAAACGTCTTCTTTCAAAAAGAGTATTAAAATTATAAATTCGGCCTGCGCGGTTATTGCGCTTGATGAAAACGGCACTCAATTAAAACTTGAAAGCGATTTACCTTTCAGTTTAAAAGAAGAAACTATAAAACTTTCTTTAACCGACTTTGGCGATTTTTATATTGATACCTTTGAAAATAAAGAAAGATACAACGGTAGAATTGTTGAGTTTGAGTGTATGGCTACTTTTTCACGTAGTTTACCGCCAAAATCTTTCGTTGCGGGCAGAATGGCTATGACGTGTTGTGCCGACGATATTCAACTTATCGGTCACTTGTGCGCGTATAAAGGGGATTTACACCTTAAAAACAAAACGTGGATTAAACTTAAAGCGGTTATCCACTATATGAAGTTTAGGGGTAGCGAAGAAGAACAAATTATCTTAGACGCTTTAGATATCCAAGAAATTCCACCTAAAACTGAAGAAGAAAGTTTATTGCGATTAGTATAATAAAAAGACTTGAGATTATCTCAAGTCTTTTAAATTTCTTTTAAATAATTAAGGTCAAGCGACCATTCGTCAATTGAAGACAGTTCTAAGTTTTTTTCGTTGGCTTGTTTAAGCGCGGTTATATACGCCGTATAGTCTACTTTATTAACCTTTTTAAAATGCGCTATTGCGCGGTCTTCTTTACCGATTAAAATTGTGCGATTTATGTGCACTACGCTATGGCAGTTATGGCAAAGTGCTTTTATATCAACAAGTTTTTGAACTTTAGTTTCTTTATTAAAATCCCAAACTTCGTGCGCTTCAAGGCGTTTTGGCTTTTGGTTACAAATACTGCATTTATAATCGGCTTTTTGGTAGGCTATTTGCCTCAGTAAATC
This sequence comes from Christensenellaceae bacterium, assembly GCA_045613025.1. GTDB lineage: Bacteria > Bacillota > Clostridia > Christensenellales > Borkfalkiaceae > HGM11412. The sequence continues at coordinate 24,315 of JAZLAE010000043.1, read as the reverse complement.
CCACGCCTTTTTAGGTAGTTGAGTTCTTAAATTAAAGTTCCAAGCGCCAGTTGGTATTAGTTCAAAATTAAGCGGTAATTTTTTATCCATATAAATATAATAACATAACTGTTTAAAAAAATCAAAGCGGTTAATAATAAAGATATGAAAAGTATTTTAATTGTTGGCGGCGGGGTATCAGGGCTTACCGCGGGTATTTGCGGGCTACTTAGCGGTTATAAGGTAACTATATTAGAAAAACATTCAATTATAGGCGGGAATTTAACGGGCTGGAATAGGCAAGGTTATCACGTTGATAACTGTATACACTGGCTAACGGGCACAAACCCTAAAAGCAAAGAGTTTTCGCGTTGGCAAGTGGTTAGGGCTTTTGATATAGAAAGCGTAATTCATAACGATAGTTTTTATACGGCGTTTGATGAAAAGGGAAATAAAATTTCGCTACACTACGATATTGAAAAAACTAAAAGTCAAATGCTTAAATTATCCCCCGAAGATAGCAGTGAAATTATTTCTTTTATAAATGCCGTTAACGCTATTAAAACTCTACTTGGCTATAATAACGATAGTAAATTGATAGAAAAGATAAAAGGTATTAAAGAAGTATATAAGTATTACTTTTTAAGCCTTGGCGACCTTGCTAAAAGGTTTAAACACCCACTTTTAAAAAGGGTAATTACTGGCTTTATTGCTAAGCCTTTTACTTCATTAGGTTTAATGTTTGCTTATGCTACTTTTATTACGGGAAACGGCGGGGTTATTAAAGGTGGGTCGGTTGCGGTGGCAAGTAATATGCTTACGCGCTTTAAAAGTTTAGGCGGAGAAGTTTTAGTAAATTCAGAAGTTGATATTGCTAATATTACTGGCGAAAACATAAAGAGTTTAACTTTAAAAAACGGACAAAAGTTAAGCGCGGATTACTATATTTTAAGTACGGATATTCAAACGGCTTACGATAAAATTTTAAATATAGAAAAACCTAAATCACTAAAAAAACGACTTCAAAGCAAAAATCTTTTAAGGTTTTCAAGTATTCACACCGCCATTAGTTTTAACGGAACTACTTTACCTTTTGAAAATGAGTGTATAATCCCTGTGCCTACACTTTATAAAGATATAATAGGGCTTGATAATTTGGTTTTAAGGGAATATTCTTATCAAAAAAATTTTGCGCCCGTTGGTAAAAGTATACTTCAAACGCTAACCCTTTTAAACGAAGAAAAAAGTAAGTACTGGATAGAGTTAAGTAGCGATAAGTTTTTATATAACGTAAAAAAGCAAGAGTTTTCTAAAACCGTTATAAAAATAATAGAAGAATTTTTTATTGAACTAAAAGGTAAACTTAGCATTATCGACGTATGGACGCCTAAAACCTACAATCGTTATTTGGGTGAGAAAATAGGCGCGTATATGAGTTATATTTTACCGCCTAAAACCTTGCCTTTGCCACTTTCTAATAGGGTAAAGGGTGTTAAAAACTGTATAATTGCGTCGCAATGGCTTCATTATATAGGCGGATTACCCATCGCGCTTAACAGTGGCTTTGACGCTATTAAAACGCTAAACAGTTTACAAAAGCAACAAACTAAAAAGTTAATAATATCTAAAAAGATGCAACAAAAAAGTTCTTAACGTTTGTTAAGAACTTTTGAATTTTATATAACAAAGTGTAAAACAAGCATAAGTGAAAAACCTACAAGCATTGCGTACGTTGCAAACCTTTCGTTTCCGTGTGAGTGCGTTTCGGGTATCATTTCGTTGCTTATAACGTAAAGCATCGTTCCGCCCGCAAAGGCTAAAGCAAACGGTAAAACAACGGATATAGCAACTGAAAAATAACCGATAAACGTACCTACAACTTCAATAACACCAGTTAAGCAAGCAATTATAAAAGTACGTTTTTTGCTTATGCCCGCTATTATCATAGGGGAGATAATCACCATACCTTCCGGGATATTTTGTATTGCTATACCAAGCGCAATAGTTATCGCGTTAGAAACGTCACCGCTACCAGCGCCAACGCCCGCCGCTATACCTTCGGGGAAGTTATGTATTGCTATTGCTAAAACAAAAAGCAAAATTTTATTAAGTTTATTTTTGTTTTCGTTATCTTCTAAAAGCGCGCTGTCTGCAAGTTTATGTAAATGCGGAACGATTTTATCAATTAAGTTTAAAAATATTGCGCCTAAAAATATGCCTACAATAGTAATTATAATTGCTAAGTCACCGCCAAGTTCAATAGAAGGAAGTATTAAACTTAATATCGATGCCGCAAGCATAACGCCACTTGCAAAACCTAAAATGCCGTCTTGCAAACGGTGTGAAATATTTTTAAATAAAAAACCTATTCCCGCGCCAACTACCGTTGCTAAACCAACGCCAAGCGCCGTGTATATTACTAAATCCATTTATTATTTACTCTTAATGTATTCATCAATTGATTTTGCTGCAGTTTTACCCGCGCCCATTGCCGATATAACGGTAGAAGCACCGGTAACAGCGTCGCCACCTGCGTATACGCCAAGTCGCGTAGTAGCACCGCCGTCGTTTACGATAATACCGCCCCATTTATTAACGTCTAAACCCTTAGTGGTATCTTTAATAAGCGGGTTAGGGGAAGTACCGATAGCGATAATAACTGTATCAACAGGGATTTCAAATTCGCTATTTTCTATCACTACAGGACGGCGTCTACCCCTTTCATCAGGTTCGCCAAGTTCCATTTTAACGCAAATTAAACTTTTAACAAAACCGTTTTTAGGGTCTTTTTTATCTTCTAAATTATTGTATGCCGTAATTTCTACTGGGTTTACTAAAAGGTTAAATTCAATACCTTCTTCGATAGCGTTTTCAACTTCTTCGCGCCTTGCAGGAAGTTCTTCCATTGAACGACGGTAAACAATCATAACCTTATCCGCACCAAGCCTTAAAGCCGTTCTTGCAGCGTCCATTGCAACGTTACCGCCACCAACAACGGCTACGTTTCTACCGTGCATAATAGGTGTGTGAGAGCCTTTTTCGTATGCCTTCATAAGATTGCTACGCGTTAAAAATTCGTTGGCAGAGTAAACGCCTTTGTACGTTTCGCCGTTTATTCCCATAAAGTTAGGAAGACCCGCGCCAGAACCTACGAATACCGCTTCATAGCCCATCTCAAATAAATCGTCGATATCAAGAGTTTTACCGATAATCGTGTTAGGCATAAATTCAACGCCAAGGCGGGTAAGTTTATCAACTTCGCCTTTAACTATAGACTTAGGAAGCCTAAATTCAGGTATACCGTAAACAAGAACGCCACCTTCGGTATGGAATGCTTCAAATACTGTAACGGAATAACCAAGTTTAATTAAGTCACCCGCGCAAGTAAGACCTGCAGGGCCAGAGCCAACTATTGCAACCTTATGGCCGTTAGGTTTAGCAGTTTCGATATTAGTATCAGTAGCGTTATCCGCAACGAACCTTTCAAGCCTACCGATAGCAACGGGTTCGCCTTTAATACCCCTTACGCATTTTGCTTCGCATTGGCTTTCTTGCGGACAAACCCTACCGCAAATAGCGGGAAGGTTAGAAGTTTCAGTAATAACTTTATATGCGCCGTTAACGTCTCCACCTTTAATGCAACCTATAAATTTAGGGATATCAATATTTACAGGGCAACCTTGAACGCAAGCGGGATTTTTACAGTTTAAGCATCTATTTGCTTCATCTACTGCAATATCGTAAGTGTAGCCAAGTGCTACTTCTTTAAAGTTAGTGCCCCTAACTTTAGCATCTTGCATAGGCATTTCGTTCTTTTTTAAACTCATATTGAAATTAGCCATATTAGTTCCCCTTATTTAATAAATTGCAATTATCTTCGTATTCGTGGCGTTCAAAATCGCGATACATAGTAGACCTTGACATCGCTTCATCAAAATCGATTTCATAACCGTTAAAATCAGGTCCGTCAACACACGCGAATTTAGTAATGCGCTTGCCGTCGCGAATAAGCGTAAGCCTACAACCACCGCACATACCAGTACCGTCAATCATAACAGGGTTCATTGAAACTTCGCAAGGTATACCCGTAGGTTTAACGGCTAACGTTACGAACTTCATCATAACAAGCGGACCGATTGCAATAACTTTATCAAATTTTTCGTTTGCATTAAACATATCGTTAAGCGGTGCGCAAACGTTACCTTGCACGCCGTAACTACCGTCGTCGGTTAAAACGTAGGTTTTTGTTGAATATTTTTTAAATTCGTCTTCTAAAATTACAAGGTCTTTAGTTCTAAATCCTATAATGCTTGTAACTTCCGCGCCCATATCGTGAAGTTTTTTAGCGATAGGAAGTGCAATGGCACAACCAACGCCACCGCCTACGATACAAACTTTTTTAAGTCCGTCAAGTTCAGTTGCTCTACCAAGTGGGCCTGCAAAGTCGCTGATATAATCGCCAACGTTTTTTTGATTTAAAAGGGCGGTAGACCTACCAACTATTTGGAAAATAATAGTTATTGTGCCGTTTACTCTATCGTAATCGGCAATAGTTAAAGGTATACGTTCGCCATCTTCATCAACCCTTAAAATAATAAATTGACCAGGCTCAGCCTTTTTTGCAACAAGCGGAGCGTCAATTTTCATTAAGGTAACCGTTGGGTTTAATGATTCTTTATAAACAATTTTATTCATTTTAACACCTATACATTATTTTATCTATAAAATAAGTATAACACAATATTAAATGATAATACAAATAAAAACTTGACTAATTCTTGACTTATTTTGATTTTTTAGGTATACTGTATTTATATTTGTATATATAAGGAGATAGGATTATGAGAATTGCTATTACTTCTGATAGCGTTATCGACGTTACTAAAGAGATTTTAGAAAAATATGATATTAAAACAATACCTTTCAATTTCTTGCTTGGTGACGAAGATTATAAAGACGGTGATATCACTACCGCCGAAATTTTTGAATACGTAACAAAAACAGGTGTTTTACCTAAAACAAGTGCTATAAACGAAGCACAATTTGCTGAATATTTTGAAGAAGTTTTAAAAGATTACGACGCTGTTATTCACTTTAACATTTCTAGCGAAATGAGCACAACTTGCAACAATGCAATCAACGCATCTAAACAATTTGACGGCAAGGTTGAAGTTGTTGACTCAAGGGCTCTTTCTACAGGCGTAGCATTACTTGCTATTTATGCGCGTAAACTTACTGAAACTGAAAGCGATATTAAAGTTATTGCAGAAAAAGTTAGAAAAAGAATTCCTGACCTTCAAGTTAGTTTCGTTATCGAAAGGCTTGACTATTTACACAAAGGCGGTAGATGTTCAAGTTTACAACTTTTAGGCGCTAACATTTTAAAAGTAAGACCTAAAATTGCCGTAAAAGATGGTAAAATGGGTATGGCGGGAAGTTATAGAGGACCAATGCCTGCGGTTATCACTAAATACTGTAGGGATATTTTAGTTGAAAACGCTAATCCAGATAAATCTATCGCGTTTATAACTTACAGTTCTGCTACCCCTGAAATGATTAAGGCAGCGCACGACGCTATTGACGGTCTTGGTTTTGAAAACGTTTACGAAACTCAAGCAGGTTGTACCGTATCTTGCCACTGCGGACCAAACACTTTAGGTATATTATTCTTAAACAATGAAAACGCTTAAGGTAAGTAGCGAATATTTTAACCTGACCGACACTTTAGAGTGTGGTCAGGTTTTTAGATTTATTCCGTATAAAAAAGGCTATAAAGTTTTTAGCGAAGATAAGTGTTGCTATGCTTATACTGAAGATGAGTATTCGTATATCATAACTGATGATATAGAGTATTTTGAAAACTACTTTGACTTAAAAAGAGATTATTCTTTAATTTTAAAAAAAGTTTGTTCGCTTGGCGATGAGTTTATTTCTAAAGTTGCCCGCTTAGGCAAGGGTATAAGAATTTTAAACCAAAGTAAGCGCGAAACGGCGTATTCGTTTATAATATCGCAAAACAATAATATTCCGCGAATTAAAAACAGTATAGAAAAACTTTGCGCTTCACTTGGCGAAAAGAAGTTTTTTGACGGCGAAGAATATTATGCTTTTCCGTTAGACGATAAAATAAGCAGTCAAGACGTATCCTTTTTTAAAGGCATAGGGCTTGGCTATCGCGATGAATATATCAAACGCTTTTCCCAAATGCTTAGCGGTGGTTATGATTTAAACGCTTTAAGCAGTTTATCCACTAAAGACTTAACTAAAGAATTGTTAAAAGTTCACGGCATAGGCAAAAAGGTAGCCGATTGTATTACCTTTTTTGGATATAATAAAACTGATTCTTTCCCCGTTGATACTTGGATAGAAAAGATTTATCTTGAAAATTTAGGTGGTAAAAATGCTTCAAGGGAAGTTATATCTAACGAACTTTCAAGTAAGTACGGCGAACTATCCGGCTTTATACAACAATATTTATTCTATTATAAAAGAACAATAGAAAAGTCCGCAAAATAGCGGACTTTTTTTACACTAATTTCATTTCAAATTCGTTAGTTTTATTTTTTGTTACCATATTATATACGTCGCTTGCAAAAACGTCTTTCATAAAACATTCATAGGCAACGCCCGAAAGTTTATTTACGTCGCTTTTTCGTGTTATAAGCGGGTATTTAGAGTTAGATAGTTCACTAAGAACCTTTTGTTTATCCTTATTGATAGCAAGAACTTTAAGATATAAATCACTATTTAAACAGTTAAGCGTAAATTCTTTAGTTATACCAAGCATTGCGCTAAAAAGTATGCGCTTTATCCTTGCTTCAGTGTAGCGTTTAGTTTTTAAATTGCTAACTAAATTAGATAGGGTGTAGTTATCTTTAATAAGCGTTTTAATTTTGTTTTCAAGCCCTTCAGAACAATCGGTTATAAGCGAAATATCTTCTTTAGATTTATTTAAAAGTGAAAATAAAATTTCTTCGTCAAACGATGGTAAACTGTTAGGTAAATCGCTATAAACGTAAGGCGGAACAAGTTTTTTAACTTTTTTTACCTTGCCACTTTCAATGGCACTTCTTATAGCAAGTGCAGAAGGCAAGTCTTTAGTGATTTTAGTTTCGTTATAGCCGTTGCCGTTGCGCGTTATATGGTTTATTGCTAAGTCGTAGTCGTTTTCAAGTATTGCCTTTACGTATTCAATACCTAAAATATTGTTAGGGTAATTAAGTAGGGTAGCGTCAACGTCGCTTCCTGCCGTTTCAGAAAGTGCGGTTGCGCGCGCTTTTACAAGCGGTTCGCCTTTATCAAGTTCGCGCTTTAAAACCTTTTTAAAATCATCGCTTTCAGTAGAAAGAAGTTTTGCAACGCTTATAAGCGAAGAAAGGTTATCCGTTTCAGTACCGAAACAAATTTCGTTAGGTTTAGGAAGTGCGTTTATTAGTTTTACACCGCCTTTGGCAAAAATTTCCGCATTTGATAAAGCAAATACCGTAGGTAGTTCTATAACGATATCCGCACCCGCCTTTATCGCGTGGATAGCGCGCGTGTATTTATCAAGAACAGCACCTTCACCGCGTTGAGTGAAGTTACCACTCATAATAACGGCGGTTAAATCTGGACGTAAATTTTGTTTTATATGATTTAAATGTCTTAAATGCCCTAAATGTAGGGGATTATATTCACAAATTGCTGAACAAATTTTCAAAATGGCACCTACTTGTTTTACTTTTTCAAAAGTTTGGTATATACTAAGTATATACTAATTTGTTAAAATAATAAAGCAAATACATATAATTTTTTAAAGGAGAGTTACAATGAGTAATATTTTATGCGAAATTAAGAAAAGAGCGTCTGCTTTAAACAAAACAATCGTGCTTCCTGAAGGTGAAGATAGCCGTGTAGTACAAGCGGCTTCAGATACTGTTAAAGAAGGCGTTTCAAAAATTATCCTTTTAGGTAATGAACAAGAAATTAAAACAAACAATCCAAGCGTAGACCTTTCTGGCGTTACGATTATCGACCCTGTAACTTACGAAGGTACTGATAAATATGCTCAAATACTTTTCGATATTAGACAAGGTAAAATCAACAAAAAAACAGGTCAACCTGAATATGCAACGGTAGAAGATGCTAAGGCTTACATTTTAAAAGACTATACAATGTACGGCGCGTTAATGCTTAAGGCTGACGACGTTGACGGTATGGTTTCGGGTGCTTGCCACTCTACGTCTAACACACTCCGTCCTGGTCTTCAAGTAATTAAAACTGCACCGGGCGAAAAAATGGTATCGGCTTACTTTTTAATGATTGCCCCAGAAGGCGGTCATAGATTCTGTGAAGACGGTTGCTATATTTACGCTGATAGCGGTCTTAACCAAAACCCTACAAGCGAAGAACTTGCATACATTGCATTATCTTCTGCTAAATCTGCTGAATACATTGCAGGCGTTGAACCAAGAATCGCTTTCATCTCTCACTCAACAATGGGTAGCGCAAAACACGCTGACGTTACTAAGGTAACTGACGCCGTTAAAATCTTTAAAGAACTTGCACCTAATTATAAGGCAGACGGCGAATTACAATTCGACGCGGCTATCGTTCCAGAAGTTGCTAAATCAAAAGCGCCTAACTCAACTGTTGCAGGCCACGCAAACGTTATGATTTTCCCTGACCTTGACGCTGGTAACAGTAACTATAAAAATACTGAAAGATTAGGTGGCTTCCAAGCGGTTGGCCCACTTTGCCAAGGCTTAGCAAAACCTATTAACGACTTATCACGCGGTTGCGCGGTAGCGGATATCGTTGCAGCAGTTGCAATTACCGCTTTACAAACTCAAATTAAATAAGGGGTTTTCTCTTTTTATCTAATTGATTTTTGAACGGCAAAACACTGTAAAATACTTTGCGTTTTGTTCCGTTTCGTACTTTCCAAGTACGCGCCTACACAATAACGCGTGTCTTTTCCACCGTTTTATCCGTCAATACGCGATAAATCGCAAATCAATTATATTCAAATCAAAAACCCAAAGGTGAAAATAAAAACAATCAAACTATAATAAAGGAGAATATTATGAAAGTTTTAGTTATCAATGCAGGTAGTTCTTCACTTAAATACCAACTTATCGATATGGATACCGAAGGCGTTATCGCTAAAGGTCTTTGCGAAAGAATCGGTATAGACAAATCGTCTCTTACACATAAAGCAAACGGCAAAACTACTGAAATTCAAAAAGATATGCCAACACACACAGAAGCAATCCAATTAGTTTTGGATAGTTTAGTTAATAAAGAATACGGCGTTATTTCAAGTATGGATGAAATTTCTGCAGTAGGTCACCGTTTAGTACATAGCGGTGAAGTGTTTAACGGCCCAGTTCTTGCAACTGATGAAAACTTAAAAAAATGCGAAGAACTTTCTGAGTTCGCTCCGCTTCACCAACCTGCAAACATCGCGGGCGTAAAAGCGTGCAAAGCAGTTATGCCAAACACTCCTATGGTGCTTGTATTCGATACTACTTTCCACAACACTATGCCAGAAGAAGCATATATCTTTGGTATTCCTTACGAAGCATATCAAGACTTTAAAATTCGTCGTTACGGCTTCCACGGTACAAGCCATAGATTTGTTTCTAACGAAGCAATCAACTACCTTGGCTTACAAGATAAAGAAAGTAAAATTGTTACTTGCCACTTAGGTAACGGTTCTTCAATTAGCGCCGTTAAAAATGGTAAATGTATTGATACAAGTATGTCGTTCACACCGCTTGGTGGCGTACCTATGGGTACAAGATGTGGCGATATCGACCCAGGTGTTGTTGAATTCGTTGCTAAAAAATATAACTTTACAACAAGCGAAGCAGTTAACTACTGCAATAAAAAATCTGGTGTGCTTGGTGTAAGTGGCGTATCTTCTGACTTTAGGGATATTCGTGCTGCTGCAGACCAAGGCAATCACAGGGCACAAATCGCGCTTGATATTTTTGCTTATAGCGTTAAAAAATACGTTGGTTCATACACCGCTGCTCTTGGTGGTATCGACTGTTTAGTATTCACAGCCGGCGTTGGCGAAAACGTTAGCCTTATAAGGTCAAAAGTTTGCGAAAGTTTAGGTTACCTTGGTATTGAAATAGACGAAGCAAAAAACAACGAAGGCAACAACGGTCAAATTAGGGATTTATCTAAGGAAGGTTCTAAAGTAAAAGTACTTGTTATCCCAACAAACGAAGAACTTGTTATCGCAAGGGATACAATTTCCGTTGCTTTTAACTGATAACTCTTTATTTGGTGAAATAAAGACTAAATATTTAGTAAAAACTGAATTAAAAGTAGTTTAATAAAGTTGACAATACTTTTTAAATAAAGTATAATCTATAGGAAATATAATGGATATTGATGTAAGAAAACTAAAATATAGCGGAAAAGACAGTATGGATTTTTCTTTTGACTATACGCCGGAAGAAAATTTAGTTCTTACCCCAAGCGCCGTTATCGACGGCAATATACACGTAAGTGGCACTTTGGAACTTCACGGAGATGACGTTTACGTTGACGGCAAGGTCGATTGCAAAATTGTTGGTGAATGTGCAAGGTGTTTAGGTAGTGCTTCATACGATTATTCCGAAGAATTATCCGTTACCTACGTTAGAAGTAATCCTAACGAAGAAGATGATGAATATCTTTACAGTAGCGGTATGGTAAACTTGCGTCAAGCGGTAAGGGATTTGTTTTTATCAACTTGTCCACCCGTTATCTACTGCAATGAAAATTGCAAGGGCTTATGTCCTATATGCGGAAGCAATCTTAACGAAATAGATTGCAATTGTAAATAATATAAGAGAGGTATTTTAAAATGGCAGTTCCAAAGAGTAAGGTCTCTAAGGCAAGAGGCGCAAAGAGATTTGCAAGCAACTACAAAGCAAAAGTTCCTACACTTGTTGAATGTCCACAATGTCACGCTCAAAAACAACCACACAGAATTTGTGCTAAGTGCGGATATTACGATGGCAAACAAGTTATCATTTCAAATAGCGAAGTAAATGAATAATAAAAAGGGGTAAGTTTATACTTACCCTTATTTTTTTGCTAACTAAAAGCGTGCTTGATTAAAGCACGCTTTTTATTATTTTTTAGAACTTTGTGTAAACGCTGCTTTGGTATAACCGTTATCGCTATTAAATTCCGCTTTCCAAGTTTCTCTCATATTATCGTAAACGGCTTTGTCAATCTCTGGCGTGCCAAGTGAAGTTGTTGGAAGTAGCATTTCGCCCGCAACTTTACTATCAACACAAGCGGTGTCGTTGCGGTATAAATCGCGTTCTTCTTTATTTCTAAGGTTAGGAATTTTCATTTTCTTGCCGTCGTTAAGTATCGAACGGTAAGAAAATAACCCTGGTAAAAACATATCAAGCGCTTCGTAAACGTCGATAATATCGGCGTTTTTATTGCCGTTGATTGCTTCAATAAAGTTATAAACTGTAAAGTAATCAGACCCGTTATGACCGTATTGCGCAAGTTTATCATCGCCCTTAACTACGTAGTTTTGCTTTTCTTCGCCAGTTATTTCAACGTTAATAGCATCAACGCCACGCGTGTTTTTGCCTTCGCGTTCGCTTTCCATTTTACCCTTAGAGCCGTATAGCGAATACCAAATAGAATTGCCGTTTAAAAAGCAACCGTTAATATTTTTCATAATACCGCCGTTTTCAAAGGTAATCATAGAAATGCCAAACGCACCGCCTTTTGCACCAACCATAAGGTTACGCGCGTTTTTAGTGCCTTCTAAACCTATAACAGACACCGGTCTTTGCTTTGTTATATGCACGATAGGGCCTATTGAGTGCGTGCAGTAAAAAGTTGAATACATATTGTTTCGCCAGTGCGATTCATCGCCGTAAGTTATGCTGTGCCAAATAGGGTAGCAGTTGTGGATATATTCGCCTTCGGCGTACTCAAATTCGCCAAGTTTACCTTGCCCGTATAACTTTTTCATTTCACGCGTTGCGGGAAGATAACAGTAGTTTTCGCCATAGCAGTAAACTTTACCCGTTTGTTCTACCGTTTCAACAAGTTCTACCGCTTCTTTCATTGTTTGGCAAGGCAACACTTCAGAGTAAACGTGCTTGCCTGCTTTCATAGCCTTAATGGCGTAAGGCGCGTGTTCGGTAGCGTAGTTAGCAAGAACAACGGCGTCCATATCGTGTTTAATAAAGTCGTCAAAATTATCGTAATAGGTAATAGAATCGTCGTTTATTATGCTTTTTTGCTTGTCGATTGCTTCTTTCCACTTATCGCAAATGGCAACTATTTCGCCTTTATCGCTATAACGTAAAAAGTTAATCATACTTGTTCCGCGGTATACACCGAAAACACCGATTTTAATTTTTGCCATCTCTTATCTCCCTATAATGTTTAAATTCTTCGTATACGTACGGAACTTTTTCGTAGTTGATTTCGCTATAAACTTTTTCCCATCTTTCAAGCATATCACTATCAGGGTCTGTGTAAATAATAGGTCTATACCCCGATTTTAAATAGGTTTTAATAGCGGGAATTCTAAAATCATCGGTAGTTAAGTACACTTCGTTTATGCTTCTTTTTCTAAATTCTTCAATAGAGAAATTAGATATCGCTTGACCTATACCTTTACCGCGTTCGCTTGTAAGCATTTTTACCATATGTAAATAGCCTGTATTGTTGGCGTGTGTAATTGTTGTAACGGTGGCAACGCGTTCGCCCTTATCGTTTAAAACAAAGAACATATCTTTTTCTAAAACTAAATCAAGGTCGCTATAGCCGTCGATTGCCATACGCCAGTATTCATCGCCGTCAAACGGTGGAACTGGTGGCTCAACTACGATTTTTTTCCACGCTAAGTAATCTTCTTTAGCGCCTGTAAAGTTAATAATTTTGTATCCGCTTGGTAAAACTACGTCCTTTTTAGGAATTTCGTTTACGTACGCTTTCATTGCAAGTTGCTTCATTGTTTTCCCCTCGGCTACTCCGCAATATCTAACTGATTTTTGGCCGTAAAAAAACTGCGCAATACTTTGTTTAACCCCTTGATAAGATGTATACTCTTGTCTGCGGGGTTTGCCTTGTCTTGCTTGCTTTTTTGCTCGCCAAACCAATAAATTTAATCACTTATCTATTGCTACGTAGCCTTAAATTTATTTATATAATCATTCTAACTCATAATTGATAATAAAACAATAGAAAAATTCCACAATATTAAGTAAAATATCCACTTTTTATTGACTTTTATCTATATTGTAACTATTATATAATTATGAATAGCATTAACATTTGTAATTTTATAAAAGAAGTTAAGCGTAGCGACGTTCAAGTTATCAACTACGTATACGAAACTGATGAAAAAGTTTATAGTAAGTGGCGTTATTCTACTTATTGTAGGGTAAACTACGTAATTAGTGGCAATGGAATTTTTAAAACTAATTACGGTGAGTATAAAATCGAAGAAGGCGACGTTTTTATAGAGTTCCCCGCGCAACATTATTGTATTGAAAACGTAAAAGATTTAAAGTTTGCCTATCTAAGTTTTATAGGAACTTCTGCCATTGATACCCTTGATAATTTAAAAATTTCGGCAACAAACTGCGTTTATAAAAACTTAAAATCGGTAGGTAAAATTTGGGTAGATAATTTAACGTTAAACGAAAGTTTAATAGGTCTTGCAAGTCAAGGCGTATTATTTTTAACTCTTGCCGAAATAGGAAAGGTAAACGCTGTAAAAAAATCTACGCTTAATACGGATAAAAGCGTAGCGTATAAAATAAAACTATATATCGACGATAATTTTGCCGATAAATCATTAAGTTTGGATAAAATTTCTAAAGAATTATCGTACAACCCTAAATATATATCAAGGGTGTTTGTTAAAGTTATGAAAACTACCGTAACCGAATACGTAAATTCTTTAAGAATCAAGTTTGCATATTCACTTATAAAGCGCAACGTTAGTAGCATTAAAGATATTTCAAACGCCTGCGGTTTTAAAGACGCTTTGTATTTTTCAAAGGTGTATAAGTCGATTATAGGTGAAACGCCATCGCAAACGATAAAAAATTTAAACGGATAGAGATAATATTACAAAATTGCCTATTGATTTTTATAAAAAATCATGTTAAAATAAATAAAAGTTGCGAAAAGGAGTTAACAGTTTGGTATGTTGGCGTATAATCGTTTAAACAGACAGGGCAAACCACGTAGTTACCCAACTTTTAGTATGCAACTTAATAAAACGAAACAATCCGCTAAGCAGTAGGGTTATTATGCCCGTTTGCTAAGCGGTTTTTTATTTGTTATTTTTGGGGAGGAAAAATTATGAAAAAAATATTAACACTTGTCCTTTCGTTGTTAATGTTTACAACCGCAGGCGCGTCGCTTATTGCTTGTGGTGGCGGTGGCGATGCTCACGAACACACTTTTTCTGAAGAGTGGAGCACCGACGCTACTTATCACTGGCGCAACGCTACTTGTGAGCACACCGACGAAGTAGGTGAAAAGGGCGAACACGCTTATGGCGAAATCGTTGTTGATGAACCTGCAACACCTATCAAAAAAGGTAAAGGTCACAAAACTTGTACGGTATGCGGTAGAACTATTTACAACTTAGAAGTTGACTACACCTACGACCCTAATTCTTACGCTACTTTAGTGTTCGACGTTCGTGGTGGCGAACCTATTGAACCTGTTAAGGTTAAGGCGGGTACTACTATAAATCTTGCCGACTACACAGTTCAAAGAGACGGCGCTGAAGACTTTGAGTTTGAAGGCTGGATTGTTGGTGGTAAAAAAGTAGACTCTATCGTGCTTACAGGCAATATGGTAGCGCACGCTTCATACTCTATCGACGATTACGTTGGTAAACAAAGCATTCAACTTGGTAGATATCCACAAACGGTAGTTACCGACCAAAACGTTATCAACGCTTTAGACGCTATGGAATTTAGCGATAGAAACGCTAACGGTTACTATGAATATCAAGGTAACGAATACGCTAAAGAAGTTTGTACTTTTGAATCAAACGCCTTTAACTTTGAACGTTTTAAATCATATTACTTCAAAGTAGAACCTATCACTTGGGTTCGCTCTAACGGTAGATGGACTACTTTACAAGTTCTTGATTTCGTTGACGAATATAAACTTTTAGAATACTTAAACGGTGATTTCTATAATACTTTTAACGATTTAGAAAAATCAATTATCGGCGATACTAAACTCAACGAAGAAGACCCTTATAAATTATTCCTTTGGAACGTTGATGAATTTGCAAGTAGCCATCCAACTGCTACCGATAAAAAACAAAGTTTAACAGACTACGCGCTCTTTAAAGATGATACAAAATACTATAAAGAAGACCGCTTTACTACTGATTACTGGCTTTTAAACCCAATTAATTACTCTGGCATTGATACAGTTTCACACTATACTTTTACTGGTAACAACTGGCAAACTGATGCTGCTTATTTAGATAAAGCAGGTTTAATTATCTGCCTTAACTTAGATTTTGACGGCATTACTTCTATGACGGGTGATGAATTAGTTACCCTTACTTACAACACAAACGGCGGTGACGCTTTAGATGCGGATGTAATAATTGCTGATGAAAAATATCAACTTCCAACACCTACAAAAGAAGGATTTGAATTTTTAGGTTGGTATAAAGACGCTGAATTAAAACAATTTGTAAGCGCTTATAACTTTGAAACTGATAAGGACCTTATTCTTTATGCTAAGTGGAAAGAATTACCACCAGTACCTGATACCTTCACTATAACCTATGAATTAAACGGTGGTGCGTTTGCTTCTTTAACTAACGTTAAAAATGAATTTACTGAAGAAAGCGTTGTTACTTTCTTAAATCCTACAAAGGCTTCATCAATTTCTTATACGTATAAGTTCGAAGGTTGGTATCTTGAAGAAAACTTTGTAACAAAGGTTACTTCAACTGCTGGTTTAACTGACAACGTAACAGTATACGCTAAATGGAAAGAAGAAGGCATCTACTTCTTTATAAACTATGAAATTGAATATTGGCATAGTTTAATAGACGGTACAAACCCTACTAAAATTTTACGTGCAGAAGGCTCTTTCAATCTTCCATCAGTAATGGGAGATAGCAACCAAATGTTTATAGGTTGGAAAGAAAAAGGCCATAGCGAAATCATTACTTCTATTAGCACTAATCGTACGTCTAACGTTACGTTAACACCTGTGTTTATTAGGGCTTATGACATTACTTGGAATTTATCTGGCGGTACGCTTGAAAACGAAGAAGATTTACCTACAGTTATTTACGCTGACGCTCCTGCTATCGACTTTACTCAACTTGTACCTACAAAAGAAGGCTATAAGTTCTTATACTGGAACGTTTCTTGGAAAGGTAGATACGGCGTTGGCTACGAAACTATTTTAAGTTTCCCTGACGGTTATAACTTACCAACAACTTCAAGCACTCCTACAATTACTGCCGTATTTAGTCAAGTTTATTCGTTAAAAGTTGATTATATGGGCGGTAACGTTGATGGCGATACTGATATCGAAGTTATTGACTTCGGTGCAACTGAAGGTGCTATTACCTTTAAAAACCCTGTAAAAGAAGGTGCTACTTTACTTGGTTGGTCAGACCACTCTGCTTGTTATTCAGAAGCAACTTATTCTGACCTTTACGGTAACCACGTATACTTTAAAGTGAATACTGACGGTACAACAACGTTTGAATCATCAAAAATGTTCAGTTACAATTCTTCAACAGGCGTAAACGATATTTATAGATTTGATACTATTTACGCTATTTGGGATAAAGTTACCGTTTCTTTTGTAACTAATATGGACGGCGTAACTAAAGACCCTATTACCGTTACTTACAATCAAAGTTTTGATGTTACTGGTGAAGAATTTATTCTTGCTAATACAAACGATAAGAAGTTTGGCGGTTGGTATAAAGATGAAGCCCTTACTAATAAATGTAGTAGTTCTGCTTTATTCTATACAAACGGTGTTCTTTACGCTAAATGGCTTCCTAAGTTAACAATCACTATCGTGTTTGAAGACGGTTCTACCGACGTTCAATACGTATTTGAAGGGGATACTTTAAGCACTATTACATATCAATTAGGTACTGGTCAATATTTTGGCGGTGCATATTTAGATGAAGGTTTAACAAACAAAATATCAAGCCTTTCAAAATATAAACCAAAGGGAGATATGACAATTTACATTGTTAGAAAAAACCTTTAATTTAAAATAATATAAAAACACCCCAACCTTTGTAGGTTGGGGTTGTTTGTTAGGTTATAATTTGTAAAGGATAAAAATTGAAAACATAAGTCGGCTTTTTATTTAAAAGTATTAGTGCCGCTGATAGCGTCGCAATAAACTACGCTAAAAGTAATTTACTAAAAGTAAATTTCAAAAGCGCTTTGTTATTGCTCCTTTTTCCCAAAAATCTTTTGCAAACAAAATATTTTCGGGAGCCCTTAATTATAGTCAAATCCGTAGATTAGCATAAAAAAATAGCAGATTGCTTAATGCAGTCTGCTATTTTTTGGTGCCGCTGATCGGATTTGAACCGATACGACTGTTACATCGAGGGATTTTAAGTCCCTTGCGTCTGCCTGTTCCGCCACAGCGGCACGTTACTATGGTATTTTACTACTTTATAAGGCTTTTGTCAAATAAAATTGCTTAATTTTTTAAGTGTTTTTTAAAGATATATAAATTTTAAATAAGGTGTAGACAAAATTTAAATATTATGCTAAAATATAAAGGTTGAAAAGGAGAGATTTAATTATGAAATACGACGTAATTATTATCGGTGCAGGTCCTGGTGGTATCTATTCTGCTTACGAACTTGTAAAATCTAATAAAAACTTAAAAATCGCTATGTTTGAAACGGGTAAAAGCCTTGAAAAGCGTAAATGCCCTATCGATGGTGAAAAAGTAAAATCTTGTATCGGTTGTAAAACTTGTGCTATTATGAACGGTTTTGGTGGTGCGGGTGCTTTCTCTGACGGTAAGTATAATATCACTAATAACTTTGGTGGCACACTTTGCGATTATATCGGTAAGAAAAAAGCGCTTGAACTTATGCAATACGTTGACGAAATTAACGTTTCTCACGGTGGCGAAGGTACGCACTTGTATTCTACTGCTAATACAAAAATTAAAAAATTATGTTTAGAACACGACCTTCACTTGCTTGACGCTTCAGTTCGCCATTTAGGTACGGATATCAACTACGTTGTTTTAGAAAATTTATATAGCGAACTTAAAGATAAAATGGATATCTTCTTTGAAACTCCTGTTTTATCAGTTGCTAAAAATGGCGATGAATATGTCGTTAACACTAAAAAAGATAGTTATACGGCTACAAACGTTATCGTTTCTGTTGGTAGAAGTGGTAGTAAATGGATGGAAGAAGTTTGCGAATCGCTTGATATCCCTAAAGAATCTAACAGGGTTGATATCGGTGTAAGGGTAGAACTTCCTGCCGAAATTTTTGCTCACTTAACTGATGAACTTTACGAAAGTAAAATTATGTACCGTACTAAACAATTCCAAGATAGGGTTAGAACTTTCTGTATGAATCCACGTGGCGTTGTTGTTAACGAAAATACTAACGGTATCGTTACAGTTAACGGCCATAGTTACGAAGACCCTAAAAAACATACTTCTAACACTAACTTTGCTCTTTTAGTTAGCAAGCATTTATCTGAACCGTTCAAAGATAGTAACGGCTATGGCGAAAGCATTGCAAGGCTTTCAAATATGCTTGGCGGTGGCGTAATCGTTCAAAGATTTGGCGACCTTATAAGGGGTAAAAGAAGTAATCAAAACAGAATTGAAGAAAGTTTCGTAACGCCTACTTTAAACGCTACACCGGGCGATTTGAGTTTAGTTATGCCTAAGCGTATTTTAGACGGTATTATCGAAATGATTTACGCGCTTGATAAAATTGCACCGGGTACTGCTAACGACGATACTTTATTGTACGGCGTAGAAGTAAAATTCTACAATATGCAAGTTGAAATCGATAACAACCTTATGACTAAACATAAAGGTTTATTTGTAATCGGTGACGGTAGTGGCGTAACACACTCACTTTCTCACGCATCTGCAAGTGGCGTATACGTAGCCCGCTATATTTTAGACTCTATCTCAACAAACGGTTAACTAAAGTGCAAATGAAACGCTACGTAATACTTTGTTAAACCCCTTGAAAAGATGTAAACTCTTATCTTCGGGGTTTGCCTTGTCTTACTTGCGTTTGATTAGCCCTTTTAAAATTAACCTTATTATTGAGCCATCGTCATTTTAGAAAACTGCTAATACTATAACTATGAATAATAAAAGAATTAAAGACTCTATTACTGAACAAGTTCATATTTTATCGCAAGGCAACTTAAACGGATACCGCAGACTTTTTGGTGGTAAACTTATGAGTTGGATGGACGTTGTTGCAGCCGTTGTTGCAAGACGTCACTCTGAAAGAAACGTTACTACCGCCGTTGTTGATATGCTTGAGTTTAAAGCCCCTGCTTACGCTAACGATACTATTTGTATTATAGGTAAAATAACCTATGTAGGCAACACTTCAATGGAAGTTAAGGTTGACGTTTTCGTTGAAGAATTAACACACGAAAGGCGACTTATTAACACCGCGTACTTTGTTATGGTTGCCCTTGACGAAAACGAAAAACCAACTAAAGTTCCCGGTATTATTTTAGAAACCGAAGAAGAAAAACTTGAATACGAAAAAGCAAAATTGCGTAAAGAAAGGCGTAAATCGTATAACTTTTAATAAAATTATAGCAAAAATCAAGCAAACCGCTTGATTTTTTTATTGCCTTAAAGTATAATAAGTATGAAAAGTATAACTTGTATAACTAAAGGAGAAAATTATGGATAAAGAAAAATTTGTTGGCGTATGTAAAGTTGGCGAAAAGGGGCAAATTGTAATTCCTAAAGAAGCAAGGGATATGTTTGCTATTAAATCTGGCGATTACGTTTTAGTGTTGTGCGACAAAAATAGGGGTATGGCGGTAGTTAAGCCTGACTCTTTTGATGATTTAGCAGATAAAGTTTTTGAAAAATAGGAGTATTATGAAAGGAATAGAAATTAAAAACATATCAAAAAGGTATAAAAACGGCGTTCTTGCCTTAAAAGATTTATCACTTACAATAAACGCGGGTGAACTTTTTGGGCTTTTAGGCGTTAACGGTGCGGGTAAAACCACGCTTATAAAAATACTTTCGGGGCTTTCAAAAAAGGATAGCGGTAAAGCGTATATCAACGGCTTTGATTTAGATAGCGATATTGATAAAATTAAACAAATTATCGACGTATCGCCACAAGAAACTTCCGTTGCGCCAAACTTAACCGTTCTTGAAAATTTAGAGTTTTTTGCGGGTGTTTATAACGTTCAAGACGCTATGTATTTAGAAGAAATTATATCTACTTTTTCGTTAGAAGAAGTTTTAAACCAAAAGGCAAAAACGTTATCTGGTGGATATAAGCGCAGGCTTTCTATTGCAATAGCACTTATATCTAAACCACAAGTGTTGTTTTTAGATGAACCAACGCTTGGGCTTGACGTTTTAGCGCGTAGGGAACTTTGGAAAATTATTTTAAAGTTAAAAGGCAAAATTACTATAATACTCACTTCTCATTACTTAGAAGAAATCGAAAATTTATCCGATAGAGTTGCCATTTTATATAAAGGTAAACTTTTAAAGGTAGGCAAAACTGAAGAAATTAAAGCGGAAACTAACGCTACCACCTTTGAAGACGCGTTCGTTAAGATAGTGGAGGGTGAAAATGAATAGAACTATTTGTTTTTTTAAGCGCAACTTAATAGAGGTTTTGCGCGACAGCGTAATTTATATATTTTGCTTGATTTTTCCAGTTGCAATGCTACTTTTATTTAACATTATAAACAGTTTTTCGGGCGGGAATACGCCTACTTTTGAACTTAAATCAATAGTTCCTGGCGTTATAACTTTTTCGTATACCTTTATAACGTTAACTTTATCACTTTTAATATCTAAAGATAGGCAAACGTCATTTTTAAAAAGGCTTTATTCGTCGCCAATGAAAAGCCATAACTTTATTTTTGGTTATGCAATAGTTGGTATTATTATAGGTTTGTGTCAAACGGTTATTTGCATACTTGCAGGCGGTAACATTGCGCTTTGTAGTGGCGGGGAGTATATCTCTTTTGGTGGAATTTTACTTTTAATATTATCGCAATTACCTATCTTGATTTTCTGTGTGTTCTTAGGTGTTATTATGGGCACGGTATTTAGCGATAAATCTGCACCAGGCATAACTTCGGTTATAATATCCGCATCGGGTATTTTAGGTGGTTGTTGGATGCCTATTGAAAGTATGGGCGGGTTTGAAACGTTTGCAAGGTTTTTACCTTTCTATCCGTCGGTATATTTAGGTAGGGTATCAACTTCAGCAGTAAACGTTTTTGGCACTTTATATACCTTTAACGCCTTTGCAATTATCAGTTTAGTTACCGTTTTAATATATACGGTGGTAGCGGTTGTTTCTTCAATAATAATCTTTAAAAATTCAATGGTTAGCGATAACTAAATTTTGTATTGACAGTATATTTTGATAGTGATATAATTAAACGGTAGTTTATACAAAGGAGTTTATTTATGTTTACCTTAGAACATTATATTTGGATTGCTATATCTATCGTTACGATAGTGGGTGCATTACTTTTACAAAACAAGTTTAAATTATCGTTTAACTTTGTATTAAACTTTATGCTTGTTGTATCTGTTATTAGTGAAGTAGTAAAAATTTCTTGCAACTTACTTCCAAGCCCACACACCGAAGGTGGTAAGTATTTAGACCCGGGTGATTTACCTTTTCACTTATGCTCAATTCAAATATTTTTAATGTTCGGGCTTAAATTCTTTGTTAAAAGCGAAAAGACCAAACAAGTATTATTAGGTTTTATGGCTCCTACGCAAATGCTTGGCGCAATCATTGCACTTTTTGTTCCAACAGTAGGCGTAAACTTTGATAATATCCAAGTATGGCAATACTTTTTCTTCCACGCGTTTTTAATTTCTTTTGCAATTTATATCGTAAAAGAAAAACTTGTTGACTGGAAACTTAAAAACTACTTTTATAACTTAGGTTTAATAGGCTCAATGGCGCTTATTTGTATGTGGCTTAACAGTTTTTTAAGTATTGCAGCAGATGTTGAAGGTGCTTTTAGGCGTGCTAACTTTATGTACTTAACTTATCCGCCAATGGAAGGCTTGCCACTTTTAAATCTTAACAACGGTTGGACTGTTTACTTTATAACCCTTGCACTTTTAGTTGTTGGCTTGGTGGGTATATTCCACTTTATCGTAACACCAAAGCCTTGGCTTAAAAGAAAGAAAAAAGAAGAAACAAACAAATAAAAAATAAAGACTTACCAAAAAAGGTAAGTCTTTTTTATTGTTTAAAGGGTAGAAGTTGTAACGCTTTCACGCCATCTGTGGTACATAAAGCCGTTTCTATCTTTCCAAGGTAAAAGTTCTTCTTCAAGTTCTTCAATTTTAGAAATTTTGCCTTTTAAATAATCTTGTATACGTTCTTTAGTGTCGATAAGTCTTGCCCTTAAAGAGCCAAGCCTTAAAATTTGAACTTCCCAGCCAAACGGCTTGTTTTCTATAAACCATTGATTTTTGAATACAGGTATAAACTTATCAAGCGCTTTTATAGAAAGTTTTAAATTTTTAACCACTTGTTTAAGTGCGTTTAAATCTTTTTGCTTGTAGGCTTTGCGCGCTTCAATGCCAAGCGTTGCTTTGTATTTCATAAATCCGCAAAGTTTTTCAAGTGTATCAAAAACGTATTTAAATTCGCCAGCGGTTACTTTTGCCGTTTTAATGGTTTTTTCAATTTCGCTATACGGTATAGGGTCGAACTTAGCGTATTCAATATCCTTAACGCCAAGTAAAACGTCACTATAAAACATCGCTTTTGTTACGCAACTATACGATAAATCTTTTACGCCGTTTATACTAAATTGATTAGGTAAATCTAAAGTCATAAACCCGTCAAAATCAAGATTGAATTCCTTTTTAAACTCTGCTTTAATAATATCTAAATCAAAAACGCCTTCTTTAAACTTACTAATTGCAAAAAGTGAAGGCAAAATACCGTAGAAAGACGCTTCGTGTCCGTCGTCACCCCAAACGGTAATTATGGCGTTTTTAACGCCGTGTTCTACGGCGCTTTCAAAAGCGGGTTTCATAGTGCGAAGTGAAAACTCATTAAGCGGGGTAAAGCCTTGCCAAATCCACGCTCCGCCCGCAAACCAAACGTTGTCGTCTAACTTTTTATGTTCTTTGAACATTACGTCGTATATACTTTTATCGGTATGGTAGTAATCCCAGTAGGTAAGGGAAACGTTATCAGGTATTTTGTTTTTTATTTCAGGCGAAACTTCTATATTTAAGCCGTTTTCTATGTAATAGTAGCCACCGCTTGCCAAACGGAAGAACATATCGCTCCACATATGGCAATGGAAACCGTATTTTTTAGCAATTTCGGCAACCTTATTTAAGTGTTTAAGTAAAAGTTCAGTACGGTCGATATAGCCGTTTTCGTGAAGATACCTACCAAGCCCTACTTTATCCGCTTCGTCCATACCGATATTCACTTCGCGCGAAGTAAAAGTTTCGGCAAGAGTTTTGAAAATATTATCAATAAATGCGTAAGTTTTTTCGTTATCGATGAGTAAAATATCGTCGCAGTCGATAATATCCCAGTAATGTGGAATTTTACACATATTAGTAATGTGTGCAAGAGTTTGTATGCAAGGTATAAGTTCTATCCCTTTAGATTTTGCGTAAGCGTCTATTTCATTAATTTCTTCTTTAGAATATCCACCGCGAAGATATCCAAGATAAGGTTCGTTATCAATCTTATAAATATCTTCAGCGTAAATTTCTAAACAGTTATATCCCATTTTTGAGATATAATCAATAAATTTTTTAATTTCACTAACTTTCATAACGGCGTTTCTTGATACGTCAAGCATAACGCCAAAGCGTTCAAAATTAGGCATAATCTCTCCTTTATTACAAAAATAATTTTAGCATAAAGGAAAGCCGTTGTCAATATCAAAAAATCAACGGCAATGGGGGTTGTAATCAAACCGATATAATACGCAACTGACGTTGCAATTACATACACGCTAACGCGTGATTACATACCAAGCCCTATCGGTCTTGTATAAAAAAAGACTTACCTTAATTAAGTAAGTCTTTTTTTGGTGCGCCTTCGGAGACTCGAACTCCGGA
>JAZLAE010000042.1:0-55121 GCA_045613025.1 Christensenellaceae bacterium | reverse complement strand
CTATTATTATATCTTGAACGTCATAAATTTTTACAGGCACAGTAACAATAGTTTCGTTACCAAGTAAATCAGTCGCAGTAAGTGTATAATAAACAACATTTCCACTTGCAACAGTACCATTTGTTAATTCTATTGAAACATCTAATTCATTACCAAAGCTATCATTTGCAGAAACCCCTAAAGTTTCGCTCAATGATGTTCCACAACCAACACCCAACCCTCCTGCAGTTGGATATTTTGCTCCAGTCACATAGAATGTTCCGTTGCTTGTCATATTGTAATCAGCACTGTATCTTATAGTACCAATCCTAATCACATCTCCAGCATTTGCGGTAAAAGTTATACTATTAGATTTTTTGCTATCATAGAGATTATATTTATTTATTTGTACCCCAGATGTAACATTATCCACTTGAAAATAGAAGTCACCTTGAGTCCAATACTCATAAATTGTATAAGAACCTGAGGTATAGCAGGTGAAATAGTAATAATTGTAATCACTATATGATGAAGCGGTAACAGACTTCTTACTACTAGACGTCGTATGATTCATCACATTAAAATATTCCCTTGTGTGCTTTGTGGTGCTCATCTCTACCCACTTTGCATAAAGGGTAATATCTTCGTCTAAAGTTTTAGCGAAATCAAACGGTGTCCCCGTATAGTTTTGATTATCATACCATCCAGCAAAAGCGTATCCGCTTCTTGTTGGGATTTCAGGATAAACCATTCCTATTCTATCCGTTATTTCTTGTGGCTCAATATTCCCAGTACCACCATTTAAATCAAAAGAAACAGTATTCTTATATCTCGCTTCTTCAATCTTTATCTTATCTTTTTCGCAACTAATTTCAGGCAAGCCAAAAATTCTCACGTTATCTATAACGAGAGAGTTTTCATTCCCCAAATGGTCAACGGCAACAACCAAATAGGTTAAAACACTACCAGCCGTTTGTAAACCATCTTGCAATGTAAGCGTTACATTGTTAAGTTTAACACCGAATGAGTCTTTAGCCACAACACCTAAAGATTCTAAAGTTATTTCGTCCTCAACCTTAAAATCTTTAATTGTTGCATTACTAATAGTAGGTAATCCATAAACTTTAATATTGTAATTAACGTAGCCTACGTTACCTTTGCTATCCATTGCCGAACTTCTTACCGTAATAGTCTGTCCTTTCGCAAAAGTACCATTGATGATTTCAGTAGTAACGTCTAAAGATACGCCAAAACTATCCGTAGCCGTAACCACGAATTTTTCATTAGAAACAATTTCAGATACTTTCATATCCACTATAGTTTCATCTCTATTAATAATAGGCGTTCCATAAACTTTAACGTTAGGAATTTCAACAGTAAATTCATTTCCAGCAACGTCTATTGCCTTAACCACAATAGTTACAATATCGCCAGCAGAATATTCACCTTCTTTAACCGCTACAACAATATCCGTGTTTCCACCAAACGTATCTGTACCGATAGTAGAGAATAAAT
Source organism: Christensenellaceae bacterium (assembly GCA_045613025.1). Taxonomy (GTDB): domain Bacteria; phylum Bacillota; class Clostridia; order Christensenellales; family Borkfalkiaceae; genus HGM11412. The sequence goes on along the minus strand of JAZLAE010000042.1, from coordinate 53,627 downwards.
TTCCAACTAATTCATCACTTACGTTAATATAATCTTTAGTAGTATCACAAATTAAAGTAGGCGTACCATAGACATGAACGTCTGTAATTGTTTTTACAGCTTTAACGTTATACAAACCAGTTGCTGTCAATCTTACAGTAATCGTTTCACCAACTTGCAACTGTCCTGCAATAACTTCTACGTTTACGCCTAAAACAGTTTCGTCCGTATCTATAGCAGTTGCGCTAAACAATTCAGCATTGATTACGTCGTTTACACTTATTGCCGTTTTCGTCGAATCATACGAAATTTCAATATTATACGTTTCCCATTTAGCATATAACGTATAATTTTTATTTGGCATTTTAGTATAAGAATGTGCAATTGTTAAATCTTCATTTTCATACCAACCAACAAACGATTTTCTATTCCAAGTAGGAATATCGATAACTATATCTTCTTGATAATCAAATTCTACTTCTTCATTATCGTTTCCATTATTAAATACAAGCGTAATAGTATATTGATTTATCGACCAATTTGCAACAAACTCTAAATCGCCCGTTGTACCAAGTTCAACGCTTACGTTTAATTCGGGCATGCTTCCATTTACGCCCGTCCAACCGTTAAAGGTATATCCTGTTTTAGTTGGATTATTAAGCGTAAATGTTGCTGTTTCTATATTATAACTTGTTTTATTAGTTGCTCTTCCACCATTAAGATTGTATGAAATAGAATACGTTTTAGGTTGCCATACAGCAGTTAATGTTTTATTTCCGTAACTTCCTTTTGTTATTTGTGTTACTTTTGACCCGTTTAATCTCCATTCAACGAAATCATAATGCTCCCTTGTTGGATTAAATAAAGTAATAGTGTCCGTTGCAATGGTATATTGGGTAGGGTTAGCATTATTATTTACACCACCATTTAATTGATAAGTAATTGAGTAAGTGATTATTTCCCAATACGCAGTATATTCTCTATCTCCCGTGCTTCCACAATGTATTGTCACATCTGCGCTTTGATTATCAATATCCGTACCTCTCCAGCCTAAGAACTTATATCCCGTTTTAGTTGGATTATTAAGTGTAAACGTTTCTGTTTCAATATTATAACTTGTTTTATTAGTTGCCGTTCCACCGTTAAGATTATAAGTAATTGTATAATTTTCAATCCACTGAGCATATAGGGTTTTATTACTTGTTTCATCCCAAACTTTTAAAGAAACACCGTTTCTATCTGTGTATTTTTTTCCGTTTTCTTGCGTGTCAAACCAACCCACAAAAGTGTAGCCCGTTTTCGTAGGAATATTCAGTTTAAACGAATCACCATAGTAAACCGTTTTAGTTGCAAAAGTAGAACTTCCATTCTTTAGTGTTAAACTAAAAGATTGTGCTGTGTTTTTTATATTTTTTGAACCATTACATGTTCCACATGTTTTATATGCGGTATTGTAACCATTTGAACAATATGAACAATCTACACTTACATTTTTATAACTTCCACCACTACCACTACAAGCCGAACAAGTAGGATAGTATGATGTTGTTCCTTTCCCAGAACACGACGAACATGTATTTAGCCTGCTCCCACTACCAGATTTACCACAATATGGGCAAATTCTAGTAGCATAACTAGACGTCGTCCAAGAGTGCCCCGAGCTGCAACTAAACATGCAAATACCGCCAAAGCCACTACACGATGAACAAGCTTTACTTACGGCAGAAAGTTTGCCATCGCCACCACAACCAGAGCAACTATACCATTTGCTTTCCTTAACTGTTCCATTTCCATTACAATTGCTACATGTTTTTTGATAGGAAACCTGACCGCTAGCTCCACAAGTTTCACAACCATGTCCCCAAACAGCATATAAAGTTACGTTGGCATCTACGCTAAACGAACTACCTTTGCTATATGTATTTCCGTCATACGCACAAGACCAACCTATAAACACATGGTCTCCGTTCGTTGGAATTGTAGAACTTAAAGTTATATTTTGCCCTTTGTTCTTTGTTTGAGAAGAAGGTGCTCCCGTTCCACCATTTGCATCATATTTAATTGTAAACGTGGTGCTTTCACTTATTGAGAATACGGCTGTATATACAGTATCTCCCGTTATGCCTTCTACTTTGGGCGACCAGCCTTCAAATTCATATTCGTTTAACGAGTCGTAAGGTTTTGACGGGGTGTTTCCGTTATATGTGGGCATTGAGCCATATGCCACGTTTGCATCCGTTTCTAAGACCGTTCCGTCATAATTCTTCCAAGTAACTGTATATTTTTTTGTGGTAGCCGAAAAGGTTGCAATATATTCCGCATCTTCAGTCACGTTTACCACAGTAGGCGACCAGCCACTAAACAAATAACCATACTGCGCATCGCTTTGTTTAGTAGGCGTTGCTCCATTATATACAGGTTTTGTTCCGTAAGCAACGCTATTGGTTTTCAATGTACTACCATCATAGTTTTTCCAAGTTATCGTGTATTTGTTTACCGTTGTCGAATATTTTGCAGTATAAACAATATCGCCCGTAACCTTGGAAATGTTAGTAGTCCATCCATTAAAGGTATACGTATATTGCGCATCCTTTCCCCTTGTAGGCGTACTTCCGTTATAAACAGGCATTTCGCCATAAGGCACTTCGATATCAGTTTCTAAAACCATACCATTAAAGTTTTTCCATGTAACCGTATATTTATTTAATGTTATAGAGTATTGTGCCGTATAAACTACGTCATCCGTTATTTTAGAAATAGCAGGAGACCACCCGTTGAAAGTATACGTATATTGTGCATCTTTCACTTTCGTCGGCGTTTGACCTACATATTCAGGAGTTGCTTGATACAATAGACCAGAGTCAGTTTTTAACACCGTGCCATCATAATTCTTCCAAACAACAGTAAATTTACTTACTTCTTGACTATATTGAGCAGTATAAACCACATTCCCCATAACTTCAGTTACGGTTTTATCCCATCCAATAAATATATATGTGTATTCAGCCTTTTCTCTTGTTGGTGTTGCACCGTTATAAGTAGGAATTGTACCATATTCTACGCTTTCATCTAATTCTAAAACTGTGCCATCATAATCTTTCCAAGTAACAGTATATCTGTTTAATATATCAGTATATCTTGCAGTGTAAGTTATATCACCATCAACGACTTTTATTTCAGGAGACCATCCGCTAAATTCATAAGTAAATTCTGCATCGCTTTCTTTTGTTGGCGTGTTGCCGTTATAAGAAGGAATCGTGCCATACGAAACTTCGGTATCAGTTTCTAAAACTGTACCGTCATAGTTTTTCCAAACAACTGTGTATTTATTTATAGTTGTAGAGTATTGTGCTATATATTCTACGTTTCCCGTAACCGAATCTACAGTAGGATTCCAACCACTAAAAGAATACGTATACTGTGCGTCTTTTTCTCTTGTAGGATTTTCTTTATCGTAAGATGGCGTAGTGCCATATTCTACGTTGTCATCAGTTTCAAAAACTGTACCGTCATAATTTTTCCAAATAACTGTGTATTTATTTATAGTTGTAGAGTATTGTGCCGTATATTCTACGTTTCCCGTAACCGAATCCACAGTAGGATTCCAACCACTAAAAGAATACGTATACTGTGCGTGTTTTTCTCTTGTAGGATTTCCTTTATCGTAAGATGGCGTAGTGCCATATTCTACGTTGTCATCAATTTCTAAAACTGTGCCGTCATAATCTTTCCAGGTTACGGTATATTTGTTTTTTACACTACTAAATTGAGCGATATAAGTTATATCACCATCAACGACTTTTATTTCAGGAGACCATCCACTAAATTCATAAGTAAATTCTGCATCGCTTTCTTTTGTTGGCGTTGCAGCATCATAAGTCGGCATTAAACCTTCTTTTACGTTACTATCCGTTTCCAAAATAGTACTATCGTAATTTTGCCATGTAACAGTATAGTATTTTGGTGCTGGTGGCTCATCCCCACCACATGCCGTAAGGGTAAACATACCCGTACATAACGCAAGTATTGTTATTAAAATTGATAAGATTTTCTTTTTCATAAATCTTTCTCCTTTCTTGCAAAATAAAAAGTGCGACGGTTCAAACGAAACAACGCACCTGTAAAAAAGCATCTTTCGCTTTGCCGCGACGCTAACATAATGAAACCACTTCAAGATTTGTATGTAAATACGAAAGAGTATACCTCTACCGAGAGTATACTTTAAGCGATAATAATCCATTATTAAGTTAACGTTGTATACCTATTTTAGCACTTTTTTACAATTATTGCAATGGGATTTATAGTTCTGATAAAAAATATTATATAGTTACTATATAATAAAATGAAAAATCAGACTCAAAACTGAATCTGATTTTTTTACAAATATAACTGTTAAATTATCTCGAAATGTTTAAGCGCGTATTTAATTACTTCTACCATTTCGGTTGCCGGATGAGAACGCGGACGCTTTAATTCTTCTACTGCGTTCGGAGCATCATACATAGGTAAGCCTAAATCTCTTTTCTGTTCGGTGATGTAAGCCGTATGCACTTTAAATCCATACTTCTTTCAATATATGCTTAAATATCTTTATAAGTCGTTTTCTTTTTAGGTTTTTGTTCGTTTAATTATTCTTGAAGTTTTTTAAGTTACACTTGCCCTTCGCCTTCACCGAACTCAACGTCAATGTTATATGTTTTTACATTTTTTTTGACAAGCATACTAACGTTTCAACGTGTTTTGTTTGTGGGAACATATCGTATGGTAGAATTCTTGTTATTTCATAAATAGGGTTTGGGTTTTCGGTTTTTTTAAGTTCTTTACCATCGTAATGCAAAGTGTTTAAAAGTATGCCTAAATCCCTGCCAAGCGATTGCGGAGAGCAAGACACGTAAACTATTTTGTTAGGTTTTGCCTTTAAAATTGCATCTAAAACGCTATAATCTACGCCCTTTCTTGGTGGGTCTAAAACGACTTTAATATCATTATTGATTTGCCTTTCGGTTTCGATAATTTTAGGTAAAAGTTCCGCACAATCGCCGTGGTAATTGAACATTTTAGTTGATAAATCATTATTTTTTGCAAGCGCGTTTGCAGAATCTACCGCTTCTTTTATAATTTCTATACCTATTGCCTTTTTACAAACCTTGGCAAACGTAGCGGTCATTACGCCAGCGCCACTATACGCGTCGATAACGGTTGTGTTTTCGTCAAGTTCAAGGCTTTTTAACACGTCGCTATAAAGTTTGGTTTTAACTCCGTTGTTTACTTGCATAAAACTTTGTGGATAAACTGGATATTTAACGCCAAATTCTTCAACTTCAATAAACTCATCACCGTAAACGTGGATAAACTTATCACCTAAAATAACGTTATCGTTTACTTTGTTTACGTTTAAAAATAACGAAAAATCGTTAAATTCACCCTTAATCAATTCAATTAAAAGGTCTAAATTATTTAGCGTATTAGCGTTTATAACCAAAATAACAATTAAACGCTTGCTTACACTTTTAGTAACAATATGGCGTAAAACACCTTCGCCAGTACTTTCGTTAAAGCAAGATTCGCCAGTTTTTTCGATAAATGCTTTTATTATATTAACGATTTTAGAAACGTCTATTTCTTGTATAGGACAGACGGTAATATCAACGATATTATGCGAATTATTGATAAAAAAGCCTATTTGATTGCCTTTTAGGGTGTTTCTTATAGGAAGTTGCAGTTTATTGCGGTACTTGCACTCTAAATTACTTTTTACGGCTATAGGAACTTCTAAATCAATGCCTGCAATTTTTTTAATGCAATCTTTTACCGTTTTAGATTTAACCTTTAATTGTGCTTGATATTTAAGGTGTTGAAGTTGACAACCACCGCATTTTTCGTAAACTGCACAAAAAGGTCTTACCCTGACGTCAGACGGGGTTAAGACCTCTAATAACTTACCATAAATTATATTTTTATTTACTTTTAAAACTTTAAAGCGAACTTTTTCGCCCATTAAAGCAAATGGAACGAAGCAAACGAAATTATCAATTTTAATAACGCCTTCAGAATTAGAACCAACGCCTTCAACAAGACCTATAATTTCGTCATTTTTACGCATAAAACACCTATAATTTTAATCTTTTGATAACAACGTTAAGATTTTTTTGAAACCTTAACATAACAAAGTCATACATTACAAAAAATACGCTACCACCGATAAGGATAACTATCGGTAAAAATTTATTAATGAATTCGTTTTCAACGATAAACATTTTAAGAAGGTAAAACATTAAAAATGCAACGATTAAAAACCAAATCACTTTAATAACCTTTATAATCCAAGTTTTTTTAATTTTGTTCACTTGTAAATAATTTACTATCGGGTGTAAACCAAAAAACAATCCGTAAGCAATTGAAATTTCAAAATGCCCAAAAGTAAATATAAACGATAATAAAAACACCGAAATATAGCACAAAATAGCACCTTTAATAGTGTTTTTTGCAAGCGGAATCATAACCATTAAACTTGCCATAAACAAGCAAGATATATCAAACGTAGGAAAATACCCGCCAATAATTAAAAATATTAAGGCAAATGCACTTGATAAGCCAGATAGCGCAATAACTTTTGAATCTTTCATATTAGTGGCAGTTACAACAACAGTTTAAAAGAGCGTTACAAATAAGCATATCGCAACACCATTGACAGCAACTATCCCCGCCAAGTTGTGGGTTATCACTTGTGAATTGCTTAGGTTCACCACTATTTACATTGTTGTATGCATTGCCAGACTTATTCCAGTTAGGATTAGCCGTTTGATTTACCCTTTCGTTTAATTTATTTAAAGCGTTTTTGTATTTTTCGTTATTTGAATCCATTTGGATAGCGATTTCAAGTTGTTTTTTACTTTCGTTAATCCAGTTCTTTTTAAAGAAAACTACCGATTGATAGTAATGCCATTCAGCGCTTCTTTCATCAAAAGAGTCAAGTTTTGCTTGAGCATTATATAAATCGCCGTTTTTAATTAAACTTTCGATTTCATTAAATAAACTCCCCGCGTCTTGACCGCCGTTTTGTTCTTTATACGATAAAATTTCACGATAAGCGTTTTCTACTTCGGTGAGTTTTTTTGCAGCGATATTACCTGCTTCGCCTTCTAAAAATCTTTCTTCTAAATATTTATTTTTTAAAGTTTCGTACGCACTTTTTATTTCTTCAAGCGACGCGTCTACCGAAACACCTAAAACTTCGTAAAGTTTTTTATCCATTATTTTTCTTTCCTTTATTTATTATAGTTTGAGTTTTTTTAGGTATGCCCCTAAATAAAATATTTGATACTAAATCATTGTTAAAATACGATTTTATTAAATTGAAATTTTCCGCAATTTGTGCGAATATACCTGAAAATATGAAAATAATTTCATTTTCAAATTTAGCAATTAACTCATCGTAATTTTTAGCATTATAGTAGTTTTTAAACACGTTGTAACTACCCGACTTAACGTCTTTATCATAGTCGTCTAAAGCGTCGATAAGATAAATCCATTTACCTATCGCATACATAAGTTCGTTTGTATTTTCGGTTGCTTTAGCATCAAACACTTCTTTAGAAATCTCTTTAAGCATAACCGCAAAACAATCGCTTGCAATATCAACGGAATCGCAATTTTGTTTTTCTAAATTAACTAAATTTGCATATGATTCACTTACGATTTTATCAATATTAGGATATAACTTCTTTGCTTTTTTATAACCTTTTTTAAATACGGCACTTTTTAAATTACCTTTGTTTTCATCTAAAATATCGTCTTTAAGTTTGTAGTATGCAAGAATTAAATTAACCGCGCCAAGCATATCGCTAATTTCATCGCACTTAGCAATAGGCCTACGAACTATAGGGTGCGCTACACACCTACTCTTTTTAATAACAACGTCCTTACCTAAAATATTATGTGCAATAGCAGATAAAAAGGCAATATCGTAGGTCAAGGTAAACCTTGCACGTTGACCGCACTTTTTACCTATACTTTTACACACGCCACAATAAAGCGCTTTATATAACGTATCATCTTTCATATAAAGATACGGTTTATCAGGCATTAAATAACCAAACATTTTTATCTTTCAGGTCTATATAAACCAACTTTCCTATAAACTTTTCTTAAAGTACGTTCTGCAATTCTACCAGCAGTTTCCGCACCTTTTATTATAATTGAATCAAGATATGCTTTATCTTTGATAAGTTGTTCGCGTTTTTCAGTGATAGGCTTAATGCCATCGGCAACGGCTTCACCAACTTTAACTTTAAATTCGCCATAACCTTTTCCGTCAAATAACTTACAAGCATCTTCAATACTGATACCACTAAATGCAGAATAAATAGTTAAAAGGTTGCTTATTCCCGCTTTATTTTCAGGGTCGAACACGATTTTATTATCGCTATCGGTTACTGCTTTTTTAAATTTAGAAATAATAACGTCAGAACTATCGTACATTGAGATAAAAGCGTTTAAGTTAGCATCACTTTTACTCATTTTTTTAGTAGGTTCTGCAAGGGACATTACTTTTGCGCCTTGCTTTGGAATAAACGGTTCAGGAACAACGAAAGTATCGCTGTATCTATTATTAAACCTAATTGCTAAGTCACGCGTTAATTCGATATGTTGCTTTTGGTCTGCACCAACAGGAACGACTGCAGTATTGTAAAGTAAAATATCAGAAGCCATTAAAACTGGGTAATCCATAAGCCCTACGTTAATATTATCTGCGTGTGAGCGGGATTTATCCTTAAACTGAGTCATTCTATTAAGTTCACCAGGATAAGTCATAGTATTGAGTATCCAAGTGAGTTCGGCGTGTTGAGGCACGTGTGATTGAATAAAAAGCACACATTTTTCAGGGTCAACACCGCACGCGATATATAAAGCCAAGAGTTCTAAAGTTGCTTTTCTTAATTTTGCGGGCTCTTGTTTAACAGTTAAAGTATGTAAATCGGCAATAGAATAAATACAATTATATTCATCTTGCATTGTAACGAAATTTTTAATTGCGCCTACGTAGTTACCGATAGTTGGAACACCGCTTGGTTGAACGGCGCTAAAAAGATTCTTTTTTTCTTCCATAATATTATCTTGCCTATAAAATTTATTTGCTTAAAGTATACCATACACTTAACAAAAAATCAAACTTTATTAAGTGTTTTTATCAAGTTGAAAAGGCGTATATCTAATTTATTTTCATCTTCCTTGAAAAACGGTGGTATTTCCCCACTAATAATGCCGTCAGGGATTTCCATAGCCGTTTCGTTATACACGCCGTTAATCGCTTTTTGAACGTTTAGTTCATTTTTGCCCGTTAATGTTTTTAACACTCTTCTTGCGAATTTATACGGAGAAATAAGAGATAATAAAGCGGTAACGTTACCGTCTTCATAATCGCTATAATATTCGTCTTCTGCAACAAGCCCGCGAACTGAAATCGGGTCAAATAAATAATCGGTATCTTCAAAGAAGATAGACATACCGTCGTCTTCATCGTCAGGCGTAACGTTTGTTATAAAAAAATCTTTTAAAACACCGTCGAAGCGCGAAGAAGTGCCAACGATAATTTTACCGATATTAAGACCGCATTTTTTAGCAATATAAAGCGAAAGCGGGATTATAAAATCGCACGAAGAACAAGCAAAGTTAACGCTTTCACTAAAAGAAATAACGTCTGAATTAACAAGGTTAACGTAAGCAAGCGTAAAAACGGTTATAACTGAACAAATTTTTAAAAACAAATCGTTAGTTTGCAATAAATAATCGGTATACACCGCGTTTTTACCATCAAACATTTCTATTGCCGAAAGATTTTCATCAAAGGTAACAACTGAAAGCGGAAAATCAACGCCGTTTAAATTATCTAACGCGTTATTAGGTAACGTAGTTGACGATAAATACTCAAATATAAGTTTATACCCGCTAAAAAAATCAAGGTCTTTTACCTTATTTAACAAGGCTTGATTTATACATACAAAATCGGTAGGTAATTTATACCCACCGATTTCAAGATTTTCATTAAATAATTTTAATTTACTCATTTTAGTCAACGTATCTGCTAATGTAAGACGGAAGGGCTTCTTTAGTTGAACTAACTGAAATTACAAATTTAAGATTAGGATAAGCCTTTTTAAGTTGTCTTATCGATTTAAAAAGTGCTTTACCACCCCTTAAATCATCGCCGATAATTCTTTTTAATCCATCGATAAATAAATATTCAATATCGCTATTACCAGCAAGTAAACCGTTTATAAAGCCTTTAAACGATTGAGCAGTATCAATATCGTAATCTTCAGCATAGCAACATCTAACGTTAAAGTTTATATTTACAGTATTGAAGCGTTTGTCACTAATAAAAACAACGTTTCCCCTTGCTTCGCTACTTGCTTTATTAACTTCGTCAAGCATAATTTTGGTTTTACCAAAGCCTTTTGGTCCATATACAATTTTAATCATTGTAAAATCCTCCATTTATGTTAGTAACTATATTATAAATGATAAATTTTAATATTTCAATACCTATTTGAAAAAAAGTTATAAAATTTTTGTGATTTTTTTGTAAAAAGAACGGTAAATGTGCACTTTTGGTGCAATTTACCGCTATTTATGGAACTTTTACGTAAAGGCTAAGGCGTTTAAAACCTACCCTTTTAATCGTAAGATTATTTAATTAAATTTATAAATTTTTCTATTCTATCAAAACCGTTTTTAATATCATCCATAGACACCGCGTAAGAAAGCCTTACAAAGTTATCAGCGTGGAAAGGAAGGCCTGGAATAACCGCAACGCCGTAGTCAGTTAAAATAGAAGCAAAACTCATACTGCCGTCAATTTTGTTACCGTCTACTTCTTTGCCAAAATATTTAGAAACGTCAACGAACAAATAGAAAGCACCTTCAGGCTTAATATAAGTAAGATTTAAAGCGTCAAGCCTTGAAATCATATATTTACGCCTATCGTCAAATTCCTTTCTCATAGATTCGATAATATCTTCACCACCGCTTAAAGCCGTAATTGAAGCGTATTGAGCAAAAGAACAAGCGTTACTTGTTGTATGACCTTGAACCCTTGAAATAACCCCAGCAAGCGCTTTAGGAGCGGCTAAGTAACCTATCCTCCAACCAGTCATCGCGTACGTTTTACTAACGCCGTTGATAACGATTGTGTTTTCTTTCATATATTCAGAAATAGATGCGATTGAAACGTGTTTATTGCCATCGTAGATAAGTTTTTCGTAAATTTCATCTGAAATAACTGTTAAGTTATATTTTTCAACAACTTCGGCAAGTGCCTTTAACTCATCGTAACTATAAATAGCACCCGTTGGGTTTGACGGAGAGTTAAGCATAATTGTAACAGTTTTATCAGTGATAGCGTTTTCAAGTTCTTCAGCAGTTAATTTGTAACCGTTTTCCTTTTTAGTATTGATAATTACAGGCTTACCACCGCAAATTTTAACTTGTTCTTCATAAGTAAACCAGAACGGAGCAGGAATAATTACTTCATCGCCATCGTCAACTAAAGCGTAAACAGCGTGAAAAAGCGATGCTTTTGCGCCGTCAGACACGATAATTTGGTCAGGTGTGTATTCTAAGCCGTTATCGTTAAGGAACTTTTTGCAAATAACCTTTTTAAGTTCAGGCATACCCGCAACCGGAGTGTACTTTGTTATACCTTTATCAAGGGCTTCCTTAGCACTTTCAATAATATAATCAGGTGTATTAAAATTAGGTTCGCCCGCAGTAAAACCAATGATTGACTTACCTTCTTTTTTAAGTTGATTTACTTTAGCAGTTACTTCTAAAGTCATTGAAGCAGGAATTGATAATGCTTTTTTAGAAATTCTCATAAATACCTCTTAAATATCTTCTTCACCTGCAAGTTTTGCTTCTTTATCGGCAATTGCAAGTGCTTCTATCATTTCATCAATATCGCCCGACAAGAAATTATCAAGCGAATGTAACGTAAAACCAATTCTATGGTCGGTAATTCTTCCTTGAGGGAAGTTATACGTTCTAATTCTTTCAGAACGGTCGCCAGTACCGATTTGGCTTTTTCTGTTTTCATCGTACTCTTTACGATATTCAGTATTATAATAGTCGTAAAGGCGTGATTTCATAACTTTTAATGCCTTTTCACGGTTTTTGATTTGTGAACGTTCATCTTGGCAAGTAACAACTATACCAGTTGGCAAGTGCGTCATTCTTATACAACTTTCAGTTTTGTTTACGTGTTGACCACCCGCACCGCTTGCCCTATAAGTATCAATTTTAAGGTCTTTTTCTTCAATTTTTACTTCTACGTCTTCAACTTCAGGAAGAACCGCAACAGTAGCCGTTGAAGTTTGAATTCTACCTTGTGATTCAGTTTCAGGAACACGTTGTACCCTATGAACACCACTTTCAAACTTTAACTTTGAATAAGCGCCTTTACCTACGATAGAGAAAGTTACTTCTTTAATACCGCCAAGTTCAGTTGGATTTGAATCGATTTCTTCAGTTTTATAACGATGCTTTTCAGCATAGCAAACGTACATTCTGTAAAGTTCGTACGCAAAAAGTGCCGCTTCTTCACCGCCAGCACCTGCCCTGATTTCCATAATAACGTTTTTATCGTCGTTTTCGTCTTTAGGAATAAGCATTGTTTTAAGTTCAACGGTGATTTCTTGAAGTTTATCTTTTAAACTTAAAACTTCTTCTTGCAAAAAGTCTTTCATATCAGCGTCAGTTTCTACTAATAAAGATTCTTCAGCGTCAATTTTTTCTTGTTCTACCTTTTTATATTCTTTAAACTTTTCAACAAGTTCTTCCATGCCGGCAAGTTCTTTAGTGTAACCGCGCCATTCATCGATATTTTTAATAACTTCAGGGTCGGCAACCAACGTATTAAGTTTTTCGTATCTTACTAAGATATCTTCAAGTTTGCTTGTCATTGTTTAACCGCCTTTAAAATTCTATCTGTTCCGTTTATATCTTTAATTATTTGAATATTTGTATATTTGTTAGTGTTATTAAATATTTCTACTATTTCTTGCGCTTGACCTATGCCAAATTCGGCAATTACCATACCGCCGTCGTTTAAGAAGTTATAAGCGTTTTCGGCTATAATTTTATAAAATTTAAGACCGTCAGAACCGCCGTCTAAGGCAAGTTTTGGTTCAAATTGAACTTCAGATTGTAAATCTTTTAAATCACCTGTTTTAATGTACGGTGGATTTGTTAAGATAAAATCAAAAGAACCTAAAACGTTTGTAAACATATCCGATTGCACAAAAGTAACTTCCGCACCGTTATTAAGCGCGTTAGTTTTAGCAACGTGTAAGGCTTCGCTTGAAACGTCAACCGCCGTTACCTTAGCACCAGTTTTAAGTTGAACCGCAATAGCAATAGCACCGCTACCAGTACATAAATCTAATACGTTACTATCTTTATTTATATAATTGATAGCAAGCATACAAAGTTCTTCGGTTTCTGGCCTTGGAATTAAAACGTTTTCATCAACGTTGATTTTATAGCCGTAAAAATCAGTATCGCCCACTACGTACCAAAGTGGAGCGCCTTCACTGCGCTTAACGGATAACATAAAGGCTTTTTCGGTCATATCCTTATCAACAGCAAGGTTCATAGGAATTTGGCTTCTTTGATAGCCCGTAGCGGTTGCAACAATCCATTCGGCATCACTTTCGTCGGTAATACCTTTAGATGCAAGAAGTTTTTTAACTTTTTCAAGTAAGGTTTTAGTTCCGCCAAACACGTTAAACTCTACTTCTTTAACGCTTTCGTCTTCATCCATTTCAAGAACAGTTTTAAAAGCCGTGATGGCAACTTCCATCATATCGTCGGTTGGTTCTTTGGTTGTAATTTTTTGGAGCATTAAACCTGGGAATTTAAATACTATTACCCACTTTGACGTAGTTTTAGCCAAAAGTTTTAATATTTCGTAAGAAATACCCGATACAAGCGGTAAAAACGCAAGTTTAAGTAAGAACCTATAAAGTTTACCTAAAGTGCCAGTAAATACTACGCCAAAATTAACAAGTATACCGTTAATGCCCGCAAATACTAATATACTTACAAACATAACGATAAACATAAAGGTAGTACCGCACCTATCGTGAACGCGGGTACAAGTTTTAACGTTTTCGACCGTTAAATCTAAACCTTTTTCGTAACAAGAAATTGTTTTATGTTCTGCACCGTGATACATATAGGTACGCCTTACGTCTTTTAGTAACGAAGTAAGGAGTATATAACATATAAATATTGTAATACGAATTAAACCTTCTAAAATATAATACCAAACGGAATTATGATTAACAAAGGTAAATAAATCGGCAATAGTTTGCGGTAAAAAGAAGAAAAGGAAAAGCGAAAGGGCTAAACCTAAAAACACACCGATATAAATAGCAATATCAGTTGCACTTATACCAGTTTTTTTAGAAAGCCATTTATCAAAGGAACTTGATTCATCTTCGCCAAAAACGGTAGCGGAACGCATAAGCACCTTTGTACCACCAATAAGCGAATCAAAAAACGCAATAAAACCCCTAATTATAGGCAGTTTTAAAAAACCGCACTTTTTAGACTGTGGCGTAATCCTTTTGGTTTCTAAAAGGATATGTCCCCTTTCGTCACGCACGGCTGTAGCCATTGCCGTTTTACCGCGCATCATTACGCCTTCGATAACGGCTTGACCACCTATTGAAGTTTTTGTTTGCTTTTTTTCTTTACTCATAAAAACTATTGAAAATTAAATAAAAATACGTGTGCTTACTAACAAAAAGCGCTAAGTGTTAAATCTTAGCGCCATTTTATACCAGTTATGGTATGCCTTATACAATAAATTAAATACCGTATCTCTTTTTAAATTTATCAACACGTCCGCCAGCATCAACAAGTTTTTGTTTACCTGTAAAGAACGGATGGCACTTAGAACAAATATCAACTTTAAGAACGTCAACATTCTTAGTTGTACCTGTTTCGAAAGTTGCACCACAAGCGCATTGTACAGTTACAAGTTTATAGTCTGGATGAATATTTTCTCTCATATTAACACCTCGTTTGAAATTATTACTTTGATATTATATATTAAAAAATATCATAAGTCAACTTTTTGTAAAGGGAAATTCGGTGTTTTTTTCAATAAATTTACTTTTTTTTGCAAAATGAATTTTTCGCTTGCAAAATTTACAAAATAAGTGTATAATACGATAAATATGATTACTTGGCAAATTACAGCAAAAAATCAAATCTCAAAACTTAATACTGTTGAACAACTTGAACGCGGGAACGACGTTAAGGTAAAAATCACACGCTGTGTGATTACAAGGAACGATATCGACCTTTTTACTGGCGACGTTAAATGCAAATACCCTGTAACACCATCAACGATAGCCGTTGGTCAAATAACGGAAACGTTGCAAGAATCGTCTTACTATAACAAAGGCTCACTTGTTTACCTTTGCCCTATGCTTGAAGGCGACCTTCCTGAAGACGCTATTCAAAAAGGCATCAAACCGTACGAAAACGCCGGTTTTTTAAAGGAATTTACAGTTATCCCTAAAGAATACGTTAGGGTTATGCCAAAAGGCGTTACTGAAAAGCAAGCCCTTTATTTGCACCACGTTTCACTTGCACTTGCCGTTGTTGATAAACTTAAAATCAATAAAGGCGAATACGTTGCTATTATCGGCGGTAATATTTTAGGTAATATGATTGCACAATTACTCACCTACTATAAAGCCGTGCCTATTTTGTTAGACGATAATGAAGCAAACCT
Source organism: Christensenellaceae bacterium (assembly GCA_045613025.1). Lineage (GTDB taxonomy): Bacteria > Bacillota > Clostridia > Christensenellales > Borkfalkiaceae > HGM11412. The sequence goes on along the minus strand of JAZLAE010000042.1, from coordinate 37,843 downwards.
TGAAACTGCAAGGAAAACTGATATTTACTACTCTATAAAGTGTGATAAAACTGCCGAAAAGCAAGTTGAAGAAATTACTGGTAGTAGAAAATGCAGAAAGGTTGTTTACGTTAGTGATACTGATATTTCGGTTGACTACATTTCAAAAGTAGCGTCAAACAAAGCCGAAGTTGCTATCGTAGGTATTTACGGCAACACTCAAAAAATTAACTTATCTACAGCGTTTAATAAACAACTTTCGTTTATGTTTATAAGAAGCGGTTACGACTATATTGAAACAAGCGTAAACTTACTTGTTCAAAAAGCGGTTAACCTTAAATATTTTAACCTTTCAGACTATAAGTTTGAATATACACAAAAGCATTTTGAAAACGCTGTTAAGCGTATTGAAAACGGCGAAAACTTTACAGAGTTTACGTTAAATTTACTTTAAATCTAATACGGTGTGAATAAATTTTCACACCGTATAATTTTTTGCAAATTCTTTGATTTTATCGTATAAATTGCCCGCACCTAATATTAAAATATTTTTATGTTTTGAATTTTTTATAAAAGATATAAGTTCAGATAAATTATCGCAATACAAACTGTTTTTTAAACAATCGTTTAAGTGCTTTGCACTACCTAAATAATCATAATTTTCGCGCGCGGAATACTCTTTAAAAATTACTGTGTTTTCGCTTGATAAAACGGATATAAATTTATCAAAAAGTAGTTTTGTTCTACTATACGTATGCGGTTGAAAAACAACTAAATAATCACTGTTAAAAACCTGACTTGCAACCTTTAACGTAGCCTTTATTTCTTCGGGATGATGGCAATAATCGGCTATTAAATTTTTACTAAAAATCTCACCTATAAACTCAAATCTACGCTTTACACCTTTAAAATTATTAAGCCCTTTGTTTATAATATTAGTAGGAATATTTAAACTTTCGCTAACCGCTATAACCGATAGCGCGTTATATATATTATGATAGCCAAAAACGTTTAAATTTACCTTTTGCTCTTTCCCCGCTTTATCGCGGTAGTTAAAGGAATATTTGCCATTAACGTTAGATATTTTATATGCAGTATAATCAAAGTTACCCTTTATACCGTACGTTATAACCTTTTGTGATGAGTAAGTTTTTAATAAATTATCATCACCGTTTATAATTTTAACCTTTCCCCTATCCAGATAACTAAAAAACTCTAATTTTAAGTTATCAAGCGTTTTATACGTATCTAAATGGTCGTCGTCTATATTTAAAACTATAGAAACCGTAGGGCTTACGTAACGGATATTTTTTTGATATTCGCATACTTCCGCAAGCAAAATATCTTTACCGCTACTAAAATAACTATTAAGATTTAAATCAACACCGCCTATTAAAGCGGTAAACGATGCGTTATTTTCATTTAAAACGTTAGCAAGCATTGCCGTTGCGGTAGTTTTACCGTGACTACCCGCCACACCTATAGACAAACTTGCGCTATTTAAAAGCCTACCTAACACTTCTGCACGTGAGCATATACACTTATCAAGTTTTTTAGCGTAATTTAAGTAGACGTTATCAACGCTTATTGCAGAAGAATAAATAATAACGTCGGAATCTTCAATAACGCTTAAGGGGGTTTTTTCTATAAAAACATTAACTCCTTTGTTTATAAGCGCTTGAGTAAAATCGTTATTTTGAATATCGCTACCACTAATTTGAACGCCTAATGCAAGCAACCGTTCGGCAAGCGCATACATTCCAACACCGCCTATCCCTAAAAAATAAACTTTCATAAATACACCTATAAAGTATTATATGATTTAAAAATTTAAATAATGTTTTTTGCATTTTTATTAAAAATTTTGTATTTTTTGCAAAAATTGTGAATATTTTGATAAAAAAATTTAATTTTCCTATTGAAATTGTATATTTTATAGTGTATAATTAGATAAAGTTATGTTTAACTTTAAAAAACATTAAGGGGTAAGGAAATTGAAAATCACAGACGTAAGGGTACGCATAGTACAAAAAGAAGAAAGCAAACTTAAAGCGGTTGCATCTATAACTTTTGACGATTGCTTCGTAGTGCACGACATTAAGGTTATAGAAGGTCAAGAAGGCAACTTTATTGCAATGCCTTCAAGAAAAGGTGCTGACGGTAAATATAACGACATCGTTCACCCTATCAACACTGAAACACGCCAAACTATTATTGAAGCAGTTTTAAATGCTTATAACGTTGAAAAAGACAAACCTGCTGAATAAAAAATCGCCTTGCAAAAAGCAAGGCTTTTTTAATGCTAATTTTTGATTAAAGGTTGTTGATTTTATTATATAAAAAAGCAGGTCTTACCAACCTGCTTTTAAATTTTATTATGTTTAATTCTGTGCGCATTTAAATGCTAGATGCGAGTTAGACAAGGCACAAGAAAAAGGCAGGTCGCAATAGACCTACCATTATATTTAGTTTAATAATGCACTTATTTAAAAGTGTAGAAACAAGCAAGACAAGGTTCAAAATACACCTAACTTAAATAGTGCACTTATTTAAAGGCGTAGAAGCAAGTTAGACAAGGCACAAGAAAAAGGCAGGTCGCAATAGACCTTTTGGTCATTGCGGACTGCCTTTTTTGAAGTAACACAGTATAACGACGCTTATACGCCTTTAAATTATTTTTTGCCAAATAATTTTTTTACAAACGGCGGAATTTCCTTTTTAGGTGGTTCTTCAACAGAAACTTCTTGTTCTACAACAGGTTCTTCAACTACTGGTTTTTCGATAACTGGTGATTGAACAGGTTTTTGAATTTGAGATTCAAAGTTAGCAAGGAAGCGTTGTTCTTGCGATTGTTCGTTATCGATAAAGCCTGTTGCTATAATAGTAATAATAACTTCATCTTGAAGTTCTGGCGAAGTATTAGTACCCCAAATAATATTTGCAGAATAATCAACTACACCGTGGATAAGATTTGTTGCTTCGTATACGTCACCAAGTGACATTTTAGGGTCGCCAGTAATATTTAAGATGATATTTCTTGCGCCTTCGATAGTAGTTTCAAGCATAGGCGAAGATACCGCTTGGCGTACCGCTTCAACAATACGATTTTCACCTTTAGCCCTACCTACACCCATATGTGCTAAGCCTTGACCTTGAATTACCGCTTTAATATCAGCAAAGTCAAGATTGATAAGACCTGGCATAGTAATAAGGTCAGAAATACCGCAAATTGCTTGTTTTAAGTTATTGTCGGCAATTCTAAACGCTTCTACCATTGAAGTGTTTTTATCAAGAGAATCTAAAAGTTTATCGTTAGGGATAACGATTAACGTATCAACGAATTTAGCAAGGTTTGCAATACCGCGTTTAGCGTTTTCTTCACGGCGTTTACCTTCAAAAGCAAACGGTTTAGTAACAACGGCTACGGTAACGCAACCTTTTTCTTTAGCAATTCTTGCAATAACGGGCGCAGCGCCAGTACCAGTACCGCCACCCATACCAGCGGTGATAAATAAAAGGTTAACGCCTTCTAAAAGTTCTTCAATTTCTTGTCTTGATTCTTCGGCTGCTTTTTCGCCGATTTCAGGGAAAGAACCCGCGCCTAAGCCTTGAGTTTTTTCTTTACCGATTTGGAGTCTATTTTTAGGGTCGGCATGTGATAACATAAGCGCTTGTAAATCTGTGTTGATTGCAATAAATTCAGCACCTTGTATATTTTCGTCAAGCATACGGTTAATAGCGTTGTTACCGCCACCGCCTACGCCTATTACTTTGATTTTACAAACGTTTAAATTAGGATTAACTGTGTTCATTTCGTCGTTAAACATATAAAAAATTACTCCTTATGTAAAAAAGATTTTGTTATTACAATATTTATGCGCTACGTAAAGTAACGATAATTTCGATGAATAAATTGGCTTGTTATAATGCGGTAAGTTTGGCGCTACCGTTTTTGGTAATACACCAAGGCGTGAAGCAAGGTATTCTACCCCGCCCCTAACCATACAAACACCGCCACCAGTGAAATAGGTTTCTACGTCACTTGGAACATTTAAGGTGCAAGCCGAAAGTGCTTTATCGCATTTTTCGGCAATAGTATCTAACACGTCTTTAGCAACTTCGTTAGCCCTATCGCGTGAAAAGGCGTAGTCACCTACCGCTTTATCGTCAACGATATAAGTTGCGGTGTAATTATCACGCAAACCAAGATTTAACTTACGCTTTAACACTTCGGCTAACTCATAATCACACATAAACTTGTCCGACAAATAAGCCGTAATAAGACCGCCACCAAGCGGGAAAGCACTTGAATAAAGCAAGCCTTCGCCACACGCTATACAAAGCGAAGTGGTAACAGCGCCTACGTCAACTATAATTTTACATTCGTCAAGTTGAGATTCAGGGAATAAATATTGAGATTCGGCAAAGTCTTCAGCAATATAGTGAATAGTTTTAACGCCTAACCTTGATAAAATACCCGAAACTACTTCCTTATAGTTATTGCTTACAAGCGAATACGAAAGCCTTGCGCCAAGCGAAGAACATTTTTTACCGATAGGTTTATGGGTTTTTACGTTATCAACAACGTAGTATACGGCAGATTGATGAATAAGCGAATACTCACAATCAGTAGCGTCGTAGCCAAGTTCAAAAAGCGTTTTAAGTTCTTTTACGCCAACCGTTTTGAATTTATTGAAAGTAATTCTGTAATTTTTAGAAATTACTTTAGAAAACTCACCTGGAACACCAACAAAAACTTTTGTAATTGCACTTAATTCGCTATTACTAATAACCCTTTTATATAGGGCTTTAATTTTTTCTTCAAGTGACTTTATATCAGAAAATTCACCGTCAAAAAAAGCGTAATAATCTTCCGTTTCTTTCGACCTAAAAGCAAAAGTACCGTTTACACTTTTTTCACCTATTATTAAACTAATTTTTGACGTACCTATTTCAAGTACTGCTAAACAATCTTTAAGCATAATTACCTTTATTGTATATTATACAATAAGACCTTAAACTTGTCAAGGTCTTATTTTTACATTTTATTAAGTTCCAACTATAATTTCGCCCGATGATTCTAAAACGTTTACGAAATACTCAGTAGCGTCGCCCTTGTTTGCTGAGAGTTTATAAAACTCAAGGGCTTTTGCTATTTTTTCTTGTGTTTTTACGTCGGCTTTGTCGATATTGATAACCATACCTTCACGCATTTTTAAAGTAATTCTTCTAAAGTAAAACTTCTCTTTTTTAACGGTGATGGTAATTGAACTAATATCCCCCCTATTTTCGTTAAAAGCGTTTATACTTTGTTTTAAATAGGTATCGGTTGCTTTATCGTAAATAGTAAGGTTATTGCCTACTTTTATAGTTCCTGTATCAACGTCGGCAATATCAAAGTTAATCAATAAGTTAGGATATCCATCAACGTTGTTTACGTTCTCATCTTTTTCGGATAAAACGTGTAACTCTTCATCTAACGAATAATATTTATCTTGATATAAAATAGCAAACTTTTCTACGCGTTCATCAACGTAAACTTCAAGCCTATTTGGATATTTTTTTACAACCTTAGTAACCTTGGCGTAACTTGAAACGCCGTTTAATTCCCTTTCAACGTCTTCAGTGGATATAAACAGTAAATTTTCGCCTTCTTTTTCTTTTAAAAGGGCTTGTACTTTATCCGCTACCTGTTCGTTAGAACCCGTAATAGAGTTTACGTCAACGTAAATTTCGGCAGTTTTAAATATGGCAAAAAAGCATATTATAAATGCCGTAATAAAAATCATTGACGTTACGAAAACAAGTAATCTTTTGTACTTCATAGCCTAATCTATCCTTTTTACGTCCGCGCCAAGCAGACTGAATTTTTTATCAATATCCAAATAACCGCGTTCGATAATTTCTATATCGGAAATGGTAGTAGTTCCAACCGCTTTAAGCCCTGCAATTATCATTGACGCGCCACCGCGTAAATCTAAGGCTTTAGTATCTGCACCGTATAGCGTAGGTACGCCATCAATAATAGCGCGTTTGCCAAGCACTTTAACTTTAGCACCAAATTTATTAAGTTCGGTTAACTGGTTAAACCGCCCGTCAAAAACACCTTCTTCGATAATAGTAACCCCTTTAAGCGTTGAAGAATACACGGAAAACTGCGGTTGCAAATCGGTTGGAAAGTACGGGTAAGGCTGTGTTTTTAAAAAACCGTGGCTTTTACCCACACCCATTGCTTTTATATATATTCTATCATTAAATACAGTTATTTTGCAAGCGTTATTGTAAATTTTTTTAATTAAAGCAGAGTTGTGCGTAAAATTAGCGTTATTTATTTGTAATTCGCCACCGGTAGTCATTACAGCCAAAATAAAAGTACCTACTTCTATTCTATCGCTAATCGGCGTAAACACCTTTTTAGGCTTAGTTAGTTTTTTAACACCATCTATTTGTATAACCGAACTACCCGCACCTTTAATCTTAGCACCTAATGAGTTTAAAAACTCTGCTAAGCACACAATTTCCGGCTCTTTTGCACAGTTTTTAATAACCGTTATGCCATCACTCAATACCGATGCGATAATTAAATTTTCAGTAACGCCTACGCTTTTACACCTTAAAGTTATCTCTTTGCCGATAAGTTTATCGCACTTTAAGGTAATTTTTTCGTTTTCGGTAACTTTAGCGCCTAAAGCGGATAAGCCGTTTAAATGCATATCTATAGGGCGCGAACCGATATCGCAACCGCCCGACCTATAAAATTCAACCTTTTTAAGCCTTGATAAAACACCGCCCGTTATAAATACCGAAGCGCGTATTTTTGAAGATAATTCTTCAGGTATTTCACTTTTTGAAAGGTTTGAGCAATCCACGAATAAAAGTTGATTTTCATACCGATAACTACCGCCTAACGCTTTTATAATTTCAAGCATAACGTAAACGTCGCGTAGCATAGGCACGTTTGAAAACGCCACTTCAAAATCTAAAAGCACGGTTGATGCAATAAGTGGCAATATCGCGTTTTTTGCGCTTTGAATATTTACTTCGCCGTATAGTTTTTTACCACCGTTTATAACAAACTTACCCATAAACACCTCTTTACTTTACAGTCTATGAAAAGTAAACTGGATAAGTTAAAGTTAAATATAATCTCCGTCCATTGAAACGTTGTAAAGAAGACCAAAAGCCGACATATAAACTATTAAAGAAGTGTTACCCGCACTAATTAGCGGAAAAGGTAAACCTGTTGGCGGAATACTGCCCATAACAACAAGGGCGTTTACACATACTTGAATAATAAAAATAACGGTAATACCCGTTGCAAGCATATAACCGAAATAGTTTTTACACCTAATACCAGCGCGAAAGCCCCTAATCAATAAAAGCATAAATGCTAAAAAAAGTAAAAGCGTACCTATAAAGCCAAATTCTTCGCCTATAACGGAAAGTATAAAGTCGCTTTCTGCAAAGGGTAAAAACCTGAACTTTTGGCGGGAGTTAAAAAGCCCTACACCAAACCAACCACCGCTACCTAAAGCGTATAAAGACTGTATTAGTTGATAGCCTTCGCCTTTAGGCGATGCCCAAGGATTTAAAAACGCCATAAGCCTTTTCATACGATAAGGTTCGGCAATAATTAAAACGGGCGCAAGAACTAAAAGGGGTAATATTAAAAAAAGCAAATATTTAAGTTTAACACCCGATAGAAAGAGCATACATACCATAAGCCCCATAATGCAAACGGTTATACTCATATTTGGTTCAAGCATAATTAAAACGGCAAGCAAAACGCCTATTAAAATTACGGGCAAAACACCTAAGAATGAGTTGGTGCGCGCGTGGTTTTTATTAAAGTAACCGCTAACAAAAATTATGTAGGAAAATTTTGCTATCTCTGACGGTTGAATAGTAAAAACGCCTAAGTTTATCCAACGCTTTGCACCGTAGTTTTCTACACCGATAGGCGTAAACACAAGGGCAAGTAAAATTATAGAAAAAATCAATAAACCTATTCTTAGTTTTTCTAATTTTTTATAATCAATTAACGAAAAAACAACAAAACAAACACTGCCAAGCAAAAAACCTATAAGTTGCTTGTTAAAATAAAAAAATTTATCGTTGTAATTTATTTCCGCTGAATAATGCGATGAAGAATACACCATTATTAAGCCAAAAATTGCCACAGAAAAAACAATTAAGGGGATAAATAAATCTCCCCTTTTTTTATTTGAAAGAATTGACAACTTCAATGAATTTATCTCCCCTTTCTTCGTAACCGTTAAACAAATCAAAACTTGACGTTGCAGGCGAAAACAACACGTTATAGCCCGTTTTAGCCAAGTCTTTAGCAACTTTTATAGCCAAATCAAACTCAGTTATAACAGATAATTCGGTAAGCCCAGTTTTTAATGCGGTATGAAACATAACGCTTGCCGAAGCACCAGTAAACACTATACTTTTAACGTTTGTTAGTTTTTTAATTTCGTTAAATAGGTCGTTGTAATCAAAGCCTTTATCGTAACCGCCCATTATTAAAATTGTTGGCGCGTTCATTGACTCTACTGCCTTTAAGCAAGAATCGGGGTTGGTTGACTTTGAATCGTTATAAAAAGTAACACCGTTTATTTCGGCAACTTCTTGAATTCTATGCTTAACGCCTTTAAAAGTAATAATGCCGTATTTTATTTGTTCGATAGTTAAACCTAAAAGTTTAAGTATGCAAATAACTGCAAGCGTATTATAAACGTTATGTAATCCGTCAAGCGGGATATCAGTTAGTTTTAAAACTTCTTCGTTATTATAAATAATAACACCGTTATCTACAAAGCAATCCGCAACCTTATTTTGATAAGAAAACCAAACTATTCTACCGCGTGTTTTTTCTGCCGAATTTTTAACGTTTTCGTCGTCGTAGTTTAAAACGGCATACTCACTTTCGCGCAAGTTCATAATGATTTTACGCTTTAAAAACAAGTAGTTTTCCATATTGTAATGCCTATCTAAATGGTCGGGCGTTACGTTTAAAATACAAGCGATATGCGGTGCAAAGCGCGTTGCGGTTTCTAACTGAAAACTTGAAACTTCAACTACACCTATAGCGTCGTTTTTAAATTCGTTTACGACCGATGAAATAGGCGTACCAACGTTGCCTACAAGCAAGTTATTTTGATTTATCGTATCAAGAACGTGCGAAACCATAGAACAAACTGTAGTTTTACCGTTAGTACCAGTTACCGCAACAAGCGGGTTGGTTATAAAGTAACTACTAAGTTCCATTTCGCCTATAATACGTTTTTTAAGTCCCCTTGCCTTTACCGCTATTTCGTTATCAACGGGAACGCCAGGACTTAAAACTAATACGTCGATATCGTTAAGCGTTTTATCAATATCAATTGCTTTTACACCGCCTAAACTTACAACTTCGCTAATGTTTTCGTAAGTTTGTTTATTTTCGGCATCGTCGTAAACGTAAACCGTAGCCCCTTTTTCAAGCAAGAGCTTAGCAACGCTAAAACCGCTTTTTTTCATACCTACAACTAAAAATGATGATAATTTTGCGTACATAATCCACCTAAATCAATAAAATAACTACTATTATACTTATGATTACCGTAACAAATAAATACCAAAATGAAATTTTACTTTCGCTTAATCCTTTGTGCTGTAAATGATGATGAAAAGGTGCCATTAAAAACACTCTTTTTTTAGTTTTTTTGTAGTAAAGTACTTGAATTATTACTGAAACAACGCTTATTACAAAAGTTATCCCGATTATCGGTATATATAAGGTGTTTCCGCTAAAAATTGCAATTGAAGCGATACCGCCACCAATTGCAAGCGAACCAGTATCGCCCATAAAAACGCTTGCTTTGTTAGTGTTGAATATTAAATAACCAAACGTGCTACCCGCAAGCGCCATTGATAGTAAAGTTAAGTTGTTATATTCGCTAAGTTTAACGTAACTATCGCCGTTAAAGGACGTTTCAAGTGCAATAATCACACCTAAGGTTATAAACACAACAAAACTAACGTTTGCGCACAGACCGTCAAGCCCGTCGGTTAAATTTACACCGTTTACCGTTGCAATAAACACGAAAAAATTAAAAATTATCGACCCAAAACCAAAATATACCGTTTTTTTAATAAACGGCAAGTACAAAAAGTCAAAGCCGTTTTTATAAGCAAACGCCGAAGCGATAAGCGATACGCTTATTTGAAATATTAGTTTTTGTGTAGCGGTTAAGCCTTGATTGTCTTTATTTTTTATTTTAATAAAATCGTCTATAAACCCTACTAACAAAAAAGCCAATATGATAGAGATTGAAACGATTGAAATATACAAATCGGTTTTAGCAAAAATAAAAAAAACTATTATTGCCGAAAGTATAAAAAACAATCCGCCCATTGTTGGAGTACCGTTTTTAGATTTATGCTCTTTTACGTATGATAAAATTGTTTGTCCTATCTTTAGTTTTTTTAATAGCGGTATAAATAGGTAACCTAAAATTACCGACAATACCGCAGATAGCACAAATACTATTAAACTTATTTTCAAAATAACTCACCACTAAATTTTATCTTTGCGATAATTTCTCTTATAACTTCCCTATCGTCGTAATAAGTTTTAACGCCCATTACGTCTTGGTAGTTTTCTGCACCTTTACCGCAAACAACCAAAACGTCACCCTTTTTAAGCATTTCTATAGCGTAACCAGTTGCCATATAACGATTTTGAATAGTTATGTATGATAAAGTTTTTTGCCTTATACCGCACTCTATTTGTGAAATTATTTTATACGGCTCTTCGTAACGTGGATTATCGGTAGTAATCACCGTGTAGTTAGCAAACTCACCTGCTACTTCACCCATAACGCTACGCTTTTCGCTATCGCGATTGCCACCGCAACCAAAAACTACGATAAGTCGATTTTTAGTAACTTCACGAAGAGCGGTTAAAGTATTTAAAAGTCCGTCGGGCGTGTGAGCGTAATCAACGTAGATATACGCGCCGTTATACTCTTCAATAAACTCTAATCTACCTGGTACTGTTTTTAGATTGTATATACCCTTTTCGATATCTTCACTTGATACGCCAAGCGCGCTTGCCGCAGTTGCTGCACCTAAGCAATTATACACGTTAAACCTACCAAATAACGAAAAGTCAATAAAGGAAATTTCATCTAAAACGTTCATTGTAAAACTCATACCGTCGTAGCGATTTTTAACGTCGATAGCAAAAGAGTCGGCAGGGTTAAATAGACCGTAAGTTAGAACTTGTGTGTTTGTTTTATTATAGATTTTTCTACCAGTTTCATCGTCAATATTCAAAATAGAAATTTTTGTATATTTTTTGATAAATACTGACATTTTAACTTTTTCATAATCGTCAAAAGTCTTAAAATAATCAAGGTGGTCTTGAGTACAATTAGTAAAGATTAACGTTTCAAAACCAAAGGCTTCAGCGCGCTTTAAAACTATGCCGTGCGCGGATAATTCCATAATGCAATACTCAACGCCAGCATTTGACATCTTCATCAAAATCTCTGCTAAATCAATGCTATCGGGCGTAGTTAATTGAGGGGCAATAAAGCAGTTATTATAGGTAATACCAAGCGTTCCTATAACCCCTACCTTTTTACCTGCACTCTTTAAAATTTCGCTTAAAATATAGGTAGTTGTTGTTTTGCCGTTAGTGCCAACAACACCTATTAACTTTACACTTTTATGCTTGGGTTTATAAAAGTTAAAAGCAACTTTACTCATTGCACTATATACGTCTTTAACGATAATTTGAGTGGCGTTTATAGGGTGCGGTCTATCGGTGACGATAACTTTTGCTCCGTTTTTAACGGCTTCAGGTATAAAATCGTATCCATCGAAATTATCCCCTTTTACCGCAAAAAACAAACATCCTTTTTGAACTTCTTTTGAATTTTTAGTAATAGACGTTATTTCGATATCGAAATTAAAGTCGTTTAAAGTTTTAACGCCTTGCATCGCTTCAGTAAGTTTCATAAGTCCCCCTATCACAAATTATACGTTTTGATAATGCCTTCAAAAATCTTTTTAGCAAGCGGTGCAGCAACCGTTGAGCCGTAAGTACCGCCAACGGGTTCATCTACGATAGTAAGACATAAATATTTAGGGTTATCCGCCGGGAAAAAGCCTATAAAACTCATAACGTACTTGCCTTGCGAAATAACGCCGTCTACGTACTTTTGCGCAGTACCAGTTTTACCGCCTATCCTATAACCGTCTATAAAACATTGCTTGCCTGAGCCTTCACTTACTACTTTTTCAAGGTAAGAACGGATTGTTTCAGACGTTTTGTTAGAAATAACCCTGCTATTAGTTTTAATTTCAGTTTCAACAGATACCGATTTATCATTAGAATATACTTCTTTAAGTAAGTGCGGTGTAATTAAGTTACCGCCGTTTATAGCAGTTGCCGTAGCCGTTACAAGTTGAATAGGAGTACAAGCAATTGCTTGACCAAAAGAAATTCTTGCCAAATCACTATTTTTAACACTTTCTTTAGGTAGTAACATACCTTGCGCTTCACCAGTTAAGTCAATACCTGTGCATTTGCCATAGCCAAACTTATTTAGATAGTTATAAAAACAGTTTTTTTGTAAAGACAAGGCTATATCCACAAAAATAGGGTTACAACTGTTGTTTAACGCGTCGCTAAGCGTTTCGTTAGCGTGTTTGCCGTTATTATGTGTAGACCAACACTTAATTTTAGAACCGTCAACGTAGCGGTATCTTCCACCCGCAAAAATGTGTTCGCTTGAAAAAGCGTTTTCGTTGCCATTATTAAATTCTTCAACGTTAGCGGAAGCCGTTAAAATTTTAAAAGTTGAACCAGGCTCATAACAATCGCTTATCAAGGTGTTTCTACCTACTTTATGCAACGTTTCAAGGTCATCAAGGGGTACTTTGTTTAAGTTAAACGACGGTTTTATACTCATTGCAAGTATTTCGCCGTTATTTGGGTCAATAACTATTGTTTCCGCCGATTTAGGCGTATATTCTTGCATTGCTTCATCGGTAACACTTTCGGCTATTTGTTGAATATTATAATCAATAGTAAGTTTTAAGTTTAAACCGTCGATTGCCGAAACGTACTTTGGCGTACTATCTTTAATGTCAACACCAGTTAAATCAGATTCGTATAAAATTTCGCCGTTAATACCCGATAAATACTTATCGTAATAATATTCAAGCCCCGAAATGCCGTTGCCGTCGTTTGACGTATAGCCAAGCGTTTGACATAAAAGGTTATTAAAAGGATAAACTCTTGTTACGTCTTCAGCAAAATATACGCCGTTTAAGCGGTTATTGGCAAGTTTATCAACGTATGATTGCTCTACGTGTTTTACAACCTTGAATTCGCTAACCTTAGTAGTTTGTATCTTATTTTTTAAGGCTTCATAGTCAACTGAAAATATTTCGCTTAGCGTTTTAGAAACGTTATCTACGTCGGTTACGGCGCGCGGTCGCACGAATACGCTATAAGTTTTTTTAGTAGTTGCAAGCACAGCGCCGTTTCTATCCAAAATATCACCGCGCTTTGCAAGCACTGGGATATTACGCGTCCACTGGTCAAGTGCTTTTTCTTGAAGTTCGTTACCCCAAATTATCTGCACGTAGAAAAGTCTTGCAAAAATAAACAAAAAAATAAAGGTTATTGCACAAATCAGTGCAAATAACCTCTTTCGTACCTTTGTTATTGAAAATACGTTAATAATTACTTCTCCAATATTATTCAACCATACCATTACCGATAGCGGAATCTTTAATATTTTCGCTATTAGTAACTTCTTTTAATGCTTCGTCATATTGACTTTTCGTTTCTTGTAACACTTCAACTTGTTCTTGTTTTTGAGCAATTAAAGTATTCATATTATTAAGAAGTGCCGAATTTAATACAACAAGCACAGAAAGTGCCATAATTACAACCGCTAAAACCGCCATTAAAAGTTTAGCCCTTGGACGTGCAGTTGCAGACGCTTGATATTGAGATTCGTCTACACGGTAATCTTGGTAGATTTCCGCCCTTGGCATACCCCTAAATTGCATAGTAGTTTGCGATGGCGATGCATCGTTATTTATAGCAGTAGTATATTTATCATAAATTCTATTACGTTCAACAATTTCGTCTTGTACGCTTCTTACGTCAGGACGAACAAGTCTTTCAAAGTTAGATGAAATTCTTGAATTAAAAGCCTCTCTATCTTGGTCGAATGGTGAAACTTGTTGTGTTTCAACAGGTTTTTCAAATTCGTCAATATAAGATTCTCTTTCAATTACGTCAGACTGTCTACTATTAAACATATTAGCACCTTCCTTAATTTATAACTTAATAATTCTATAATTTTTCAACAACCCTAAGTTTTGCACATTTACTACGTGAGTTTTCTAAACATTCCTTTTCGGTTGCCGTAATAGGTTTTTTGTTTACTTCTTTTAAAGCGGCTTTACGGTTACATACACAAGGATATCTTTTATCGCAAATGCACGCCGTTTCAAGTTCTTTAAATACCGTTTTAACAATTCTATCTTCCAAACTGTGGAAAGTTATTATTGCAAGTCTTCCACCCTTGTTTAAACGTTTAACAATGTCTTTTATAGCCGTATCTAAACCGTCAAGTTCTTCATTTACCGCTATCCTTATTGCTTGGAACGTTTTTTTAGCGGGGTGACCGTCACGCTTAAACTTAAACGGAATTGATTTATCGCAAATATCAACAAGTTCGCCAGTTGTAACAATCGGCTTTTCGCTACGCGCTTTTACAATGTTTTTAGCGATGCTTGACGCGAATTTTTCTTCGCCGTAAGTTGATATTATGTATTTTAATTTGTCTTCGGGGTAAGTATTTACAAGTTCGTATGCAGAAAAGTTAGATTTTCTATCCATTCGCATATCAAGTTTTTCATCTTTTGACATATAGGAAAAACCCCTTTCCCTATTATCAAGTTGGTAGGAACTAACGCCTAAATCAAGGAGCGCTCCGTCGATATTTAAAATTTCAAGCTCGTCCATTACTTTAGTAAAGTTCTTGAAATTATCGTTTACGATATTTAGACGGGAGCGATAATCTTTTAACCTTTCGCTTGCCGCGTTTATCGCATCGGAATCTCTGTCCGTTGCAACAAGAACGCCATCTGGAGCAGTTCTTAAAAGAATTCCTTCGGAATGCCCGCCACCGCCTAAAGTTCCATCAAAATAAATTCCACCCGACTTTAGATTAAGATTTTCCATACATTCGTTAAACATAACGGGTAAATGCTTAAATTCCATCAGTCGATTTTCCCTTGAAGAACGCTAATTATTTCACTGTACGGTTTGCCCGTGCGCATTGCTTCACGCTCTTCTTTACTATACATATCTACGTGGTCGCCCATACCGATAGAAACAACGTCTTTATCAATACCGGCGTAAATTCTTAATTTTTCAGGAATTACCACCCTACCTTGTCCATCTTCACAGCCTTGGTAACAAGATGATAAAACTTCCATAAGGGCCCTTTGACCCTCAACGTCAAAAACGCTTACGTTTGTAAATTTACCGTACCTTGCATTAAACACTTCTTCAGAGTAAATGCTTATACATTTTGTAGAACCCCTAACGAAGACGTAGTTGTTGCCGATAGTTGCTTTAAAACGCGCTGGAATTCTTATTCTGTTTTTAGCATCAACTTGGTGGTCGTATTCACCGAACAACATCAACTTGTCCTCCTTTTAAAGATAAAATCTACAAACGACACTCCCCGTTTATGATTTATGTTACCACTATTCTATCACACTTTTTAGTAACTTGCAACCACTTTTGGTAACTTTTTTAAAATTTTTTTATTTTTTTTGGGATTGAATAGCACTAATTGACCATTTTTATAGATTTTAAATGTCTATACACCTTGCGGTTATACCCTTTAAAATCGCCAATAAACGTGATTTTACCGCCATTTTTATTAGTTAAGCGTGAATTTTCTAAAGTTTCCTTAATTAAATTGCAGGTGTGGTCAAGAGTGTCCACAGTTTTCACCTTTGATAGCCTTTTTATCTCATTTTTCACAAAAGAATAGTGTGTGCAACCTAAAATTATTAAATCGCAACCGTCTTTTACGCCCCTAACGTCAAAACGGACGTTTACTTTTTTTAGGTTAAAAAGGTTATCTTCTATCTCTTTTGCTAAGAACGGTAAAGGAAGCAAACTAACACCATTAAAGTTAGTTTTAACGTAGTTACTGTTTATTGTGTTTGGCGTTGCCATAAGCGTTGCATTTTGATTTTTTGTAGCCACGTTTATAGGTAAAGTTGGAATTATCGGCACGGGCGAAATTTCGCGCATATAGTCTAAAACCGAAGTTGATAGCGTATTACAAGCAACACATATTACCTTTACGTTAAAACCTAATAAGGTTTTTATATTTTTATAACTTAAGTCTTTTAGTTTTTGAATACTTTTGTTTCCGTAAGGCGTGTTAGCGTTGTCGCCAAGGTAAATAAAGTTTTCAGTTGGCATAAGCGCTTTAGCGCGACGTAAAACGTTAATGCCACCTATTCCACTATCAAAAATACCTATAGGTTTATCAAAATCTAATAAATTACTCATAAAATCCTTTATATATTATATGAATTTAAAATTTATTATGATAAAAATTTATAATATAGGTTTTAAACCCTTAAAAATAGTTGCAAGTTTAAAAAAATTATGATAAAATAACCATAGTTTAAAATTGATTCAACTTAAAGGAGATAGACATGCCTAATATTAAATCAGCTAAAAAGCGTGTACTTGTAAATGCTAAAAAGGCTAACATTAACAAAAGCGAAAAATCAGAAGTTAAAACTTACATCAAAAACTTCAACCTTTTACTTGATAACGGTAATTTAGAAGAAGCAGAAAAAGTATTATCAAAAACTGTTTCTGTTATTGATAAAGCAGTTACAAAAGGTATTTTCACTAAAAATACTGCTGCTAACAAGAAATCTGGCTTAGTTAAAAAATACAACGCTTTAAAAGCATCTAAGTAATCTTGTTAAAATAAAAAGCACGTTAATTTGGTGTATACGTTACGTATACACCTAATTTTTGTAATTAAAAATACAACTGCTCGTCGGTGAATACACTCACCGACTTTTTTATTTTAAATTTTAATATTGACTTTCATTTTTCTTGTAATATAATTAATTTAGAGGATATTTTATGGAAAAAGATAAAAAGTTAAAACTAACGCAAAAAACTCCGTCTAAAAGCGAATACTTTTCATGGATAAATAACACTATGGAAGGCTCTACCGAAGCGCACACATTAATAAACTTAAACTTTTTTAATTATCTAAATAAAAAGTATGGCTTAAAATTAGATATATACGCTTGGGACGCTGGCAACCTTGACGGTGCAGTTAGCGGTTACGAAAAAAGCGATAGTAAAAAAATTAAAAATCAATTTCCAAACGGCTACGCGCCTTTAGTAGAAAAGGCAAAACTTATGGGCACGCGTATGGGTATTTGGTGCGGGCCCGACGGTTACGGCAATACCAACGAAGAATTACAAGAGAGGAGAAACTTGCTTGTAAACCTTTGCAAAGACCTTAATTTCGCCCTGCTTAAAATGGACGGTGTTTGCGGTAAACTCCGTGAAGATAAACAAGTAGAATTTGAAAAAACTATCAAACAATGCTTAAAATACAGTAAGGATTTAATAGTTTTACAGCATTTTCACTATGGCATTCCGCAAAAATACGCCCTTCCTTTCTTTTGGGTGGGCGAAGAAACTTATATAGACGTTCACGCCTTTAATAAAATTACAGCACCACACAACCGCGCTTACACTTTTTTTAAGGGGCACTCGCCCAACCTTGATAGACTTGGCGAAGACCACGGAGTTTGCCTTTCTTCTTGCCTTGACTTTTTTGAGGACGAACTTATCTATCAAGCATTTAACCACAATTTAATTTTAGCACCCGAAATATACGCTAACCCGTGGCTTTTACGGGACGACGAATTTAGCAAACTTGCTCGCATTTTTAATCTTCACCGCAAATATAGAGATATTTTGGTTAGCGGAATTATTCCTAAAAACGATTACGGCAACGATGCGGTAATTAGGGGTGATAAAAATAGGCGATTTTTATCAACGGGCAACGGTAGTTGGTCGGACAAGGAAATTACCGTTACACTAAATGAAGAAATAGGACTTAAAAAATGCAAAAAAATAGTCGTTTTATATCACTTTCCGACTTGCAAGTACGTTGGCACTTTTAATTACGGCGAAAGCGTTAAGTTAAACCTTCAATCCTTCCGCGCTACATTAATTGAGTTTTACAACGCTAAAGTTGCAGATGCTATCCCTATCGGTTGTGAATATGAAGTACTGCACGAAACTAACGGCAAAATTGATGAAATCAACCTTTTAAAATGTGACGGAACTGTTGAAATTTACAGTCCTAAAACTAATGAAATTTTAAACGTTTATACGGTTAACCCACTTGATATTACCCCACAAAGCCCTAAACACTTAGAAACTTTAGAAAATATCCCGCTACCTACTAACGCTGAAGAATTATACGAAAACGCTTGCTTTAAACTTGATAACGACTCACTTGAAAAGCGTTCTTTAATCCGCTCGGGCGATACTGAAATCAAGGAAGTTAAAGACGCAAGGGACGCCTTTTTCAATCAAAAATCTTACCTTTTACGCGGACTTGACGGCACTATCCCTTTTGATAACAACCCAAACACTATCTACGATGGCAAATCTCGCGTTTTTGGTGATAACTGCCGTATCAACGGCGGTTGTTTGCGTGTGGATTTCGGTGATGTTTTTTATGCCGATAGAATTGAGATTGAATACTTTGAAGCAAATAAAAAGGATAATATAAATTTCTTTAACCAAGAAATTAAGGACAATGCCGAAACTTCACTTGATTTGTCAACTTTTGATAAAGCACCACTTGAAATGGTTGAAACCGTTAAAAATCAAACTCAACCGTACTATTCGTTTGGCGATGACGTTTATAGGGAAATTGACGGCTTACGCAAAAAAGTCACATACTTAATAACAAATAAAAAGGTACGATATTTGCGTATTCCTAACCCGATTGATAGAATTTATACAATAAAATTGTATAACGGCAGGAGCGAAGTACGTTTAACAAACGCTAAAGCGAATAACTTGTTTGCTCCGTATAAATTTAAGCAAACTAAAAACGTATCGTCTATAAAGTTAAATTTAAACGATTTACCGCTCAATCCTTACCTTGCCGTTGCTTGCGAAGGAATTACGGGAAATGAAAACGTTACCGTTATTGCCAAAATTGATAACGAATACCACGCCTTTCCGTCAAGAGCACCGTCATACCCTTGTAACCCTTTCGAATCGGTAGTGTGTAAAACTCAAGGATATTACACCTTTTACCTACCTATCTTAAAAAATTGGAAGGATAAGGAAATTGAAATTATCACATTATTTGCGGATAATTCAGTTAAAACTGACGTATATTTATGCGATGCTAACAGCAAAAGACAAGGTGTTACTCTAAAACTTTAAAAGCAAAACCCGCCGATTTCGGCGGGTTTTATTTTTATTAGAATTTTAATAAGTTGATAAATTCTTTTTTATCGATTGCTGCAAGGAAAAGATAAAGTCTTGGACCCATATCAGTGCCGAACATAAGATTGTAGAACACTTTAAAGAATCTTTGTTGACGGAGCATGTTTTCCTTTTTAGTTAAGCCTTCCATATTGATTACCGAATATAAGAATTGTTGAACGTCTTTTTCATCGATAGTATCGTTTGCTTCTAAGTAATCGCAAAGTTTTTTAACAGCGTCTTTTTCTTCGGCTTCTAAGCCAGCGTAGAATTCATCGTTTCTATCTTTTAAGAGTTTGTAAAGTTTAGATGGTTGGTGAACTGTAATCCAGTTTTTAACCCTTTCAAGCCTTGACTTATCTTCTTCCCTAAACTCAACGCCTACTTTTGCTAAAATTTCTTTAACTGCCGTTGGGTTAAAATCAACGATTGTTGCAACGCTTGATAATACGCCGAACGGAACTTTATTGATAGAATCAGCGCCGTTAATTAAACTGAATTCGTAAACTGAAGCGTTGTATTCGTCTGCTTCGCCTTTCTTGTACTGTTCTAAGCCTTTATCAAATTCAGAGTAGTGACGGATAATTGTATCGTCAAAATTGAAAGAGAACGGTGCTTTTGGTTCATATTTAGCAAAAAGCCATCTAACCATATCAGGTTCGTAAACTTTTAAAACAGTTGCAGGAGTGATATTGTTACCAGTTGATGAGTGCATATCGCCAAGACCTGCAATAGAAAGCCAACCATAACCTTGGAAAAGCGGTGGTTCTACGCCAAGAACGTTTTTAGCGATATCGCTTGCAACAACGAAACTACCGCTTGCTGCAGCGTGGTCGATACCACCTGGTTCAAAGTCAACACCTTCAACGCCCCAACGCATTGGCCAGTCAACCTTCCAAACAAGTTTAATGTTGTGGTATTCCCTAATTTTTACTGTGTGAGTTGCACCGCACTTACAAGTGTAAGTGATTTCTTCGCCATCTTCAGTAGACGCGATAACTTTTGTTGTATCTTTTTTACAAGTTTCACAGTAAACGTTTAAAGGATAATAGTTTTCTCTTTCACCTTCATCGCTATCTTGAGTTTTGTATTCCATTAAAACGTCGTAAATTTCTTTACGTTTTTTGATAGCGTTGATAATGCCTTCAACGTATTTGCCAGAAGTATAAAGTTGTGCTTGGTAGCGATAATCTGCATCGATACCTAATTCTTCAAGTGACGCTTCGAATTCTTTTTCATTGTATTCAGCGTATGAAGAATATTTTTTGTAAGGGTCAGGAATCCAAGCGTATGGCATACCGATATAGTCGCCAAAGTTTGGGTCTAACGGAGCGATGTTTGAAGGAACTTTTCTAAGTCTATCAAATTCGTCCCAAGAAAAAAGTAAGCGCGCTTTTTTACCGCGTTTACGGAGTGCTTTTACTACGTAAAAACTTGTTGCTATATCTCTAAAGTTACCGATGTGAACTGAGCCTGATGGACTAATACCAGCAGCGCACACGTATTCTTCTTTGTTAGGATTTCTTGCTATTACTTCTTCAGCAATCTTTTCAGCCCAATGCATAAATACACCTCTTAATTTATCTATTTTGTAACCATTTTTCAAACGCCGTGATAATTTCATCAGCAACTTGAGTAACGGTTTTATCGTCTGTTTCTATAACAAAATCGTAGTTATTCATATCTAAAATGTCAACGCCGTATAAAGTTTTATAGCGCAAACTTTCGCTTTTTCTACGATTTTTAAGTTGTTCAATCGCTTCGCTTACGTCAGCGTATTGTTCACTACTTCTACCCGCTTGAATAATTCTTTCGGCCGAAGTTTTAATATCCGCTTTCATATACACGGAAAAACTTGATGGAACAAAATTCCAAGCAAGCCTTGAGTCAAACAAAAAATTACCGTTTATATCTTCGTAACTTTTAAGTTTGTTATCAAGTTCGTTATCAATCTCTGGATGAGTTTCCATATACTTGTTAAACTCAGTAACGTTCATGCCGTGTTCGGTGGCTAAATCCCTAAGCATAACGCCGATAGAAACTTTTTCCATTGAATATTTTTTTGCTAAAACGTCGCCTACAGTGCTTTTACCGCTACCAAGGTCGCCCGCTAAAGAAATTTTGTAATTTTCCATATAAATTCCGCTATTTTTAACTTAATAATTTTAGATAATATACTATAACTAATTGAATTTGTCAACTTAATTTATTGTTAAAGTTTATTGTACGGACAAGATTTTATACAAATACCGCAAACCGAACCCCTACCAACGTCGTTAAACTTCTTCATTTGCTTAGAACACTTATCCGCAGAGAAGAAATCTTCACGGCACATACCTTCTTGGTAGATAACGCCACTAATAGCGCCCGCCGGGCAGTTTTTAACGCATTTATCGCAAGTACCGCAACCGTTTTCTATAACGGGATATTCCGCTTCAACCGGCATATCGGTAAGAATTGTTGCAAGCCTTACTTTAGAACCAAATTCTTTAGAGACAAAAAGCCCGCTTTTGCCTATAAACCCTAAGCCCGAAAGCCTACCTGCAGTTTTATGCGAAAACACCGCTTTATAACTATCTTTATCATCTGCCGTGCTTTGAGATGCCGCGATAGGATATCCGTTAAAGCCTGCTTTTTCGATAAGCCTTGCCGCTTTAAAGGTAATGCTATCAAGTAACGCGTTTGCAGAGCGATATTCGTGAAAATACGAAATAGTTGGCCTATTTTCAATAGTTTTTAATACGCTATCGGGAAGTTTAACCGCAACCGTTACGGCGTAAATTAAACTTTCATCGCTTTTAATAGGCGGTGTTTTAAGTCTACAAAAACCAACCAAGTCCGCGCCCATATCGTATAATTTTTCTTTTAAATTGTCTTGAAAAGTTTTAACGTCAAATTTCATATAAAATAGTTACTGGGCCGTCGCTTAACTGAGATATTTTCATATCCGCACCAAACACACCCTTTTTTACGGTAACGCCGTTTTCTTCTAACTTTTTGCAAAAATATTCATAAATTTGGTTTGCAATATCAGGGCATTCCGCTTCGCTAAAACCAGGCCTATTGCCACGCGAAACGTCGGCATACAAAGTAAATTGCGAAACAGCCAAAATTTCACCGTTTACGTCAATAACGCTTTTGTTCATCTTGCCGTTTTCATCTTCAAAAACCCTAAGTTTTGCTATTTTAGAAGCAAGATAGTCTGCTTTATCTAAAGTATCGCCTTTACCTACGCCAAAATAAACTATTAAGCCGAAAGGTATTTGCGAAATCAATTCACCGTTTACCCTTAAACTTGTTTCCTTTACCCTTTGAACTACGGCTTTCATTGTTAAAACTCCTCTGCTATAAGCGATGCTGCGCCAACGATACCCGCACCGTTTTTAAGTTTAGCAGTTACAACTTCAGTTTTAGGCGTACCTTTATAGCCGTATGCAAAACTTTCAAGGTAATTTTTAATTTTATCAGTTAAATAATCCCCTTCTTTACTAATACCACCGCCTAAAATAACCATTTCAGGACGGAAGATATTACAGTAATCAAGGATACCTTCTGCAACGTAAGAAACGTACGTATCAACAACTTTATTAGCCGTTTTGTCACCTTTTTTTGCACACGCAAAAGCCGTTATACCGTTTACGTTTTCGATATCACCGTTAACGTAATTCCACATCATTGAAGATTTATCTTCAAGCATTGCTTGTTTTGTTTGACGAATAAGCGCAGAAGCCGAAGCGTATTGTTCAAAGCAACCGTTTCTACCGCAACCGCATTCAAGCCCGTCTTTTATCATAACGATATGGCCAAGTTCACCCGCCATACCAGCGTGACCTTCGTAAAGTTTTTTATTTATAACTATTCCGCCACCGATACCAGTGCCAAGCGTAAGCAAAATAACGTTGCTTTTATTTTTAGCAACGCCAAAAATTACTTCGCCTAAAGTTGCAGCGTCAGCGTCGTTTGCAACCCTTACAGGTATACCAGTTTCTTTTGAAAGCAAGTCTTTAAGCGGAAAATCAGTCCACTTTAAGTTTGCCGAAGTTTTAACTATACCTTCACCCGCAACAATCGCGCCAGGGCAACCTATACCTATACCCTTAATTTGAGATTTATCAAGGTTGTTTTTTTGTAAAACTTCGTCAATTAAACCTTTTATTCTTGTGATTTGTTGATTTTGTAAATACTTGCCTGTTTCTATTGCGCTTGAATATAAAATTTCACCGTCAACGCTAACAAGTCCGCATTTTATCGACATACCGCCGATGTCTATACCTAAATAATACATAATTAAATAATTTGTTCCGTCATTAAAATTTCAGTAATTTCTTTTAAGTTGGTTTGAATTTTTCTATAAGGCCGTAACGCGTAATAGTATGCAAGATAAGAAAGTTTGATTTTTGAAGCGTCACCATCTTTAATTTCAGAAGAAAACACGTTTAGAACGTATAAAAGTTCTTCGATTTCTTCATTTTTGAGCCTTGATTGTTTTATCGACAATCTATCTAAATCAAGAAGCCTTATAAGCGTTGTGTTGTTGTTAATAGTTTTAGATTCTTCTACTTCTTTAACGGGTTCGTTAACAACAACCTTTTCTTCAACTTCTTTAATTTCGTTAAACTCAGTTGCAGTTTTGCCGATAATTTGTAAGCCTATTTCTAAGGTGTAATCCCTAAAAGGGATTAAAACTTCGTTTGAAAAGTTTTTATAAGCAACTTCGTAATTTTTTGAACTTGTAAAATAATCAAGTAAATCGGTAAGTTGCGCGTTTTTGTTGTTGATTTCTTTTAAGAGTAAATAAGTTAAAGTAATAGCATCAGTTTTCTTTTCAGGAAGAATAAACGACCTACCTTCTTCGCTATCGATAAGCGAATCTGAAAGCACGCCTTCAAAATCGAAACCATCAACAAAATACTCAAAAGTGTCGGATAAAATTTTAGAAGAGTTTATGGCCTTTAAAACGTCTAAAATTCTTGCACCTGCAAACAAGTATTTTGAATTTATTAAATTATCTAAAACGGCTGAAAAATCGGTTAAAGATTGTTCTCTCGTTCTCATAAGCACCCCTTTTAAGTAGCGTAACACTACAAATTGTTGCGTTTTATTTATTGTACCACAAAATATGCAAAGTATCAACAATTTTTTTAAAAGTCATTGCTTTTTTATTTTAATTTTTGTATAATATAAACCTACGCGCTTTTACGCGCGCAAAATAGTTTACAAAGGAGATTTTTTAATGCTTGTTAAAGGCGATGCTTTTATTAACAAATTAATATTATTATTCGTTTTTGACCAGATGGAATGTCCGTTATCGGAAAACACGGTAATCGATATGTGTTGTTCTTCTAACACTTGGATTTCATATATGGATTGCAAGCCGATAATTAATAAATTATTAGACGAAACTTTTATTTATAATATGGCCTCTTATGGTGACCCACTTTACACTATTACGCCGGAAGGCAGATATTGTTTAGCGGAATTTTACGTTAAAATACCTACTTCTACCCGTGAAGCGATTACGGCGTTTATCAAACAAACCCGCCAACAATACCGTAGAAAGCAAGAATGTTCGGCTGACTATTATATGAATAAAGACTCCACCTACACCGTTTACTTAAAAATAAACGATATCAACCAACCGGTTATGGAATTAAAGTTCAGTGTACCAAACAGGCAAATTGCTAAAAACATTTACAAAAAATGGGAAGAAAAAGCGGGCAACTTATACGCCCTTATCTATGAAAATTTAGTAGACTAACAAAGGAGATTATTATGAATATTTACAACACTTTAGGTACTTGTAGTAGACAAATTTTATTTGACGTAACCGAAGACGGTAAAGTTAAAAACGTTAAGTTTATCGGCGGTTGCTCTGGTAATCTTCAAGGAATAGCAAAACTTGTTGAAAATAGACCAGTTGAAGAAGTAATTAACACTTTATCGGGAATTCAATGTAGAAGCAACACTTCTTGCCCTGACCAACTTGCAAGGGCCTTAAAAAACTATTTACAAAATAAAGAAGCATAAAAAAAGTCGCCACACGGCGACTTTTTATTTTATATATCAACTTTATTTAAAAGATTTTCATCGTTTTGGCGAAGTTCTTTAGGAATAACAATATTATCAAAGTTAATATAATATTTTTTATGATTAACAGTATAATAATCAACAAATCTTACAGTGATAATAGAAACAGATGCAAATGGAATAGTAACGATAAGCGCAACGTTGTACGTTACAACTGCCGTCAATAAACTAACTGCAAAAACTGATAATACCATTACAAAGTAAGAAATAAACCTTTCTACAAATTCACCAAAGGTGTTTTGTTTAAAGCCTTCTGCAAACGCCCTAAACGGCGATTTGTTTTCGCATACCATTTTAGGAAGTACGCCACCAACGAAAGTTAACCTAAGCGCAATGGAAGCAAATACTAAAATTACGATTAACGTTAATGATAATAAGCCTAAATACTTTAATAAAAGCAACGAACCCATAACGCTTATTAAAATTATAACTACGTTATAAACTAAAAGCATTACCGTTCTATATAACGCGTAGTAGCAAGCCCTTTTAAAGTTATCAAACAAAGTGCTAAAGAATTCAGCATGGCGCATACTTGACATATGTTCGTTAATATTTACCGCGATTACGTAGTCACACACCGCAAATAAAAATTTCATAATTTGAACTACGATAATAACGAATATAAGCGATGAAATAATATTACCGCGCATACCAACGATAAAATTGCGAAGGTCTTCAAGTGACTCAACTAATTTAGCATTTAGTTGCGATGAGACATCTACTGAAGTTACGTTAAAATACTCAACTACTACCCTTTTAATAACGTCGATAAGATTTTGAAGTTGTTGGCTGTGAAGCACAGGTAAAACTATTATCTTAGCCAAAAAGTAAATTGATAAGCAACCTATAAGCGCTACGATAAATTTATAAAATAAAAGTTTATATGAAAGCGACTTGTTTGAAGACGCTATTCTTAATCCGTTAGAAATCTTCATAAATATCTCCTTATAAAGAGTATAATATATAACTTTTAAAAATGCAAGCGTATATTTAAAAAAAGCCGTAACTGCTGTTACGACTTTCTTTTTTGCCTATAAACCGCTTAAAAAAGGGTTATTTATAAGAATCAAGGTATCTTTCTAACACTTTTTTGTAACTTCCTAAAATCTTTTTGATACGTTCATCGTTTTCGTAAGACTTTTTGGCTTCTTCAGGCGTCATTGAATAGTAGTACTTTAAGATATCGTCAAATATAACTTGCCTTACGGCAGTTTTATCTTCTTCTTTAAGTTTATCAAACTCTTCAAGGTCGATATCGTCTAACTTAACGTTTTTGTATTTATCAAGCAATTCACTATATTCTTTTTCGTTAAAACCGCTATTTAAATTTCCGTTTTCTTTAAGGTACTCATCAATCTTTTTATCTTGCTCTGCTTTAAGTTTGTTAAATTTTTCTTTAACGTCCATAGCAAACTTCGCATCTAAACTTTCAACTTGGTTTTCATACTTTTTATTTTGGTAATCAACTTCTTTTTGATTGCTTAAAATAGCGTCTTCTACCTTACTATCAATATCGCTAAATTCCTTTTCTTTAAGGAAATTATTTTTACTTACCTGCTCATCAAGTATGCTTGACCTTGATATGCCTTGCTTAATTGAATTATCTACGCTTTTTTTGTTAAGTTTATCGTAGTATTCGTTTACGCCTAATTTTTCACTTTCAATATCCTTGATTTTTTCTTGAGTTTTAGCGTTTAATTTTTCGATATTTAAATCTAAATCTTTGTTTAAATTATCCATTTTTAGATTATACTCATCAATCAAACTATCTTGCGCTTTTTTTGTTAATTCTTCATCGGTTAACACCGTTAAGCCAGGGATTTTAATAAGTTCTTCTTCCTGCTTTTTCTTTTTTTCGTCTTCGGTAGCAGTATCATCTGCAACAACGGGTACTTTGCCATTGTTTTTATACCAAGACTTTATTTTATCTTCTATATTGTACATAACAACTCCTTAATTTATTATAATAGCATCACGAATTCGCATTAAATACTTACCACAAGAAAGTAGTAACCTTTCGTCGCAATAATCTTTGATTATTGGTTTAGACGTATTTACACCGCTTACTTCGACCGATAACAACTTGCTTTTATCAGCATATTCTATATCGTAAACACCGTTGCCATTTATTATATGGTAATTATCACCTAAACCTATTTTGCAAAGCGACGTATTGCTTAAAAAGGAACAATTATCGCTACGGTCTTTAATAACGTAGCAACCTAAAAGGTTTGCTTCCGCATAAACTTTTACCGCTTTTTTATTAGTGTTATTATAAGTAAAAGCGTTAGTTTCAAGGTTATAATCACCAGCGTAAAGGCTATAGAGTTTACAAAATAAAATTTTAATTTTATCGCCGTTTTTACATCCTGCAACTGAAGTAACACCGCTTACGTTTAAAGGCAAGTCATCAACGAACAAATTAGATAAATCTATGCGCTTTATAGATAAAGTATCGTTTAAATTAACCACGGCAAGATATAAATACCAACCGTCTACACCTAAAACACAGCCGTCTTTAACCTTAGAAATCCGCCTAAAGTCACGCAAACCGTCAACCGTTTTATAGGTATAAACTTCAAGATTTGATTGATTTAAGTAAGCAACGTAATCTACATTTTCCGCCCTATAGATTGATAATCTATTATCCGCTTTAGAATAATCAACAAAACCGTTAACGGAAGCGTTTAAATAATCAACCGAAAAAGCTTGAGTAGACGTCATTACAATTTTAATAACGTTTTCGCCTTTTATAAGCGACGGCTCTACGATAAAAGGATAATCTACGTCTATACTACACACCAAACTATACGACATAACGTCGTTTACGTAAACTTTAACAATAACCCCTACAATACCTATAAGATTAGAACGCATATTAAAATGAAAATAATGCTTACCGTCTTTTAACGCTTCTACTTTAAAACTTCTTACGTATTCTAAAACGTTACTTTCTCCGCCAAGGAAAAATCTAAGTTCTTGATAAGAGTATTTTTCTTGCTCTTTTTCAAGATTTTTTAGTTTGTTTTCAAGTTGTTGAAGTTTATAGTAGGCTTCCTTGCCGTAATCAATTTCTATCATAATCTCTCCCTTAAATAACTGAAATAAAGCGTAGGCTCAACAACCCTTGCTTTAGGGGTATCTGAAATGATTGTAATACTAAACAGTTTACCGCGTATATCAACGTTTATTTCGTTATCGTATTTTGTTAATTCGTAATAATAAAGTTCTTCGTCGCAATTGATAATAACTTCAACCATTTCATCCGTTTCAAGCGAAAATTTATATAGGCATTTATTTTTTTCAGTAATGCCAAAATCGGTTAAGCAGTTGCGCCAAAACTTGTGTGTAGCCTTGCCAAAAATCGCGCCACTATCGTCGATTTTAACTAAAGTATTATCGTTAGTTACGCCTATTAAAGAGTATTTTTCGGCGTTTAAACAAAGTAATTGTTTTAAGTTAAAACCCTTTAATACGTAATTTGAATTTCTTTTAAAATCATAAACGATAACAACGTTTTCAATCACGTCGTTAAGCATCATATTTATACGCAAATAAAGTTTATTATCGAAATATACTCCAGTGCAGTTTTCGTTATCTACGCCGTTTAAATATAAATCGTAACACGGCATTAGTTTAGTGCAGTTAATTCCGTCGAATTTATAAAGACCGTCACTTGCCAAAAACACTATATAATCACCGCAAACGGTTATTGAATTACCATAAATTTTGCCGTGTTTTAAAAATAAGTTATCAACGTAAAAACTTGTTTGGTCGCCGTATGCGGAAATCTTTGAAATGCCGTATTCCCTAAACAGATAAACGTAGTCGTAAAAACTAACAAGATTAAGCATTTTACCCCTTTCGTCAGGAATTGTTACGTAACCCGCGCCGTCAAGCGAAACGTTCCACTCAATCGGGTTATACAAACCCGAAAACCACACGGTATTTATATCGTCGTTTGACACGGCAAAAAGCCTTTCGTTATGTAAGCACATATTTAAAACTTTAGGCGTATCGCTATAATTTGTGATATCGTTATCATCTAAAATAGAAATTTTACCATCATCTACGGCAAGCAACATTACGTCGTTGCCGTAAAAGTTATAGTTTATCGCTTTAGGCGGAGTTTCATAATAACCGTTGTTGACTTTATAAAAAACACCATAAGTACTTGTAAGTGGGCATTGATATAAAAATTTTGAAGAAGTATAGCATAAAATTCTATCATCGCGTTGACCGGTTGAATGATTAAACCTTTTGTAAAAATAAACCCTTTCACAAGTAACGCCCGTTGGCAAAGAATATTTTGCACCGTTAAACTCTAATACTGAAAGACCCTCAGCACCTTTCAAAGAACCATCAAAAGGATTAAAATTGTAGCAAACGTTAGGGATTGTTGGTGATTTTAAATTATCGTCGATTTGCCCGTCCATGCCCGAAAAGAAGTTTTTTAATTGAATTTTCTTTTTGATATTAGTTGGTGTAAAAAATTTATAAGCGTAATACATTACCACCACACCCTGCCTTTAATTTTATTAGCACTTTTCTTTGCCAAAGAATTTTTAAGGGCTGAAGTGTATTTATCGTGCCACATAGCCCCTTCTTCGTAAGCGCCTTTAATTAAGCAAAATTCCGTAGCAACGCCGTAAGCAATTACCCTTTCTTTAATAGGCGTATTTGCAAAATCGCTTGCTTCGTCTAACTTTCTTTTTACGGGAACGTAAGTATACTCTACCGTAATTCTACTAACGTCAGTTCTTAATTCGGTAGGTAAAATAGTACACTTTACGTCGTTACCATTAGCATCTTTTACGGATAAAATTTTAACGGGATTATAAGTAAACTGAGTGTACTTTAAAACCCCGCCCGTTACGGTAAGTTTTTGTGTATAAATAATTTTGGTGTATATAGTAGAAATTTCTTCAGCAACAACGTTATATAAATCAACAAGCGCGTTTACGTCGTCAGTTACCGCACTATCTACCGTATAACCAAGATTTAAATAAGATAAAATATCTTTTCTATTTATCAGTCTTGAAACGATTTTAAGTATACTTTTAACAGTCATAATTCTCCTTTAATCCACACCCTTTAGGGTGTGGAAATTTTATGCTTCAGTAATACCTTTAAGCATTGCTTGTCCGCATGGGCGTGAACAAATTAAATCGGCGTATTTAACAAGCGTAGCCTTGTATACAGGCTTATCAGCAACTTGTTTAATAACTCTACCGTCTTCACCTTCAAGCCACTTCCAGTCGCAAAGTTGATGAAGTGCAAAGTCATCGGTATTTAAAAGGTACATAGTTCCTTCTGGACAGAATCTATCAGAAACGATAGGAATACCGTTATAAGAAAGTGCTTTATAGCCACCGTTTAAATCCATTACGTCTAAGTTTCTTTTATAGGTTGATAAATGGTTTTGGAAGGCTCTTTTTACACCGCTTGAACATACGATAAAGTTAACTTTACTACCAGAGTTTTCTTCAAGATAGTCAATAGCAGTTTGAATAACCGTTTCGCTAATTTCGCCAACGCCTTCTTTAATGTAAGGAACTAACCATTTGTGCGTATCCCTTGATAAGCCGTAAAGGTCACCATTCTTTTTGAAAATTGCACCAAGACCGGTAATTTCTTGATTATACGAACCTTGAACGGTAATAAGGCTACCAATTTGAACTTCAGAAATATCGAACACAGGTCCAGAAACATTAATAATGTTATTAACTCTATCAACGCTAAGAATTTTTCTTGCCTTTGCCGAATTAATAATCGAACCATCTTCATTTCTAAAATCAACAACCATACCTTCTACTAAATTTTTAGTAGATGTAACTGAAATCCCTTCGTTAATAATATCAACAAGATTTGCTAAAACGCCTGTGCCGTCGCCAAATAACATTCTGCCAAAGTTATAAGAAGATGCTTTTAAAAGACCTTCCATTTCAGCATTTAAAAGGTTAACGAAAGCGCCCGAACTATTCTCACTTGCCCTAATTGCTTTATCGCTAATTTCGATAGTGCCGTATAAGTTTTTTAAAGTGAGTACAAATTGTTCGTAGTTGTTACCCGATGCCGATGGAAGAGTGCCGTCTTCATCGCCCGCACCGATACCGCCGTTAATGCCGTATTGAGCAAGTTTTCTAATTTCTTTACCCCAAACGTCTGATGCCGTTTGTTTAATTTTTGCAAGCAATGGGTTAATTGCCGTGTTAAGTTGTTCGCTAACCACACCTAAGTATGCGGATTTTAAAGCGTCGTCTGCATTTGTCATTGTAACCATAGTTTATAAATTCTCCTTGTAATTATCAAAAATTTTTTTGGCAAGATTACCTGCCTCTAATATATTTTTAGGATTAGACGGTGGCGTAATACACACCTTGCCGTCGCCTGAAATAAGTGGGGCGTTAGATTTTGTAGCATAGACTTCATTAAGATAACCGCGAATTATCTCATTTTTTAAGTCATCTGACTTACTTAAAACCGAATCAAAATAGTCCTTTGACGTGAAATATTCACGTTGCACCTTTAAATCGGTTAAAAGTTTATCAATATACGCTCTTTCTAAACGACCGTAACTTTCGTCGCCTTTACTTTCGGCTATATCGTAAAGCGACTTAACGTGCTGTTTGGCTTCAGGAAACGCTAATAAAAAGCCATCGCACTCTTCCCCGACTGAAAGTTTTTCAGAAGTTTTATTAGGTTGTTCTGAATTTTTTAAATTTTCAATCTCCCGTTCCAATTCCTTTACTTTTTGACAGCGTCTGGTAAACTCACTTTGTAAGGAATTGTAGGCTTCAAGCAGTCCTTTAGCATCTTTAAACTTACCAAAATTACCCGCAATATTACCTATGCCAGTATTCATTTCCGCCTCCGCAGTGTGCATATCGTCACTTGTAATTTCGGTTGAACCGTTGTTTCCCGCCGTTATTTTTTTATTATCCATTTACGTTCCCCTTTACGTCTTTAATATTGAACAGTTTATGTTCGTTTAAATGCTCTATAACGTTTTGTTTATACGTTAAATCTGCAAATCTATCGCCGTCAAGTTCTAATAATTTTCTAACGTGTTCTTCTGTATGCACGTCGTGATTATCGTAAAAATCAACGGGGATTTTATCATTTTTTAAGTCGATATTTTCCTTTTCGGCTTTGTTTCTGTGTAATTTAGCAACGTCTTGCGCGTTGTCAAGCGAACCATAGCCTAAAATCTCTAAAATTTTGGCTTTAGTTCTAAGGTCAATAAGTCCGTTTTCGTTACTAAGTAAACCACTATTTAACATTTCAAGCACCGCCGTTTTTTGTTGCGCTGGCGTTTTTGTAAGTTCGTTTTCGGTATCGAAAACAACGTCGTCTGACGTTAAATCGCTTGATTTAAAATAAAAAAGTTTTACAGCCTTACCGTCACCCGCGCTACGCATAATTCTTTGATTGCCCGCAAACTCTTTAAAAAGTCTTAAAATTTGCTTTGCTACTTGTTTTATAGCACTGCGAATATTTTCAGCGGTTACTGAAAGGCGTGTTTCGTCTTGCTCAATTAAAAGTTCAATAGCCGTACCCGACATAGCAGAAGAACTTACGTCGGAATTCCTTGAAAGTTCGCTTGTGCCTGAAATTTTAATAAATTCGCTATTAAGCCTATCTTCTTCGTAAGAAAAATCAATAGGCACGCTACCCGAATTCATCATTTGCGGTGGTTTTGAACCTTGCCTATAAACGATTACTTTACCCGGCGATAATCCTTCTTCTACAAGTTCATCGGTATCGATAGAACCGTCTTCAACGTTGATAACGCCCATACTAATTCTATTCATAAACTCATACTTGCGATTTTTAACGGCATTGTACGCCCTTTGAAGCGGAATAAGCCTTTCAATCAAACTAACACCAAAGAAATTACCCGCAACGGACAATGCGTTTTGTTTAACAAAAGGAAAATCTCTTTTACCGTCTTCGCCGTTTTTGTATGGTAAATCGCCTTCGTATAACACCTTGCCACCGCCTACTACTACAAATCTACCGTTAGGGTAATCTTTACTTTCCCTTTCGTATCTTTCGATAATAAGAACGTGGTTGTTAAGGGTTGAAGAAACCTTTTTATCTTTATACCCACCGTTATAAGACGCTCCGCTTGAAGACAAAGTAAACACGTCTATGCTTTCGCCGTTTAACTTAACGCCGTACTTTTCATACGCTTCATCTACTGCAATTGCCCTTGCGTGAATAATACTTTTAAGTTCGCTAATTTCTGAATAGTAAAGGTTGTCAGGGAAAATCTCAAAAGGCGGTATCGCATCGATTTTAATATCACCTTCATAAACGTTTTCGCCGTCTTTTACACCTATTTTTTTGCCAACGTTGTTATCCCAAGTAATCTTATAAAAAGCCGAACCGCACGTTTCTGCCCACCTTGTTGCTTTAGAAATAATACCGTCTATTTCTTTACGTTGGTAGGTAGAATTTAAAATATCGGTAGAAATTTGCGCGGTTTTTAAGTCTTCTTCATCACTGCCAAACGCCCTAACCGACATAATAGGTCTTACCCTTGTAAGTTTTGCAAGCCTTGTATCGATAATAGGCGCAATATGGTTAAAAACACTACGCGATTGCCAACCGTAATACTTGTTTTCTTCCCTAACTTCGCCCGTTGGCGAAATTTCGCAGTATTGATTGCCCGCCAAATAGTTAAGGTTTAACTTCCATTGCTCTTCAAACGATTTACGCTCATCTCTGCGCCTTTCAAAATCGCTAATAACTTGGTTTGCAAGTTCAGTTAGTCGCCTTTCTTCACACATTTTAGAATTGATTTTTGCCACTTTCTTTCACCCCCGCAATCCCGCTTAACGCCACGTGAAGTTTTTTAGCACAACTACGGCAAATATTAAACGGATTAGTTTTACCATCGGCTTTGCCGTTACTGATTTTATAGTCGGATAAGTTACCACAACCTATAAAATCACACACTATTGAGTTTTTAATCTTTTCGATTTCCATATAATTTCTCCTTATAAAACGCCTTTTTTAGTTAAAGGTCGTCAGTTTTTAATAATTCAAGCAACCTTTGCTTTTCATTTTCCAACTCTTCGTCGGTTAAATCTTTTAAATTACCCGTTCCGCCTTCAAGTTCGTATAAAAGTTTTGCGGCGGATACGTCGGGTGGAACGTTTTTAGATACAACTTTGCGTTTTATCATACGCATTTCGCCGTCGTCACCGCCCGAATATTCTTCAGTAACTTCTGTGGCATTAAAACCAACCGCTCTTTTTAAAAGTGCTTCTTTTATTTCATCGTTATCCGTAAAAATTACCCCCTTTATTAGTTTTAGAAATCTTTCTAATTAAACGCTGTTTATCTTTTTGAACGTCGTTTAATACTTTTATAGGCTTGTCCGCGTGCGGTTTAGTCATAAGATAGTATCTAAGTTCGTCTAAAGCGTGGTCGTCGCGCTTTATAGGTACGTCTTCTTTACCCCACCTATAGCCTTTTATTTCCCTTATCAAGTTGACGCAGTTTTTAAAGATGAAAATTTTATTGCTTTTTAAGTAACTTTTCACCCTATTTATACCCGAAAACAAATCTTTATTGACGTTAGCGTTTACGTTGATGCCGTTATCGTAAAAAAGTTCGGCAACCGATTTAGAGTAAGCAAGCGTTTTTTGATTAGCAGCGGAGTCGATAAGCGCGTTTAATTTACCGTTAAAATCGGTGCGCCAACCTATTTGATTTGCTATTTTTTTAATTTCGTTTGAGTGTGTTTCTACGTCTAAACCAGACTTATAATGTTCAGCAACAACGTAAATATTGCCATCGTAATCAACGGCGTAAAAGTGGCAAGATAACGGGTTTTTAAGACCAGGGTCGATAGATAACGTATCTTGCCAGTCGTAAGGGATAGAAAAGGGCTCTATCACGTGCACGCTTTCATCAAACTCTGTATAAACTGGACCACTATCGCTTGTAAACTCACCATATCTACGCGATTTTAACTCTCTTTCACTTAAACTTTCAGTTAACTTTTTAATCTCTTTTTTGCTAAGATAAGGGTTATCGCTCCACTCAATAAACTCATACCAAACGTCCTTAGAATTGCCCTTATTTAAATAAATTTCATCATAGATGAAAGTTAAGCCTTTAAGTGGCGTCATCGTGCCAAAAATATCCCCGCACTTATCTAAAACACGCATTTTGCACTCATCGTAAATATCTTTTGGCGGTTCTTCATCAAACCACACGTAATCAAGCGAACTACCTTGAAACTTCTCTCTACCTTGGTCGCAACTTTTAAAGCCGATAGTTGATATTCCACCAAATACGTTTTTTATCTTGATTTGGTCGATAATACCGCTTGACGGACTATCCTTTTTACCCGATAACATAGTAATATCTTCAATCCAGTCAGGGTTTAAGTATTTTAAAATCTTTTCTTGCGCAACGTCACGCTGAACTTGTGTAGACAGCGAAACAACCCAACCAAAAGTGTTATTTCTATTTTTTCTATACGGGTGAATTCCTCGCGCCATATACACCGTTTCAACCGCACCGCACTCAGTTTTGCCCGTTCTGTTACCACCAAACACCCATCTGTTTTTCTTTTTGCATTTATGAAAAGCCACTTGCTTTTTATGTTTCTTTTTGCCTACGTTATACCTTGATATAAGGTTGTTTTTATAACGCCTTTCTTGTTCTTTTTCAATTTCTTTTATCTTTATTACAACACTTTTTTCCATTATGACTTTTTAATATTTAATTACTCAATATTCGACAATAAATATCCCCCTATTAAAGTTATAATTGATTTTGCTATGAAACGAATTATTGTAATTGCCTTTGCAATTTTTAAACTTTTATTACCTTTTATTACTTTTAATACAGACACAGTTTTAGCAAATAGCGAATGTTATTATCGCGTACTTAATAAAAACGTTTACATTTATTCAGACGCCAACCTTGAAAACGCTATGTTTATCGTGCCTTACACCTACTACGTAAAGGCAGAAAACGTAAACGGCAACGTAGTTCGCGTTGTGTATGGCGACGAAAAGTCTGATTATCCCGTGATTATAGGTTATATGAATTTAAACGACCTTACCCTTTCGCAAAACGTACCGATTAACCCGTATGCTATCGTTAAAATCTCAACTTCTTCGCAAGACGTACTTTTTTTAGACGTTAAAAAGAAAAAACCATATTTTAATATACCAAGCGAAACTTTTATGATATATTACGGCGAAATTTTAGATGAAGAAGCAAACGTTATGTATATGGTTTATTGCAAAAACAAACTTGGATACGTTGATAAAAATTGCATCAACAACTTTTCTGTTCCGCTAAACCAAGACCCACTACCCGAACCTGATAAACAAGAGCCGTCAGCACCAAGCGACGGCACTAACATTGAAAAACCAACCGGCGAACTTGCCGAACACTTGCAAATTATAATAATAGTAGGCATTTCAACTGTTTGTATTTCGGTAGTTTACGCAATATTTAAGCCTACTAAAAATAAAGAAAGTAAGCATAGTGATTACTTTGAAGAAACAGAGTAACTACGCCACGTGCTTTTTACCTTCTTCCTTTATAGTTTTATGGTACGCGCCTTTTATAAAAGGTATTTTTAAGTAATTATCTAAAAACCACTTTTCGTCGTAACCTAAACTTTCTAAAACGCTATGGTAGCGATTTATCGCCCTGACTTGTTTTCTAAAATAATTTCTTGAAGTGTGGTCAAAGTTTTCATCACTTGGTACAACGCTTAAATACTTATACTCTAAAAGCATTTTATCTTCACTGTTAAGTTTTGAAAGCGCCAACAAAGTAACTTCTTTAAGTTCCATTAAATCAAGCCTAACTTCCCCTAAATCAATCAATTCTTGAGATACTGAAAGTGCTGAGGTAGTACCGTAAAACGACGCCTTGGCCTTTTTAATTATTAAGTTTTCTATTTGTTTGTTTATGCTGTCTATATTCTTATAACAAGCAAGCATAGTCTTTCCGTAAAAACACATATTTATCTCTCCTTTCACACAAATTATAAGCCGATTTTCAACGATTAATCAACATAATATGACCATTTTGTACAAAATAATTTAATTTTAAACAAAATTTATTTAAAATATGTCACCTCCCCTTGATTTTATAAATTTTGTAAACTATAATTTTATATTTGCGAACATTTGTTCG
>JAZLAE010000041.1:0-12885 GCA_045613025.1 Christensenellaceae bacterium | reverse complement strand
TTATTGCACAAAAAAGCACAAATAAACGTGCAAATCCACCCAATATTTGTACAAATTGCACATGTTGATAACTTTGTTGATAACCTGTTGATAACTTTTCGTCACTTTGCATATTGACATTGGTGGTTTATTGTGCAATATTCACAAAATTGTTAGTCGCCCAACTTATGCTTGACAACTTATCAACAATATGCTAATCTATTATTGAAGTTATCAACAACTTATCAACATAATGTTGATAAAGTTATCAACACAAAGAAAGGAGTTATAAACATGGCAACAATTAATCAGATTTATGAACTACTCAATCAGACTTCAATCGAATGTTGGGGGTTATCAGCCCCAACAGTCAAAGACCTTTCGGGTCTTATTGCACTAGGCGAAACAATAGCACCTAATGGCACGTGGAGTGCTGGCGCTGATAAATACCTTAATAACCTTGTCGACAGAATAGGCAAAACCGTTGTTAGAACGCTTAAAAAGCGAATTGATTTAAGATACCTTATTGTCGAAGGCTTCCAGTTCGGCGCAATTCTTCAGAAAATCGACGTACAGCCGACCGCCGCAAAATTAGACACAAGTTGGACAATAGGAGATAACAACTATTCAACAGACCTTTTTACAATTTCAAAACCTACTGTAAACAGTAGACTTTTTACAAATTTCGACGCTTGGAAAGTTGATGTTGATATTCCCGACCGAATGTTTTACACGGCTTTTACTTCCGACGCTGGCGCAACCGCATTTATAACGGCAATCATTGAAAGTATATCAATTTCAATTGATTATCAGATTAACAAAATGAATCATTTGAATCTTTCAAATTTCATTGCTGAAAAAGTGAAGAACTCAAACAACGGCGTTGTTAATCTTGTATCACTTTTCAATTCAGCCACTTCAAGCGAAATAGCAACGGGCGAAAGCTCACTTTATAACGCTGATTTCCTTAAGTGGTCAAGTCGTTATATTAACAACTTAATTTACTACATGGGCGACGATTCAAGCTTTTACAATGTAGGCGATATGATAAGAGCGACAAGCCGTGAAGACATGCACGTTATTTTTTCTAAGGCTTTTTCAAGTAGTGTTTCAACCATGTTACAGTCGGGAACATTTCACAAAGAACTTGTTGAACTTCCAATGTATGACGAAGTAAGTTATTTTCAGATTAACGCCACCGACTTTACAAATAAGCATAAAATAAATCTTGTTCCGTCAAGTGGGGGCGATGCTATCGTTGTTAACAATGTAATTGGTGTTCTTGCCGATAGAATGGCGCTGGGTTCATTAGTTAATGAACGTTGGAGCGCAACAGATAGAATCAATTCAGAAAGAAGAACCCGACACACTGAAGGTTGCACAATTGGTTATTTTAACGACTTAAGCGAAAACGGCATAATTTTAACACTTAATTAAATTAGGTTTCTCCTTTATTAATATATTTTCTATTACTTGGGGCGTTAATTGTTGGGCGACTAACAAACGCCCCATATCCCAAAGGGGGTGTAATTGTGATTTTTAGATTTTATAAAAACAATTCAGACAACCGAAAAATAAGTAAAAATTTAACCCCAATTAAAACGGGTTCACATCTTGAACGTGTGAATGATTCGGAAATTTGCCCACGTGTTACAAGTGCAAATGCTAATATTACTCAATCAAGCGGCGAAGGGTGGGGCGCATTTTGTACTAATCCAATAACTAGTTGGGTAAATCCTATAGCTGGCGAATGCTGGCTACCCGACACAAGCGACAACACGCCATATTTAATTTATCATTTGCAAGACGATTATTTTTTTAATAATGTAGTAATAAAATGCGGTTCAAATTACGGCGGTCAGTTTCAAGGCACTTTAAATATTTACGGGTCAAATGACGGATTAAATTTTGATTTATTAATTGAAAATCAAAATATAATAGGCGAATTACAAACAGTAACATCAAATACATATACTGTAGATAGTTTTATCACATATAATTATATTAAAATTGAATTTAATCAGCCGTTGGCGGTTGCTTATCAGCCGTCATTGTTTGTTGAATCTGTGAACGTTTCGGGAGCTCATAATATGATTGTTGATAGCTATGATTTGAATGTTATTTTTAAAAATGACGAAAGAAAAGATATACCAACACTTGAACTAGCATTCAACGAAAATATATATAATAATGCAAATTATTGTTATAATACTGAAACGGGTTACTATTATTATTTAAGCGAACCTTTACTAGGTGCATGTAGAATGTATTATGATTGTGAATGTGATTTAAAAATGACTTACAAGAATGATATATTAAATCTTGGGTGTATTATTGCACGACAAGAAAACGAATTTAATACTTACTTAGTAGATGATAAAGCACCCGTATTAAATAAGCGATTGGTTAATACAATTAAATTTCCTAATGGTTTTTCAAATACTGATAGTTATATTTTAGCAACAACGGGGGTATGATATGGCTATTTATAATTCTTTTATCGAATGCTGGAATGCTTGGCAATTGTTAGCACTAGCACCAGCCGACAAACAAACAAGCAACGTTATAGACTTGCCAAAATGGCGACCACCACTAATAACGTTTGATTGGGCTGACCCTATAACACACGGGAGATATACAACAATAACACAGCCGTTTTATCCGTCTATACGAATAACAAGAGAAATGGTTGACGAAATGACCGCAACTTTTAACACAGATAAAACAAACTATGTTCAGTTTGTTTTTAAAAATGAAACGGCTTTGCGCTTTTACATAACAGGCGCTAGCGGCGAACGAATAAATATATATTATCAATTTGTAAATCTTAAAACGGGCGTTGGCGGTGGTCTTTCGGGTGTTAATTTGGGTTATACATACGACGGCGTATTCGCAGACGGTCAACCCGCACTTTATTTGTTCCCAACTATGTTTCATTATAAAGACAGTAGTGACCCAAGCTATAATATGTACGAAGTATGGGGCACGTTATATTATGCTACAGAATGGGGCAGAATAAGAGAAAACGGCGGTCAAATTGGCGACCCTAGAAATTTAATACCAAGCGTTGTTTTATGGGGTACAAATAATTGGTCTAGTATCCCCGATTGGTTTTGGGAAGGAAACATAGTAGATAATAACCCCGACTATCCACCACCAAACGACGACGACGACGGGGGTTTTGGTTCTTATGATGATAGAAACGATACTATCGACGTGCCACCATTCCCGACAATTTCGGCGCTTGGTTCGGGATTAGTGAATTTATACTCGCCCGATTCGTCACAACTTGCGAATTTTTCGGCGTGGTTATGGTCGTCAAGTTATTACGACAACGTTATAAAAAATCAATCGTCGCCAATGGAAAATATAATTGCTTTCGGGTTTGTTCCTATTAACGTTAATACAGTTAATAGCACGTTTAAAGTAGGTAACCTTGATTCACAAATACAAGCCAATGCGTGCGCAACCGAATATATAGAAATTGATTGTGGTTCAATTGACGTTGAAGAACACTTTGGGGGATTCCTTGATTATAACGCCGACTATCAAATTTATTTACCTTACTTAGGT
Source organism: Christensenellaceae bacterium (assembly GCA_045613025.1). Classification (GTDB taxonomy): domain Bacteria; phylum Bacillota; class Clostridia; order Christensenellales; family Borkfalkiaceae; genus HGM11412. The sequence continues at coordinate 9,333 of JAZLAE010000041.1, read as the reverse complement.
TTTAAGCCAATGCGTGCAGATGATTTTACAAACGGCGTTATACGTGTTGTTTATCACGTTGATATATTAACGGGAAATTGCCAAGCATACGTTTTATGCAAGGTACACGAAACAAAAACCACCTTTAGGAATGAACATATATTATATTCATATGTGGGGAATTGTTTCACAGAATTACCAATAAGCGGGGCAAATTATGCACGAATGAAGCAAGGGCAAATGTCTAGTGTTGTTTCGGGTGCTACGTCGTTAATGGGTGCTAGCTTATCGTTAGCAATGGGAAATGTTGGCGGCGTGGTTAATGGATTAACAAACGCAATGAACGCCGTTCAAAATTACGACTTACAAAAACCCGATTATGAACACGGCGGCGGCTTAAGTGGTAACGCTTTATTCACTTACAGAACGCCATATATAATTCAAACACGATATATGACAAACTACCCAACTAACTATAAATCACTTGTTGGAATCCCTTCACGTGTTTATAAAACATTAAACACACTAACGGGATATACTGAAATAGAAAATGTTGTTGTTGATACTCTTACACATTGCACTAGTGAAGAAAAAGATAAAATAATTTCAGAACTACGGGAAGGAGTGATAATTTGAATACTAGAAAAGAACTAAACGAAAAAATGAAAAATCTTTATGACGTGGGCGACGTTGAAACTGGGTTTAACTATTGGTTTTGGAAACTTTTAAACATTTGTTTAGATATTTTCAAATATAAAGGCTTACCCGATTCATTGCCACAAAGGGAAATAGAACTTAATTTACTTTTGACGGGTCATTGTTTTATTTTTCCTAAAAATGGCGAAATTGTTACAAGCGTTAGTTCTATTTATGGTTTCGATAAATATTACAACCCGACAAAGGCGACATACTCACAAGCCGTTTTAGGAAGTAAAAGTAATTTAAAGATTGAAGACTATGCAATTATATATAATAGTTCTTTAAAAGATAATTGTTTAAACTTACCTTGTGACGGGTCATTATTAACATTTATTCAAAGATACGCCCGAATGCTTGCAGACATTGAAAGCACTATAAATATTTATACTGTGAATTGCCGTATAACTTCGTTACCCGTTGCCACTAATGACGTTACAAAATCAAGTTTACGCAAGTTTTTTAACATGCTTTCAATGGGTAAACGTGAAATAATCAGCGACACGCCAATTATTGACAGTTTCCGAAATATCGACGCAACAAGAAAAACAACAACCGACACTTTAACCGATTTGTTACAATGTCGTGATAAAATACTAGAAATGTTTTATCGTGATATAGGTGTTAAATTTAGAAATCCTAAAAGGGCGCAAATGTCCGACAACGAAGTTGAAAGCGATAATCAAGTTTTATTGATTTCGCTTGATGATATGTTGGGTGCAAGAAATGAAGGACTTGAAGATTTTAACTTTAAATATGGATTTAATGCAAGTGTTGAAATCAACGAACGTTTTGACGTTACAACAGCGTTAGGGGGTACAAAAAATGATACTGAAAAATTACTTGAAGAATAACACTTTATTTTCAAATGATTTTGTTGGGCGACTAACAAATTTTTATAACATTGATTCAATCCCAACTTGGGCAAATACTAATTATAGAACAACGTATGAAAGTATTATAAAATTGAAGATGTCAAACAAAGAACTTTATTATGAAGACCCCGACGACATCAAAGAAGCCGTAACACTTTTATTTATACAGAATTTCGATAAGTATAAACATACATTTGATACACTTGATTTGACTTATAACCCTTTATGGAATGTTGACGCAACAGAAACAACAAGCCGTGAAATGACCGACGAACGAACAAACACTTTAAGCGGTTCAAACGCAACAACTTACAACACGACAGAAACGACCGAATATGATAACACTCATACATATAACACAACGGAAACAACCGACGAAACCGAAGAAACAACCTACAACACAACCGAAACAATAACACATAATACAACCGAAGCAAACACGGGAACAAATTCAAGAACAACTTATGATTCTAATAATTTTTATGATACAGATAAAGAAGATTCAACACGAACAAATACGGGAACTGATACAACCGCAAAGACAGGAACAGAAACAACCGACAACGACGGCACAACCGCAAAGACGGGAACTGAAACCGACGCAAGCGAAGGGACAAATCGAAAAACGGGAACTGATAGTATTACACATACGGCTAACGGGTCAAATGACATTGAAGTAAATGAATCAATAACGCTTGAACGCCATGGAAATATTGGCGTAACTAGTACAATTCAGTTAATAACCGAAGACATAAAATTTTCAAGTCAATATAGAAAATTTTTAGATATGGTTTGCCGTGATATAGTAAACGAAATAACACTTTTTTGTTAGGGGGTAAAATATTATTATGGAAAATATTGTTAATTTACTTGTCAATAATGGCATTGCTTGCGTGGTTGTCGGTTATTTTCTTTATACTAGTTACAAGTTTAATGAAAAGCTTGTTTCTACTTTGTCGGAAATATCAACAAAATTAGAATCGTTCGAAAAGGTGGTATCAAAAATTGAAGATAAGTAATAACGGGATTAAGTTAATAAAAGAATTTGAAGGTGTAAGCCTTACCGCATACAATGACGGATTCGGCAATATAACTATCGGTTGGGGTCATGTCGGCGGTTATAAATTAGGCGACACAATAACCAAAGAACAAGCCGACGAAATACTAAAACATGACTTAATAAGATTTGAAAATGCTGTTGAAAAATACGTTGATAAATACAACTTTAATCAAAATCAGTTTGACGCACTTGTATCATTTGCGTATAATTGCGGCGAAGGTGGACTTGATGAAATGTTGAGAAATGGCGAAATTGTAAAAACTGAAATTACAAATCGTATGTTGTTATATTGTCATGCAAACGGCGAAGTTATCGAAGGTTTACTTGAACGCCGTAAACGTGAAGTAAATCTTTATAATACAACTTGTATTGAAAATAAACCAAGTGTTGAAGATTATGTTCACATGGTTTGTGATACAATTTGTGGAAAGTATGGAAACGGCGATGACCGAATAAAAAATCTTGGTAAAAATTATAACATTGTGCAAGAAGCAATAAACAACCTTTACAAATTCTTTTCTTAATTTGTTGGGCGACTAACAAAAAATAAAGGGGCGGTAATAAAAACCGCCCTTTTATGTTTCACGTGAAACATTTATATTTGCTTGTAAAACCTTTTAAATTCAGAACCCGTTAAGTTATCAGAAAAACAAATATTATTATTTCTTATCATATTAAAAACTATATTTTCGTTTTGTGATAATGCTATAAAGCCATTTGTTGCGTAAGGGTTGCCATTTACAAAATGATTTGTTATTAGTCTTGTGTTTGGTTGTATTGGCGTAGTTTTTGGCGTGCAATATAATGTATATTTATTTGATGTTTTATGTCTTAATAACTGTATAAAATATTTTAATTCATTATATTCAAAAACAAAACTATATATTGTTTCAAATGCCGTTATATCATCAAACAATTTTGGTTGAATTTCGCTTCGATATTCAACGCCGTCGATTGCTTTTTTAGAATGTCCAAACGCCATGTGATTCAAACCAACACCATTAGGGCAACGATATAAAGCAATTTTTACATCACCCAAATTATAATAATCAATTGTGTTTTCTTTTTGTTTTCCAAAGTTTACAAGCGACCATTCCCTAAAATATGGATTGTCCCTATTTTCAAGGTTTGCGACCATATACATAACGCCTTTGTTTGAACGTAAAATTGTTGAAACTAAATTTTGTACTGTATCTGGTTCATTGTCCAAATAAATATCAGTGCTGGCGAACTCTTCAAATACACCCACTGTGTAATCTTTGTAAACATGGGAACGATAAGAACGTTCACTTTGAACCGCAAATTGTCGCCCGACGTGTTGAACGTTTATAAATTTGCCCGTCTTTTCGTCTAGCTTTTGGAAATATAGATTTTTTTGATAACTTCCAATAGCGTCAAATTGCCCCCCCGTTAATTCTTTAATTGGCATGTCGTCGAAATAATCCATATCTTTATCTTTTATATCGTCACGGCGACGGCGAATATAAGCAAGCTTGCCCCCTTTTAATAAATGGTCAAGAATGATTATTTTTTTAACTGAATAAGATTTACCCGAATTTCTACCACTATTCAAAATAATATAATCGGCTTTTATTTCCCGTACTTTTTCATAATTTACGGGATATACTATTTTTCGTTTCATATTAAACCCCCTTAAATTCTTTGCATTTTCCTATCATGCCTTTGTCTGTTTTGTCTTCGTCATTTTTCCATTGGGTTGGGTGCTTGCATTGTATAATTCTAATGCCGTTTGTGTTGTCATAACCTATTAAGCAATGTCGGCAATAAAAACAACTTTTAAATGGTACGGCGTATGTATGCCCCCCGACTTCATAACAACCGAAACCCACGGGAATATCATAATATTTTTTACTTGCCATTGTTATATAGCCCCCTTACTTTTTCATACATGTTGTAAGTTGATAAAATCATCATTATCATGTTTATGTCGTTCATAAATTCATAATAATTTTTTTGTGTGTCAATGTCATTTTGTAAAATAACCTTGATTTGTCTATATGTCCAAACAGAGTCCTTTTTTCTTGCGTAAAATACTAAACTATTAAACATTTGTTGTTCTCCTTTTCTTATGTTTCACGTGAAACATTTTTTTGTTAGTCGCCCAACATTTTTTATGTTTCACGTGAAACGTTTTTATTTTTCTTAAATAGTGCTTTATAATCATCACTCAAATAAATTTCTTCGCTTGCTTCAATTAAGTCTGTATAACCTAATGTGTAAATAGTAGGTTGTAAAACAATCCCAAAAGAATCAGTACAAAGATATTTATTGCCTTGATAATCTATAAAAATAAATGGTTCTTGTTCGTCTAAATAGTAATGTGTTAGTTTTTCGTTGTCGTGTTCTCCTTTGTCGTGTTCGTTTGTTTGTTTATAACCAAATGTGAATCCGTTTTTAAAGTTTCGTATATCGTCTTTTAAATCGGCTACACTTGCTTTTTTTACGCCCGAAACTGTCAAATGTAATTTATTATCTAGTGTTCGATAAGCGTATTTTTTCGCCCCAAGCGTGACAAATTCTTTTGCTGTGCTTTCTTGTTCTTGCTCAAAAATTCCTATATGATGTTGACGGCCTTTATTGTCAAAAGCCGTTAATCGTTGGGGGTCTATCCCGTTATATTCACACATTTCTAATAGTTCGGCGTTTACTGATTTATTAAAATCTGTGAAATCAATTTTACCTATTGATTTTATACTATCGGTATCGTAATAAACTACCATATCATCATTATCTAATATATTATTAAACAATACCGCCCTATTTTTTGCGGTTACAAAAACCCCACAAGAAAACGGGAAAAGTGTAGAATAACTTTTTTTTGCTTCTTCAAGTTTGCCCGTAATAAAATCAATGTCTGTTGTGTTTATTGTGTGCCATTCATTAGACTTATAAAAAGTGTTTTGCTTAATAATATTCGTTACCATGCACCCGTAAATACTATTAAGTAATGCTTTACAGCGCATATAGTAATCGTGTTGTTCTTCGATTCCTTTTAATGACGTTTTGACATTCCATAAATCAAGTATAAAGTTTAAAATCCTTTTATCAAGATAACCTTTTTTACTTGCATACACTTTTAAAATTTTATAATTTTTTTCGGTCATTCCATAATTGCGAATCATTAATTTTAAATCAATGTCAGTTATAACAAGTTGGGCATATTTCAATTTAACAACACGCCCATTATCAACATAAGCTTCTTTATATGTAAGACATTTTGAAATTGATAAATAATGATTAAAATATTTTGATTCAATGTCAAAAAGTTCAATAACATATAACATGTAATAACCATTTGAAAAAAATTTGATTTCGTCGGGCGCTATTTCGTGCCATTCTCCAACGGGTAATTTTTGCAAGCATTGACAAGGGTAAGCAGAATCTAAATCAGCCGAGTAAACGAAATCCCCGTATTGTTCGGGCGATATAACATGTCCAGCATAAATGAAATTTGCATGTGTTAAACCGCCAGCGAATGCTTCAATTTCACGTTGTCGTGTTGTTGGTCGACTAACAAGATTTTGCATTTTCTTTATATAGTAATAATCAATTTTGGTTTGAATTTCCCTTCGCACTTCGCCCGTTTGCGTTAATGGAATACGTGCAATACTTTTATATTGTTTCAAAAAATAACGCATGATTTCCGTAACGCATTTTATATCAAATTCACAGTAATGAAGTTCTTTTTTGCTTAGTTCACTTAGTGGACTTCTAGCGACATTATAATATAAATCGCCCGTAGCCTTGCGCAAGTTTGTAAATTTTTCGCTTGCCCTTGCAAGTGATAAACCCGTTAAACGATAAGCACAACGAAATTCAATATTTAATTCTTTAATGTAAAATGATATTGGTTTACGTGGGGCGCTTGCTAATAAGTCTTCAATCGTGTAATCACTTAGAATCATTCGCAAAAATTGAAATTCATATGCAAGATTAAAAACTACAACATACTTTTTTATTTTTGGGTTTGATATTTTTTCAAGTATTTCTTTAATCATATCAAAACGCCTAAAATAATATATATTATCGCCAACGCCAAACATTGAAATATATACACATGAACGTTTTTCTATTGCGTTATCTGTATAATAATTGTATGGCTTAGTATAATCAAAGGGTTTGTATTCGCCGTCAATCTTGAAAAGGCTTGAAACTTCAATATCATAAACATATATTTGATTTGAATGTTTTTTATTTTTAAATTGATATATTGAACTATCAATATCTTCAAAATCATTTATATTATTCAATTGAATCATTTTTGAAACCCCTTATCATTTTTCTAATGTCAATGGCTAGTTGGTCAGTTCGTTCGACATAACCTTTATTAGATAATTGTTTTCTTACGTTATCTTTAACAGCATTATTAATTAAATTGTTGACTTGTTCGCCCGTCATACCTTTTTCACGTGCTAAATCATACATTGTTTTTATTTGGTCAGAATCTAACATTTTTGAAACAATTGTATCATGTTTAGTTCGTTTCATAAGGTCGAAAAATTCAATAACTTCTTTGTCGGTTTCTAATCCTTGCTCTTTTTTGATTTGTTCGATTCTTTTTTTGTCGCTTAATGTCTTTTTAATGTCGGCGCTTTTATCTTTCAATAAGGTATCAGCTAACCCCAGCAACAATTTTTCTTGTCTTTTGTCCAATTTCTTTGATTTTGTAAAGACTTCTTTATTTTTGACTTTTACCCCGTCTTTTTCGAGTGAAGAATAAAGAACGTTTAAAGCGTTTTTCATTCGTTCGATAGAATCGTTTGTTATTCCCATTTTTTTAGAATTATATAAAAGGCGGTTTGCTCTTTTCATTGTTTTTTCAAATTCGCTTAAATGGTTTTTTGCGGTCTTATTTGGTGTTGTTTTCTTTGCCATAAAATGACCCCCTTTATTATGTTTCACGTGAAACATTTATAAATAATTATAGGGTCGACCCGCTGAAATCGACCCTATTATTTTTGTTAGTCGCCCAACAAATTAGATATAGAAATATACAAACTTTCTACCAGCTTTACTTGTTCCCGTTCCCTTGATAACTGTAAAAGGAACGATGCCGAAAATGTCGGCAATATCGAAAAAGTCTTTTCTTGCGGTTGTTGAATTTGTAGCAAATACCTTTCCCGACTTGTCCATAATTGCGAGAATTTCGACGATTTCGCCGTCTTCCTTTACATCTTCAAAATGTGTATATCCTACAACTTCGATTTCTGTATTGTCGGCAACGTCGGCAAGTTTGAGTATATCGGCGTTCTTTGTTGTTCTGTAAATGTCCTTTGGTTCTGTGAATGTTGACTTAATAATGTTAATCATAATTTTTTATTCTCCTTTTTCTTCTTCATTATTATTTATTGTAACGTCTTCAGCGGTTGACGTTTCCAGCGACTCTTCTATTTCGTCGGCGGTTGTGTTTGATTCAACCGCCTTTGAAATAGGGTTATTATTTGTTGGGGTCATTTCTTCGATTATATCCCATATACTAACCCTTGACATTATTTAGATACCCCCTTTATTGTTAAAACAGCGTCAAGTGCGTTTATTGCGTTCATGTATGCGTTTACTTCATCTTCGTTGTTGCTATTGTTTGCAAGTTCCGAAATCATAGTTATTATATTATTGATTTTATCAAGTTCGGTTGTTTCTTCGGCTTCGGCGGTTGTTTCTTCTTCGGCTTCGGCTTCAATAAGGATTTCGCCATATTCGTTAAAATCTTTAACATCTTCACGGATTTTTTTCTGTGGGGTTGTTTCGATATAACTTTTAAGGTCTTCAACTTCATAAACCTTTTTTACTGCTTCTTCATAAAGATTGATATTTTCTTCGCAAACATTTTCAATTCTTCCAATTTCGGCAAGTTTTGAATATGATTCATTTACAAGTTCTTCACGGGCTTTTATAACCTTACCTGCGTTTATTAAAGAATAGGCGGTTGTTCTGTTTAAGCCTAATTCTTTATCAATGTATTCAATAAATTTCTTTGTGCTTGCTTTATCAACACAAATTTCAACGGCAAGTATTGACATTTTAGCGGTTGATTTTTCAGCGCTTTTGTAAGCTGAAACAAAACTATTAAGTTTTGACTTATTAAGTGTTACTTCCTTCGATTCCTTCTTTGTAATTTCGTTCTTATTCATTGTTTTATTCTCCTTTAAATTTGATTTATTTTTTTAATTCGGTTTGACCGCCCACCGAAAAGGATTTTTATTATTTTCTTAAGTCGTCGAAATATCCTAATTCGTTCAACTTGTCATATAACTTCATGCGGTTATGATAAACAAATTTTTCATTATAATTTTTATCAATTTCGCTAGCGTTTGGATTTGCTTTGATTGCTTCGCCTAAGTGGATTAATAAACAACATATATCATTTGCAAAATCGTTGTTGGTTGTGTTTTCGTCAAATGATATTATCTTCTTAAGTTCCTTAATTGTGATTTGTTTGTTCATGGCTTGTTCTCCTTTTCTTGTGCTTTGTGTATTTTTTCTATATCCCCCCCACAACTATATAATATCACTATGTTATTATAATTGCAAGCTTTTTTGTTAGTCGCCCAACATTTCTACATATTGCACAATAAACCACCAATGTCAATATGCAAAGTGACGAAAAGTTATCAACAGGTTATCAACAAAGTTATCAACATGTGCAATTTGTACAAATATTGGGTGGATTTGCACGTTTATTTGTGCTTTTTTGTGCAATAA
>JAZLAE010000040.1:0-24264 GCA_045613025.1 Christensenellaceae bacterium | reverse complement strand
GCGGCAGAACGCCAACAGGCAGCATATGACTATATATTAGCCGATGCGATAGGCAAGAGCGTAAGCCGCATTTATTCTTCATCCGCTACAATGCCTAAATTATATGAGTTATACCCGGCTTTGTTTAATAGTGCTGAGATACAAGCACAAGAGCAGACAAGGCGTGATGAATTAAGCGCAATTAGATTTAGACAATTCGCGCAAGCCCACAATAATAAATTAAAGGGGGCATTAGATAAAGATGGATGAAAAATTAAAAGTTATTATATCTGCTGAGGTTAGCAAACTACAACAGGGCGTAGAAAAGGCTAAACAAGCAGTTAAAGGCTTACAAGGCAAATTTCAAGAAGCAAGTAAGACTATAAAAGAGGATTTAGCAAAAGCAGGAGAAGGGGCTACTAATTTAGCAACTAAAATAGGGGCAGGATTTACCGCTATTGGAGCATCATTAGTAGCCGCCGCCGCTAGCACAGAGGAATATAGAAACCAACAAGCGCAACTAAAAACGGCTTTTGAAGCAGCAGGAGCAAGCGCAGAACAAGCGACTACAACCTATAACGGCTTATATCGTGTGTTAGGTGATGGGGGACAAGCACAGGAAGCGGCGCAACACTTAGCAAAACTAACAACGGAAGAAAAAGCACTAAACGAATGGAATACCATACTACAAGGAACGTTCGCAACCTACGGCGCAAGCCTTCCCCTAGAAGGATTAACGGAAGCCGTTAATCACAGCAGCAAACTCGGCAGCGTCCAATCGTCCTTGGCAGACGCATTGGAATGGAGTGGAATTAGCGTTGATACATTTAACGAGCAGTTAGCCGCTTGTAATGGTGAAGCAGAAAGGGAAAAACTTATCAGGGAAACCCTTTTAGGCTTATATGGAGAAGCAGCCGCAACCTATGAAAAAAATAACGCTCAGGTATTAGCACAAAGGGACGCACAGGCGAAACTACAAGAGAGATTAGCGAAAGTAGGAGAAGCATTAGCCCCTGTTATAACTGCCTTTACCAATCTAGCGGCAAACGCATTAGCAAAGGTAGAGCCATACATAACAAGCCTAGCGGAAAAGTATATGCCGAAACTAGAAGAAATATTGAAAAAAGTAGGGGACGCAATAGGCAGCGTTATTAAATGGATAACAGATAATTGGGCGTTAATAAGCACAATCGCAGATGTAGTATTAGCCATTGTAGCCGCATTTACAGCCTATAATGCCGTTATGAAATTAGTTAATGCTGCTAATCTATTATTCGCTGCTAATCCTATTGTGCTTGCTATTGGAGCAATCATAGCCATTATCGTGCTATGCGTTAAGCATTGGGACGATATAAAGACAGCAGCCGTAAATGCGTGGGATGGTATTAAAGCCGTGTGGGGCGTAGTGGCAGATTGGTTTAGCGGCATTGTAGATGGCATTAAAAACGCATTCACAAACATTGGCTCTTGGTTCAAAGAGAAATTCACACAGGCAAGAGATAACGTTAATAAAGCATTTGATAATATCGGCTCTTGGTTTAGTGATAAATTCACTAAGGCTAAACAGGGCGTAGAAAAAGCGTGGAGCAGCACAAAGCAATTTTTCACCAACAGCAACAAGAGCATACAAGACGCATTTAGCAAGGTTGATAGTTATATGTCTAGCAAATTCGGCAGCGCGTGGGATGGCGTAAAACAGGCATTCGCGCCTTTTGTCGGCTATTTCCGTCAATGCTGGGAAACAGTCAAGGGCATATTTTCAGTCGTTAAAGACGTGCTAACAGGCAATTTTAGCGGCGCGTGGGAAGGTATCAAGGGCATTTTCTCAGGATGGGCTAATTTCTTTACAGGCTTATGGAACACTATTAAAAACATATTTAGCAAAGTAGGAACGGCAATAGGGGACGGCATAAAGGGCGCAGTTTCTAGCGCGGTTAATAAAGTCTTATCTACTGCCGCTAAAATCATTAACGGCTTTATCTCAGGCATTAACTTTGCTATTGATATTATTAACGCTATACCCGGCGTAAATATCAAGCGGTTATCTAGCCTAAATGTGCCGCAAATGGCGCAGGGCGGCGTAGTAGATAGCGCAACACTAGCCGTAATTGGTGAAAGAGGTAAAGAAGCCGTTATGCCGCTAGAAAACAATCTAGAATGGCTAGACAAGTTAGCCGGAATGTTAAATCAGCGTATGGGCGGAAATCAGCCAATAGTGCTAAATGTTGATGGTAAGCGTTTCGGGGAAATTGCCGTAGATAGCATTAACGGCATAACCCGGCAAAGGGGCAGCATTCCCCTAGTAATTTCTTAAAGGGGGTATTAGAATGGAGTATTTTCACATAACTAATTGGGATGTATCTAAGTATGTTAGCGGATTGAAAATAACTAAAAATGCTAATTACTCAGCAAAAACTAATGCGGCAGGTAATACTGTTGTAGATTATATAAACACTAAGCGCACATTTGAAGTATCGTTTATTCTAATGGACGATACCAATATGCTAGCATTACAAAGCCGCTTGAACCGCTTTAATTTTGATATTAAGTTTAGAAACCCTGATACAAAGGAAATAGAAACAGTTAATGTAATAATGCCTAATAATGATATTGAGTATTACACAATACAAACAAACAATATACGCTATAAGGCATTTACATTAACATTTATAGAGTTGTAAGGGGGTTAAACAATGATATATGTATCAAGTGAATATCTAAAAGCATTTACATCCCCTGTAAGACAATTAACGCTAACCGGGTATTTAATCAACGCTGAAACAGGCAATACAGATGTATATTTAACAGAAAACAATATAAGCGGCTTCACATTAGAGCGTATAGGGCTAGAAGATAGATTTTATGGATACGGCATAACACAGAAAATAAATATTAAAGTGTTAGACAAGTATAGAGAATATAACCCTAGCACAGCACATTATATTGTATTGTATTTCGGCTACTATGACAGTTTAGGTAATGGAAAGGTTCAACGCATATGCCCCGACTTATATATAACTGAGGTTAGACGCGATGAAATAACCAATGAATTATCTATCACGGCATACGACAAAATATATCAAATGACTAAATATACGGTAGATGATTGCGACATTATACCGCCTATGAATATAGCATTTTACATTACAGAGGGTTTATACCCTCTTGGCTTAGGTGATAATAGTTATAAATTCATAGGCGATAATACGCCTACAAAATTATCATACCCTGATAACGCTAATTTTGAAGGAACAGAAACACTACGTGAAATGTATGATGCGATAGCGGAAGCAACGCAAAGCATATATTACATTGACAACACAAACACACTAACATTTAAGCAGTTAGATAGAGATGGGGAAGCCGTATTTACCATTAGTAAAGATTTATATTTTACAATGGATAACAGCAATAATAGACGGTTAGCCGCAATCTGCCATACTACGGAACTAGGGGACGCTATCACGGCTAGCCTAGCGGAAAGCGGCACAACGCAATATATACGCGATAATCCATTTTATGAACTGAGAACAGACACACACACGCTATTGGATAACGCCCTAGCACTAATGGGCGGCTTAACTATCAATCAATTTCAATGTGAATGGCGCGGTTATCCTTATATAGAAATTGGCGATAAATTAGCCCTTATCACAAAGGATAATGAAACGGTTTATAGTTATCTACTGAATGACGTTATAGAATTTGACGGCACATTAAGACAAATAACGCAATGGAGTTATACAGATGATACGGCAGAAACCGCTGATAATCCTACAAACCTAGGAGAAGCATTATATAAAACATATGCTAAGGTTGATAAAGCCAATAGGGAAATAGAGATTGTAGCAAGTGAAGCAGCAGCCAATAAAAACAATATAGCCGCCTTACAACTCAATACAGAAAGCATTATAGCAAGTGTTAGCCGGGTAGAAACCAATGCTAATGCGGCAATAGATGGCGTTAATTCTAGTATAGATAACCTTACTAATAGAGTTGAAGCCGCTATGACTGCTGAGGGCGTGAAACTATCCATACAGGAAGAACTAGCAAACGGCGTTAATAAAGTCTATACAGAAACAGGCTTTTCATTTGATGCGGATGGGCTAAGGGTATCTAAAACAGGTAGCGAAATGGAAACCTTACTAGATGAAGATGGATTAAGCGTATTTAGAGATAATACAGAGGTATTAACGGCTGATAATACAGGTGTTAATGGTATAAATATGACGGTTAGACAATACCTGATTGTCGGCGGTTCGCGCTTTGAGGACTACGGCGGCAGGACAGGATGCTTTTGGATTGGTTAAGGGGGGATTAAATGGCAACAAACGGACTATTAAGCACTACGGCGTGGAAAGGTAAAAACGGCACACGCTATCTAGAATTGAGTTGGGAACGCACAGCATTTAATGTTGTAGAGCAAACCACAACTATAAAATGGACGCTTACAAGTCGCGGCACATATACAGGCTATGTAATGACTGCGCCAATCACAGTAGAGATTGACGGCGAAACAGTATATAGCACAGAAACACGCATAAAGTTATATACCAATAGCACAATAGCAAGCGGCACAAAGACTATTAAGCACAACGCAGACGGAACGCGCACATATGCCGCAAGCGTGGCAGCGGCTATCTATTACACAAAGATTAACGCAACAGGCAGCGATACATTTACGCTTGATTTAGTTGGTATGGCTAGCATCACGAATGCGCCCAATTTCAACGATGAAGAAAACCCGGTAATAGAATACTATAACCCAGTTGGAACGGCCATAAGCAGCCTACAAGCCGCAATCAGCCTAACAGGGGAAACCCCCGATATAGCGTATAGGGATATATCTATAACAGGCAGCACATACACCTTTAATCTAACAGCGGCAGAGCGCGATATACTACGCGCCGCAACTCAGGGCAGCAACACGCGCAAAGTTAGGTTTTATCTACGGAATGTAGTAGATGGGGCTATATACTTCTCTTGGAAAGAAGTTAGTTATACAGTAATAAATGCTAACCCAACTATAACAGCAGGAGTAGTAGATACAAACCCATCTACGATAGCATTAACAGGCGATAATACAACCTTAATACGCTATTACTCTACGGCATATGCCGCCTTTACAGCCACAGCATACAAGGGCGCAACGATTAAAACCCACGTTATAGAGTATAACGGCGGCATAACTTCCAATAGCGAAAAGACGGTAGCAAACGTAGAAAGCAATGTATTTTCCTTTATTTCTGCTGATAGTCGCGGCAATACGGCTAACGAAACCATTGTAGCCCCTATGATTGACTATGTAATGCCAACAGCAAACATAGATAATACTCAGCAGATGGATACGACAGGCAAATACACGCTAAATTGTAGCGGCAATTACTATAACGATACATTTGGTTATACGGATGCCGCAGCCGCCAATATGCTAACAGTCGCATACAGATATAAGGAGCAAGGCGGCAGTTATAGCGGATGGACGGCAATGGGTAAAACCCTAGACGGCAACACCTATACCGCAACTACAACAATAACCGGGCTAGATTATCGCAAGGCTTATGTATTTCAATGCCGTGTAATTGATAAGTTAAATAACATAGATAGCGCAGAAATAACGGTTAGAAGTCTGCCTGTATTCCATTGGAGCGAAACGGACTTTACATTTGAAGTGCCTGTAAATTTTAACGCAGGGGCTAATGGTATAGAGGGCGGTAGCGGCGGCAGCAGTGAAGAAACATTATTAAGCGGCGGCACAATTGATGGTGATTTAACTATCACAGGCGATTTACGCTTAAAGGGCAGCGGCAATTATGGTAATACGCTATATTTCGGTGATGGTAGTTATACCTATATAACAGAAACAACCGATGATGATTTAACCATTAAAGGCACAGATATAAACCTTAACGGCAATGTGCGCGTAAATGGTAATATCCTAGAAAGCGGCGAATGGACGCCAACACTAACAACATCAGGCGCGGTATCTAGCTATGATACACAGCAGGGTTGGTATATGCGTATAGGCAATACTGCTACTATTGGATGGCAACTTAAAGCCGTTATTAACTCAGGATACAATAGCACAGCACTAGCCATAAGCGGCATACCCTTTACACCTAGTTATGCGGCATTCGGCGGCGGCGTAGCACACAACATTTACATTACAGGTGGTTTTTGCTTTGAAGGATGGAGCGTAGGCACAAACGGACAGATAACCGCTAGAATACAACCTTGTAATAACACAGCAGCAGGAAACTTACAGATAGCAAGCACAGCATATTATCCGACAGGTAGCAACACCACAATAACATTAGCAGGAACAATAACATTACAGATAGGGAGCGATGGATAAGATGGAAGCGATTTTAGCAGCGATTACACAAGTTGGATTCCCCATTGTTTGCGCCGGGGGTATGGCGTGGTTTATCTATAAAATCTATACCAACACGACAGAGCAAAACAAGGTGAATATGGAGAAGGTTCAAGAGCGATGTGCCGAAAGGGAAGAAAAGTTATATACCTACATAGACAAGGCGCAGGAGATTAACGGACAGGCAATTGCGACTATAACCCTTTACGCTGAAAGATTGGATACAATTCAAGCAGACGTGAAGGAAATTAAGGAACGCTTACAATAAGCGTTTCACAAAACGCGCTGAGAACGCGCGAAAGGGTAGTAGATAATACAATTCCCTTCATAACTTAAAAACTAACGAAATGGCGGCATTCTACGGAATGCCGCCCCTTTTTTTGTTATTGTCGGATAATCTAACCAGTAGCGGAAAAACCGCAATAGGCAAATCCGCAAATGTATGATATGCTCTTTTCAAAGGGAGTTGATTATACTATGTCGGTTATCCGCATACATAAAACAGCCAATTATACAGTAATGGCAAATTATCATTTCAAAGAAAAGAAAATGAGTTTGAAAGCAAAGGGGTTATTATCGCTTATGCTAAGTCTGCCCGATGATTGGAATTATAGCGTTTCCGGGCTTGTGCGCTTATCAAAGGATGGGAAGGACGGCGTTATGTCTGCGCTACAAGAATTAGAAAAGTTTGGTTATCTCAGCAGGGCGCAGCAGTTTAACGCAAAGGGACAATTTAGCGGAATAGAGTATAATATATATGAGCAGCCGCAAACGGAAAACCCCATTACGGAAAAACAGATAGCGGATAATCCAATATCGGCAAATCAGGATGCGGAAAAGCCGCGACAATTAAATACTAATCCATTAAATAAAAAAGAAAATAAAGATATTAAAGAATTAAGCACTAACGCAATTAGTGAAGCAGATATGTATGCGCTATTGGTTGATATAGATGATATTGATTTAGCAGAACTATATAGAGCCTATACGGAATGGAGAGCAACAACAGATAGCCCATTAACAAAGCAGGGCTTACAGATGCTTATGAAACGATGCGAACGCCTTAGCGGCTTTGATACAGCCATACAGAAAGCGATGGTAGAAACCGCCTTAATTCAAGGGTGGAAGAATGTTTTCAGCCCTAAACAAGAGGAATTGAAAGGGGTTAATAGCGTGGCTGAGGAACACGCGCGAATTCTGTTTGGTGAGTAGCAGCAGGGCGCAGGGATGGGTGGATTTTTGTCCTAATGCGCTAGCAAAGGGGTGGATATTTCTCCTTTTTCACTCTTGGAAGGGTGGATATTTCTCCTTTTTCGCCCTTGGGATGGGTGGATATTTCTCCTAATGGGTGGATATTTCTCCTAATGAAAGTTTGTTAAAAAAATGACGCTTCATTAGAACGCGCGCGCGTGCGTGTGCGCGCAGTAAGTATCTAGGAAGTATAGTAGCATATATATGTGTATCGTTATATACCGAGTAGCAGAATACTTCCCTAAGAGAATACTTACAGGGGGTGAAGGGGACAGGTGAAAGGGAAAAAATGAAAAAGAATAAGGAGAAAATAAAAGAATTTTCCTTATTTCTATTGACAGTCCTCCTAATATCTGCTATAATAGTAAGCGTAAGGAAGCCCATACTAAACGACTGATAGAAAGGTAGTAAGAGCAATGAAGAGCGGTTGGTATGAGAAATATATTGGCTACTGTTTCACCGATAACGGCAAAGAAGTCGTGCTGGAAGATGTGTATTGTATTGAGAATGAAACAGGCAAGCACAAAAGCAATGTGTATGTAGTGTATTACCCCGAAACTGATAAGCGATACCATCTTGAATACAAAGAGTTTATGAAGATTAGGCGACAGACTTGTTTGCCCCGCTAATACATAACAACTAACCGGGCGTAGCGGTATAACTACGCAGAAAGGAAAGGCAATGGATATGCTGATTAAGTATGTAGCACGGTTTAAGGCAATTACAGACGCATACAACGGCAATAACACCGATTGGAAAGCGGTTTATAAGGAATTGTCTTTCCTTGCGGATGATATGACAGCCGCAAGCGTAAGCCGCAATTACCCCCGCAAGCGTGAAATACAGCATTTGTGGTATCTCCAATACGCAGAAATAACCGCCGAAATTGATAGAGTTATTAAGCAGATGTAAGCCAACAGGCAGAAAGGGTAAAACAATGACAATGCTTGATATTTTCAAAGAGCGTATGCCGCGGGGTATGGATATTATTAAGGTTAAGGAAAGAAACAGTTATTATAAAATAACCGTTAAATATGGCGGCGTAGAAGCAGAAAACGACTTGCCTAAAAGCAGCACACCCGGATGCGAAAACAAAGTATGCGATTTTAATATCGCCGCTATAATGATGTATATAGCATTAAAAAAAGATGATAAAGATATGGCGGCAGAATGGCATAACAAGGGGATAGCATCGGCACACGAACTAATAAAATAACATATAGCCGCCACAAGGGCGGCTTTTAGCGCAGAGAGGAAGGGCGCACAATGACTAAGCGCGAAATAATAGAAGCACAGAGCCAATTTGTAGCAATGCGAAACGACTTGATACAGAAAAGCCGTTATAGCCTATCCCTAACAGAGCAGAAAATGCTGCTGCTTATGATTAGCAAAATAACCCCCTACGATGAACCCGGCAAAGAATACCCCTTCACATACACGCATTTTAGAGAAGTGTGTAATATCAGCAAAGGCGGCAATACAAATAAAGAGTTAAAAGCGGCATTAGAAGAACTGAAAACAAAGCCGCTTTATGTGCCGCTTAATGAAGATGAAGAAGTATTAACTAGTTGGTTTAATGATGCGCGAATGAACCGCAAAACAGGCGAGATAATGATAAGTTTTTCTAAGTATCTAACGCCATACCTTTACGAACTACAACAGCAGATGTATTATACGCAATTTACGCTAGATAATGCTGCTGCTATGAAAAGCACATACGGCATCAGGCTATTGGAATACCTAACAAGCATAAGAACCCTGAGAAAGAAAGAGCCTGTTAGCCTATACCAACTGCGAAAAATATTAGGATGTGAAGAAAAATATCCGGCGTGGAAGGATTTGCGGCTATATGTTATAGAACCTGCTATGAAAGATGTGAATACATTTACGGATATGAATGTAGAATATGAGATAGCAAGGCGGCAGGGCAAAAAGGTGTTAGATATAAAGTTTATAATCCGTGATACAGATGGATATGAAGCAATGCTAAACAGGCGCACAGCCCTAGGCAATGACGAATAAAACCAATAGAACATAATGTAAAGAATGGCAACGAGGGCAACCAAATTTGACATTAGCCCTCAGAGCCACAAAATGCCCCTTCTCAGCCTTTCCAACTTTCCTTGATAAATATATCAGGGTATGGGTGTGGAAGGGCAGGAAGGGGCAATTTCAATCGTTTTCGTAATATGATTAAAGAAACCCTGCCCCTTGACTTTGGGGGCAGGGATTTTTATTAGGCGTAGTAATCAGCGCAAGGCATTGTCATAGCTTCCGCATATTCAAGGGGAAAGTTAAGCCGCATTTGTTCGCGATTGGAATTAACCAAAGCAACGACAGCCGCCGCATAATCACCTTCCGCAGTAGCGGCTAAAATGTTGATGTAAGCCGCAGCAAAAGCCCAAAAGTGTAAATGTTCGTTAGGCATTGCCGCTTGATAACGCTTATACTCGCATTTCAAAGCAAGCATATAGAGTAAATCAACGCCGGGCAATACAGGAAACTTATCTAATACACCCATAGCACAAACCCTAATTAAGCGTTATTCGCAGCAGCGGCAATCCTATCACGGAAAGTAGGCTCTTTCTTCTTCTCAGGGACTTTCGGCAGTTTAAGAACCTCATCAGCAAAGGCAGCCTTGACTTCAAAGAAAGTAATGGGCTTATACTCAATGATGGGCTTCTTAGTCTTATCAGCCTGCCACGTCATTTTGGAAGCGTCATAAGTGCCATCTTCACGATTCTTCTTAGTCTGCTTCATAGGCTTTTGAACCTTAGGATACTTCTTATGCTCGACAGTCCTGTCAGCGATGGCAGACAATTCAGCCATATAGCCATTTTTGGTGGCGAACTCAATCAACTTATCTTCCTTCATTGCCATCAGAGCCTTACGAGTAATCTTAGCAGCAGCCATTATGGAAAACCTCCAATTATTTTATTATGTGTGCCGCAATAGAGCCAATAGCAGCAACAAAGCAAATAGCCCACACAGGGCGGCTAATGTCTATGCGGCACGGCAGCATTATAAGCCTATTGGAAACATAATACAATGTATCATTTGGTAAAACAAGAAAAATTTTTAGAAAAAAGATATTAGCCCCAATGCCGCCATTGGGCAAAACAGGATAATCATATAACAAGAATTTTTATATATAATGGGAAACTCAGGGGGGAGTAGCGGTATATTACATATACGGATTTTCGCTAACGCTCAATCCTATATGTAATATACCTTATAGCCGCCCCCATAAATGGGGGACGGCTAGCATAAACCAATAGAGAAATAAGGGTAAAAGCATATATAGCCCTATAACGCACAAAAACGCCCCTAGGAGCGCGAGTAGATAAACCCATATATAATATCAAGTAAAAGGCTAGCGGCGATTGTGCGCGAATTGCTATAAAATCGTGGTATGAATAATAACCATCTATCACATTGTCAATTATGGCTATTGGATAATGCCATTCTATACATTATGTTTCACGTGAAACATTGACATAACTATTAGATAGATGATATATTAGGCAATAACCGCACATATAGATATAGGGTATCAGCGTGGAAAAGATTTTAAGGCTACCGGGAAAAAATCTGCTACAAAGATACCCTTTATCAGCACTTCATATATGATTCTTAAAGAATCAAATAATCATATACATAATAAACCAATTATGAAGATGATTTTTAACGCTGCGCGTAAAAAGAGAAGAAACATATAAAAAGGCGTGAAGCCGCATTTGCTACTATTCTTGCTATTGGAGCGAGAATATTTTTTTTACCCTCAGGAAAAAAACAACTACAACCATACCATTAGAAAATACTATGTTAGTGAAGGGGCGCAGGGTTCGCGCTTCTCTTAGTCTAGCCCTAGATTACCATTATTTGAAAAATTCAAAAAATTTTGATATAATATTATCATAAGTTGTTGAAACGGCGATGCCGGACAGATAGAAAGGAACTAGGCAAACATGTCGTATTAGTTAGGTAAATGTATCCCCATTTGATTTTTACAAAAAAATATGGTTCTTTATAGGTGTAAAAAATTTAACAGGCGATAAGCCTAGACAAAGAAAGGATATAACTAATATGCGTAATAAGATAAGCGCGGCAACCCTGTATAAGTTAAACCTAACAAAAGAAGAACAGCAAAAAAGCGGTATGTATCTATTTGATTATGACGAAGTAGAAGCAAAAGATTATGATGCTACTAATGGTAGTGGTATGTGTTGCGGCGATATGTATAGTATGCTATACCGCACAAATGATGATTGGTATTTGATGCTATATGATTATGATGATTTTAAGAACGATGAAACAGCGGAATTAAAAGAAGCATATAATTATATTGGCATTGGTGAAGCATTCGGCAGACAAACCCTTGTATTTTCTCAGGAAGAATTGTGTTTATAAGAGAAAGGAATAATAATTATGAAAAAGTATTTTGTTAATGTATCTGTTGAATTGGGTAGTGGTTCTTTTGAGGATGATTGGTTTAGCGTAAATGCGGCAAACGCATGTGAAGCAGAAGATAAGGTATGTGATTGGCTTGAAAAGAATACTACCTATGCCGATTATTGTGCTATTGAGTGCGTAAGGGAAGAAATGCCTATCCTTATTACCGCCATTGACTAAAAATTTTTTTCAAAACTCAGGACAAAACAGGAAAACGATATACATATAACTTTTATAATATGGTGAAGGGGCAACCCTAATATTATAAGAGAGAAGGATATACTATGTTAAGTGAATTTGAAAATAACTTAAATGCTGAAAGAAAACTACAATTACTCTATTGGACTATTGAAAACCTTAGAGCCAATGAGGAAGATGAAGCATTATTAACTACATTTAACCTAATACAGAACTTTTGTTATGCTGATGGAATGTATAAAACATTGGTAGATAATTGGGATACAGTAGAAAAAGAAGAATTAACAGCAACAGAGCAATTATTACCATTACATTATGGCAATATGTATAGATAAGCAGGGGCAACCCTGCTATATGGATGCGTAGCACAATGGTTAGGGCAAGGGGCTTATATCCTCTTGAAGTGGGTTCGATTCCTACCGCATCTACCAACGGCGGCAGCCGTTTAAGGATTATCCTACGATGGGCAAACGTGGTTAAATAATATGTCCTTAATTTCATATAGTGTTGAGGGGCAAACCCTTAACAATTTTCCTTCCTTTCTCTCAGGGGGCTAGCACTATACGCTAGCCCCTTTTCTATTGGAGAAAAGAAGGACAAACAAAGAGAATAGGAGGAATAAACAATGTTTTACAATGATTTAGAAGTAGGCAAGAGGGGCGAAAAGGCAGTAGCCGCAGCCCTAGAAAAAAGAGGGCACATTATTACAGACGTAAGTGATGATGTAGAGTATCAGCGGAAAGATATTGATATGATGCTATGTAAGAATGGAATAGCCGTATCATTAGAAGTAAAAAACGATATTAAGAGCAATACAACAGGCAATGTATTTATTGAAACATATAACTAGAATAATGTTAGCCGCAATGGGGAAGGATGGTTCTGCTATTGTGAAGCGGATTATTTGTGCTTTGTATAGGAATTGTGGCAGGAAGCGCACATAGTAAGCAGGGAAGAACTGATTAAAGCAGTATGGGGCGGCAAATATCGCAAGGTTAGCAGCCCTTTTAGTGATGGCTATATTGTTCCTATTGGAGAGTTAAAGAAAATGAATACATACCATAATTTGAAGTTGGGGGAATGATTTATGTATATCGCAGTATTATGGATGCTATTAGCAATGGATTGTGTGCCGTGGTGGGTATGGGTTATATTCGGCGGCTCTTGGTTCTATAATTGGCTATTGAAAGATTGAAAAAAATAATACTTTATAATATTATAACTAATGGGGAAGGGGCTGCTATGCTCTTTCCCCTTTTGTATAGGTGGTGAAAGTATGCCTAGAAGGGCAGGATTAACAAAGAAGGAAAAGGCGTTTTGCGAATTATACGCCCTAGAAAATGAAAGCGCGACACAGGCATACAAGAAAGCCTATGAATGCGAACAAACAACGGCTAGCGCGCAAGGCTATAAAATGCTTAGGAAGCCGCATATTAAAGAATACATAGACACACTACATAAAGAAGCATTTGCGGCTGCTTGTATCTCAGCAGAGCGCGTAGGGCTAAAACTAGCAGAAATAGCATTCGCCGCAAAGGATGATGAAGTATATGGAGCAACGGCGCAATTAAAAGCCCTTGATTTACTACAAAAGCAGATGGGGCTACAACACCAAAAGATAGAAGCAGATGTAAGCACAGAAATAAATATAACTATTGAGGACTGATTATTTATGCTATGTGTTAGAAGTAGAAGGCTAATAGATTATCTATGGGAGCGCGGATGTATTCCGGCATATGAAACCACAATAGGCGCGTATTATGTCCTATCTCAGGATTTGTATATGCTATTGGATAGTTATTATATACGCTATTATTGTATCCCTAATGTAAAGGAGTTGTAGCAATGAAAACAAATACAGGTTTAGTAGAGTATGCGCTAGCACAAGTAGGTAATCCGTATTGGTATGGTACATATGGCAGCGCGGCAAGTAAGAAATACTATGAAGCAAAGAAAAAGCAGTATCCTAGTTATTATAAGTGGAGTTATACGCCTGATGTAGAAGGGGTTAAAGTTCACGATTGTATTGGGCTAATTAAGGGTTATTTATGGTGTGATAGCCCTGATGATACTACCCCTAAATACAATAGTAAAGAGGATATGAGCGCGTCCGGGATGCGGCGCAGATGTAAAGTAAAGGGCGATATTAGCACAATTCCCGATGTGCCAGGGCTACTTGTTTTTAGTGAAGGGCATATAGGCGTTTATATCGGCGGCGGCTATGTAGTAGATGCGCGAGGGCATAGCAAAGGCGTTATTAAAAAGCCCTTATCTAATCACAAATGGGAAGAATGGGGCGTATGTCCGCTATTGGAATATGATAGAGCAGTAGTTAGCAACAACACAACTACGCAAGAGCAAAAACCAATGGAAGAAGGGGAAACCGTGAATATAACATTTAGAGTATTACGCAAGGGAAGTAAGAATAAGCAAGTTAAAGCCCTACAATACCTTTTGATGGCTAACGGATGCGCCCTGCCTAAGTATGGGGCAGATGGTAGTTATGGCAATGAAACAGTAGCAGCCGTTAAGCAATACCAGCAGAAAAACGGACTAGAAGTAGATGGAAGCGCAGGGCGGCAAACATTAACCCATATTTACGGCGCATAATAGGGGGTGATAAGATGCCACAAATAAACTTGAAATTGAAAAAGACAATTTTCAATGATGTATATTACCCTCACCTATTGGATTATTCAAAACGCTATGAAGTTTATTATGGCGGCTAAATGGCGCAGGCTCAGGGAAAAGCGTA
Source organism: Christensenellaceae bacterium (assembly GCA_045613025.1). Lineage (GTDB taxonomy): Bacteria > Bacillota > Clostridia > Christensenellales > Borkfalkiaceae > HGM11412. The sequence continues at coordinate 9,256 of JAZLAE010000040.1, read as the reverse complement.
TTTATAGCGCAGAAATTAGTAGTAAAAGCCTGTAATGCTAAAAGAAAAATACTGATAATCCGCAAATATGGCACAACCTTAAAAGATAGTGTGTTCCAACTCATTATAGATACTTTGAAGAAATGGCACATATACGAATATTGTAAAATCAATCTATCCACATACACTATTACTCTACCCAATGATAGTGTTTTCTTATTTAAGGGAATGGACGATAGCGAAAAGATTAAATCTATAACTGATATAACAGATATATGGGCTGAGGAAAGCACAGAACTAAGCCTAGATGAATACACGCAGTTAGATTTGCGCCTGAGGGCATTAGCAGGGGATTTACAATTTTTATGTTCTTTCAATCCTGTATCAAAGGAAAATTATGTATTCAAAAAATGGTTCGCAGATGATGCCGCATACGATGAAGCGCAGACAATGATATTAAAAACCACATACAAACATAATAGATTTCTGCCGCAATCATATATAGCCGCATTGGAAGAAAAGATAAACAGCAATCCGCAATATTATAAAGTGTATGCCTTAGGTGAATTCGCAACGCTTGAAGGGCTTGTATTTACTAATTGGCGCGAACAGGTATTTGACGCAATGGAATTGGCGCAGCGCGGCTATGAATTGAAGTATGGAATGGATTTAGGCTATATAGATAAAACTGCGATAATAATGTCATTGTTTGATAGGGAAAACCGCACAATTTATGTATTTGATGAATTCTATAAAAGCGGATGCCAATTAAGCGAAATAGCAGCAGCCGCAAAGGCTATGAATGTAGGCAAAACTAAAATATATGTAGATGCCGCAGAGCCTAGGAGCGTGGCTTACTTTAAGCAGGAAGGGCTAAACGCATACCCCTGTATTAAGGGCAGGGATAGCGTAAAAGCAGGAATTATGTATTTACAGGATATGAAAATAATAGTTCATCCGTCTTGTAAAAATATGATTATGGAATTAAGTAATTTTAGTTATATCAAAAACAAAGCAGGAGATTATACAGAGGATACGACACACGAATACTCACACGCAATCTCAGGGCTTAGATACGCATATAGCGATATTTACACAAGCACTAAACTAAAAACACTTAATAAAGCAACTTTTAGTATATAAGGGGGTAAATGAATGTTAGAAATATACAGCGGTAGAGATAAGTTTTACCAATGGGACGTAGGGCAGAAACTAATAGTTGATGATACTATCATAGCGGTTCATTATGATAACGGCACAGGCGATGCCCTTGTATGCGGCGTTTATGAGTATGAGGGGCAATATGTCGCAGATGTGCCTAATATTATGCTACAAACCGTATGGGCTATTAAATGCTATGCCTATTGCGGCGAATGCGTAAGGGCTGAGAAGGTATATGAAGTAGAAAAGCGTAGCCGCCCTGATGATTACATTTATACGGAAACGGAAACATTACGGTATTCTACGCTATTGGATATGATAAACGCTACTAATGATGAAATAGCCGCCGTAAATTATGGTATTCTTGAATACAAAGAAGAAACTAATAAAAAAATATATGATAACACAGTTAAAATAGTTGGCGTAGAAAGTGATTTAGAAATACACGTAGATAATATTTATGAAAGCCTAAACGAACACAAGGCAATATTAAATCAGCAAGAAAACCGTATAACAGACGTAGAAAATAAGCATAACGCCGATATAGTAGATGTAGAAAACCAAATAGGCAATATTAAAACCAAATACGGAACATTATTAAATACTGTTAATACAAATGCTAATACGCTAACAAACTTATCACAGAAATACTACGCATATAAAAACGATAGCACAGCCCAATTAACTAATCACGAAAACCGAATTACAACTCTTGAAAAAAGCGGCACAGGGGGCGGCGGCGTAAATGCTACGCCTGATTGGAATGAAAACAACCCGGATAGCCCTGCTTATATTGCCAATAGGACACACTATGAAAATCCTAATGAATGGGTAGAACTGTTAGCAGAATGTAGCCCTGACGAATTGGCAGAAGATGATGGAATGATGATAGGTATGAAAGCTAACCCGATTGGATTAGAAGTGGGTAAAAAGTATCGCGTTAATTGGAACGGCGTAGAGTATGAGTGTGTAGCCGTATCAATGCTAGATATACAACCTGACGCGGGAATACCAGCAGTAGTATTAGGCAATTATGGTTTAATAACGGGCGGCGATAATACAGGAGAGCCGTTTGTAATTATGGATGTGCCGCCTGATTGGGTAGTAGATATGGGAGCAGGAACAATATTATATCTATTAGACGGTTCAACGGAATTAACGCTAAAAGTAGAAGTATTAGGCGGCATAAAGAAGATTGATAATAAATACTTAAATTTAGGTGAATACGCAAAAGCGGCAGTAGTTAATGAGGGCTTAAACAATATAAATAGCCGTTTTGAAGAATACTATACAAAAAGTGTAGTAGATAATATGGTAAATCCTAAAATAAGGCATATAAAACAAATAAATATGGTAAATGTAGCGGATTCAGGGCAAATAGATGTAAATGGGTTAAATAAGGTATGTGTAGATTTGTCAATAACATCACAAGGCACAGAGGGATTTATAGTTAAAGTAGTTGATACAAATAATAGAATATTATGGAATGAAACACTAAATGATGTAGTCGTATATGCGAAGGGCGGCACATTACATTTAGAATTATATTTTGATGATGGATATTATTTTATCGCAGATGTAGAGCGTGGCTCAACAAACCAATCTAATCCAAACACAGTAGAAAGATATAGACGAGCATTTGCTACCATATACCCATTTAAGTATATACAAATAACAACAGCAAGCGGAAACCCAATAACGGCGGCAGTCGCATCAATAAATGTATATGGCAGGTGATTAAATAGATATGTTTTATATAAATAACAACACAGAATTAACGGCAGAACTATTACAAAAGATGCTAAACCGCTTTAATATGTCCGTCCTGCCGCAACTCTTGAAGAATAAAAACTATTATGATGGCAAGCAAGCCATATTAAATAAATCATATGCGGATGCTGATAAGCCTTGTAGCCGCACAGTTATTAACTACTGTAAGAATATTGCCGATGCCTATTGTGGCTATATGGCAACGCCGGGTTATATTAGTTATCTAAGTGATAATGATATAGCAGAGGTTATGGATATACTGAAATACAATGACTATACGGCGGCAGATGCTTCCTTGCTATTGGATGCGCTTATATATGGCATTGGCGCGGAATTGATGTATATAGATGCTGAGGGGCAAACCCGATTTAGAAACATTAACCCTACGCAATGTTTCGCCGTGTGTGATGATAGCCTAACAGGGGATTTACTTTATTTTGTCCGTTTCTATCCGCTTAATGAATGGGATGATACAGATAGATATGCCGTTGATGTATATAGCGATAATGATATTAAGCATTACACAATGAGTGGCAACAATGGCTATTTAACCTTTGTGGGCGCAGAGCCGCATTATTTCAGCCAATGCCCTGCGAATATATTAGCCCTGCCTGATGAAAAGTGTATTTATGATTGTGTTGTAGGCTTACAGGATGCCGCAAACGAAATACTAAGCAGCGAAATAGACGATTTTAGCGCGTTTTGTGATGCTTACTTAGTCTTAATTGGTGTAGATGCTGAAACCGATGATATTAAGACGATGAAGGAAAACCGGGTTATCCTGCTGCCGCCTGAGGGGGCAAGCGCACAATGGCTTACAAAGAATGCTAATGACGCTCAGGTAGAGAACATATTAAAACGCATTCACGATAGCATATATCGTATAGCCCAATGTCCTGACTTTTCTAGCGAAACATTTGTAGGCGGCGTAAGCAGCGGCATAGCAATACAATACCGCTTGACAGGTATGGAAAATCGCGCAGGAATTATAGAAGCCGCAATGAAGAAAGCCTTACAAAGACGCATAGAGATTATATGTGGTATTGCTAGCCTAAAATTGGGCGAAGAAGTGTATAGAGATATTAACATAGAATTTAAGCGTAATATCCCGGCAGATATGGCGGCTACACTAAACCTTATCAATAGCCTTAAAGGCACAGTATCAGACGCAACTCTATTAGGGCAGTTAGATTTTATCCCCGATGTAGCAGCAGAGTTAGAAGCCCTAGACGAACAGAAACAAAAGAATATGGATTTGTATTCATTCTACACACCAACAGAGGATGATGAAGGATGAATGATTATTGGGTAGAGCGTCAAGCAAAGGCACAGAATGCCCTTACTGATAAGGGCATAGAAGCAACGGAAAAGCAGTTAAAGAAATACTATTCGCACACGATGAAAACCGTTATAGATTTGTTTGAACTAACATATAACCGTGTAGCAGATAGCGCAATAAATATGGGTAGAGAACCAACGCCAGCCGATTTATATAAGTTAGATACCTATTGGAAACTACAAGGGCAACTAGCACAGGAGTTAGAAAAACTAGGGACAAAACAGGCTAAACTATATAGCCGAAATTTTATGGAACATTGGAAAACAATTTATAAAAATGTTGCCATACCCGGCGGCGGCACATTTACCCATATTGACACAGAGCAAGCACAGAAAATGATAAATGCTATATGGTGTGCTGATGGGCAGACGTGGAGCAATCGTATATGGAAGAATACAGAGCGATTACAGCAAGCACTAAATGAGGGACTAACGGAAAGCGTTATAGCAGGAGTTAATCCTGATAAGTTAAAAGCACGGCTAATGGAAGATTTTCAAGTATCATATAATCGGGCAGATGCCTTAGTAAGAACAGAAATGGCGCACATACAGACAACCGCAGCAGAACAGCGTTATAAAGACGCAGGGATAGAAAAGGTTCAAGTATGGGCTAAGGAAGATGAACGCTTATGCGATATTTGCGGCAAACTACACGAAAAAGAATATAGGATAGGCGAAAAATTACCTATTCCGGCACATACTAAATGTAGATGTTGTATTGTGCCTGTAATTGATTAAAAGAAACCGACAGTCGGTTTTTTATTTTGTCTTTTTTCTAGGGGCAGACGATAAAGAACAACTAAATATAAAGCAGGGGCGGCACAATAGCCGCAACTATTGGAGGATTAGACAATTATGGATGAACTCAATAACACTAGTGTAAATGAGAGCGCGGAAAACCAACAGGAAACCGCAACAGAAAAAACCTATACACAACAAGAGGTGTTAGCACTCTTACAAAGTGAAAGTGATAAGAGAGTAGCACAGGCGTTAAAAACTCAACAGAAAAAGCACGAAAAGGAATTATCCTTATCTAAGTTAGATGGTGATGAACGCGCTAAGCAAGAGAAGGATAATTTAATCGCAGAACTACAAGAAAAGTTAGCCGCATTTGAGATAGAGCGCAATCGCAGCGAATTAAAAAGCGTTTTATCTAGTCGCGGCTTATCTGCTGAATTCGCGGATATTGTCGCTATTGGAGAAGATTTAGAACAGGCACAAGCCAATATTGATAAGTTAGACAAACTATTCAAGGCGGCAGTTAAAGCAGAGGTAGAAAAGCGTTTAGCCGGAAACGCGCCTAAGGGCAACACTAATAACCCGGCAGAAATTACTAAGGAAACTGCTAAAAAAATGTCATTGGCAGAAATGAATAAGTTAGCGGCAGATAACCCTGAGTTATTTAGCCGCCTTTTTAATTAAGGAGGATTTATTATATGGCTAATACTGTTTTTAATAATAAGGTAATTGAAGCAAAGGCAAAGGATTTACTTACTACTGCCTTAAACACTAGAACTCTTATGACTATTGACAACTCTTTGACTGCTAACGCTGGTATGACTAAAACTATCAATGTATATACTTATAGCGGCAACGTAGAAGAAGTAGGCGTAGGCGAGGGCAATAGCGGCAAGGGTTCTATTACTTATGCTGGTAAGGATTATGTGGTTAAGATGAATCAGCAGCGTTTTTCTTACTTTGATGAAGATTATATGAAGGATAACACCATTGTAGATAATATGATTAAGGGTGCTAATCAACAGATGGTTAATAAAATGACTGCTGATTTTGTCGCAGAACTTGATAAGGCAACTCTTACTCATAGCGCAGCCGCATTTGGTTATGATGCTATTGTAGATGCTATTAGTAAGTTAAATATTGAGGACGAAAGCAAGTTGTATGTCCTTATCCCTAATGAGTGGAAAGCCGATTTACGCAAGGATGAGGACTATAAGGCGGCTCGTATGGGTGAAGTTGTCTATAACGGACAAGTAGGAACTGTTTGCGGCTTGCCTGTTATCGCTACTAAGGCTTTAACTAATAAGGCTTATGTTATGACTAATGAAGCCGTTAAATTGTTTATGAAGAAGGACGTAGAAGTCGCTCAGGAGCGCGTAGAGAATGAGCGCGAGAACATTGTATATTTACGCGCTTGCTATGTTGTAGCCCTTGAAGATGCTACTAAGATTTGCGAAATTACTAAGACTGCCTAATAAATAAATATAGGGGGCAGGAATGCCCTGCCCCCTTTTGATAAAGGGGGTATAAACCTATGTTAGAAGAATTAAAGATTATGCTAGGCGAAACTGCCGCCGCATTTACTGATGCGCAGATAGAATTAGCACTAAGACAAGCGCAAGAAGAAACCGCCGCATACTGTAATAGAGCATTGGACGCTGATTTACTCTTAATCGCTCAAAAGATAGCAATTTATCGCTTAAACCGTATCCATACAGAGGGGCTACAAGGGCAATCATTTAGCGGCGTTAATGAAACCTATATAGACGGTTATCCGGCTGATATTCTTATGATGCTAAACCGTAAAAGAAAGGTGAAGATGCTATGATATTTAGCAATATGCGCTATTATGACTATTGGCTAATCACAGTAAATGAAGAATACGCACAGGAAGTAATGCCGGATACATCCGCAACGCCAGCAGGGCAAGTAAAACTAGCCATATACCCAACTAGCACAGGCACACAGGATAATATTTTGTATGCTAATTGTTCTTATGTAGGGCTTACATTTGATGCCGAAATTAACGATAAATATATAATTGACTATGAAGGGCAGCGGCTAAAAGTAATGTATAAGCAGCCAACAGGAAGATACAAACAAGTGTTTTTTAAGAGGGTAGAAGTATGAGCGTATCTATACAAGGGCTAGATGATGTATTAGAACGCTTTGAGCGGATAGCGGATGCCGGAAAGGTAAAGCAGGGCATTACAAAGGCTTGTATGCTAGTAGAGCGTCAAGCAAAGATAAACGCGCAATCCCTGAGTGAAGGGGACGGCACACTAGCAGGAAGCATAGCAAGTAGAATAGATGATTATGAGGGCGTTATATATACGCCCCTTTTCTATGCGCCATATGTAGAGTATGGCACAGGTATTGAAGCAAAAGACGGCAAAGGGCGGCAAGATGTGCCGTGGGTTTATGTGGAGCATAGCGGACAGGAAAGCGGAAACGCGCAAAAAAGTTATACCTACGAAACCGCATTACAGGCAGTAGCCATTTTGAAAGACAAAGGCTTAGACGCGCATTTAACATACGGACAAAAGCCGCAGCCCTTTATGCGCCCTGCCCTAGATGTAAATAGGGACAGGATACTAGAATTATTAGGGGAGGGCTTAATAAAAGATGATTGATTATACACCAACTCTTGTAGAAGCCCTAAAAACCATTTTACCCACACACTACGAATTGAAATTAAGCAGCGGCACGAAAATGCCTTGTATCTCATATCAAGAGCGCGACAATTCAGCGCAGGAGCAGGGCGAAACAGTAGGATATAGCCGCATTTCATACACAATTAAAGTATGGGGCAATGATTTAGAGCAACTAAACAATTATGCTAAACAGATTGACGCAGTATTGCGCCCTCTTGGATGGAAACGCACAGGGGCGCAGGAATTACTTAGTTATCAATCTGCGACAATACAAAAGATAATGACTTATGAAGCATTATTCTATGAAACATTTTAAGGAGGGCTATATATATGGCTAATAGCAGTATGGGTATTACTTTGTCTTATGGTGATAAGGCATTAACTAACCTTTTAGAAATTCCTGATTTAGGCGTTGCGGACGTGGAGCGCATTGAAATTACCACGCTAGCAGACGCAAGCCGCAAGTATATGGACGGCTTAAAGGATTTAGGCGAAAGTCTAGAATTTAAGTTTATCTACGAAAAAACCCAATTTGAAACCCTTAATGAGTTAAGCGGTTCTCAAAAGTGGAAGATTACCCTGCCTGATAGTGCTACTTGTAGTTGGGATGGCTCTTGTAGCGTCCGTCTAGATGGCGTGGGTATCGGCGCAGCAATGACTTATACCCTCATTGTGCGCCCTGATACAGAATTCACTTGGGCTTAATTTAAGGGTAGGGGAAAGGGGTTTTACTTCTCTTTCCCCTTTTCCCTGCCAATTTGCCCCCTAGGAGCGCGTCCAATAGCAAAGAAGGATAAATACAAGGGGACGCGCACAAGGGGCTTAGAACGAAAAATAGACGGCTAAAAACGCAAGCCACAAAAAGAGAGGTAAAACAAAATGATGTATTTAGATTTTTCAGCAGGAAACAAAGATTATAAGTTGCGCCTATCCATTAGAGCAACAGTAGCCCTAGAAAAGCAGTTAGGCGTTAATCCGCTTATGATTTTCGGCTCAGGTGATACTATACCAACTATCACAGTAATGGTTAATATCCTTCACGCAGCATTACAGCAGTATCATCACGGCATTTCACAAACTGACGCATATGATATTTTTGAAGCGTGGTTAAATGATGGCAATAGTATTACAGACTTCCTGCCTATTATCATTGATTTATACAAGGTATCCGGCATTATTAAGCAGGATGAAGAAGTAGAAAAAAACTAATAGACGGCGTAGAGGATAAACCCTTTACGCCGTTTTTATTTGAGAAATACGCCTATCAATGGCTAGAAACCGCCCTAGATTGCGGCATTAGTGAATTAGCCTATTGGGATATGACGCTAGCAGAGGTTATTAGGGCAGTAGAAAGTTATAACAGGCGATACAAGGCGGCAGAACGCCAACAGGCAGCATTTGACTACATATTAGCCGATGCGATAGGCAAGAGCATAAGCCGCATATATTCATCATCCGCAAAGATGCCTAAACTTTATGAGTTATACCCCGCATTGTTTGAAAGTGAAGAAATACAAGCACAAGAGCAAGCAAAACGGGATGAATTAAGCGTATTGCGGTTTAAGCAATTCGCACAAGCCCACAACAACAAGTTAAAGGGGGCAACGGTAAAAGAT
>JAZLAE010000039.1:0-40274 GCA_045613025.1 Christensenellaceae bacterium | reverse complement strand
CGCCACTATTAGATGCTACTGACCTATCGCCACTATTAGATGCTACTGAACTATAGCCACTATTAGATGCTACTGAACTATCAGACCTTAAACAACTACCTTTACACTTCTTTGTTGCTCTTTCTTTAACATACTCAATCGATGCTTTAACCAATCCAGCAATATCTAACCTTGCCCCAATTTTAATTTTTGAAGAAGCAACTTTTGTATCGCCTCCATCTTTAGATATATCCCCACTTTGCTCTACTTCGTGATAAACACTCGTAGCAGGTTCATAATAACTCAAACAATCTAACGGATATTCGCAAGCGTGAAATCCTTTTTCGCAAGCCTTAATATCACCATCTATTTCATACTCTTTGCCGACTTCGTATTGAAAACCCCTACAAGTCATATCTTTGTTAAAACCTTTATATGTTTTCATCTTTCTTCCCCCCTGCAATATCTTTGCTTATCGGTTATCCCGAAGTATTCAAAGTAATCTTCTGTATGCAACCTGCCTTGAATACCCAACCTATTGTGTTTAAATAAGATTTGGCGCATCAACTTCCCTGCGGAATATTCGCTTATATCAAACAAATACGCTAAATCTTGTATTGTTAATGCTTCTTTTTCAAAAATTTCAGTTCTACTCATAATCGTTTTCCTTTTATTTAATGTATCTTTTTAGGATACTTACTTTGCAAAAAAAATAGCATCTACTTCTTCAGCGGTTAAAGAATACCTTTCTTTTATCATATCAATTTCTTTTCTTGTGAAATCGCCGTTCTTACAATTCTTTTTAGCAGATAACGCTTGAGGCGACCTATCAAGATATTTTGCTAAGATAACGTTTGTATCCCCAAACAATTTCATTTTGCTTTCTAAAAGTCTTTTATTCATCATCACACCCCCTTGTATCTTTTTAGGATACACCAATAATACCATACAAAAAATATCTTGTCAAGAGATTTTTCGCATTTTTTTTCATTTTCTTAAAAAATAGTTGCTATTTAAGAAACTTTGTGTTAAAATGTGAAAAAAGGGGATACATTATGGATTTAGGTAAAATAATAAAACAATTAAGAATTGAAAATGGATATACTCAAGAAGAACTTGGTAAATTAATTGGTGTTAAAAAGGCTGCAATACATAAATACGAAAGCGGTATTGTTCAAAATATGAAAAGAACAACAATCGGCAAACTTGCGAATATCTTTAATGTATCGCCTTCTTATTTGTTAGGATACACCGACAATAATATAAATATAGAAAAAACCCCACCGCAATTAAGCGATGGGGAACAAAAACTTATTGAATTGTTTAGGCAAGTACCAAAGGAACAACAAGAACTTGTATTGTCTATGATTAACGGCGCTATCGAAAGCCTTAATAACAATTAACTTTTTTTAATCATTGCTAAATATTGACAAATAATACTTGTTGCAATAACAAGCGCTTTATCGGGGTGTTTACAATCTCTAATAGAATTGATAAGTTTGCTTTCAGTTTCGTTAAGGTTTTGCATATTATAATCTCCTATAAATTAAAATCACGAACATTTGTTTATATGTTTATTGTATTATAGGAAACTATCATACGCAATTCTTTATGTCATTCTTTCGTGTGATTTAATTGTAACACGGCTTTTGTGTCTTGCAATACCCTATTTTTGTCTTTTTAAAGAATTTTTTGTCTATTTTGTAAAAATTAACATACTTTTTGTCTATTTTACGGACATTTTTTATCAAGGAGGAATATTATGTGGCAAGACAACTTAATTAAACTTATAGAAAATTCAGGTTTAACACCACGCCAAATTGCCGAAAAAGGCAATATTTCAGAAAAAACTGTATTAAGAATAAAAAACCATAAAACCGAATCAATGCAAATTACAACGATTTTTCAGTTTTGCGTTGCTCTTAATTGCGATATAAAAGACATTTTTACTGATACTACCGCGGTTGTCGGTGGCGAAAAGATTGAAACCTTGCAAAAAAATGTTCAAGTTATAGATGCGGAACGCGATTACCTTACCGCCGAAAACAACACCTTAAAAAAAGAAGTGGAAGATTTAAAAAACCAAATCAAATTACTTGAAAAAGATATATTGCATAAAGATGAAGTTATCGCACTTCATAAAATAATATTAGGATTAAATAAGGAGTAAAATTATGGCGGGAATTGTACTTAGCGTTATTTTAGGTGTAGTTTTTTGTATAATAGGCATTGTAATGTTTATAGTAGGGTGTATTGAAAATGCTTTACCCGGTGCTGCGGTTGGAATTTTATTTATTTTAAGTATGGGCGCACCAATTATTTATAAAGGAATATCAGAATATAAAAAACAAAAAGCAAGACAAGAGTTTTTCAAATCTAAAGCAACACAAGAATTATCACACGCTTATATCGAAAAAAATAGGAATAATAATGATATAAATAATATTAAAATAAACTATACGGAAACCCCAAACGAAAAAACTTTAGCGGAAAAAAACCTTGATATATTTTCAGAAGTAATTAAAGAACATAAATTACACACCACTTTAGATTATGAAATTGTAAAAACATTACATTCTTATATTGAAAATGTTTATTATCGTTTTAGGTTAGAAAACAATGTTAGAATCGACGTAAAACGGGTTTATACCCTTTTTATAGATTTTACTTGCAATGAATTAGCGGAAATGACAACTTTAGAAAAGATAAGAAATAGACATTTTGGTTTGGCGGGTGTATTTTATATTTGTTGTATGCTTTTTACTGATAAATCTTATGAAGAATTAAAAAACACGCCTGAATTATGGCTTGGTGCAAAAGATTTAATAGTCGAAGATATTGAAGACTTAAAAGAAGATTTTTTTAAAACTATGGACCATTATTATTTGTATTGGCACATAAATCAATTAGAAGATGAAAATATAGAAAACCAATTAAACGGAATGCAGTTGTTTACTATTACTGTTGACGTTTTTGTAAACAAACACTCTTTAACTTTAAAACAATAAAACAATATTATATCTCATCAAATAAATTAAAAGATAAGGAGTAAATCTATGTGGGAAATTTTTAGAGTTCCTATTATTGCAATTATGGTTTTCCCATTAAGTGCTTGGGTAATTTCTATATGGAAAAATTTGACAAATGAAAACTATAAATTAGGTGTATTTGGCAGTTTGGGTGCTTTTTTCTTTTTTCTTTTTATTAAACTTTTAGCAACAAGCGAAATAGAGAGTCTTTTAATTAGCCGTTTATTATTAATGTTTTTAATTTTGATAATTTGGGCAACTATCTACATTTTAATAAGCAGGAAAGTATGAAACAATATTATATATCTTCAACTAAATATAGCACAAAGGAAAGGCAAACAGTAAAAGATGGTAAAGTTTACGATATAGTTTTTCGTGTCACTACTCTTGATGGTGTAGAACGCCAAATTAGGAAGCGTGGTTTTTCCACTAAAACGCTTGCTAAACAATGGCATCTTCAGTTTATACAAGAAAATTGCGAGTTAGTAACACATAAACCTATTAAAAAAATAGACACTACCAAAGAGTTAACTTTTGGCGATTTGTATGCTTCTTATATAACCACATTAAATAATCAAAATAAAGAAAGCACTATTTTTGATAAAATGGTAGTATTTAATACTTACGTTTTAAGCAAGTACAAAGATTATAAAATATCTAAATTAACAAAAGAAGAACTTTATAATTGGCAAGATGAAATGTGGGCAACTAAAAAGCCTAATAGTAACGAATATTACTCTTTTGCCTACCTTAAAAAAATAAGAAGTTATTTTTCTTCATTTCTTGCTTGGGTAGAAAAACGATACAACTTCCCTAACAATTTTAAGTATGTTGATTTGCCTAAAAAAAGAACTGCCAAAACTGAAATGCAATTTTGGACTAAAGAAGAATTTGAACAATTTATATCGGTAGTCGATAACCCTACCTATAAATTGCTTTTTACAATGTTATTTTACACAGGTAGAAGAAAAGGCGAAGTTTTGGCATTATCGCCTGTTGACGTGCAAGCCGATAGAATTTCTTTCAATAAGTCTATCACAAGAAAAACGCTTGATAATACAACTTATAAAGTAACTTCAAACAAAACAGAAAAGAAACAGTTTACTTTAATTTGCAAGCCTTTAAAAGATGCTTTAAAAGATTATAAAGGCGATGCACCATTCTTCTTTGGTGGTGATACACCTTTAGCCGAAAATACAGTAACAAGGGCGTTTGATAGATATATCTCAATTGCAGGCGTAAAGCGTATCCGTTTGCACGACCTACGCCACTCTTTTGCATCTTACTGTATTCACATTGGTGGCAACTTTATGGTTGTTGCAAATCTTATCGGAGACAAGGTAGAACAAGTTGTTAAAACTTATGGACATTTATATCTTGACGACGTTAAAAGAATAGTAGATTTAATGTAAAATGTGACCAATATGTGACCAAAACAAAAAATACACAATATATGGCGGTTTTAAATTGAGGAAATATACTATATATAGTACAATAAAGTTTCCCTCTTCCTCCGCCAACACACAAAACTACCCTTTTTCGTATGAATTAGGGTATTTTTGTTGTCCAAAATTGCTATATATTGCTATACATTGGTGCATTTTGTGACCATTTTTTGTGACCATTTTTAATAAAGGCTATTTGCAATATATATGTTAACTTATAGTATATCATACAATATATATCTATATATAAAAAAGCGAGAATTACTTCTCGCCTTTTATTTTTTAGTACCCACAAGATTTAATTAAACTTTCTTTTTGTGCTTTTGTGAGTGAAGTTCGGTTGATTACACTTTTAAATAAACTTTCGCTATCGGTGTTTTTGTACCCTAAATAAGCCATTACAAACTTTTTATTTGTTGCAGATAACTTTAACGATTGAACATATTTTTGGATAAGTTCTTTTTTGTAAGTTATTTTTTTGTTGTCTTTGATGTCTTGAGCGTATGCAATCGCATAAGTTAATTGGTCAATAGGTACGATTTCGCTAAACAAATAAATTTTCTTGTCTTGCTCAACGCCTAACACTTCTGCTTGCGCTTGATAATAATAGTAATTGTACAACGATTTAATCGCCTTTGCTTTAGCCTTGTCACTAAGTTTTTGGTATTTAGCGCTTGTTATAAGTTTATCCACTTCAGCGTTTGCTTGGTAATACACTTCCTTGAAATCTTTTTTGAGCGTTCCTTCTTCTAATGAGTATTGAACATCGTTAACAGTAATAGTTTCGCCTACTGAAGTTGGTAATACGTCATAATCGCCTTTGCCATTTCCGTCTGAATCAATACCCATAAGCCTTGTAAATTCTTTTAGAACATTTTCGCTAACCCCGTCAATTCTATCATTCATCATAATACCTACAAAGGTTTCAATTAAGTCAGTATCATTGTTTTTAATTGCTTCACTTAATTTTTTATTGTAATTTTTGTCAGTAAAAAACCCTTCAACCTTATAACCAAATTGCGGATAAAATCTTTTTGATAAGCCTACAAAATAGTTATATAAATTTCGTGTAGGAATACCTAACGTTTGCCCTGCGTTAAAAGATATTGTTTTAAATGATTTTGCAACATCATCCCATTCAGCATCGCCTTTAGATATTTTTACAATTAAATCCCACGTTTCTTCTACGCCACTAAACAAATCGCTAACTACTTGGAAAGTTATACCTTCAAATTCATAACCTTCAACTACTGAAGAATAAAGATTTTTAATAATAGGTAAACCGCCCAACATATTGCCAAAAAAGTCTACACTCATATTTTTTAACTTGTCTTCATCTTCTTCTTCCTTATCAAGTAACCATCTGAAGAATTGTGCAATTAATGCCATATACATAGCAGACACGGAAAGCGCTAAAATTGACCTTGCGCCCTTTCCTGCATTTGCTTTAATTTGTTTATTGAGAGAATTTACTTCAGCAGTATTATTGCTTGCTTTTGCGTTTTTAAGTTTTACTTTTAATACTTTATCTTTAAGTATGCAATCTATTACTCTACCTGTATTCTTCATAGCATCAGAAGTAAACATAGTAAGCGATTTTGCAACTTCACTGTCAGAACGCATTGCTACTGATTTTTCGGTTGCTAATGAGTTTTGTTGCGTTTCAAGTATTACTTTTTCAAGCAATTCCCCTGCTTTAATCTTGTTTTCGATAGAGCCAAATTTTAAATTGTATTGTTTTTCTACTTGATATTGGCAAGCAATAAACAATCTTTCATTAACTTTCTTATCAATTAAATTAATTGGTTTCATAGTAACATCGCCTATTTTACCAACTTTATCAATTACGCCTTCTGCTAATGCCGATGAATTATCGTGGTAACGTAATTCTGCAAGTTTGCAATAATTACCTATATCATTTGCTTTTTTATTTAAGCCTTTAAACAAATTAATAGGATTTATTATGCTTGTTGCAGCAAACAACGAAGAAATTTGAGTTGCCCAAACTTTAGGATTAAGTGCTAATTGGAATTTAGCAAACGACCCCCTTAAAAATGCAAGCACTTTATTAAAACCATTATTTTTATTAGTTTTAACACCTTGAGCATCGGCAAATAAATCTTTGAAGAATTGTGAGCCATTTTCCCAATAAAACTTTTCAGCCATTTTAATATTTTTAGGTGTTTTAGTTTCACTTACATTAAGATTGTATAAAGTATTATAGTTATCAATAACGGTTGATAAATGATAATATTGAGCAATTCCTTTAACGTGCCTATTTACGGTTTGCGTTGCCGAATTAAAATATAAACCATTCTTTACGTGTTCTCTACGATTTTTATTGAACGATTTGTTACTTACCCTATCTATTTCTTCATACATTGTTGGGGTGTCAACATTTTTAGCAGGCGCATCCGCATTAATAAGTGGGAAGTAATACCCTTCTTTAACATTGCTAACACCTAAACGCTTAATATCTCGTTCTTGCTTGTATGTTTTGCATTCAAGGATTGTAAATTCAAGCAATTCGATATAATCTTTAACATCATTGTTAAATTGAATTTCAAGCGATTTTAAGGTTTTTTGTGCTTGTTGTTTGATTTCATCTATTGTTACTTCTCTATCTTGCGCAAATCCTACTATTTCTTGTAATTTACCTTCTTTATCCGTAAAAGTATTTGTTCCGTATGCCCACCTTTCTAACGAGCCTTCATCTTTAAGTGTCATATAGATTGCCATTGCAACTTCTAAAGGCACTTCAATATTTTCGTATTTTATGGTAGTGTTTTTTACATACTTTTCAAAACCCTTATGAGATTTAATAAATTCTTCTTGCGGTTTTTTAATATCCATTTCGGTTACTTCCGCATCAATCGTACCACGCCTTAATTGTTCAAAGATTGTAGTATAGAACCCATTATCGTTGTATCTATCCATATATCTTACAATGGAAGCGTTATCGCAAAACTTTTCAAAATACCAATTTACTAATTTGTTAGCACCCGAAAAAATCTTATGCCCTAAGCCTATTTGAATACCTTTATTTTCTTGCATTATTTGGTATTTATCTTTAGTCGATGGTAACGCATCTACATATTTACCGTTCTTAAATTCCCTTGAATAATGAGAAAGTATAGTTCTTATAAGGTGTACTGAGTTTGCTACGTCTAATACTTCTTGCGCTGTAAGATTGCCTTCGCCGTTAGAAATATCAATCATTGCTTCCGCAAAATTGTTATAATAATTGTTTTCATTGATAAATCCGTTTTCTTCTGGCTTATACCATTTTGCAAGTTCGCCTATAGTATTTCTTATACTTGCAGAGTTTACATCCCCACGCCACTCTAACTTTTTAATTATTTTTATGCCTGCTTCTACTTTTGGGTCTAAAAACACTGTCGCATTTTTGAAAGTTTTAATGTCTTTAACTTTTGCAATTTCGTACATTAATTTATTTTCGTTTTTAAACCTACGTAAAGTTTCATAAAGTTGTGCAGAGTTTTTGTAATGCTTATCAACTATCGCGTTTACAATTTGCGTTTCTAATTCTTCACGTTGACCTAACGTATATAAATCAGTTAAACTTTGTTTTCTTTTACGATTAAGTGATTTTCTTGCTTCTTTGTAACGATTTACAATTTCTTGAAAAGCACCCCATTCACTATCCGCATTGATAGGATAACCCATTGATGTAAGTTCCATTGCAACATCATCGGCAGTTTGCCCTTTGTTTTTGCCCGCACTCCATAAAGCATAAACACTATTATCTTTATCGTAGGTGTGAGCAATTTCTTCTTTAATCCCGGTTAAATTAAAACTATGTAAATAAGGTTTTAACATTTCTATAGTTTCGTAATGCGGTAAGTTTTCTTCTTCAAAAAGCATATCTTCCACAATCGATTGCTCGATTATGTAATTTGCTATTTGTTGCGCTGTTTTTACTTTATCTTTTCCGTCTTGCGCATTGAGAGATTTCCATAACCCATTTACAACTTCTCTATAGGTTTTACCCGATAAACTAACTGCTTTCCCTTCAATTTCAATACTATCAATAATATCGTTTACTACTTTTTCCGCTTCGGATTTTTCGTATATTCTTGGATTAGCATAACTTTTTACTCGTTTTTTCGCCACTTCCCCTTCAGTTAAAGTTGATGGTGTTACTAAATAGTCGAAACGGATATCGGGATTTGAAGTAGGATTTTTGTTGGTAGTGTTTTTTACTTGTTCTCTATAAAAAGCAACATAACTTATACCCCTATCACGGATTCCACCGTTTCCGTTTGGTGTTCCCCCTTCATCAATAATAACACCGTCATAATCGTAACCTTTTTCTTGAATAAAGTCGAACATATCCGCACCGTCTGTCCAATCAAGCAAGCCTCTTTCAGTTAAAGGAGCACCGTTTCCCCATTGACCGTAAAACTCTTTTTCAAAAATTCTTCGTACTTTAGCATCTCTTGTGTCAAATGGTTTGGTTATATTAAGATATACTGAGTAAATATTATCATTATTGCCTTTAGCATATTCTTCTGCATATTTACGATTTGCAGTAAAATACGAGCCTTCAAGTTCAGTTTTAAATTCAGTAAAACCACCAACTTTACTACCGTGATAAACTACTAAAAGATTTCCGTTTTCATCTCTAACTTTAGAGTCTTTAAAGTATTCTTGTTGTTCTTTAGAAAGAGTATTGCCTTTGGAGTCTTTTGTAGATGTATAAGAAAAACGCACGTTATCAAGTTTTTTTATTATTTTGCTTCTTTCATTTTCGTTTGGCTCATATTCAGTAAACGGAATATGTTTTTTAGTTAAGTTATTACGTAAACTTTGTGAAGCGCTATTAGGAATTAAAACTTGTTTAATTTCATTAAATTTAACTACTCTACGTGGCTTTGCTTCAAAATAAGTTGTAGGAATATGCTTTAACATTTCAAACAATAATAACGCTTGTTCTGCAATATCATCATTAAACTTATAATCTAACCCATACCCTTTAGTTTCTCTATTAAATATTCGTTTAATGTTTTCAACAGTTAAAAGTTTTGCGCCTGCGCATTTACCTAAAATATCGCCAACGTCTTGTCTTCGTGTACTATCACTAAAGAAATCAGAAGATTTACCGACAATATTAGTAAGCAACTCATCATACAACTCATAAGTTTTATCGTTAAATTCTTTTAACTCATCTTCCGATACAAGCGCTAAATAATCTTTTGCTTCTCTTATATCTTCAATACTTACAAATTGTTTAGAAAGTTTAGAAGCAAGAACACCTGCAGACATACCCCAAGCGCCCGTTCCTTCCTGGTCGCCTTTAGACATTGCTTTAACAATATTTTCTGCGGTATAAGCGTAATGCCTTTGCTCAAAAGAACGCCTATTGCCATACCTATCAAATACGTCGCTATCGTTATCTATACCTTTTTTTTCTAAAGTTTTTTGAACTTTATTCCAAAACCAATTATAAAAATCTTCTTTATCTTCAATTTTGGATTGCATTTTATCAAGAGTAGAATATTCATCAAACACATCTTTAGGTCTATTTTCATTAAAAAAATCTTCCGCCATAAAGAATAATTGACTAACGCTACCATCATCAAAATCTTTTCTTATTCTTTCTTTTGCTTCTTCTATGGTTATATTTGGATTTTTACTAAATCTACGATATAAACCTAACTTTCTTTCGGCTTGATATTCTATAAATTTTTCAAGTATATCTTCCCTTTGTTTTTCGGTTGCATTTTCGCGTGTAATATCTTTAGTAATACCCACAAAATCAAACAAGTCTTGCGCTTCTTGGCGTGTATAACTTGTCCAACCCATAGTAAAGCCTTTTTCGGTATAAACTGGCTCTATATCAATGCCTTTTTCACTTAAATATGCACCTACTATTCCGTTATTTTGAATAGCCCTTGCACTAATATCTTTTTTAGTAAATTCATTTTCGTTTATAATATAATCGCCATTACCGTTTTTGTATTTACCATCAAAGAAAGAAAAAACATTTCTTTTATATACAGGATATTTGGCAACTTTATTGCCTAATTCTTCTATTAAATCATCTACTTTTTGATTGCTTAACTTGATATCAATAACAGGTGTAGTAGGAGTCCAAGCATCTCTATCATAAACAACGTTTCTATAATCGTTTTCGGGGTCAATGGTTTCACGCCCAAACACTACAGTTATATCGCCGTAATTTTCGTGCGCTAATTCCGTTGTTGTAACCGCAATAGATGGCATAGGAAAGCCACCAAGATTTAATACTCGTTGTAAATTATCTTCAGATAAATTATGTAACGCTACTAAATTGTTGGTTATTTCGCCTTCTACTTCAACGTTTTTGTTGCCTATTGTGTAAGAGAATTTAGTTTTCCCACTACTTCTTGTTCCGTTTTGCTGTTTACTACTATTTCTCGTATCTCTTTGAATTTTTGTAACGAAGTCATTATATCTGAAATCTTTTGAATAGTAGACTTCGAATAATTGTGAATCTTCTGTTTGAATAGCGTATCTTTCTCTTTCATATATAAAACCCCTTATATCAGTTAAATCAGTTTCATTATTACAATTTATATCAATAATTTGATTTATAGAATAACTGTTTCTTTTGCCATCGGTAAAAACTATTTTGTTTAACACACCATTTTCGCCTACAGGTATCATATAAAAACCATCGGCGTTTTTATTAAAGTGTTCCCCACTATTTAATTTACCTATTGAAGAATTAAGTACCCCTATTTCTTCTTTTGATAAAAGATTATTTGCAATCGCCCAATAATGATGATTAAATTCTTTTTCAGTAACAGTGTTAGGGTTTCTTGCCATATAAGAATACCTTGTTTTGCCTAAATTGTCAAGTACGTCACTATCAAAATCTTTAGCGGTATAGCCTTTTTCTTCAAGCCATTTTGCTTTATCTTCTTCGGCTAATTCTAAATATTCTTGTTTATCTTTAAGGTAATTTGCCCTTACCACCGCATTTTTAAGGTCTTTAACTTTAGAGCCAACGCCCGCTTGTTTTAACGCTTTTTCAAAAAGTTCTTCGGCTTTAGTAAGTCTTTCAATAGTTTTAGTATCAGCGTTAGTTCCTTTTAATGCGCTTAAAAAATCTTTAATTCGATTAAGAAGTTTTTGTGTCCAAGTTCTATTTTCTCTTGCTAACTTGTTAATTGCTTCTTCATTACCTAAAATATCTTCGGTAGCGTGCGCAACTACTTCTTGGTAAATTTCTAAGTCTTTGCCATCAAGTTTGCCATTGGTTTTAAGATTATTAAACGCGGTTTCTATTTGTTCGGCTGTATATCCGTATTGTTTTTTTGATAATACTTGTCCGATTGCCGATTTCTTTAAATTTTCATCGGCTAAAACAAACTTACCAAAATCCATAAAGTCTTTGGTTTTTTCGGTAAAGTGTGTAACTTCGTGCGCTACCGCTTCCGCCCACGTTCCCGATTTGTTATCGTTTTTAAGATTTTTTTCACTTATGTATAAAGTATTATTTCTAATAAAGGCATTTGCCCCTTCACTATTTTTTAATACTACAACATTTAAGTCAGTTCCGCTTCTTTTCCCTAAACCATCTACGGCTTTGTAAATTTTAGATAAATTTTCTCTTTCTTCGCCTTGATAATTTACGTTAGAAATTTCTAAATTCCAACCTTTTTCTTCGTTGATTTCATCAAGGTTTCTTTGAATATCTTTTGTGTTACCAATTAAGTTAGAAGATACGTTATAATTTTCGTTTTGAGAAATAACTTCGTTGTATGATTGATTTATTGTTTCTTTAAGTTTGCCATTGCTTTCAAACATATCTACTATCATAGGTGCATCAACCGATAATGTAGTAAACGCTTCTTCCCTTTGGCTTTCAGTCATATTTTGGAATTGTTTAGACATATCTTCAAGTAAGCCTAAATCTCTTTCCGCAAGTTTTTTTGTTGCCTTATTTAATTGGTCTTGCGATACTTTTTTGTTTTGTTGTAACAATGCAAGCGCTTTAGTATTATCCGCTAAAGATTTCATATCTTCCGCTACTTTTACGTATTTAGAGCCACCTTTAGTCCTATTAAAAATAGCACTTCCGCCTTTTTGTAAACCATCTAATAATACGCCTACTGTACCGCCCGTTACAAATGTGCCTAAGTAATCTTTAAAATCTTTGTTAAAGTTTTCTTCATTACTCATACCTGTTATCATTCTTGTAGGTATATCAAGGGCATCGGCTATTACTTCTTCTAAACCTTCTGAAGTAAAGTTATATACCGCTTTGCCTAAACCACTGCCAATCACTTTATCTGCACCAATTTTTTGTAATCCGCGACCTATAAAAGTATCACTTAATTCCGTAGCCTTACCAAATACACGACCACCGATTCTTTCAGTAATACTTTCAATACCACCACGAATAGCGCCATAACCAAATGCTTGACCATAACTTGCGCCTTCGTTTAATGCTTGTTCACTTGCGCTACCGCCCGCACCACCAATAAACGATGCGGTTGATAATGCAGTACCAACACCTGGTATAAGTGCTAAAGCAACAGAAGGCAACATACCTCCTACACCTTCGGCTACTTGATTAATAAAACTATCTTCTTTTAATAATGAAGCGTTAGTTAAATCTTCGCCCCAAGTCCAATTATGCCTACCTTCCGCACCATCTTCGCCAAATACGTCAGATGTCCAATCGTATGCTACTATTTCATCAACATCCGCACCTGTTAAACCTACTAACATTGCGCCTGCATCAAATAAGCCTTCTAAAGTTTTTGTTGCGCCTTTTAATACATTTACCGCTACATCGCCTATTGTTGCTAATCCCCTACCAAATTCGTAAGGTTTCGTTTGTGGGGCATTGTCTACAAGCGATGTTTGGGCGTTATTATCAACGCCCATTACATTTAATTGCGCTTTTCTTTGTAATTCTTGTGGATTGTACATTTAAAATTACTCCTATAAGCCTAAACTTTCTAACCATTCTTCACTTTTATCTTCTTGAGATTTTTGAATCTTTGTTCCACCATTTTTCCAAGATGTTACGGCATCACTTACTTTATCTTTTCTATCTTTAAGTTTACGCCATCCGTAATATCCGTAAATGTAAAGTTCATCGTTATATAACACTACCTTACCAGGTGTTTTTGTGCTATCTACATCTTTGCTTGTAAATGCCGATAACCAATTATCGCCCGCAGGTGTTTTGTTTTCATCTCCCGTTGCAAGTTTGTTAAGAGCCTTTTTGGTTTCATCGTTCATTCCTTCCGCACTACTTGGTTGTAAATCGTATTTATTATTACCGATAGTAAGAGTAATATTATCGTTATTTCTACCGCTT
This sequence comes from Christensenellaceae bacterium, assembly GCA_045613025.1. Classification (GTDB taxonomy): domain Bacteria; phylum Bacillota; class Clostridia; order Christensenellales; family Borkfalkiaceae; genus HGM11412. The sequence continues at coordinate 26,481 of JAZLAE010000039.1, read as the reverse complement.
CCTAAACCTTCAACTTTCCATTCTACATTATTGTTGTTGCTACTTGAATTAGTAGTACCCGTATTACCCGTTTTATTATATTCTTTAAGCCACTTATCAAAACCTTTTTCGGTGTTTAATTCTGCAATGATTTCATTGGGTATATTTTCGCCATATAAATCGGTTACATAGTTCCAAAGTCTTGTTGCCGACTCATTAGTTATGTTACCATTATTATCATAGGTGTTTGCATCCTTTAAAGAATTTAGATTTGTAATTGCATTTTGAGTTTTTGCATCGTTATATGCTCTGTCATCTAAATTTTTTTGATAAGCAAATTGTTCTTCGTTAAAGGCTTGGTTTTGCTTTGCTTGTTCCAAATTAGCCATTTCGCTTAAATAATAAGAATACAACTGATTGTTTGTAGATTGAGCATTTTGTTGAGCTACGTTAACCGCATTTCTATAAGCGTTATATGCATCAACCGATGTATTCCCTTCGTAACCCGTATCATTTAAGCCTTTAGCCTTGTTAATTTCGTTAAGGTTTCTATTTACTTCTTGATATTGAGCGTGCGCTAACGCCGATTGATTGTTTGCTTGGTTTTGGTTTTGTTGTTTTTGTTCGTTATAAATATCCGTTGCCATTTTCATATAATCATCATACGGCGATTTTTTCTTCTTTTCCATCATTTTGCTTTTCCCCCTTTAACAAATCATTGTTAAATTCTTCTAAATTATCAATCTTTTTAATTATTCTTCCACGATAATCGTTTGTCATAAACATATATGCATCGTTCATTGCTATAATACCAAAAACAATATATACACATACTTCAAGTGCCGACCAAATCACGTTTCCCCAACTAAAAGAAACTAATTTTTCAACCCCATAAATACCAAACATTATTGCCATAAACGCTCTACCTAATGTGGCTTTAGAATTGCTAATTAAAGAATATTCTTTTATCGTTTTACCCCAATTGTTAGGGTCATTTTTCTTTCTACCTTCACTTGTTAAATCAGTAGGATAAATTTCAGTTAAATGTAAATTTACCGCTTTTTTATAATATTTCTTTTTTAGTTTATATTCTTCTTTAATTTCCGCGTTTAACTTTTTAAGGTTTTTAATTCTTAATTTTTCGTCTTGTTTCGTATCCTTGTATTTTAATTTGTCTTTATCTTTAATAATTAAGTTATATTCTTTATCATAAACAAACGGCTTTGTTATTCCTTCTTCAGTAAAGCAATCTTCGTATTTTAAACCGCCTCTTGCAAGAATTTTGGCTCTTTCGCACTTATAAGTGTTTCTATTTTTTTTATGACACCAATCGCCTAATCTGTTAATGTTTGGACTTACTGTTTCTACTGTCTTTGCATATAAAGTTAATGTCGCTTCCATTGAACTATCGTTTTTACCGTTGATTAAACCCTGTGAAGTAAAAAATAAATTTATTGATATTCCCATTAAGAAAGCAAGCAAACCTTCGCCTATAATTTGACCAAATGTTTTCCCTGTAGGATTTAGCATAAACATTTTGCTAAATATAAACAAACACGAAGTAAATATTACCATTATGTAGCCTATAGAGTTTCGTATAAATTCTTTTACTTTATCTCTCATACTCTACCACTCCTTTCTTCTAAAAGTTCCGCTACGGCTTCTTTAACTTGGTTAGTTGTTATATCGGCAGTCTTAGTCGCTTGCCTTAATTCTACATATCGTAAAATTATAGGTCTTACAATTAAAGAATCTAACAATGCGCCAATTGCCGAAGCACCCGCAAAAATACACATATATGCAAGTAAAGGTTTCATTAATTCTAATATTATAAAAATCAATACTAACGTAAATGCTCTATTAATATTTTTAGGCATTGCTCCTATTAACGTTATTACTAAAAACAACACCCAAAAAATGCCTGTGATTGTTAACGCTATGCCTTCGCGTGTAGTTTTTGTACAGTCTTCCCAATACACCAATACAACTATCGCTAAAGGCAATAAGTTAACAACTAAACTTAACATATACAAACTAAACATTTTTAATTTGCTATATCTCTTCACTTTCTTCATTTAATTCACCTTTCTTAGATAATAAATCATATACACTTTCCGCTATACCATTTTTCACAAGTTCGGTCATTCCGCCCGCTATATAAGGCAACGCTTTCTTTATCAAGTTAATATCTTCTTTTAATTCTGCATTACTTTTTTGATTTTCTTCAATAAGTTGCGCTTTCATTCCTTTAAAGCCTTCCATCATATCATTTCGGCTTTTTTCAAGGCTTGCAAGCGTGCTACTAACTTCATTTCTTATTTCCTTGACTTGTTTTTCGGTTTCGGCTTTAGTTGCGCTTATATCGTTTTTCCCTTGCAATACTTTTGCTACTAATCCGCCAAGAAATTTCTTGAACAACAACGATACCGATAAACCACCTAACCCACCAATAATTGCCGATATAATCCATTTGACTATATCTTTAACTATTTCTTTTGCTTCTTCTAATTTACTAAGGTATTCATCAAGATTATTTTCGCCTTCATTTTTGCTTGGTGTTTCTAAAGGAATTTCTTCTACTATTTCTTGATTTGTTTCGTTAGCATATACCGTGATTGTTCCCACCATAGGTATTGCCATTAAAATAACCATAATTACCAATAATATTTTTTTCATTTTGCCACCCCATAAGTTTCTTTATATGCCCTTGCCTTACACTCTTTTCTATACGCTTGCATTTTGTTATATTCAATTAAAGCGTTTTCGTTTTCGTAAGTTTCTTTATATTCTAAGTAGTTGTTGATTATGCTTTCCATTTTGCCTTGCGGATAGATTTGCCTTATATATTTTTCGGTTAAATCGTGATAGCGTTTTTCTTTTTGTTTTTCTAACTGTTCCGCAGTGTACTCGTAAAACTTTGGTATTAAATCGCAAGTACGGTATTTTTCTCTAACTTCGACAGTTTCAATTACCTTAGTTTCTTCTTGTTGAGTTTCTTCGTTCCACACAGGTACTTTTTCAGTTTTTGCTTCGGTAACTACTCTTTCTTCTTCCCTTAAGTTGTTTACCACTAAATAATCATACTTTTGGGGAATTTCATTGCATTCCGCAACACCTACATTATCACTTACATTTACAAAAGGTTTTTCGCTTGTTGCTACTACTTTATGATTTTTAATGTTATATGCTATATACATTTTATACCTCCGTTACTACACAATTAAATTCCCTTATTTCTTCTGGAAAACTCCAAATGTAACCATTAAATGGTCTTGCGTCAAACATAACATCATACATATCATCTACAAAAAGAGCCACACTTTTTTCATTGCCACCTATAACAGTCTCGGTATCTTCTTGTGATATACCATTTATCGTAACAATAGGTGTTGATTTAGTTGAATATACATAACCGTTAAATGAACAATTAACTGCACCATCATCAGAAGCAAACACACCTTCAAAAGTATGCTTATAAATCTTTGAGCCACCGCCACTTGTAATACCAAGCGTTTCTCTTGCTTTTGCTCTATCTTCGTCAGTCCAACCAGCAGGCTTTCTCGATATTTCGGGATTTATAAGTCCCTCCTTGACACCTAATGCTATTAGTTCGGTAGTTATAGGAGAATAACCACCATTTTGTGCTTTTACTTGAGCAATAGCCGTACCACCCACCGCTAATTGTCCTTTTTCGGCTATTATTAAACCATAAGACGCAGAACCTAATTTAACTAAACCATAATCGCCGTTTGGTTGTGCAATATCAGTAAATTTAACATAATCTTCAGGGTTAAAATCTTCGGGAAGGCTACCGCCTTGTGCTGAAATAACACCATCTTTTATAGTTATGTTTTCGCCCGCCGTTAACTTATCTTGTTTCTTTTTAAACTCTTTAGCAATGGCTTGGTTTTCTACCGCATTTGTGCTTGTTTCGTTTAATTCGTTATCAATATTTAATATTTCGGTTTTTTCTTTGAGTGCATCTATATCTTCTTTGTTTTTGTCATTGTCAGTTTCTAAAGTTTCCACTTTGCTTTCAAGACCATTTTTGCCTGTTATTTTTTTTTCTAAAGATACTACTCTTTCATCAATACCGCCATCGCCTACAATACTGTCTTCTATTTGCGACATTGCTTCAAGCATCTCTGCTTCAGGTTTGTAATAAAACGCTCTAATTTGGTCTTTTGTATAGCCTTGCGATGCGGGATTTTGAGGCATATCTCTTACGCCTTTAGAAAGAATCTGCTCTATTTTTGTATCGGTTAATATTTTATTTGCCATACTAATTTACTCCTATATTATTTTTAATAATCTTATATTCTATCTCTATTGAATTTATTGCCATATCTTCTTCGGTATCGCCTATTAAATAAAGTTGAATAAAGTTAACGTTTCTTAAATTTAATCGTTTTACAAACGATGATGCAAATTGCGAATCTAACGATAAAGTTTCTAAATCTAAGCCTTCAAAATCAAGGTCGTTATTTGCCCTTAAAAACTCGTAATTGCGATTGGTTACTCTTGTTCTAATTCCGTATTTTAAGTGGTTTGCAAGGTCTTTTTCGCCTGTCATAATAAGTTTTGTAAGTGTTTTAGTGTGTGACCTTGTACCTAAATCTAATGCGCCTGTTACCCATTTTGAGATTATGTTCATTTTGTGGCTTATAAAACCTTTAAAATCCACTAATGATGGATTTAAACCAACGCTTGCCCATTCTATTTTTTCGCCTTGATTATTTAATACTGACATATATTCATCGCCATCTTCCTTATCTAATGTTAAAGGCATATCTTTATAGTTTTTGTAATAAACTATTGTTTCGGCATCAGTTGTATAATTTATTTCTAAATAATCACTTTTTTTAGTTACAGTATATCCAACGCTATCAATTTTAATAATTTCATTGTCTTTGTAATCATTTAGTGGCACATATAACTTAGTTACTCCATCTTCAACATCAAATTTATTAGTTGTTACTTTGCCATAAAAATCCACTTTGATAGTTATTTTATCGCCTTTTACAAATGTGCTTGGCACACCGTTAAACCCTAAAATAGCACTATCATTAGTGCAATAAGTAATTCTATTTGCTAAATCGAAGATTCGGTCTTCATCGTAAAAGTTGTTTGTAAATACACAAATCTTTCCGTTTGTAGTTCCAAAGCATAAATCGTTATTTATGTATCCCCACGTGCTAACGGCTACGTTTGTCCATTTCCACCACTCATAGTTTGTTTCTTCATTCTTGTAAGATGACACATACTTATTATCGGCTACATAACACTTATCTTCTATAGCAAGATAATATTTTCCGCCAAATGCAATGCCTTTTGCTTGTGATAAATCGTATGCTTCAAGTTCGTTAGATATTTGCTTAGAACGATGTTTTATATATCTTGCATCGACTGTCATATTTTCGCCTAACGTAACCGCGTAAACACCATCTTTGCATACCATTAAGCAATCGCCATTGAAGTTAGTTAATCCGCCAATAGCACCCATACCAACTTGATAACCTTTAGGACTAAACATTGCGGTATAATCTACCGTTCCGCCTTCCGTAACACCTTCAGTTAATGTTCCCGATATTACATATACCGATGGCTCTCTTGCCGAGTATTCCTTTACTATCAAAAGTGTGCTATCGTTTAACCTATTTAAACCTTTAATTTTGGTTTCTTTAGTTCCGCATACACACCACGATTTTTCGCCAAAGTATGTAAAATCTTCATCTTTTGACCACATTACTACATTTTCGTTAGTTAAAAATAGCCTATCATCACTACCACTTAACCCAAACTTACATCCGTTTATTGCGGTTGTTACTTGGCTATAATTATAATTTGGCAATGTTATCTTTACTTTAATGTTTGGCTTGTCCGCTACCGATGGGGCAAAAGCATTTTTATTATCTAATTTACCGTGTAGTCTTATTATCCCTTGCTCTTTGTTATATTGCCCTTTATAATTTCCATCGCTACTTTCTAACCATTTTTCTTCTGCACCATAATACTCGCCGTAGTAAATATCTTGAATATTTCTGTTTGCAATAGCGGTTGTATCTGGCGCATATTCATCCTCTTGAAAAACTTTTATTCGTTCCCAATCTTTAAATTCTATTGTCCAAGCAGTAACTACTATTCCGTTGTTGTCATTTAGTCCATATTTAAATTCTACTTCTTCAAAGTCTTTTAAATCGCCTATATATGAATCGTTGTTGTAAAGGCTTACTTTTGCTTTTATTGATTGTGGTGTCACATAAGTTTCCCCGCCAAAATTGTCCGTAGAAGAAGATGTGTATTGCTTTAAGTTAACTTTAATGGACCATTTATTATCAAATTCTATAATCTTTGTTTCAAAAGGCAACGCTAATGATTTTGCATTTCCGCCTTCAAAACCTTCGCCTTCAATCATCATTACTATGTTTGACAAGTTGATTTCTAAATTTGAGTTAACTGTCATCCCTTTTGCAAATTTAGTGTTAGTGGTTTCCTTAGTCAATAATGTAATGCTATCATTTACCACTACTTCTACATTTTCAAAATTAGGGGTATCTAATATATAACTTGCTATATCTGAAACTTCTAATATTTCCCCAACCAAAGTGTTATATGCATAAGGAGATAGCAAGTTTCTTTCTTCTGCCGTAATCCTTGTGTAGTGTTGACCTTTTTCTTCGCTACCGATATTTTCAGTTGTGGTAGGGATATATGGATTATCATCGACTACACTTTTAAGTGTTGTGCCATCATAAACTAAATAATCCCCAATTCCTATAAAATAGGCTTTGTTTCCATTAACAAAACATTTACACTCTACGTCTTCCCATTCGGCATTAGATTGTATAATTGTTGTTGTATTGTCTTCATTAAGACTAAAAAATGTTTTATCGGCATATGCAATAATATAATCCTTTTTATCTAAAACAAAACTAAAAACACCTTTTATTGCTGGGTCATTACTATCTTTTCTTATAGACCACTTTGTTTGCCAACCAAACCTTTTGTGATTAACACCATCGCGGGATATTAAGTTTTCCACTACCGTTCCGTGAATTGCGCTTACATCTACGGGCGAAGACAAAGTATCTAATCCCTTAAATCCGCTTAAATTTACGCGCAACCTGTCTCTTAATTTAATATCAGTTTTAACGTTCATATTTTACCTTTAAAAAAATTCATTTTTTACGTATTGTTGCCTATTTTTTTGCATTTGACCCATTGTTACATACTCAGTCAATGCATCTTCAAATATTTTCCTTGCCGTTGCAGAAAGTTGTGGCTCTTCTAATTCGTATAATTCGGCTTTTACAAAATACGGAATCATCCTTGCTAACGTGTTTGGTATATCAATAACTGTATCTTCTGCCGTTGTTGATTCAATATATGGTGCTTGTGGAATATATTCTATTCCAAAACTTTCATCTTCGTTTACTACTTCCCAATTTGCACCATTCCAATATTTGCAAATGCCCTCAACATTATATGCTTCGCCACTTGTTGCTTCAGCAGGAAAAGTTTGTGCCACTCCTTTAAATATATAACTTGAATGGTACGGTATCATTATTTCCCAATCCGTTACACTTTGATATTCAATGTTTGGCACTACTCTTTTATATATATAACTTACCCTTTCTAAACTTTCGTAATCGGGTAATAGTGCTTTCAAATTCACTTTTAAAAATTGCTTTATACTTTCGCCTTGCGATGGCTTTATATACTCAACTTTTGTCGGTATTACTTTATAAGTTGCCATTCTTGATATTGCTCTGTTTATTGCACCAGGCATCTTCTCAAGATAATCTCTAAATCTATCATCGGTTTTATATGTTTCTAAATTGTCAAATGATAAATTTTCATCGTTTGCATTCATCATTCTTAAACTTTCAAGTTTAATATCGCCTAATCTCATAATTACTCCATTTTTAAAAATAGGCAAAAGGGGAAATTAATCCCCTTCGCCATTAAGGTTATAAAGCGTTTTTACGCTATTTTTTTAGTTTGCATAACCGCCGATTTGAGCAAATTTGCACGCTTTTTTATCAACAACTTTTGCATCATATAAAGTAAAGCCTTTAATTGCATCGCTAAAGCCTTTTTCAGGACTATACGGTACCATTTCAGTAAGGGGGTCAAAGAATGCTACTGAATCGCCTGTTCTTAAGAACACATATTCTTCGCCTACTGCTTTCTTCATAATGTTAGATGAATAGAATTCAATACCATTGTATGTAGTAACTGCTCTACCCCTAACAATAGAACTGTTGTTAGTATCAACGCCAACTAATGCTTTTTTAAGTCTGCGGATAAATGCAGGTGAGCATTCGCCATAAACTTTTTCGCTATCTTTAACGTTGTTGAATTTAAGTTGTTCTACTACTTCATCAATAAAGTCAAGAATATTAATTTGACCGCTTGAAGCAACACCTGAAGTTAATGTAATAGCGCCTGCATACGCTTCGCCCGTTACACGGCAATCAGCAGTTCCAACGATAACATCTCTAACGTGTGCATCTTGTTGTTCTGCCATATCTTGCGCTGCTTTAGGTCTTGCTTTATTAAGCATACCTTTAACCGAAGATTGTTGTTCATCAATATCGCCTACCATAAAGTTAAAGAGCGTCATTTGGTTAACAGGACATTCAATTTCGTAGCCTGTAAGTTCTTCCGCATCAGGAATACCTTTTTGTACGATATCTCTACCTTTACCCGCAATGCTACCTGCACCAATAGCACCACCTTCGTATGTGCCATTAGCATTTAATTTGTAAACCGTTGGTCTATTAAGACCGTAAATAGTTACTTTATCGCCTTTCTTTTTGATTTCGCCTTCCCATTCCCTTGTACAGTGGTCTGCAAGACATAAGTATTTATCTCTTTCGTTTAATAATTTTTTTGCTTCTACATCTTTAATAAATGTTTCAAATGACATAATTTTTTACCTTCCTATTTTGATTTTTTGTGTTTTATCCAATAGTCATAGGATTTCTCTACGTTTTCCCAATCACTATTAAGTTCGGCTTTGGACATTTTGCCGATTTGTTCCATAGTGTATTTAGGCGCACCCGCATCACCGCTTGTTGCTAAATTTCCTACGGAAGTTTGTTCTTTTGCTATCTTTTTAGCAATCTCTTGTTTTGCCGATTCTTCGGCTTTCGTTTTCAATCCACCCGATAAACTTTCGTATGCTTCGTAAATATCTTTGAGTGGTACTTTGCCAATCATTTTGTTAGAGAATTGAACAAAATTGTCATCTTTTCGTAATTCGTTTAAATCCACTTTTGGATATGCTTTGATAAACTCTTTTACATCGTTTTTGACATTTTCAGTTTTAGCCTTTTCGTTATCTAACGCTTTTTGTTCTTCTAACCCAGCGTATTTGTGATAATCCATTAAAGGGTCACCGCCATCTTTATCGATTTGCTTCATAGTTTTATAAACTTTGACGTCGCGAAGCGTTTCGATTGGCTCATTAGTGTACGGATTCTTACCCACATACTCTTTAAGCACTTTAAGTTCGGCTTCTTCTTTAAGGTTTTTTTCGGCTCTTCTCTTTTCCGCAAAAGCCTTGTTTTGCTCTTTGCTTTGCTTTGGCTTTTCTTCTTTACCTTTGGCTTCTTCAGTTTCAGTTTTCTTCACTTCTTCTTCAGTTTCCGTATCGGTAAACTTTGCATCCACTTCCCCATCATCGCCATCTGCGAGAACGATATCCTCATCCGTTTCATTAGTGGTCACTTCAACGTCTTCATCGGTTGTTACGGCAGATAAATTTTCGTTTTCCATAAAACTCCTTTTGCTATTAGGCTTCCGCCACCCTGCACAGGGATAAATTTATTTAATTAGGCTAAATTGCCTTGATTATTGTTTAATTGCGCTAACGCTTTTGCTCTTTCTTCCGCACTCATTAAATTCCACATTTGGTCGAACATATCTTTTGAGTCTTTGAAGATTTGTTGTTGCATTGCGCCTTCTTGCTTAATTCTTTGATTTGCTAAATTAATTTTTTGTGCAAACTCTGCATTTTGTTTAACGGCTAATTGTTGTAACGCTTCATAGCCTTTAATACATTGCACCGCTTTTTGAACAACTTCATCTTGTTTGGCAACGGTTTCAGTTAACCTTTGTACTTGCGATTGATATTCAGCGTTTTGTTGTGTTGCTACGACTAATTCATCGTTTCTTGCATTTTCAAGTTCTTCAAGCAACTTGGATTTATCGCTTAAAGCGTCGCTTGGATAAAGTTTCAAATATGTAGAGAAATCAATCGATTTGGTTTGCAATGCTAAATCTAACATTGCTATATCGCCCGATACACTTGACCTTGTTCCCGCCGATACTTCAACGGTAATATCAAACATTTCATCAGTGTATTCGGTAGCGTTAAACACGTCGCTTTTAACTATTTCTTCGGTTTTGTTCTTTTTGGTGTTTAATACTTGGTCGGTATATGTAAATTCTCTATCTTCGTCGTAGTGTGTGCGGAAGAACATTTCCATAACCTTGCCTTGCTTAAACTTTGTATCTTGTAACCTTTGGCGTTTTTCTTCGGTTGGCAACATTGCTTGGCTTTGTAATTGCGCAATGGCTTGACCACTCATATTCTTACCTAACAATTCGCCACTCATTACTTCGGTACTACCCGTTACACTTCGAGATAAACTCATAATCGTTTCGATTTCCGTTAATGGCATTGCACTTAATTGTGGGTCGGGTAACCTATAAATGCCTTGCGAATTTACCTTTGAGTAATCGTAAATGATTTGACCAGGTCGGTTGTTTAAAGTTTGCTTACCTAAAGCATCGCCTTTAACTACAATCTTGCCAAAAGCGTTGTTTTCAGTCGCATAGGCTTGTAACGCTAATATGTTATTTACTGTCTTTTGGTTATTGATTAAACCTTGTACTTCGCCTATACCGTAAATAGAGCCTTCTCGTTCTTCGTAAGAGCCTACAACAATCGGATAATATGATGCTTTGTATCTCTTTTCAGTTTTGGCTTCAGGAACGTCAGGCGTTTGATTTGTACTATCAACACCTTTATTTTCTTTAATTTTTTCTTCTACAAACTTGTATGCTTCTTCATAGTTAGGCGCAAGCGACATTTCTTTTGTTAAAAGAATATTCTTTGTGGATTTTTCAAAGTACACTTCGCCATTTTTACGGAAGTATTTGGTAAGAACTGTTACCATATCAGTTCCCTTTTGGTCTTGTTGTCCATCGTAGTTGTTAGTTTCGTTATCCGCTACCACAGAATCTTGTAAATGTTTTGGTAATAAATCTCTAACACTTTTTACCGTTGACCTTGATGCAATGATTATCCACTCTTGCTTTTGCTCATCTTTTTCTTGCGGGTTTGCAAACACTATGTTTCTAACGTCTATTAATTGACACCTTAACGCGCCATCAGTTTTTCCGCCTTTACCTACGGCTTCGTTATCCCAATAGTAGTGATAAATATAAGTACCTTTGATAATGCCTTGTTTTACCGCTTCAGAGTCGATATACTTCATTCGTGCATCTTTTTGCCAAAACTCCGCAAAATTATTAAACTTATCCGTTAACGGTGTAGATTTATCACTTTTGTAAATAATCCTATAAGGAGAAGATAATAAGTTTGCTCTTTTGTTATCTACTATCATTCTTATAAAATTGACCATTGGTCGCGGAAAGTTTTCAGTACCTTTGTTTACCTTTCCCCACTGTCTACCTTCATAAAAATCTACCGCTAAAGGAATTACTTTATCTAAACCAAGTAGCGCTTGATACGCTCTACCGTTTTCATAATCTTTCCACGTTTCAACCGCTTTTTCGTGTGTTGTTGTACTCATATCTTGTTACCTTTATTGATGAATTGTTGTATATCATCAATCCTTTCATCTTTAAGCCATTCGGCTATTTTATCCGTTTCTTCATCGGCTTGATTTTCTTCTTTAATGTGTCTTGAAATCTTATCATTTATGCCTCGCATACATTTTTTTAATAAATCTATTTCGGCTTTTAATTGCTTTTTTGTTACCACTCGATAAATCCCCCATCTTGTTCTTGTTTTTCTTCTTTAATAAATTCTTCAATTATGTTGTATTTTTCTTCCACCGCATCAGCTTCCCATTCAAAACTTCCTTGTCTACTAATAAAGTGTGCTATACAAGTAGCCATAACCAAGTCATCGTGCTTGCCTTCCATTGCCCCTTCTTTACCATTGCTTAGCGTTATAAAAGTAAGCATTTCCCTTAAAGTCTCCTTATCGCATTCAACTTCGGGATTTTCTCTAAACAACGCTTTAAAGTTTGCTATTATTTGCGGTCTTGTTAATCTATTAGTGTTAAATCCGTGTTTCTTAATAACATGCTTTGATATATCATCCACTTGCTCACGGATATATAAGTTTTCGTAACCTAATTTTTCTAACTCATTAGTAGGTGCTACTGAGAAGTTAACTTCAATACCGATAATTGCATCGTGATAATATTTGCCTAAACAATAAATTTGGTCAGCGTAAAGGTCATCGTCAGTATGTTGCTTACGATAAACCGCTACCGTTTTGCGGGTAATGTTATCTATTACCTTTGCAGTGAAGTAGTCACTTCCATCGCCAGCAGTATCGCCACCTATTGCATAAGGCTTACGCTTACCTTCCTTAACTTCGGGTAAAGCGTATAACTGAATATATCCGCTTTCATCATCTACCCACTTTATATTTGTTATTTCGCTTACTTCTCTTGATATATGTTTTTTATCGTATTCGAAGTAACCAATCTTAATAGGCTCATTGTTACGAAGTTCGGCTAACCTTTGAATAATTAAAGGTTTACTAAACACACAATTACCCGTAGAAATAAACGCTTCTTCGGGACTTGCGGGATATTCTTGTTTAAATTGCTCTACATCGCCGTTAAAGGTGCTTGCAATCTTCGTTCTACGCCAATACAACTGTTCATCCGTTAAGTTATATAAAACCTTTATAGACCTTTCTTCTGCCGTTAATTCAAACCCTTCGGGCAATTCCTTTTTATACTCTTCTAATTCGTGCCAAGCGCAAAAGACAGGTATATATTCGCTTTCGCCACTTACCGCCTTATCCCAACGTTCTTTAAACTCATCAAATCCGTTTGCGGTGCTTTCAATGATTACTATGCTATTTTCATCTTCAGGCACAGTTTGAAGTAATGCTGTTAAAGTGCTTTTTTGCTCTTTCCAAAAGGCGTACTCTGATATATGCAAAATATTAAATGTTCCCGACCTACCTAAACCTTCACGGCTTTCAGCGGTAAATAACTGTATCTTACTGTCTAATCCGCTACCTTCACGATTGTTAAAAACTAATTCTTTAGCGTTGCTCTTTAACATTTCAGGCTTTAATGCATCGGGAAGATTTGTGTAATATCTCTTGAACATATCAAACAAGTTGTTGGTCGCGGATAATTCGTGCGCTACAATACCTGCGGATATATTCTTTTTAGTTGCACAATTCTTAAAAACAATACCTTCAGTTAAAGTTGAGAAACCCATTTGTCTTGCTTTAAGCACTATTATTCGTATTGGCTTATGTTTTTCCGCTTGACTCTTAATAGCGTTGTATAACTTCATTTGCGGTTTATTTAACTCAAAAGGAACAACTTGCATCTCTTTGTTTTTTATCTTAAGAAACTTCTCTATATAGTCTTTCGTTGTCAATATTCGTTACCTTCGTTTATCTTCTCTAACACTTCATCAAAACTTATATTTACGTTTGCAGTTTTACCGCCACCCATTAAATTATGTTTATCGAATGTTGTTCCCATAAGCGTTATTGCTTCTCTTGCAGAAAGTGTATTATCATCAATAGCCTTATCGATTACCTTTACCGATTTATTGAACAATCTTTCAAATGATTGCTTCATCGTTTTGTTAAACTCTTTATCGGCTTCTTCCTGCAACTTCTTTTTTTTCTCTTTTTCAAGACTTTCGTACTCTTTTCTGCCCTCTTCGGTGCTTAATAACTTATTTAAAGTCTTGTATACTGTACTATCTGCAACACCACATAGCCTTGCGGTCTCTCTTTGTGTCTTACCACTTGCCATAAGGTGCTTAATTTTTTCTACAACTTCTACATCAGTTTTTTGCCCTTTCATAACCTTTTCCCTTAAAGCCTTTTGGCTTTATAATCTACACTTCAATTTTAGGCATACTTTTCGTATCTTGCCGTATCAATTTCGTATCAATCCGTATCAATTTCGTATCACTTTCGTATCAGTTTTAAGGCATAAAAAAAGCAGGGATTAATTCCCCGCCATTTTTTTTAATATTCTCTCATAAGCACGCCAACGCTTCGTTCTTATGTAATCGGTTTTAAGACATAATTGTCTTGCTATTGCTTTTTCAGACATTCCTTCGATATGATACTTTCGTAATACATCTGCATCTCTATCTTTGTTGTCTAATAAGTTAATTAGCAACAAAGCCTGCGCTAAAGCGTTATCACTTTCCAAAACGGCTTTAGTATATGCTTGCTTTAATTCATCGATACGTACTTTTACTTCAGCATCTTCATCTAATGTTGCTAATCTATCCAATCTTGATTTAAGAATATCAACTTTGCCACTTTTTTTAATTTCGTAGTATTCGCTTAACTTATCTTTAACTTCATACTTAGTCATTTGCACTTACAATCCTTTTTGTTATTTCTTCGCCTAACTTTTCTAAATCGGCAATTTGTATACTGCCATTTACTTCTAACTTTTTGGCTTCGCTAATAAACACATAAACTATCTCTTTTGATAAACCTTCTTTAAGTAAATTACCCAACATTCCCACTGTGCTTGAAATAGCGACATTCATTTGCGATTTTGTAAATAGTCTTTTTGCTTCTTGCTCGTTCTCGTATTCAGATAATCTTATGTAAATCTTATCAGCGTTGGTTTTTGTTTCTTTAAGTTTTAACTTTTTTGCTTGCTCTTTATCCGTTAATCTTGGCATCGTTGATATTCCCCCTTTTTAATATCCTGATTTTTTATATTCTTCTACTAAAAATTTAGCCTTTGCAAATTCTTTAACAAGATTTTCGTGTTCATAATCCCAAATAATTTGCATTTCTTTTGGCACTTCCACACCTTTAGATTTTTGTTCTTCGATTATCTTAACAACTCTATCGTGTAACATACCGTAAATATCAATGTGCATCTCGGCAATTTTGATATAAGTGTCTGCTACCGCTTTATGTTCGGTCTTAATGTGATGCGCCTTTTCGCCGTAATACTCAATTTCTTCAAGAGTATCGTTCATCTTGCTTACAATATCTTTAATTAGTTTCATATTAAATCCCCCTTAATATAAGCGTAAAGTTTATCTATATCGGTTTCATTAAACACAATATTCATTAAAACAAACTGTCCGCTTTTTTGTATGGCGTTTTTTGAATAACTGTATAATTTATCAATATCAACATTCTTGTTTTCATCAAACATATCTTTAGTAAAAATGTTGTTTGAAAAACTATCTACGTAATTAGTTATTTTATCCGTTATCATCGGTAAAGCAAAGTAAGTAATAAATTTGTTTACACCTTGCGCTTTCTTACCGATTTCATTGTCAATAAAGTTTACAACGCCTATTTTAATTTTATCCGTACTTACATACATTTTTAACTACCCCTTTAAATAAGGGTGGCATAGAACTAACTACACCACCCCGTTTTAACTATCTGCAACCACAACCACAGTTAAAAACTGGATTATATGTTGCTTGGGCGGTAGTCGTTGTTCCTGTAGTAACATCGGCTACTTGTTTAGCGTAGAATGTGGCGTTAGCATAAGTTACGATGCTATTGTCACCGCAACAACGTTCATCACGTTCTCTATTAAGCGCACACATAAATTCGTTACGTTGTGCATTAAGTTTTTCGCCTAATACCGCAAATGTGCCTTCGATTTTAGCGTTGCTTACCGCAAGCGCTTTGTCTTGTTCGCACATTGTCGCTCTAACATCCTTAATTTGACCATCAAAGTATTTATATACTTCAAGAAGTTTTTGGTCGCCGTAAATGTTAGCATCGCGTAAAGCCACGTCACTTTCTAATTTTGCTATTTGGTTTGCTTGGTTAAGTTCGTAACGATTTACCATCGCATTGTCTGCGCAAGCATAAGCACCGTTGTATCCCCAACCGCCTAATAAGTTATTAAGACCGCCACCTAATACACCAAGCGCTGTGCCTGCAATACCAAGACCAAGACCTGTACCTGCTACACCTTTTGATGCAAATTCTGCCATAATTTTAATCTCCTTTTAATTTATTTTTTTAGACTTCGCGCGTTTAGTCTAATTTAATTGTAAAAAGAAATTTATATTATGGCGTTATCAAAGCGTTATCAAAGGGGATAAATTAATTGCTATTTCGTTACAGTTTTTTTAGTGCATTTCAAATTCGTTAACACATTTGAAAGTTTTGCTCTTATTCTACATTTTGAAACCCTTAACGATTCTTTTGTGTAGTTTAAATTATTTTTGTTTGCCCACTCTAACACATCATCGTTTGTCATTTTTTCCAAGAAGAATTTTACCGCAAGTTTTATTTTATCGTTGTTTAATCCTGCTTCCCTGCATTTTGCTTTAAACTCATCTTCAGATATACCTTCGATTTTAGTGGCAAAATCTTCGTAAAAGTAAATCATTACCCTTCCATATTCTCCAAACCTATCTCTTGACCTTATATATAATAGTTGTTTGTAATTGTCAAAAGCACCTTTCGTTTCGTTAGGTTGAAGTTGTATGGCTTCAAATTCTTCTATGCTATCCACAAATAATAAATTGCTTATGATTTTGGGCTCTATAATATTTCTTGAAATAGGTACATTCATAAATCTTCATCCTTTTCCAACCACCAACCAACAATAGACACACCTAAAATTAAAGCAAATGCGCCTACTGTACATAATATTATCGTTAACATATCAGGCGTTCCGTAAACTAAGCGGTTAATTATAGACACAAATAAAACCGCAACCGCAAGGAACAAACCCAACAATAATCCTACAAATATTTTCTTTTTCATAAAAACTCCTTTAAGACTTCATCTATGTCGCTTGACTTAATAGCATAAAGAATATCATTTTTAACACAAATTCCGTCTGCTTTTTCTTTCAACATTTCGACAAACTGTTTTAATTGCTCGGTCTTTTCCTTTTCCAACTCGGCAACCCTATCTTTCAACCTTTGCATTTCTCTTAAATACTCACCAACGGTTATGTTTTCGTTTAAGCCTATGTTTTTAAGTTTTTCATTCTCGCTTTCTAACTCGTTGATATAATCTAATATTTCTCTATTATATACTTTGTGAGAAACATAATTCTCATCGGTAGATAGCATTACACTTTCTTGCCAACACTTCAACGCTTTTTTAATCTTTGCTACTTCCATAATTATTCCCTCTTAACTCGTTGTTCTCTTTTCTTAAAAGCCTTACAAAATCATCTCTTTCAGATAACATTTCTTCTAAGTTCTCGCAATATTCTTTTGTGCCGTAAATTTCGTTAATAATTTCTTCAACCGCATAAAACGGTAATTTGATTTTATCGCCTTCAACAAAATAAATATCCCACCATTTATCAGTTTCATATTGTGCAATAACCGAATCGTACCATTGCTTTAATCGTTCTATTAAATTACTCATATTTACCCCCTACTTCTCTTCTTGAATTTGTTTTATATGGTCAAACCTTTCCTCAATAAAACTTGGTGGTAAAACCATACCAAAAAGCAATTTTACAAAACCTATAAACACTTCTCTTTCCCCCCAACCCATACAAGCACCGCACTTATTAAAGTTAGGGCAAAGATATTTATTTGTGCAATTATCACAAGTTTTTTCAACTTTCATCTTCGTTCTCCCAATATTCTTTTTCATCTTTATATGTTCCGCAATATTCTTTTGCTGGACAGTATTCGCATTTTTGTAAATCCACGTCCTCGCAACTAAAACCACACTCTTTTACAAGGGCGATTCTATCTTTTGAATTGTACCAATCCATTTCAGTTTTGCCGTCTTTATAGTATTTATCTATTTTCGGCTCTCTGCGAACCTCTATATCAACAAAATCGCAATCTTCGCAACTATCTGTATATCGAGCTAACGCTCTTGCCTTTCCTCTTGTTTCCGCAAAAACAACTGTGGAACAAGGGTCATATTTATTTCTTACTAACCACGCTTTCATTGTTTACTCTCCTATTCCAAACTTCGATTGCATATTCTTTTCGATTGTAATACTTTGTTGTAGGGTTTACGGCACAGTTTTCTAAACCGCAATACACACGATACCAACGCTTATCTTCGCTTTTTCCTATAAATGCTCTATATCCACAAAACGGACAAGGTTTTAATTCTTTATCTTTCATAACTTATCCTTGTAATCTCCAAAATAATCTTCTACTTGCATTATATCTTCACTATTCAATGTTAATAATATTAACTCTTCTACTGTCTTATTGCTATAAAACAACTTGTTAAAATAATGAGATATTGTAAAGCGTTGAGTTTTTCCACAATTTGCACAATATACTAAAAGTGGAATTACAACGCATATATAAGTTTCCTTTTCTTCCTTATAGTAGTGCGGTAATATCGTAAAATTAAGTTTATTTACCAAAGGTAATTGGTTTCCGCAATTTTCACACTTTATCAATTTCATTTCGTAACTCCTTTGCAAGTTCTGGCTTAATAAATTCGCAAAACAAATCTACCGCCTTTTTATCCCAATACTTATACGATTTTTCAATTCTATTCCACAAATCGTAATCGGTGTCAATATCGTGTTTATCGTAATCGTCTAATATTGCAATAACCTTTTCAATAAAGCAATTTTCACAATCACAGTCTATTTCCTTTATTTCTTCAAGGCAATCTCCTTTTTCTTCGCTTTCATAGTCGCTATCGAAAACCTCGTATTCTTCGATAAATTCCACTACCGACTTTATAGATTTTTCCAAATCGAAAACTCTACTAAAAAGTTTATTCAACAAATACCCACTATCACAACGCACCATAAGATTTATAAAACTCTCGGTTTTTGGCGTTTCTACCCACTTGTAATCACCACTTGTTTCGCCACCTATTGATAAACTATATTTATCTAAGTCAAGCGTATAGTACAATACACCGTGACTGTCATCATCATAAAGACGATATTTGATAATTCTACTATCTAATTTTTGAACACTCATACTTCCCCCTTTAACTCTTTAAGTTTTTGCTCTAAAAATTTTTCTGCTTCTTCTTTTGCGTTTTCACTACAAAACATTTGCCCTAATAAATCTCCGTGTTCGCTTTCATAAACTACCATAAAAGCATTTTCTACTTTTGGATGCTTCCTAATAAACGGTATACTTAAAAGCGTTCCGTTCTCGATTTTATCTTCTAACTCGGCAAGGTATTCATACGCTTTTGTGTGTTTTTGTTTTCGCCAATTCTTTGTGGTAAATCTCTTATACTCTCTCATACTTTACCCTCTAATTTTTTAATTTTTTCGTTGTAGCGTTTGCACGCCGTTGGTCTACATTTCTTTAAATTGCAAGTTAAACATATTAATTCTTTATCGCCATAGTTTATAGGCTTATATATTGCGCTTGCACTTTCTTGGTTGTTTGGTATTTTCATAAATTTTACCTTCGCTTAAATAATAAATTCTTTTATAAATCTTTCAGCATAGTTTGGATTTATTAAACTACGCGCTACTTTATTGTGGGTATTGCTTATAGTCTTACCGCCACCTAAAGAATATGCTTCATTTACAAAGTTATTTTTAGGCTCGCAATTAATAAACCAATACTGTGTAGGCTTTTTAAAATCATCGCCACGTAAAGAACGGTCTAGGTCGATAACTTTAGGTTTTAAATGCCAAAACTGTGTTAATATATGGTCTTGGTGGTATGGATTTTCTATTATTAACTTTAATTCTTTGCGCAGACATACTATAACCAGTTTTGATACAAGCGCATAATAATAATTCATTTCATCGAAGTATTTTATGTTTTGTTCAAGTTTAGTTATATCATCAAACTTTTTATGCCCTGCACCACTGCGTGTAAAGTTAAATATCATACGTCTTGTAAATCTTACACAAGGGAAAAACGCAATTATAATATCGCTTGTGTTTATCTTATCAAACACGCTCCCCCCCCCACAGTAAGCGGTTTCTATTTCAGCAAACAAATCTACAAGGTTGTCGGTTTCGTTAAAATCGTTAAGTATATCGTAATCTTCAGCATCATAGCCAAGTTTCTTAAATTCGTTTTTAAACGTCCCTGATTGCTCAAAAAAACAGTGTATTTTCATCTTCCCACCTCAACTGAAATTCGTTTTTTATATTCGTTCCAATTTTCTTTTTTATATGCTCTTCCATATACATATCTTTGAGCAAATTCTAATTGCATTTTATTCGGTCTTATTCCTAAAATTTCATTACGTTCTGCTTGCGCATATAAATTTAATGCTTTAGACATTTTTGTTAAACTTTGCACCCTTCTATCCGCACTATCTAAATCTTTTTGCACGAGAACATAAATAAACACCTTATAAAGAGATATATTATACTTTTTAAACCACTCAAAAACTTTTTCAAAATATGGTAATTGATAATCTTTATCGCAAGAAAAACGAATAAATCTATCCCATTTAATACGTGAAAGTATTTCAACTATTTCTTCGGTTACAAGCATAATATCTAACCCTTGATTAAAGTCTATAACATAATCAGTTTTGGCAAGTTCCCTTAACTGGTCAACACCATAATCGCAAGCAAGAATATTATTATCCATAAAGTGCACTTTTTTAGTATCCTGTCTAACTATATCTTGCCACCTCGCATAAGGTTTAATATTGCCTTCCTTTTTAGGTACGATGCAATACCCACATTTGTTTTTACACCCTCTTGTTAAAAAACCAATAGCATAATCACAATTTGGATATATCGAATAATCGGGAAACATAGAATCTATTTCTTTCGGTAATTCATTAAATAATCCGTATCCTGTTCCTCCGTATATAGTGTTTTCGGGTAAATAATCTTTTGTTGGCTTATTAGTAAAATCAAAAACCGATGAAGAATAAACCAAATCATATTTATCCCTTTCTAATGGCATAAACCACTCTACAGCATCGCCTTTGCTTTTGTGCCAAGCACTTATCTTCATTAACGCTAAATTAGGGAAAGATTTATTAGGCATATAATCTAATTCGCAATCGTGTATTGCAACTTTCATTCCCCCACCTCGACAAAAATTCTTTTTCCGTCTTCTTTAACAACCTTAAACTTTCTTTTAGTTAATTTTGCAATAAACCTTAATGTCGCAACTTCGTTTTTGTAAAGCATCAAATTTAAAGTGTTAAAGTTAATACCGCTTAATTCCGCCAAGTCTATAAGTGTTAAACCCCACTTATCATAGTCTTCACACCCACCGCTTGCGGTATCTTGACATTTTGCTACGTACTTACAACTCCAACATTTCGTAGGTTTCATATTCCCACCCTATAAACTATCAATATCATCAACCAAATCGTTTAATTCTTCTTTGGTATAGTTTCGTTGGTTTTCAAAAGCAGTCGCACTTTTCTTCTTAACAGTCTTGTAATAACCAGTTCTAATTTTTTCATAATTCTCAACTAACCACCTAAAACTTGTAATGCCTTTTAAAAACTCGCTTTCGTTTATGTTTTTTTCTAACAAATCAAAATCAATTTCGCCTATCTCAAAATTTTCTTCTTCAAACACAATTTGCGGTTGATTTTGCTTAAAAGCGGTAAATTTCTCATCTTCCAACGCGCGCATACGCGTTTGAGAGATATATACATTATCATTTTCATTTACATTTTCATTAGGGGTTATGTTAGGGGTTTTATTTTCTAACGGGTTAGGGGTTATGTTAGGGGTTTTATTTTTATCCCCATCGGTGTTTTTAGGTCTTCCACCTAACTTGCCAAATTCCTTACCCTTTATACCGTTTTCATATCTTCTATTGTTTGCATTTAATTGCGGATATATTGACTGCCAAATGGCTTTTGAAGTTTCGTTTTTAAACGTTGGTATCGTTTCATCAAAACCAAAATCAAATATCGCTTCAAACATTTTTACACGTTCTTTTTCGGGTAGCAGTTTGATTAACCCATAAAAAGATTTGTAAACTATAAAACTTTCTCTTTTCATAAATCTTCCCTTGATAAAAGTTCTTCAAACTCTTCTTTTTTTCGTTGTTTTACCTTATTGCAAGGCTCTTTTATATCGTAGTTAAGGTATTTATCAAAAAACTCCTTTACTCGCCTTAAAGCGTTAATTTCGCCTTGCTTTAATCCATCGTGATAACCTTTAGCAGGTCTTATTCCGTTAAGGTCAGTTCTTCCCTTACCTTGACTACCTGTTGTATGATTTCTCATTTGCCACCCGCTATTAGCCATCAGTTGAATATAATACTGTTCTTCATCGTTAAGCCTATCTTCAGGAAACTCTAACCACCGCACAGTATATCCATTAGGATTACTTTCAGTTTTTAATCCGTGGTTTTTAATGCTTAAATCAATGTGTTGATAGCCTTGTAAGTGTTCCGCTATTCTTGTAAGCAAGTGCTTGGCTTGTCCTACGTAAGCATATTTAAATCCGTTTTCCTTTCGGGCAAATATATAAATGCCCGAAGTGTTGGGAATTTCGCCAAAGATAGAAGTAATTAACTTTTTGTTATTGTCTAATTGTTCTTTATAGTTCATAACCCACCATTAAAACGGACATTCTTCATCATCAACTTCAATTAACGTTGGATTTGGCTTTTCGGTAGGTTTTTCTTCCGCTTGATTAGAAGATAAAAATTCAACTTCATCCGCAACTATATCGGTAACGGTTCTTTTAACACCGTCTTTATCTTCGTAGGTGCGGTTTTGTAAACTACCAATAATAGCAACTTTGCTACCTTTCTTAAGAAATTTACCGCAAGTTTCGGCAAGTCCACGCCAAGTAGTAATATTAAAGAAGTCTGCTATTCTTTCGCCACTTTCGGTTTTATAATCTCTATTAACTGCTATACTAAACCTACATACTGCAACACCGCTTGGTGTTTCGTTAAGTTCTGCATCTCTCGTGAGATTGCCTATTAAATAAACTTGATTCATAATTCACTTCCTATAAACTAAATTTCTTTCATCCCAATTGGGATATTTAGATTTCAAATAATCTTTTAAACGTTCTTTTATTTCTTTTCTTTGTGCCGTATTATCATATTTAAAGTGACAACCACCACATAAAGTTACGATATTTTCTTCAATTCCAAGACCACCTTGCGCCCTTGAAATGTAGTGTGCATTTGGCATAGCATTGTGATTATCGCATAATATACAACATTGATTATCTCGTTCCCATACTACCTTTTTAACCTTCATAGGTATATCGGTTGCTTTACTACGCTTGCTTTTCATATTGCCCCCACAACGATATAAGTTCCGCTAACTCGCCAGGTGTTTTAGTTTCTATACCAAGATTTTGCGCTTCAGTAATCGTTCCTTCAATGAGCCTTGCCATTTCGGTAGTGTTTAAAGTATGTGTTTCTTTGTAAACCATATAGCAATCGTATTCTTTGCCGTTTTCGGTTACTTCTTTATACCATTTAGGGTATTTAACAACACCTTGCACATTAGCACCTTTAGGCACTTTAAAAGCAAAAAGCATATCTTCATCTATTCGCATCGGTGTTCCGTAATCCAAATTCAACTTAACCTTACACTCATCGTTGCCGATTTTAGACGCTTGCGCTATCTTATGTACTAACACGTGGAAATAATCGTTAGCGTTCTTGCTTCGTTTCTCTTTATGCTCTTTAAGTTCTAAATCGTAAGTTTTACCGTTCAATTTTCCGTTCAGACTTGCAATCTTAATTAAAACGTTAGCAAGGTCTTTTTCGTTTTTTATCTCTATACTTAACATAATCTTCTTCCTTAGGGAATTTTTTAGCCTTTAAACAACTTGCAAGATACCTTAATCGTGGTAAATACTCGGTTTTGATAAATTGCTCATTGTATTGTATTTCGTGCCTTTTAAGGCGGTTTTTGTCGATTTTTGGAAAATACGGATTTAAGTAATCCGTTTCTTCCATTTGATACTCATACAAAGCACATCTATCTTTCTTTTTGCGATACATTAACACTTGGCATTGTTGCCAATAGTTTTTAGGGATTTTTTTAAATCCTTTACTTGTTGTTTTAATTTCTACTACTTCATACCTTCGCAAGCCATCGTAGTTAACTCTTAACCTTAATAGTGGGCTATAATACGGATGCTTGCCGATTTTGATTTTAAGATTTTCTTGTTTTTCGATAAATCTTATAATCGGTATTTCCATTATATTTCCGCAATCCATTACCCACGTTCTAACGCCTGTGTTAAGGTTTATTCCTAACTTGACAAGCCACCAATTCTTAAAGGTTTCAGTTTCCCAATTGCCCATAATCATAGCGGTATCTGATGCGCCAAACCAAAAACGCCTATCATTGTTTGTTATCATTTTCTACTACCTTTTCTAAAACCTTGATGATGCCATCAATCGTTCTTGCTTCTTCGATTAAATCTCTAAGTTTCTTTTCGCTCACACCTTGCAAATGCTCTAACATTGCAGGTACGCTTCCGCATTTCTTTGAAGCGGTATTTACTAAATATCTAAACTGTTCGGCAATGCTTTTTTCTTCTTCTTTTTCTACTTTATCGGGATTTTCTTTTTGCCATAATTTCAAACCTAAACCCCAATTCACTGCTACACACTTTACAAATGCTCTTTGCTTTGCATTGTATATATCGCTTTGAGTAAGTTTATCTACGGCTACGTCTTTAGTTCCATCAATTAGCGGATAAATAATCTCTCGCCTATCGCCATCGATATCTACATAAACTGCAATGCTTAAAGCGTTATTTTCATCTTTCATTACAATTTCGCCGTTTGCACCAGGGATATGCTCAAAAGTAACTTTTTCCGCACCGTTTTCATATAAGCCAAGTAAACAATCAACCCAACTTAAAGTATCTATTTCGCCATCTTTTTCAAGGCTTTGCTTTGCCTTATTAAACTTAAACGTTGGCTTTTTAGTAATAGGTACTTCTACTTGATATAATTCTTTAAAACTTTTTATCATATTAACTCCTTAAATATTACTTTTAATATAGTTTTCATAATCTAAACACATTTGATTAAACAACCCATCGTATTCATTCCAAACTAAATCAAATATAAGTTTTTTAACTTCTTCTTTAGATGGATTATCAGTTTTAATATGTGTGTCATATATTACTTCAGATAGCATCTTTGCTAACTTTTCTTCAGGAACATCAACTACGTCAAAATCGTTAGTTCCTACGTGATTACCTTCATTATCAAATTTACGGCTTTGCCTTTCTACTCTAAAATCCATATTTTTCCTTATCTTTGTTATAGGCGTTAATTGTGCCTTCGTGTTCACACATCATTTTTTTGATTGCTTCTTGAATCTCTTTTAATTCATTAATCGCGTATTGTAATTCTTTTGTACTTTTTACCGTTGCGATTCTTTCAGCAAGTTCTTTCATTTTTACCTGCATTCCAAGTTCTACTAAACTTTCAATAATTTGATGGTTTTTAATAGTTTCTTCAAATATTTGCTTAAGTATTTCTTTATTATCCATAACTTATCCCTTTTTAATTTGGCATTTTGTTTTTCGTTGCTTTTAACTTTTCACGTCTTTCGGCTTTTTTGATAATTTCGTATTGAGTAATAAGTCTTTCGTAACACCTAAATATCCAATAGGTAACGTCTTTATATCCGCAAGTTTGTAATGCTTGGTGGATTTTAGCCTTTGCATCTCTTGGAAGTCTAACAGTAACTTTGTAGTTCTCAAAGTCCGCTTCCGTTCTTGTTGCTTTCTTTTTAGGCTTTACATAGATTTCGCTATCTTCATAAATATCGTTAATCTTACAATCTAAAGCCTTGCAAATTTCTTCTAACATATGCGGTATCGGTAAACACTTGTAATTGTTAAACCTACTAACCATACTTGCATCAGTACCGATTTTCTCGGCAAGTTCTTTGCTTGTTATTTCCTTTTTGGTTAACTGTTCTTGAAGTTTCATATCTTCCCCCTTATCTCATTAATATATAAAAGAGTTTTTCTTCGTAAGTAAGTGGTAATCCTAACTTTACTTTTGCAATAATACGTTCTTTCATTTTTAATCCTCACTTTCAACCAATTTTCCGTTTTTAAGAGTGTAATATGTATCTTCTTTAACCTTTATGCCATCAACTTTGACACATTGAGTATCTATTCTATGGTAAGAGTTGTTGATATATTGCCACTCGCAAATCACTAACCAGCAACCAACTTTACCTTTTGCTTTGCTTTCAATTCCTAATGCGCAAGCAACGCTTTCATCATTTGTTACTTCTGCTACTGACCTATCGCCACTATTAGATGCTACTGACCTATAGCCACTATTAGATGCTACTGACCTATCGCCACTATTAGATGCTACTGA
>JAZLAE010000038.1:0-8674 GCA_045613025.1 Christensenellaceae bacterium | reverse complement strand
TTATTATTGATGAATCTACAAGTGATATTGGCGATGATTACTCTACAACGATAACCGATATTAAAGCGGGCTTCAACGGCGAACTTAACTACGAAACTGAATTCACTGCCCTTGATAAACTCCTTGACGTTATCGACACCGCTGGTACTGCCGATGAATTAGCACCAGTTGGCGAACAATTAGATAGTATTATCGCGCTTAACTCTAAGGTAATTACTTATAATCTTATCAATAATGCAATCACTGTTATTATTGATGAATCTACAAGTGATATTGGCGATGATTACTCTACAACGATAACCGATATTAAAGCGGGCTTCAACGGCGAACTTAACTACGAAACTGAATTCACCGCCCTTGACAAACTCCTTGACGTTATCGACACCGCTGGTACTGCCGATGAATTAGCACCTATCGGCGCGGAATTAGACTATATTGTAACCGACCTTGAATCAAAAGTAATTACACGTACTCTTATCAACTCTGCTATTCAAATTATCGTTGAAGATACTATAGCCGACGTTAACGAAGAATATCAACCTACCGTAACAACTATTAAAAACGGATTTACAGGCGACAACCTTAACTACACTAACGAATTTGAAGCGCTTGATACACTCCTTAATATTATAGATACGGCAAATGCGGATTCTAACTTAGCAGTTATCGGTCAAGACTTAGATGATATCACTAATAAATCACAAGTAATTACCCGTTCACTTATTAACGATTCTATCAAGTTATTAATTGACGACGTAACTTCTGATGATATGAGTGATGCTTACAAACCTATTATAACTGGTATTAAAGATGGCTTCACAGGAAACGACCTTGTTTACGCAAACGAATTTGACGCCCTTGATAAACTTCTTAATATTATCGACACAATAGACGCTAACTCTGAATTAGCACCTGTAGGTAAAGAATTAGATATTATTGCTAACAACTCTAAAGTAATTACGCGCACGCTTATTAACGATTCTATTAAGGTAATAATCGACGACGTAACTTCTGAAGACATAGGCGACAATTACAAACCTACAATAGAAGAAATCAAAACTGGATTCTCAACAGATAACCTTGTTTACGAAACTGAATTCACTGCCCTTGATAAACTTCTTGACGTTATCGATACCGCAGGCACGGCAGATAAATTAGCACCAGTTGGCAAAGAGTTAGATGATATTATTAAACTTAACTCTAAAGTAATTACTAACGATATTATCAATAACTCTATTAAAGTAATTATCGATGAAGCAACTGACGTTAGTGCCGATTACACTTCTACGATAGAAGACGTTAAAGACGGATTTACAGGCAACCTTGAATACGAAAAAGAATTCACCGCCCTTGATATCCTTCTTGAAGTAATCGAAGAATCGGGAACTGATGCCGACTTAGTAATTATCGGTGAAAAATTAGACTATATAACAACAACACTTGAATCTAAGGTTATCGACCACGAACTTATCAACTCTGCAATTACTATTATCATTGATGAATCAACTGCAGACATTACTGATGAAAATATCCTTAACTCTATTGAAGAAATTAAAGATGGCTTCGTTGGTAACGATTTAAGTTACGCTACTGAATTATCGGCTATTGATAGACTTATCAATGCGTTTGATAGCACCAACGGTGACGACCTTAACTTACCTAACTTTGGTAAAGAATTAGACGACGTATTAGCGCTTAACAGTAAGATTATCAATAAATCGTTAATCAATAACTTTATTGCTTCTTCGTTCGATAATTTCGTATCGGCGGACGATATCACAAGCGCAGGTTCACTTTCTTCTTCACTTACTAATATTAAAACAAGAATAGTGGACGACAACTACCAAGTAGCAAGTTACAAAACTGAATTTACTGCTATTGATAAACTTGTAGAGATATCTTCAGTTGCTGGTAGTATTACCGTTCAAAACGTTAACGATAAGATTTTTGATAATAATACTAAAACTATCGGCGACGTATTTGACGATAAGATTAAAGATTCAGTATTACTTGGCGATTGTGGTGTTAACGTTATAGATTCACTTATCGATACCCTTAAAGAACACAATAACGGCCAAGACGGTAATAGAGATTACTCAAGCATCACTAATGCAATAACTCAAAACTTTAACGCTATTAAACCTAACGTTAAATGTGCAAGCAATAAAAACTTAAATAGTAATGATGCAATTACTTACTCTGAACTTGTTAATTCGTTTACAGAAATCAACAAATATCTTGACGATGCAGAACACAAAGTAACCGACCAAACCGAATTCAACCCTAACATTGCAAGTTACTATGAAGAATCGCTTGACACAATGCAAAACAACTTATTATTAGGTTATAATGGTACAAGAGCAGTTGCATCGTACATCTGTGATGAAATTGCAGTAATCTTAGAAGAACAAGCAAAATCAGTAGAAGCATACTTACAACCAGTAGCGCAAAAGATTAGAGATTATAAAGCGATAATCTTAAACTACAAGGCTTACCTTGAACGTCCTACAACGTTAGCAAATAACAAGTTAAACGAAAAAGAACCTTACTCTTTAGCAGGCGTTACTGAATACGTTACGTCAACTGACGGATTCAAAACTAATATCACTTACACTGATACTAAACCTACTACTCCTTACGCTTATATAACTAATCCGTTTACTTCTATTGCTACTGAAATCAGTTCTTTACTTAACCCAATGTAAAACAACATAACAAAAAACTCTTTCAGGGAATCCTTGAAAGAGTTTTTTAATTGTTTAAATAACTTAAATTAAATTTTCGTATATGATTTTTAAAATTTCTAAATGCTTGCCCGTAAAGAACTGTGGCCAGTTTTCAACGTGCATACCGATAAACACTGAAACTTTATTTATAGGGTCTACCATTAAATATGAACCCGCTGCACCGTCCCAACCAAATTCGGTTATAGGTAAGCCAAACTCAGTAGGTTTAATGCGCGTTCTAACACCTAAGCCGTAGCCGTAATCTTCGCCTTGAACACAAGTAAAGTTACTGTTTACGCTTATACTCTTTACCCTTTCGGTGTAAACTTCTTTAATAGAGTTTTCGCTTAAAATATCCCCGCCACCGTTTGCAAGTGTTTTTACAAACTTGTAATAATCGTTTGCGGTACTAATAACACCCGCGCCACCGCTATGCCAGTTTTTAGACATTACTAAATTGTTTTCAAGTTTGTTTTTTACAAAACCGTTATCGTAATAGTATAGATTAGCAAAATCGGATTTATCTTCAAAGTCAAAAGCGGTATTTTTTAATTCAAGTAAGTTAAAGATATTATCTTGCATATATTTAGCAAACGGTTTACAAGAAACAACTTCAATAACCGCCGCCAATACGTCGTGGCAAAAACTATAATTAAATTGTTTACCAGGAAGTGATATAAGCGGAGATTTACAAATACTTTCAATAACTTGCAAGGTTGTTGGGTTATCGTAATCTTTAAATACGCGTTTAAACGGCTCATTTTCAAAGTTATAGGAAAAACCCGCAGTCATTGTTAAAAGGTGTTTAACAGTTATTTTATCCCCTACAACTTGCTTATTGCCGTTATTATCGATAATAAAGCAATCGTTTACAAACGGAAGATATTTACCAACCTTATCTTCAAGCGAAAGTAAGCCTTTTTCTATTAGTTGCATAGCGCAAGTAACGGTTAATGGCTTAGAGCAAGAAAACATAAATAACTTTTCGTTGCCCGTAGCGATTTTACCTTCATTATAGCCAAAAGATAAAAGGTCTAAATCCCCCTTACCTACTTTTATATAGTAGTAAGGAAGGTTTAAACCTTGCATTAAATTTTCTATTTGTTTTTGTACTTTATCCATAAATTAATTTTTTCACATAAATAGGTGCAGTTTTAATAAATAGCGTATTAACGCTGTGTTTTGAGGGATAAAACAGGTTAGAGATTAAAACTGAACCGTTTACCACTCGTCTTTCATATACGCCCTTGTATACGCTTTGTTTCCATTAAAATCTTCTACCGTTACCCTAAAGTAAGTGCAAGCAGGGTCTAAAAGATGCGACGCTACGTTTATACCGTTTTTATCGGTTGCTAAAAATCTTTTTCTACGCCTTGTATTGTTAGAAATGCAAATGCTTTTTACGTTATCACATTTAACGGTAACAACGCCGTTTTCTATACCTACAAAGTTGATTTTAGGGCCAGATGACGCGTAATAATCGTGATTTTCAAGTGCTTTGATAATTTCGCCATATTCAAGTTTATCTGCCATTATATAAGTAAAACCGCCAAAACTATCGTTTATTTTGTTGTGATTATCATCGCCCGCGTGTACGCCTATATTATAGCCTTTAGAAACTAAATATTCGTAAAGTTGCTCGTTACTTTCATCAAAACCTATAAGGTAAGAAACGTGGTTGTAAATTTCAAGAGAATCAAAGCCAACGTATTGTTCGGCGTCCTTAATACTTTCAAGCGACCACTCAGGGTGGTTGTACGAAACGAAAAAGCCGTGTTTTTTTGCTTCGCTAATAATATGGTTAACGTAAGAAACGGTATGTCCTTTAATATCGTCAGTCCTTTCGCCGTAGTATTTAACGTAAGGGCGTTTTTCTTCAGGCACGTAAGTTTCGTTTTCGTTATAGCAAACCATTGTGGTATTGTGTTGGTCTTTACTGTATAAGTTAAGGTGGGCTTCTACCCTTGTTGGTTTGTTTTCGTTTTTGTTTCTTGCAAAGGCTTCATATGCCGTTAAAGTTATAAAATCTTTATCGTTAAGGTCAGAGTGGTCAACCAAATATTCATGGTCGGTAATTGCTAAAATCGAATAGCCTTGACCTTTGTACATTTCCTTTAATTGTTCAGCCGTTTTAGTTCCGTCCGACAAATTAGAGTGGCAGTGCATATTCGCCTTGTATTGATTTTTTTCGCCTATAAAAACTTTCATTTTAAAGTGTTACCTTAAAGATTTCGTCTTCTTTTAAATCAACAACTGTGCAATCGTTAATGTAAGTGCATTCAGGTAAAATAATCATAGCGTAAAGTTTTTCTTCCGATTTAGGAAGTGGCGCTAAGTGCCATACGCACGCTTTAAGTTTAATAAGTGTGTTTTTAGGAACGATAAACGCTTTAGTACGGTCGATAATAGGCTTACCTGCAGATGGTTCAGAAACGTGAAGAATCATATCGTCGTTAAGCGGTAAAATCATTTCGCTTGTAGTCGTATGATATTCAAGTTGAGTAATAACCATTTCGTCTGGCTTTTTAACGATAATAGGCGAATAACCTACGTTTGCGCCTTGACTTGCAGTTAATCTATCTGGGAAGAAACAGTGTAATTCGCCGTTTAAAGAGTAACCGTTAGGATTAGTCATTTCATAATATTCACCGTAAAGTGAAAACGCTTCTTTAGTTAATTTTTCTGCTTTAATATTTAACATAATACACCTCGTTATTATTTATTTTTCTTTTTATCGTACAAGTGGAACGGTAAGGTTGTTAAAACCGCATATACGCCAAGTATTGCTACGCCAAACACCAAGTAAACGTAAGGGATAGGAATTATCGACCAAAATACTTCTAAAATAGAAATTCCTTCAGGTTCGATAGTGTAAAAATAGTTTGCAGGGCCGTTAAACACTCCCCTAATAAACAAGTTTATTAAAAACGCGCCAAGCGATAACACTAAAGCCGTTAAAAACATACTTGGAATTTTTTTGAAGGTAGGTTTAAAGAATCCAAACGTAACAAGTAACACGCCTACAATTATTATAAGTAAGTGAGTTACGTAATAACCAAGCATATGCGGATAAAAAATACTCATATCCGAAAAACCTACGCTTGGGAAAGTGCACACCATAATCGCGCCAAGTGGAGCAATATAAAACCCATACGCTAAAATGCCTTGCTTTTTCAAGTGAATACCGATAGGAACTATTATCAAACTAATGTTGCAAAGGTGAAGTGGAAGTTCCGTCCAAATATCAAAAGAATAAGTATCGGGAATACCAAACTTACCAAATGCAAGCCAAAATTTGTAAATTACCCATAAAATAGCATTAGAATAACAAATTGTTAAAAGCAATTTCTTTTTATACGTTTCGCTTTTATTCTTTACTAAAAAGGTTAACCCAACTATTAATCCAGCAGTTAATAAAAGGGTTAAAAAATAAGTTAAATTAAATGCTTTAATTACCATAATATTTTTCCTTTGTATGTCATTATAGATAATTCTAACATAAATGTTAAAATTAGTAAATACAATTATTAAATTTTTTTATTTTTATGTTGACATTTCCTTTACGTATGCTAAAATAATATTGATTCATCAATCACTAAATAAGGAAAGGTATTTATTATGGCAAAAATGATAAGAACTTATAACGGCAAAATCCCACCATACCACAACTACGTTGATATGGACTGTTGGCTTGACGATAAAACGGTGCTTGAAAACCCACATAAAGGCTGGTACTGGCACTTTATTGATAACGGTGTGTTTAGAGGCGAATACCGCGATAAAAACGTTCCTGGTGACTATTTAGAAGATATTAAGGGTTTAAAAATCATTTATCTTAGAATAGACTGGTGCGATATTGAAAAGCAAGAAGGCGTTTACGACTGGTCGTATATCGATAGCATTATGGACGAATGGGGCAAAAAAGGCTTTACTTTCACTTTCCGTATGTGCACTTGCGAATCGGGCGTTATCGATAAAGACCCTGAACCTATGCACGGCACACCGCAATATGTTTTTGATAAAGGTGCTAAACTTTACGCTTGGGGCAAAACTGAAAGTGGACAAGAATTATACGAACCTATCTACGACGACCCTATCTTTTTAGAGTGCTTAGAAAGGTTTATGAAAGAGTTTGGTAGAAAGTTTAACGGCGACAAACGCGTTGAGTATATCGACGTAGGTACTTTCGGTACTTGGGGCGAAGCGCACTGCCACCGCGAAAACTATCAAACTAACTTTGTGTACGATAACTCCGTTACTAAAAAACATATGGATTTACACACAAAGTACTTCCCTGACACTCAAATTATTATGAACTACGCTATGCCACAACACGGCGGTTGGAACTGTAAGGAAGAAAACGCGCAAGAAATTGTGGAATACGCTAAAACTTACGGTATGGGTATAAGAAGCGACTCTAACTGCGTTGACTGGTATTCGGAATACTTCCAATACGATACTTGCGGTAACCCAACAATGTTTGCACAACTTAACGAAGACGCGCCAGTTGACCTTGAACTTGCTCACTACTCGTACTTAAAAAATAAAGGTCTTGATGTGCTTTACAAATCAGGCTTACCTTACCTTGAAGCAATGAAGAACTTAAAGGCAACTTTTGCAGGTTTCCACGGCTATCCAAGGGAATATGTTAGCGAAAACCCACATTTTTATGAATACTGCGCTAACCGCTTAGGTTACTGGTTCTTTTTAAACGGTGCAAGAATAGGCAAACTCTTTGCAGACACCACTTGCACAATGGACTTCTTCTTTGTAAACAAAGGTTTTTCTAAGTCATACCACAAATACGATTTAAAAGTTAAACTTGTAAACAACGAAACAAACGAAGAATACTTCTTTAACGCTTTTGATAACGACTGTAGAAAATGGCTTCCAAACGTTGAAGCGCGCGAAAGGGTTAAACTTGACCTTCGCGGTGTAAAACCTGGCAACTATTCAGTACTTGTTGGCTTATTTGAAGGCGAAAGAGATATTAAACTTGCCCTTAAAGAAGATATTTATTGTAACGGCTACTACAAAGTTACCGACGTTGACGTTGAAATGCCACTTTAATAAAATACTAAACCCCGCGTTCAAAACGCGGGGTTTTATATTACTTTTCATTAAGGCTATGAAGTTGAAAATAATTAATTAGTTTTAACGGTTTAACGTGCAAAGATTTATCGTAAATGCAAGCAAGACAAGGCAAATCCCCGAAGATAAGAGTATACA
Organism: Christensenellaceae bacterium; assembly: GCA_045613025.1. Lineage (GTDB taxonomy): Bacteria > Bacillota > Clostridia > Christensenellales > Borkfalkiaceae > HGM11412. Next base: position 719 of record JAZLAE010000038.1, on the reverse strand, counting down.
TCTTTTCAAGGGGTTTAACGCAGTATTGCACCGCATTTTTGCCGTTAAAAATTAATTAGATGAAATGTAGTAGCCTTTACTTTTCATTTGACGGAGAGTTTCCGTATCTTTTCTTATACGCTTTAGAAAAACCAAAAGGGTCATTATAACCTACTATATAAGCGGTTTCTTCTACCGAATAGCCAGATTTAAGTAATTTATTTGCTTCAGTAAGCCGTCTATCTATTAAATATTCTTGCATAGTAACGCCGTAAGTTTCTTTAAATATACGTGACAAATATTTTCTGTTTAACCCAACAAGTTGTGAAATTTCTTGGATAGAAACGTCTTCCATATAGTGCGTATTTATATAGTTTTTAGCCTTGCTTGAGTGGTTTACGTGTTCGCTTTTTTTAGCAAGTTCGGCGTAAAGTTTAAAGCCTACACTGGCAAGGCGTGGTTCTACTTCTCGCTTTGTTTGAACGATATTACTAAGTTCATCTACTATTTCTTTATTATATTTGAAAACGTCGGTTGAATTTAGAAAACCTTTAGCAAGTTCCCCTTTAAAACCTACCCAAACGTACGCCCAAGGATTGTTTTTATCGGCGTAATATACGGTTTTTTCGCCCGGACGTATAAAAAATGCTTGCCCCTTACCTACCGAATACACCCCGCGCGGAGATTCAAAAGTACCCTTGCCGTCTAAAACGAAATGGAATAAATAATAATCCCTAACG
>JAZLAE010000037.1:0-33042 GCA_045613025.1 Christensenellaceae bacterium | reverse complement strand
TTCAATATATAATAATGATAATCATTATCACTTATATCAAAGGAAGGTGCTTATGAGGGAAAGTAAACAACGCGACGTTGTGTATAAAGTAGTGCACGAAAGTTACGACCACCCGATAGCCGAAACGGTGCTTTTAAGGTGTAAACAACTAATGCCTACGATAAACTTAGCAACGGTATATAGGAATTTAAAAACACTATCAAACGAAGGGCTTATAAAAAAGATAAGTTTAACTTCGGGGGATAGATTTGACACAACAACCGTTAGCCATGCACACTTTAGATGCGAAAAATGTGGAAAATTTTTTGATATTCCTGAAATACCCCTTGACAAGATTGAAAATTCGTATTATAAAGGTGTAGGGGATATTGATTTTGCAGAGATTATTTTAGTAGGCTCTTGCATAGACTGTAAAGGTCAATTAAATTAAGAAATAAGGGTAAGCCCCAATTATTATAAATTAAAGGAGAAAATTTATGGAACTTAAAGGTACTAAAACTGAGAAGAATTTATGGGAAGCATTTGCTGGTGAAAGCCAAGCGCGTAATAAATACACTTACTTTGCAAGTGTTGCTAAAAAGCAAGGTTTTGAACAAATTGCTGAAATCTTCTTAAAAACTGCTGAAAACGAAAAAGAACACGCTAAATTATGGTTCAAACACTTAGGTGAACTTGGCGATACTGCTGCTAACCTTAAAGCCGCTGCTGCTGGCGAAAACGAAGAATGGACTTCTATGTATAAACGTATGGCAGAAGAAGCAGAAGAAGAAGGCTTTACTGTTATTGCTGCACAATTCCGCGCTGTTGCTAATATTGAAAAAACTCACGAAGAAAGATATCAAGCACTCCTTAAAAACGTAATGGAAGAAAAAGTTTTCGAAAAAACTGACGTTACAGTTTGGGAATGCAGAAACTGTGGTCACCTTCACATCGGTTTAAAAGCACCTAAAGTTTGCCCAGTTTGCGCTCACCCAGAAAGTTACTTCGAAGTTAGAAAAGAAAATTATTAAAAATTAAAAGTCCGACTTCGATAAGAAGTTGGACTTTAATTTTTATTAGGCTTGATATTTTCTAAAGGTTATGATATAATATTTTAACTATGTTAAACGGCGTTATTATTGTAAACAGATATTGTAAAATTCCCGCTATGATAAATCAGGCGGAAAGGTTAAAAAAAGAATTTGAATTAAAGGGCGTAAACGTTAAGATTATTGAAAACGGATACAATTTTGTATTTACGTCTGACGGGAGCGTTAATTTAAATCTTAAAAACCTTGATTTTTGCCTTTTTTTAGATAAAGATAGGTATACAGCCGAAGTTATAGAAAAATCGGGTGTAAGGGTGTTTAATCCGTCTAATTCGATTGTTGTTTGCGATGATAAGGTTTTAACCTATTTAAACCTTTTAAATAATCAAATAACAATGCCAAAAACTTTACCGTCGCCACTTAATTATACGGCAAGTGACGTTTCTTATGAAGAAGTTGATAAAATAGCAAAATTCTTAGGTTATCCTGTCGTTGTAAAATTAAGTTACAGTTCAATGGGTAAAGGCGTGTTTTTAGCAAATAATCGCCAAGAATTATACGAACTTTGTAACAAATATAAAAGCCAAGCAAAACTTTATCAAGAATTTATATCTTCAAGCCTTGGTCGTGACGTTAGGATAATTACCGTTGGCGGTAAATACCTTTGCGGATACGAAAGGAATTCACACGGTAAAGATTTTCGTTCTAACGTGGCGCTTGGCGGTAACGGTGTAAAAATAAATCCACCTAAGGAATTTATAAACTTTGCTGAAAAAGTTGCTAAAATTTTAAACCTTGACTATATGGGTATAGACCTAATGTACGGTAAAAATGGTGAACCGATACTTTGCGAAGTTAATTCCAACGCCTTTTTTGAAATGGCAGAAGAAATTACGAATATAAACGTAGCCAAAAGTTACGTAGAATATATAATTAACACAATAGGGGGTAACGACCAATGATTATTGATAAAATTGAAAAGATGGAAAGATACACTTACGTTCCAGGCGTACAAAAAGCGGTTGATTTTTTAAAAAACACCGATTTAAATAGCCTTGAAAAAGGCAAAATTGATTTAGGTGACGGCAGTTGGGTTACCGTAATGTTTTACGATACTAAGCCTATCCCTGAAGGCGACGTTTCACTTGAAGCACATAGAAATTATTTAGACCTTCAAATGACGTTTGGCGGTGAAGAAACAATGTATTTTCAAGCCATTGATTTAGGTGAAAACGATAAGCCGTACAACGCTGAAAAGGACGTTGAGTTTTTCAAAGCACCTTGGTCGCACCAAGTAGTTTTAAACCCTGAAAACTTCGCTCTTATTTTCCCTAACGATTTACACGTTGGCGGTTACGAAGTTGACGGTGTTGAAAGTGTTAAAAAATTAGTATTTAAACTTAAAATCGACTAATTTATGGAAAAAACCAACGTTATGAGATTGCTTGATGCAAGCAATATTTCATATAACAGTTACGAATACGACTCAACGCAAACTGACGGTCAAATGGTGGCTAAACTTGTTGGAAAGCCTTGCTATATGGTTTTTAAAACGTTAGTTACCGTTGGAAGCGATAATCTTCATTACGTTTTCGTTGTTCCTGTTGACTCTTCGCTTGACCTTAAAAAAGGCGCGAAAGCAGTTGGCGTTAAGTCTATTCAAATGATAAAACAAAAAGAACTTTTACCACTTACAGGTTATATCCACGGTGGTTGCTCACCGATAGGTATGAAAAAACAGTTTGTTACCGTTATCGACGAAACGGCAATTTTAAACGATACCATTTGTGTTTCGGCTGGTAGGGTAGGTAAACAAATAGAAATTAATCCCGAAGTTTTATGCGAATATATAGGTGCAAAGTTTTGCGATATTTCCGCTTAAATTAGGTGCTTTTTATGAGAACAGAGTACGACGTTATAAAATACAACGCTAAAAACAGCGCAAATAAAAAAAGAAAGTTTAAGTTCTTTTTTAAACGGGTTTTTAAAAGTGCGTTATTTATTGTAATATTTGCACTTGCGTACTTATTATCGTATAAGTTTTCTGGTTTTTATAAAACTAATCTTAGGCTTTTAACCTTAATAGTTTTTATGAGTTTAGGGTTTGTTTCATTCTTTGCGGTTTACTTTTTAGTAACGCTATTTGCAAAAGTTTCCTTTAGGAAAAAATCTAAAAAGGCAAAGGCGAACAGTTTAACTTATAGCGATGAGTTAAACGCTATGCTCTATACTGAAAAGTACGATTTTAACTACGATTTTAGCCTTACTTTAACCGATAATTTTAAGCGCGCTTTTGCTTTGGCGGATAGTTTGGTTTACGACGTTGCTACAAAGTACAAAAAGAACGGCAAATACTATTATTTAAACTATTCAATCTATGATTCATTGCTTATCGTTGAAGACGTAACAAGCGGAATTTACGATAGAATAGACGGGCTTTTTAAGTGGTTAAAGTTGCAAGACGTACCACTTTCAATCGTAGAAGATAAACTCCTTTCGCTTATAGAAAGTGAAAAAAAGGCCGAAGAAGAAAGTAATGATATAAAATCTAAGTCAGGCATCAAAAAAATATTTTCAAACATAAAGGTAAACGTTTTGCAAGCGGGAACTAAAGTTACTACTTTAGTTTTTAAAAATAAAATTGAAGAAACGATAAACGATATTATTAAATACGTTGGCGAAGAAGCCTTTAAAGTTTACGGTCAGCGCAAGGTGATAAAGCCTACTTCAAGCAAGGGGGTAGAGTTATGACGATACAAGAAATCCTTGCTATTATAGGTAAAATTTCATACGTATTTTTAATAGTTATGAGCGTAATTTTCGGTATAACTTTAGCCGTTCAAACTTACGTTTCAAAATCAATAAAAAGGGTGCTGATAAACTCAAGGGAAAACTTTGATAAAATAGCCGATAAAAAGGCAAAAGCAGAGTGTTTAAAGATAATAAATCAGTCAAAAACTGAGATTGTTGAATTCTTTGAAATTAATGCAAAAAACAAAAAAATCAAGCAAAATAACAAAGTAAAAAAAGCCTTTAACGGCAAAGAAATAGCAGTTAGCGATGCTGAAACTAACATTAAAAGCATATTTTTAGATTTATTTAAATCTACCGCTTCGGTTTTTTCTTTCTACGACGGTAAAGAAAGGGGTTATTTATCCTTTACCGAACGTGAAATTTTTTCAATTATTAACCTTTTGAGAGAAAGGCTTGAAAAAATAGTAGATAGTTCAGGAATTTTTTGGCTTAAAAGCGTTAATATTTCAGCATTTATAGTTGCGCTTAACTTGTATAAAAGTTTTGAAAAATTCAAAAATAAAGTCGGCGTTATAGTAATTGTTAAATTACTTGATTTCTTCTTGTGGTTTGGTAGGGTGTTTTCTCCGCACGCTATTACCAAGTATTTTTTGAAAGAGTTTGCCTTTGATAATTTATCCCTTTTGATAAGTAAAGCGTTGGTTGAAGTTTGCGGTAAAGAACTTGCTTACGTATACTATCAAAAATCTACGCTTAAAAACAACGCTGATACTAACGAAGTTGCGTAAACGTTAAAAGTATGTTAAATTATTAACTTTTAATTTTTTATATAAAAGGGTTTACAAACACAATATTTTGTGATAAAATACAATGTGGTAACAAAATAGTCCAAATTAGGGTGAAAAAATGACAGGAAAAATACATTCCGTATTCTCTGGTGGCACGGTTGACGGGCCTGGTATTAGATTCGTAGTGTTTATGCAGGGTTGCCCTTTAAGGTGTAAGTACTGCCATAATCCAGACACTTGGGAGTTTAATGCCGGCGAAGAGCGTACGGTTGAAGACTTAACTAAAGAAATTATCAAGTATAAAAACTACTTTGGCACTAAAGGTGGCGTTACGATTAGCGGTGGCGAACCGCTTATGCAAATCGATTTTGTTATCGAACTACTTAAATCGGTTAAATCGTATGGTATTCATACAGCAGTTGATACTTCTGGTTTTACTTTTAACGCCGATAACGAAGAAAGCGTTCGCAAACACCAAGAACTTATTAAGTACGTTGACTTGTTTTTACTTGATATTAAACACATCGATGACGACAAGCACAAGGTTTTAACCGGCGTGTCTAACAAAAATACAATTAGTTTTTGTAAATGGCTTGACGCTCAAGGTAAAAACACGTGGATTAGGCACGTTTTACTTGACGGTTACACTAACAACGATAGCGACCTTAATAAACTTTCTGAGTTTGTTAAAACGCTTAACAACGTTGAAAAGGTAGAAGTTTTACCATATCATACGATGGGCGAAGTTAAGTACCAAAAACTTGGATATACTTATCCGCTTCAAGGGGTAACCCCACCAACTAAAGAAAGCGTTTTAAACGCTAAGAAAATTTTAGGGGTGATAAAATGATTAACGACAATAATTACAAAGAACACCTTAAAGGTATTCAAGTAGTAGAAATAAGCGGTGAGTCTTGCGCTAACTGTTTAACGCTTATGCCGATACTTTTTGAAATCGTATCAAAGCGTAACGACGTTGAACTTGTACACATAGAAGCAAGCGAAACTACCGTAAATATTATGAAAGAGTATGAGATTGATAGAGTTCCTACCATTTTACTTTTAGATAACGGTGTGGAATTTGCAAGGGCAACGGGTTTTCAACCTGAAGAGATTTTAGAACTCTGGCTCAACAATAAAATTGATACTCATTTAACAAAATAAGGCAACGATGCAATTTATTTGCTAAACTATAAATAAACTTACAAGGAGTAAAACAATGAAAAATTACAAAGGTTGGGAAGGATTTATTCCCGGCAAATGGAGTAATGACGAAGTAAACGTAAGAGACTTTATTCAAAGAAACTATACAGTTTACGAAGGTGACGACAGTTTCTTAGCGCCTGCAACAGACGCTACTAAAAAACTTTGGGAAAAAGTTATGGACCTTTACGCTCAAGAAAGAGCAAAAGGTGGCGTACTTGATGCTGATACTAAAATCGTATCATCGCTTACAAGCCACGAACCAGGCTATATCGACAAGGATTTAGAAAAAATCGTTGGTTTACAAACTGATAAACCTTTAAAACGTTCACTTCAACCTTTCGGTGGTATTAAAATGTCATCAGAAGCGCTTGCAATGTACGGCTACGAAATCGACCCACAAGTTAAAGAAATTTTCACTAAATACCGTAAAACTCACAACGACGGTGTTTTCGATGCTTACACACCAGAAATGCGTGCTGCACGTTCTTCACACATTTTAACTGGTCTTCCTGATACTTACGGCCGTGGTAGAATCGTAGGCGACTACAGAAGGGTTGCTCTTTACGGTGTTGACTTCCTTATCAAGAAAAAAGAAGAAGACAAGTCGCTTATCACTGGCGAAATGACTCCTGATAAAATTAGAAATAGGGAAGAAATTTCTGAACAAATCAAAGCGTTAAAAGGCTTAAAAGCAATGGCTCAATCTTACGGCTTTGATATTAGCGAACCTGCTACTACTGCAAAAGAAGCAATTCAAGCACTTTACTTTGGTTACCTTGGCGCAATTAAAGACCAAAACGGCGCTGCAATGACTATCGGCCGTACTTCTACTTTCCTTGATATTTACATTGAAAGAGACCTTAAAAACGGCACTTTAACTGAAGTTGAAGCACAAGAACTTGTTGACCACTTCATTATGAAACTTCGTATGGTTAAATTCATGAGAATTCAATCGTACAACGAACTTTTCTCAGGTGACCCTACTTGGGTTACTGAAGTTATCGGTGGTATGGGTGTTGACGGTAGACCACTTGTTACTAAAAACTCTTTCCGTGTACTTCACACTCTTATCAACTTAGGTCCTGCACCAGAACCAAACCTTACAGTTTTATGGTCTAAATACCTTCCACAAAACTTCAAAAACTTCTGTGCAGACATTTCTATCAAAACTTCTTCAATTCAATACGAATCAGACGATTTAATGCGTCCTGAAATGGGTGATGACTACTGTATCGCTTGTTGCGTATCTTGTATGAAAGTTGGTAAAGATATGCAATTCTTCGGTGCACGTGCTAACCTTGCTAAGTGCTTACTTTACGCTATCAACGGTGGTAAAGATGAACTTATGAAAGATAAAGTTACTGGTAAACCTATGCAAGTTGCGCCTAAGTTTGAAGCAATTACTTCTAACGATGCGCTTGACTTTAACGAAGTTATGGACAAGTATGACCAAATGATGACTTGGCTTGCAGGCGTTTACGTAAACGCTTTAAACCTTATCCACTACATGCACGATAAATACGCTTACGAAGCAATCGAAATGGCTCTTCACGATACTGAAGTTAGAAGATTCTTCGCTACAGGCGTTGCTGGTTTATCTTGTGTTGCTGACTCACTTTCTGCTATTAAATACGCTAAAGTATATCCAATCAGAAATGAAGACGGTATCGTTACAGACTTCAAAATCGAAGGCGATTTCCCTAAATATGGTAACAACGACGATAGGGCTGACGAACTTGCTGTTAACCTTGTTAAAACTTTCATGAACAAGATTAGAACTCACTATACTTATAGGGAATCTGTTCCTACAATGTCTATCCTTACTATTACTTCAAACGTAGTTTATGGTAAAAAGACTGGTAACACTCCTGACGGTAGACGTGCAGGTGCTCCGCTTGCTCCTGGTGCTAACCCAATGCACGGTAGGGATACTCACGGTGCATTAGCATCACTTGAATCTGTTGCAAAAATCCCTTATGAATATTCAAGAGACGGTATTTCTAATACATTCTCAATCACTCCAGAATCTCTTGGTAAAGACGACTAATTTTTAAATATAATATTATAGGAGGTAAAATTATGTCACAAAAAACTGAAAACCTTGTTAATATGTTAGATGCTTACTGTGCAGATGGTGGTCACCACTTAAACGTAAACGTATTCAGCCGTGAAACTTTACTTGACGCTCAAGCACACCCAGAAAAATACCCACAACTTACAATTCGTGTATCGGGTTACGCTGTAAACTTTAATAAACTTACTAAAGAACAACAAGACGACGTAATCTCTCGTACTATCCACGAATCAATGTAAAAGTCCAAATGAAATACGGCGTAATAGTGCGTTAAACCCGCTCGGCAATACGGCAAGTATAGCCTTCGGGGTTTGCCTTCTCTTACTTGTATTTGATTTGCCCTTAAAAAATTAAATTTATATAAAAAACCGTCAAATCTTGGCGGTTTTTTTATGTTTTAAAAGGGTAAATAGTTGAAATTTTTATTTAAAAGTGTTAAAATTTACTTATGAAAAAATTAGCAATAAATTATGAAAACGTATTATCCGTTAAATCGGATTTAAACAAGACTTTAAACGAAACGTTTAAATATATGAAAAACGCAGGGATTTCAGCGCTTGACGTTAAGTACGAAAGGTTTTTTGAAGACCCTAATTTGTACAGCGAAATTTTAATTGCGGGTATGACCGTTTCTTCGGTATTTTACATAGGTGACCTTGGCATTGCCGATAATTACACTAAAGAACTTGAAATTATTGATTTCTGTGCCGACCATAAAATAAACGATATTATGCTTTTAACAAAGCCAGCGTTAAACGAAGTTAATAACGTAGATAAATATCTTTTTAACTTAAAGCAAAACTTAAGGCGAATTGTAAATTACGCTAAAATTTACGGTATTAGGGTTGGTATAGAAAACTTTGGTAGAGAAGATAGCGTGTTTTCATCTGTAAAAAATTTAAGCGATATTTTAAACTCCGTTAAAGGCTTATATCTTGTTTACGATAGCGGTAACTTCTTTTTGGCAAACGAAGACCCTTACGATGCCTTTGTGACCTTTAAAAACAAAATTTCACGCGTGCACATTAAAGATAGGGGTATTTCTAAAGGGGACGGAAGAAACGAACAACCAAACTTATCAGGTCAGTTAACGGCAGTTTATCCTTTAGGCGAAGGGGATAGCAACGTTGCTAAAATTTTAAGCGAAGCGCAAGATTTTGAGTGTTGTTTAGAATTTGATTTCGTTTCAAGGGACTTACTTGAAGATATTGAAAAATCAGCAATATATTATTTATCGGAGGCTAATTAAAATGTCTAAAATGCTTGAAAACGTTAAATTTTTAGAAGAAGCACTTAAGGAATTTGACCCCGTTGTATTAGATTATAATAACGATATGGTGGTTGGTTTTCCTAACGATATAAACGGTAACGACTTAGTAATTTACGTTAAAGAAGAAGAAATGGTTATGACTTTTGGTTACCAAAACGCTCACTTTGATATAAATGACGTTGAGTCGTGTGCTAATCACTCTAAAAAATACTTGCAAAGCGAATACGCTTCCGTTGAATTTTTTATGAAACTCAAAGATTTATTTGGTGGTTCAAGATTATCTTCTACCATTGATTTTTCTACTGTTGATAGTATTGCAGAGTGTTATTCTTGCGGTAATCAAGAAGCAAAAGCCAAACTTTTAGAATTCTTTAAAAACAATAAAGATTTAACTGTAAGAGCCGTTACTTTTGATAATTCTATTAACACTGTAGTTAAAATTATTTACGAAAACGATACTTTTTCTACCGAAGTTATTAGGGGGTAAAAATGCTTGGCGTTTTAGTTAATACCTTTGCTATTATAATTTGTTCGCTAATAGGTTTGCTTTGCAAAAAACTTATGTCCGATAGGATAGAAGCAGTTTTAATGCAAGCGCTTGGTATCTGCGTTTTTGTTGTTGGTATGATTGATGCCGTTAAACCTGTAAACGGAACTGAAGGCATACTTGTTATGATAATAAGTTTTGTTATAGGCGGGTTTATAGGTAGTTTATTGAATATCGAAAAAGGCTTTATAAAACTTGGCGATAGTTTTGAAAATTTATTTAACAAAGCATTTAAAAAAGGCGAAGAAGCCGAAAATAAGTCAACCTTTGCCGAAGGTTTTATTCAAGCAACTACTATTTACTGCATAGGCGCAATGGTAATTTACGGCAGTATTCAAGCGGGGCTTGGCGACAATAAAATTTTATACATAAAAGCCGTTTTAGACGGTACTTTAGCCATAATTTTAACGGTTAAATACGGTATAGGCGTTATGTTTGCTTGTATACCAGTATTTGTTATTCAAGGGGCTATAGCCTTATCTTCTGGGCTTATAGGTGAGTATTTAATGGCGCAAACGTTATTCCGCGCTCAACTTTCGGCAATAGGCGGTGTGTTTGTTATGATGATAGGTATAAACCTATTAGATATTAAAAAAATGAACGTTGCAAATATGCTTCCTGCCATTTTAGGCGCTTGTTACTTTTTGTTTTTTTAAGGTTTAGTTATGATTGACTTGGTTAGAGAGTATTTTAAAAAATTCGGTATTGAAAACAAAATTTTAGAATTTGACGAATCTTCCGCAACAGTTGAACTTGCGGCGCACGCTTTAGGCACAGAGCCTGGTAGAATTGCTAAATCAATGTCATTTGATTTAGGCGATAAGTGTATTGTTGTTGTAATGACTGGCGACGTTAAAACGGATAACGCTAAGTTTAAAGCGGAATTTAAAGTTAAAGCAAAAATGATACCTTTTTTAGAAGTTGAAGAAAAAATCGGCCATGCGGTTGGTGGCGTTTGTCCTTTTGCATTAAACAAGGGTGTTGAAGTTTATTTTGATAACTCACTTAAAAAATATCCTACGGTTTTCCCTGCGTGTGGTTCGGGTAATAGTGCTATTGAACTTACCGCCGAAGAACTTGAAAGGTATAGCGATAATTTTATAAAATGGATAGATGTTTCTAAAGATTGCGAATAATTATTTAGCCCCCTTGCTAAAAGGGGGTTTTTTATTGCTAAAAGTTCAAAAAAATCCAAATTTTAACAAATTTACTATTGAAATTGCTTTAATTATAGTATATAATTTATATATACTAAACTTTAGGAGTTTGCTTTTGAAAAACGATTTAGCGGGATATTTATTCCACCAAGGCACAAACTTTAATTCTTACGATTATTTAGGCGCACGTTTTCTATCCGTTGAAGATAGGGAAGGTGTCGTTTTTCGTGTTTGGGCACCTAACGCTAAATCAGTATCGGTTGTGGGTGATTTTAACGGTTGGGATAAATGTAAAAATCCTATGCAAAAAATTACCGAAAAGGGTGTTTGGGAAGTTTTTATAGAAAACGTTAAAGAGTATGATAATTACAAGTATTTAATCACAACGAAACGCGGTAAAGAACTTTTCAAAGCCGACCCTTACGCCTTTTATTCACAAAATCCGCCAGAAACCGCATCTAAAATATATAATCTTAACGGATTTAACTGGACTGACGGCGAATATTTAAAAGGTCTTTCAAATAATCATTTAGATAAACCTATTAACGTTTATGAAGTCAACCTTGCTTCCTATAAACGCCACGCTGACGGCAGTTATTATACATACAGCGAACTTGCAGTAGACCTTGTTAGTTACGTTAAAAGTTTAAACTATACTCACGTTGAGTTTATGCCCGTGCACGAATATCCCTTCGATGGTTCGTGGGGGTATCAAGTAACAGGTTATTATTCAATCACTTCACGTTTTGGTACGCCTAAAGAGTTTATGGCGCTTGTAGATGCCTTCCACAAAGAAGGTATAGGCGTTATCGTTGACTGGGTGCCAGCGCATTTCCCTAAAGACGCGCACGGTCTTATGGAGTTTGACGGTAAACCGCTTTACGAATATCAAGGAAAAGATAGGCAAGAAAACGCTAACTGGGGCACAAGAATTTTCGACCTTGGTAGAGAAGAAGTTCAAAGTTTTCTAATCTCTAACGCCGTGTTCCTTTTTGAAAAATTCCATATCGACGGAATTAGGGTTGATGCCGTTGCTTCAATGCTTTATCTTGACTACGACAAAGAGCCGGATAAATGGGTGCCTAATATTTACGGTAACAATAAAAACTTAGAAGCAATTGCTTTCTTCCATAAACTTAATAAAGAAATTTTTGGTAGGTTTCCTTACGCGCTTATGATGGCTGAAGAATCTTCTGCCGACGTTAAGGTTACAGGCACTATCGAAGAAGGTGGTTTAGGTTTTAACTTTAAGTGGAATATGGGTTGGATGAACGATATTTTATCGTATATGGAAGTTGACCCTTATTTTAGAAGATTTCACCACGATAAACTTACTTTTTCGCTTATGTATTCCTTTAGTGAAAACTTTATTTTACCTATTTCGCACGATGAAGTGGTGCACGGTAAAAAATCATTGCTTGATAGAATGCCTGGCGAATATCAAGATAAGTTTGCAGGAAATAGGGCGTTTTTAGGCTATATGATGGCTCACCCTGGTAAAAAACTTACCTTTATGGGCGAAGAGTTTGGTCAGTTTAAAGAGTGGGATTATAAAGAAGGCTTAGAATTCTTTTTAACCGATTACGATTTACACCGCAAACTCCGCGTGCTTTATAAAGATATCAACTTGCTTTATCGCAATACCGAAGCACTTTATTCTATCGATTATTCGTGGGACGGTTTTGAGTGGATTGACGTTAATAATAAAAACGATAACATTATCAGTTTTAAGCGTAAATCTAAAAACGATAAAGAACTTATTGCGGTTATAAGTTTTAACGGGGCAGACGTGAATAATTACTTCCTTAAACTGCCAAAAGGTAAGTACAACGTGGTTTTAAATACCGATAGCGTTAAATACGGCGGTAGCGGTGCTTGTAAAAAACGCGTTTACAACTCAACTAAAAATAAAAAGTATAACCAAGAAGGTTTTGAAATTAACTTACCAAAACTCACTTGCTTGTATTTTGAAAAATATAATCAATTTTGATAATGGGGGATATTTAATATGTTATCAAAAAAACGTTGCGTAGCCATGCTTCTTGCTGGCGGACAAGGTAGTAGACTTTACGCCTTGACACATAAAATTGCAAAACCTGCTGTTTCTTTTGGTGGAAAGTATAGAATTATCGACTTCCCGCTTTCTAACTGTGTAAACTCAGGCATCAATACGGTAGGTGTTTTAACTCAATACCAACCGCTTATCCTAAACGAATATATCGGAAACGGTCAACCTTGGGATTTAGATAGAAACTTTGGTGGCGTGCATATTTTATCTCCTTACCAAGCAAAAGAAGGTTCTGAGTGGTATAAAGGCACTGCAAACGCCATTTATCAAAACCTTTACTTTATCAAAAGGTATAACCCTGAATACGTTTTGATTTTATCAGGTGACCACATCTATAAAATGGACTATTCGGCTATGCTTGACTTCCATATTCAAAACAAGGCGGACTGTACTATTGCAGCGATTAGAGTGCCTATGGAAGAAGCATCGCGCTTTGGTATATTAAACACTAAAAAAACCGGCGAAATTTACGAATTTGAAGAAAAGCCAAAAGCGCCTAAAAACAACTTGGCTTCAATGGGTATTTACATTTTCAAAGCGGATAAACTTTATAAATACCTTGAAGAAGACGATAAACTTGAAAATACTAAAAACGACTTTGGTGGCGACGTTCTTCCAAGAATGTTAAGTCTTGGCGAAAAAATGATGGCTTACGAATTCGAAGGCTACTGGAAAGACGTTGGTACTATCGCTTCTTTATACGATGCAAATATGGATTTACTTGGCGATACCCCTAATTTTGACGTAGACGACAGGGCGTGGAAAATCCGTTCGCGTAACGCCATTGCTCCACCGCACTATATAAGCGAAAACGGTAGGGTAGTTAACTCTGGCATTATCGCGGGTTGTGAAATTTACGGTACGGTTGAAAATTCGGTGCTTTCACACAACGTTATCGTTGAAGACGGCGCGGTTGTTAAAAACAGCGTAATATTTAGCGGTACGGTTATCAAAAAGGGCGCAATCGTTGAAAATTCTATTATCGACGAAAACGTTGTTATTGAAGAAAAAGCCGTTGTTGGTGAAATTAACGATGAAAAGAGTATTGCCGTTGTTGGTAGAAACGCAGTTATCCCTGCGGGAACGAAAGTCGCTAAAGGCGAAATCGTTGACGGAACTTTATGAGGTGAATTATGAACGCTTTAGGTTTAGTATTTTCAAATATACACGATAACAGTATTCCTGAACTCACTCAAGAGAGAACTATGGGTTCTATTCCGTTCTGCGGAAGATATCGTTTAGTTGACTTTACGCTTTCAAATATGGTAAACTCTGGCATTGCTAAAGTCGGCGTTATCACAAAAAGTAACTATCAATCTTTAATGGACCACGTTGGTTCGGGTAAAGATTGGGATTTAGCAAGGCGTCAAGGCGGTTTGCATATTCTTCCACCTTTCGGTTTAAAAGAAAACGTTCTTTATAATACCCGCTTAGAAGCGTTAAGGGGCGCAAAAAGATTCTTAGAAAGAAGTGATGAGGAATACGTTGTTATGTCTGACTGTGACTGTGTTTGCAATATGAACTACGATAACATCTTACGTTCTCACGTTAAAAACAATGCGGATATCACCCTTGTTTACGTAAAAAAAGACTTTAAAGAAGACGAAAGTTTTGATTCAAGCACAGTTTTATCTTTAAATAAAAGCGGTAGGCTTACCGATATTGCCTTTAACCCTAAACTTGAAGGCAAGGTTAATTTATACGCTAACGTTTGTATTTTAAAGCGTACTTTACTTCAAACGCTTATTGCCGAAGCGTTTACACATAACTACAAACACTTTATGAAAGATATCATAGCAAGAAACTTAAACAACTTACGCGTTTACGGCTATGAACACCAAGGTTATTTCGTTGTTATAAATTCTTTACAAAGTTATTATACTGAGTCATTAAAATTCTTAAACAAAGAAGTTAGAGACGAAATGTTTAGAAATACCGACGTTTATACTAAGGTTAAAGACTCTGCTCCTACAAGATACGGCGCTAACGCGGTTGTTAAAAATTCGCTTGTTGCCGACGGTTGCATTATCGAAGGCACTGTAGAAAATTCTATTATTTTCCGTGGCGTAAAAGTAGGTAGGGGTACGGTTGTTAAAAACTCTATTTTAATGCAAGGAACAATTACGGGTGAAAACGTTCTTTTAAACTGTATAATTACCGATAAAAGCGTTGTTATTAAAGATAGGCGCGTATTGTCTGGTTGCGAAACTCATCCGTTCTACATCAATAAAAACAATATTATTTAAGGAGTGTAAAGTTTTATGGCAAAAAGTAAGGCTGAAACTAAAGAAAATACCCAAGTTGTTTCAAATGAAATTACTATCGAAAGAAAAACAGGCGTTTTAATCGTTGCATCTGAAGCAAATCCTTTCGTTGGTACGGGTGGCCTTGCCGACGTTATCGGCTCGCTTCCTAAGGCAATGGCTAAAAATGAAGAGTTTGATATTAGGGTAGTACTTCCACTTTATAAAAGTTTTTCTTCAAAATATCGCGATAAATTACGCTTTTTAGGTAATTTTAACGTTCCACTTTCTTGGCGTAATCAATACTGCGGTTTGTTTACTTATAAAATGGACGGCGTTACTTATTACTTCTTAGATAACGAATATTATTTTTTACGTGATAATTTATACGGTTATTACGATGACGGCGAAAGGTTTGCTTTCTTTTCAAAAGCGTCTTTAGTGATGATGCAATTTTTAGATTTTTACCCAGAAGTATTGCACGCTCACGACTGGCAATCGGCTTTATCCGTTATTTACTTAAGAACTATCTATAAAAATTCTTACGGCTTTGACCATATCAAAGCGATGTTTACTATTCATAACATAGAATATCAAGGTAAGTACGGCAAAGAAATTTTAGGCGATTTATTCGGGCTTGGCGATGAGTTTATGAATATCGTTGAGTACGATAACTGTATTAACCTTATGAAAGGTGCTATGGTTTGCGCCGATAAAGTTTCTACGGTTAGCCCGTCTTACGCTAAAGAAATTAAATACGATTATTTTTCGCACGGATTATCTTCGATAACTAACGCGTTAGATAGTAAAACAGTTGGTATTTTAAACGGCATTGATGAAGATTTTTACAATCCTAAAAATGATGATTGCTTGTTTAAAAACTATTCTTCAAGAAGTATGCTTGGCAAAGCCGTTTGTAAAGCAGAACTTCAAAAAATGCTTGGTTTACCTATTAAAGAAGACGTGCCTATGGTTGCAATGATATCAAGGCTTGTTGGTCATAAGGGCTTAGACCTTGTTAAAGCAATCGTACACGAACTTTTATCTGAAAACGTACAACTTGTAATTTTAGGTAAAGGCGAAGCGCAATACGAAGAATTCTTTAGCGAAATTGCTAATCAATATCAAGGTAAGTGTAGAACTATTATCGCGTATAATAAAGACTTATCTTCTAAAATTTATTCCGGCGCGGATATTTTCTTAATGCCGTCTAAACAAGAACCTTGTGGTTTATCGCAAATGATATCGTCTAAATACGGCACGGTATCAGTTGTTAGAAAAACTGGTGGTCTTGCCGACAGTATTATCGATTATAACTTAGACGCTAAAAAAGGTAACGGCTTCGTGTTTGAAAACTACAACGCGCACGAAATGTTATTCGTGTTAAAAGACGCTATGTTTAAATATCACGATAAAGAAACTTGGACTAAAATTGTTAAAAATGCAATGAAAACGGATTTCAGTTGGGCTAAATCCGCTAAACAATACGAAAGTATATATAAACAACTAATTTAAGGAGACAATATGCAGTACACCACTATGACGAAGAAAGAGGCGCTTGAAATGTTATCTGGCAAACTTTCAAGATATTTCGGCGTTACTTTTTCCGAAGCAAACAATGAGCAATTATATAAAGCCGTAGTTATGACGGTTAGGGATATTTTGCTTGAAAAAAGAAAAAGTTATCACTACAAAATTAAAGAAGCGCAAGGCAAAAGAGTTTATTATTTGTGTATGGAATTCTTACTTGGCCGTTCGCTTAAAAACAACGTTTACAACTTAGGTATAGGAACGGCGTTTGAAGAAGTTTTAAAAACAAGGGGATTATCCCTTGAAGATTTATACGAACAAGAACCAGATGCAGGCTTAGGTAACGGTGGCTTAGGTAGACTTGCCGCTTGTTTTATGGACGCTTTAGCATCAAGCGATTATCCTGCTATGGGTTATTCTATTAGATACGAATACGGTTTATTTAAACAAAAAATCGTAGACGGTTGGCAAATGGAACTTCCTGACGTATGGCTTCCAGGTGGTGAAGTTTGGCTTACACAAAGGTTAGATAAAGCCGTAAGAGTTAAATTTGACGGTAGAATTTTAGAAGAATGGACTGAAAAGGGTATGAAGGTCAACCACGTTGACTGTACTGAAATTGAAGCCGTACCTTACGATATGATGATTTCTGGTAAGGATAGCGAAGCAGTATCCGTTTTAAGACTTTGGGCTTCAAGGGGCGTTAATAGTTTTGATATGAATTCTTTCTCTCAAGGCAATTATATGCACAGTTTAAAGGATAACACCGAAGCCGAACTTATAAGCAAAGTTTTATATCCGTCAGATAATCACTTTGAAGGTAAATCATTAAGGCTTAAACAACAATACTTCTTGGTTTCTGCAAGTTTACAAAACATTATTTCCGACCACTTACACAGATATGGCACTTTAGATAACTTGCACGAAAAAGCAGCTATTCATATCAACGATACGCACCCTGCGCTTTGCGTACCTGAACTTATGCGTCTTTTAATGGACGAACACGGCTATTCTTGGGAAAGTGCGTGGTATATTGTAACTAATACCGTTGCTTATACTAACCACACCGTTATGCCTGAAGCGCTTGAAAAATGGAACGAAGACTTAATCGAACGTAGGCTTCCAAGAATTTATAATATCTTAAAGGAAATCAACCAAAGATTTTGCGGGGAAATGTGGAATAAATTCCCTGGCGACTGGGATAAGATTGAAAGAATGTCAATCTTTAGCCACGGTCAAATTCGTATGGCTAACTTATCGGTTGTTGCATCTTACAAGGTAAACGGCGTTTCTAAACTTCATAGCGATATCATTAAAGATAGCATCTTTAAAGATTTTGACGACGTTTATCCTAATAAGTTTACAAACGTAACAAACGGTATTGCGCATAGAAGATGGCTTTGTCAATCAAATAAAGAACTTTGTGAACTTTTAAACGATACGATAGGCGACGGCTACGTTAAAAACGGTGCGGAACTTAGTAAATTTATTAAGTTTGCCGATGATAAAGCCGTGCTTAAACGCCTTAACGAAATTAAACAAATCAAAAAGAAACAACTTTGCGATTATTTACTTAAAAAACAAAACGTTGAAATTGACCCTAATACGTTGTTTGACGTGCAAGCAAAACGTCTTCACGAATATAAAAGGCAACTTTTAAACGCGATGAATATAATTTCTATCTACAACGACTTAAAGGAAAATCCAGACCTTCCTATGCTTCCAAAAACATTTATTTTTGGTGCGAAAGCAGCGCCTGGTTATTACCTTGCTAAAGAAATTATCAAACTCATTTGTTATCTTGCCGAAGATATCAACAACAATCCTAACCCTAAGATTAGGGAAAAATTAAAAGTAGTTTACCTTGAAAACTATAGCGTAACGTTAGCCGAAAAACTTATGCCTGCTGCCGAAGTATCTGAACAAATTTCTACTGCAGGTAAAGAAGCAAGCGGTACTGGTAATATGAAGTTTATGATTAACGGCGCGTTAACTTTAGGTACTATGGACGGCGCAAACGTTGAAATGTTTGAAACTGTTGGTAAAGATAACATCTTTATCTTTGGTTTAAGGGCTGATGAAGTTGAAAACTTATGGAAATCGGGCTATAACGCCACTGAATTCTACAATAACAACGTAAGGCTTCAAAAGGTTATCGATGCGCTTAAAAAAGGCTTTAACGGTCAATCTTTCGCGTCTATTGCCGATTACTTGTTAACTACAAATAGAGTAGCAGACCCTTATATGTGTATGGCAGACTTCAACGATTATTTAAGCGAAAGGGCTAAGATGGAACAAGTATACTTAAATAGAGAAGATTGGGCTAAAAAATCGCTTATCAACATATCGGGCGCGGGTAGATTTGCTGCCGATAGGTCTATAAAAGAATACGCTGAAAATATTTGGAATTTAAAAGTTATTAAATAAGATGCCACTTTACTACAATCCAACTGATAAAAAATGTAAAAGTATAATCGGTGGTATAACGGAAAAAGAAAAACTTGTTTTAACTGTGTTTTCAAACAAAAACCAAGTAAAATTTAAGTTTTACTCAGATAAAACTGGTGCTTTTACCGATTATGATGCCATAAAGCAAGGGGACAAGTTTACCTTAACTTTACCCCCTTTGCCTATAGGATTATACTTTTACTATATAATTGCCGACGGCGAAATTTATATTCCGTCGCAAAATCTTGATGCGGTTAAAGGTCACGAGTTAAATAACGGCTATCAACTTTTAGTGTGTTCAAGCGAATATCAAACACCTAACTGGCTAAAGGGCGGATTGATTTATCAAATTTTTCCCGATAGGTTTTGTAGGGTTGGCGAAAAATTAACCTTACCCGATGGCAAAATTGCAAGGGAATGGGGCGAAACGCCACTTTATCTACCAAACGAAAAGGGTAAAATTTTAAATCACGACTTTTTTGGTGGTAACTTTAAAGGTATTGAAAGTAAAGTTGATTACCTTAAAGAATTAGGCGTTACCGCGGTTTATTTAAACCCGATAACTAAATCTTATTCGCATCACCGCTACGATACCGCCGATTATATGCAAATCGACGAAATTTTAGGCACGGAAGAAGATTTTAAAAGTTTATGTAACACTCTTCATAAAAATGGCATAAAAGTCATTTTAGACGGCGTTTTTAACCATACGGGCGATGACAGTATTTACTTTAATAAGTACGGCACGTACGACGGTTTAGGGGCGTACCAAGGCGAAAACTCTAAGTATTATAACTGGTATACCTTTGAAAACTTCCCTAATAAATACACTTGTTGGTGGGGGATTGACGTACTTCCTACAATAAACAAAAATAGCGAAGAGTTTGAAGATTTTATTACAGGCGATAACGGTGTTATAGAAAAATACCTTTCGCTTGGCGTAGACGGATATAGGCTTGACGTAGTTGATGAACTTCCGCCAAGATTTGTTAAAAAAATAAGAAAAGCCGTTAAAAAACATAACGATACTAACGTTTTAATAGGCGAAGTGTGGGAAGACGCTACAAACAAGATAGCCTACGATTTAAGAAGAGATTACTTTTTAGGTAACGAACTTGATTCCGTTATGAACTATCCGCTTAAAAACGCTATCATCGATTTTATTAAAACTAAAAACGCTAACCTTTTAAATGAAGTGGTATTAAGTCAAATAAATAACTATCCTAAACTTGCACTTGATATGCTTATGAATATTTTAGGCACACATGATACTGCAAGGATATTATCAGTTTTATCTGATAAAGAAATACCTAAAACGCGTGAAGAAACTGCTAAATTACTATTTACCTATAAAGATAATCATAATGCGTTTAAATTTTTAAAAATCGCTACCGTTTTACAGTTTACCCTTTACGGCGTGCCAAGTATATATTACGGCGACGAAATAGGTACTAACGGGGGTAAAGACCCGTTCAATAGGACTTGTTTTAACTGGGACTTTGATGATTTTAACCGTGAAGTATTCGGTTTTTACAAGAAAATATCCGCTATAAGAAGTTCAAGCCCTTGTTTTATTGACGGCGAATGTAAGGTTATAAAGGCGGAAAAAGGGTTATTTGCTTTCACCCGTGAAAAAGATGGCGAAAAGATTTTAGTTTGCGTTAATTTAGGTGAGTATTCGTACCTTATTAAAAGTGACGTTACCTTTGAAAACTTGCTTGATAAAACTAAAAACAATAAATTTACTATAGATAAAAACAACTTTATTATATTAAGGCAAAAGATTTAAAATTATGGATATTATCATTAAAATTAAAGAAGAATTTAACTTAACTGAAGAACATACAAGTAATATTATTTCGTTGCTTGACGAAGGTAATACGATACCGTTTATCGCAAGATACCGTAAAGAATTAACTGGTCATATCGACGACCAAGTTCTTCGTCAACTTTCGGGTAGGCTTGAATATTTACGTAACCTTGAAAAACGTAAACAAGAAATTATCAAGTCAATAACCGACCAAGAAAAAATGACCGACGAAATTATGACGGCGCTTGATAATGCCGTTACTTTAACGGAACTTGAAGATATTTACCGCCCTTACAAGCAAAAAAAGAACACGCGTGCAACTGTTGCTATAGCAAAAGGTCTTTCTCCGCTTGCGGATACCTTTTGTGAGCAAAATCCGAAAGGTGAAGCACCTGAAACGGTTGCTATGCCGTTCGTAAACGAAGAACTTGGCGTTAAAGACGTTAAAGACGCTATCGCGGGCGCAATGGATATTATTGCTGAAAGGGTAAGCGATGATGCCGAACTTAGAAAAAAACTTCGTAAAATGTTCTTGCGCTTAGGCGTTATTTCTTCAAGTTTTTGCAAAGGCGTAGAAGATGATGCTGAAAAAGTTGCAGTTTATGAAATGTATAAAGAATACTCTGAATCGGTAAACGGCCTTAAAGCGCATAGAGTTCTTGCCCTTAACCGTGGCGAAAAGGATGATGCTTTAAAGGTTAAACTTGAAATTGATAAAGAACTTGCATACGGCATTTGTAAAAGTTTTATATTAAAAGGCGAAAGCCCTTATAAAGAAGTTTTATCTAAAGCAAGTGAAGACGCTTATACAAGGCTTATTGAACCGTCGATTGAAAGGGAAGTAAGGAACTTGCTTACTGAAGAAGCGCAAGAAAAAGCGATTAAAATGTTTGAAGTAAACCTTAGACCACTTTTAATGCAAGCGCCACTTAAAGGTAAAACGGTGCTTGGCTTTGACCCTGGTTTAAGAACGGGTTGTAAACTTGCCGTTGTTGACGACACCGGTAAAGTTTTAGATAAAGCGGTATGCTATCCAACCCTTGATGATGAAAAGAAGATAGAAAACGCTAAAGTTATCATCAAAAAACTCATTGATAAGTATAACGTAGACGTTATTTCTATCGGTAATGGTACGGCTTCTAAAAAATCTGAGATTTTTATTGCAAACTTAATTAAAGATTACAAAGGTAAAGTTAACTATATAGTAGTTAGTGAAGCGGGCGCATCAGTTTACTCTGCAAGTGAACTTGGCGCTAAAGAATTCCCTGATTACGACGTATCTGAAAGGTCGGCTGTGTCTATTGCGCGTAGGCTTCAAGACCCGCTTGCCGAACTTATTAAAATCGACCCTAAATCAATAGGTGTTGGTCAATATCAACACGATATGCCTGAAGCAAGGCTTAATCAGGTTTTAGGCGGTACTGTAGAAGACTGTGTAAACACGGTTGGCGTTGACCTTAATACTGCAAGTACGTCGCTTTTATCGTACGTTGCAGGGCTTAATAGTGGTATTGCTAAAAACATTGTAGAATACCGTGAAAAGAACGGTAAGTTTACCGATAGAAAACAACTTTTAAAAGTTGCTAAACTTGGCGAAAAAGCCTTTACGCAATGCGCGGGCTTCTTAAGGGTAGTAGGTGGCGAAAACATTTTTGATAACACCGCTGTTCACCCTGAATCTTATGCGGGTGCTAAAAAATTACTTGGCTATTTTGGTTATAGTGATAGCGACGTTAAAGACGGAAAATTAACGGATTTACCTAATAAAATCAAAAATGCAGGCGTTGAAAACATTGCAAAAGAATCAGGTCTTGGCGTTGATACTTTAAACGACGTTGTAGTTGAACTTTTAAAGCCGGGTAGAGACGTAAGGGATTCCCTTCCTCAACCAGTTTTGAGAAGTGACGTTTTAGAAATTTCAGACCTTAAAGAAGGTATGATTATAAACGGTACGGTTAGAAACGTTACCGACTTTGGCGCTTTCGTTGACCTTGGCGTTCACCAAGACGGGCTTGTTCATATATCTGAACTTTCAAGTAACTTTGTAAAACACCCAAGCGACGTAGTTAAAGTTGGAGAGGCCGTTAAAGTTAAAATTAAAGGCATTGACTTAAAGAAAAACAGAATATCTCTTACAATGAAAGATATTTAGTTTTTGGCTCTTATTTTGTTATATTGCCAACTATTTTAGGAATATGTATTGACAAATTTCGCGGTTTTTGGTAGAATATTACTGTTGAAAATTTAAGGAGGAAATTATATGTCAAGTTTTGAACAAGTTAAAGATATGTTAGTAGAAAAATTAGGGGTGTCACCTGAACAAGTAACATTAGAAAGTGAAATTATTAAAGATTTAGGTGCTGACTCTTTAGACGTTGTTGAAATGTTACTTTCACTTGAAGAAAACTTCAACGTAACTGTTACTGATGAACAAACAGACAACATTAAAACTGTTAAAGACATTGTGGATATTATCGATAATAAATAATTAACAAAGGATAGGGTGTATTGAACGATACACCCTATATTTTTATAACTATGAAGATTTCTAAAATTAAGTATAAACGAATTGATATAGATAAAATTAAAAAGTCTTACGAACTTGCAATTAAAAAAATTAACAGTGCCAAATCAATAAATAGCGTGTTAAAGGCAAGGGCAAAAATCGTTAAAGATACCGTGCTTTTAGATACCTATTATAACTTAGCGTTTATTAGGTGGTCACTTGATACTTCAAGTGAATTTTATCAAGCCGAAAAAACTTACTACGAATCAAATATTCCGCTTTTAAACGAAGTAAAAACTGAGTATATCAAAAGTATAAAAAATTCAAAATTTTTCGATAAAATCGCAAAAACTTTACCAAATTCTCTTTTAAAAATTTACGATTGCGAACTTATTTCTTCTTCGCCTATTATAAGTGAAGATTTAATTTTAGAAGCCGAAAAAGTTGATAGTTACTCTAACTTTTTTTCAAGTTTACTTATCGAATTTAACGGCGAAAAAATGCCACTTACTTTGCTTAAAAAGTATATGGTAAGCGAAGATAGGGAAGTTAGAAAAAACGCTTTTTATGCCTTTGGTAACGAACTTAAAAAACACGCGGATTTTATTGATAACAACTTTAACGAACTTGTTAAAATTCGTACCGAAATGGCAAAAAAATTAGGGTTTGAAAATTACGTCAAACTTGGTTACACTAATATGTGCAGAATTAGTTACACTCAAGCCGACGTTGAAAAATTAAGGAAAAATATAGTTAAGTACGTAGTTCCTAAAATTACAAAAATAAGAAAACTTGTTGCCGATAAATTAGGTATCGATACCATTATGCTTTACGACTATGAAGCAGTGTTTAAAAATGAAGAGCCAAAGCCTATTTCAAACGTTGACCTTTTAAAAGATAGCGGTAAAAAACTTTACGATAGTATGAGTAAAGAAACGTCTAAATTTTATAAGTTTATGCTTGATAGCGATGCCTTTGACTGCTATTCGCGCCCTAACAAATGGGGCGGTGGTTACGAAACCGATTTAGCAAAGTTTAATATGCCGTTTATCTTGGCTAACTTTAACGGAACTTCAGCCGATTCTGACGTTTTAACTCACGAAGCGGGGCACGCCTATGCAAGTTATCAAATGAGCAAAAACAAAAAGGATAAAGAACTTGGTTTAGCGTTTATGGACGTTGCCGAAACTCACTCTATGAGTATGGAGTTTTTTGCTTATAAATACGCTGATATATTGTTTGGTGACCAAGCGGAAAAATATAAATTTAAGCATCTTTTAGATGCTTTCACTTTCTTATCTTATGGTTCGCTTGTTGACGCCTACCAACACGAAGTATACAAAAATTACAACTTAACGTCTGAAGAAAGAAACCAAACGTGGAATAATTTAGAAAAAATCTACCGCCCGTATTTATCTAACGATGGTATGCCGTACTTTGAAAAGGGTACAAGGTGGCAGTATCAAATGCATATTTTTGAAAATCCGTTTTATTATATCGATTACGTGTTTGCAGAGATTACCGCCTTTAGATTTTTACTTTTATCTCTTGAAGATTACGACAAAGCCTTTGAAAAGTATAACGAATTGATTTCTTACGGCTCAGATTACGGCTACTTAGAACTTTTAGAAAAAGTAGGTTTGCCGTCGCCACTTGACGAAGAAAACTTAAAAGAAATAGCAGATAAAATCTTTAATATGCTTATCAATCAGTTAAAAAAATGCGACTAAGTCGCGTTTTTTTTATTTTAAAATTTAGTCAAAAAGGTTAAAATTAGTATTGCAATATAGTTAATATTATGTTATACTTAATTATATTAACGTTTTAAAGGAGTTAGTTAGTGAATAACGGCATCAAGGGCAAGGAAAAAGACGATAAATTTTTTACCGCAGAATTTTTTGGCGTTACTGTAATAATAACGGCGTTTTTATTACTTTTATGCTTATTCTTTGGTGAAAAAGTTCTTTTTGAAATCGGCAAAGAAGTACAATGTTTTATACTTGGCGTGTTTGGATATTTTGCATATCCTTTTTTGCTTACCTTGTTTTTGGTAGGTTTTTTAGTGTTGTTCGGCAAAAAACCTAACCCTAAAAAGAAGGGAAGTTTAGCGTTTTTAATCTTCCTTGTGTTTATTGCGTTTAGCATAATGACTATTTTAACTAACGACCCTAAACCTACCGATTTATCAAAATACGTTACTAACGCTTTTGAAAGTGGTAGGCTTGGCGTAAACGCCGTTGTTTCGGGCGGGGCAATGTTTTCGCTCATCGTGTTTATGCCTGTTAAGGTTTTAGGTAACATTTTAACGGTAATTATCCTTTCGCTTATTACTTTTTTTGCGATTTACTTCCGTTTAAAATACAAAAAGAAACATAAAGGCGACGCGGTAGAGCAACCTGTTCAACCACAACTTGTACAACCGGTTCAACAACCAGTTCAACCAAATCCGCAATACGCTCAACCTTATCAACAACCAAACGTTGGCTATCAACAAAACCCTTACGGACAAGATAGTAACGTTTACGGTGCGCCTTTAAACGGTGGATATCCGCATATTTTTGGCGGTCAACCGCTTAACTACGGTGCGCAAAACTCATATAATAACCAACAAAATGCTTACGGCTACGGTCAAAATTCTAACCAAGGCTATCAAAACCCTAACGGTTACGCTCAACCAAATCCGCAAAGCAACGGTTATCCTACAAATCCTAACACAATGTCTAAAGAAGATGCTATGCGAATTCTTTACGGCAATGGTAACGGTATGCCAAAAACCTATTCAAGTGATTTTAACGATTCCTTTACTGGTTTAGGCTATAAGCGTGCCGACGCTACTTCAAATACTCAACCTAATGCTTCTTTGGGTGGTAGCGTATCGGGTGAAATTCCTAAAACTAACTTGTTTGATTCCTACACTTACGAAGATAGGTCTAACGAAGTTCAAGAAGAAACAAGCGATTTTAACGACTTTGATTTTTCAAACAATAACTTTGAAGATGATGAAGACACTAAAAAGGCAAGGAATTTCTTTAGCAAGATAAAAGAAAAATACAATAACGAAGAAACTGAAAACGCTATTCAAGAAACGGCGCAAGAAACGTTTGAAGAAACTTTTGATGATTTTGATTTTACTACCGAAGAAAATACGCCTGTTATTGAGCAACCAAAAGCGGAAGTTCCTAAAGTTGAAATCCCTAAGGTAGAAAAACCGAAGATTGAAACGCCAAAACCAACGTTTGACGACGTTGAAGACGATGAAGACCAGTCTTTAACCGTTGATAACGGCTTAACTGAATATGGTAAAAGGCTTATTGAAAATATGCCTGTTAAATATAAATATACGCCACCGCCAATGTCTATTTTAAAAACGGTGGATAACGCTGATAGCGATTACGCCTTTGAACTTTTTAAATCTGACGTAAAAACTAAAATCTTAATGACTTTAGAAACGTTTGGCGTAAAAACTCAAATAGCAGCCGTTCATAGAGGACCTGCGGTAACGCGTTTTGACGTTGAAGTTCCAACCAACGTTAATATGAGTAAGATTACCAAACTTCAAGACGATATTAACCTTAGAATTGCCGCAAAAAGTGCTATCCGTATGATTGCGCCAGTACCTAATACTTCGTACGTTGGTATAGAAGTTCCTAACCAAATACAAGAAACGGTAAACTTAAAAGAAATGATAAATTCAACTTCTTTTAAAGAATCTAAACCGTTTACCTTAAACTTTGCACTTGGTAAAGACGTTGTTGGCACTCCAGTTTGCTTAGATTTAGCAGATATGCCACACTTACTTATTTCAGGTACTACGGGTTCTGGTAAAAGCGTGTGCTTGAACACGATGATTTTAAGTTTACTTTACAAATATTCACCACAAGAAGTAAGATTTGTTATAGTTGACCCTAAACGCGTTGACTTAGAGCCGTTTAAAACTATCCCGCATATGATGTTTGGCGATATTATTGAAGACGTTCCTACAACAAACTCAATGCTTACTTGGGCGGTTGAAGAAATGGAAGAACGCTATAAACTTTTAGCGAAATCTCATACTAAAAACATTAAAGACTATAACAATAAAGCCAAGGCGAACGGCGAAAAGATTATGCCACGTATCGTTATCATAATGGACGAATTTGCCGACATTATGCTTCAAGATAAAAGGGGTGTAGGCGATAAAGTGTGCGCGCTTGCACAAAAGGCGCGTGCCGCGGGTATTCACTTAGTATTAGCCGCGCAAAGACCGTCTGCCGATATTGTTGAAGGTCCTATTAAATCTAACCTTCCGTCAAGGATAGTATTTAGGGCGTCGTCTTCGATTGACTCTCAGGTAAGTTTAGGCGAACCTGGTGCAGAAAAATTGCTTGGTAAAGGTGACTGTTTATACAAAACAGGCGGTATGTTTGCCGTAGAGCGTGTTATGGGCGCGTACGTTAGCGATGACGAAATGTTTAGCGTTATCGACTTTGTAACCGAACATAATGATTGCTACTTCGACTATAATAACTGGTCTAAAATACAAGCAAGGGTACAATCTAACCAACCGCAAGAAACTACTGAGTTTGAAGGTGGCGGTGCAGGTGGTGCAACCAACGCCAACGGTATGGACCCGCTTGCAGTTAGCGCAATGCGTATGGGTTACGATTACGGTGGACTTTCTATTTCATCGGTGCAAACTAAACTTGCAATCGGCTATCCAAGGGCGGCAAGAATAGTTAACTGGCTTGTAGATAACGGCTACGTTACACCTAACTCTATTGCAGGTAAAAAACAAATGATTTTACCAAAAGATGAATTTGAGGAAAAATTTGGAAACAATGATTAAAGATAAAAAAATAGGGCTTATATCCTTGGGTTGTGATAAAAATAGGGTTGACAGCGAAAAAATTCTTGGCCTTATCGATGGTAAAGCAATCATTACCAACGATATTGAAGAAGCCAATATTATAATAGTTAACTCTTGTGCATTTTTAGAAAGCGCAAGGAAAGAAGCCATCGATACCGTTTTAGAGTGTAATGAACTCCGCTCTAAAAACTTAGAAAAAATAGTTCTTACAGGTTGCTTGCCAGAAAGGTACGTAGGCGACTTGTTTGATGATTTTACCGAAGTAGACTTGTTTATGGGCATACTTGACTACGACCTTTTATTTGAAGGCTTAGAACGTGCTTACAAGGGCGAAAGGGTAAACTTTGTACATAAAAATAAAATTTTTGAAACAAAAAAAAGAATTTTGACAACCCCTTGTCATTATTATTACCTTAAAATAGCAGACGGATGCAACAATAAATGTACTTATTGCTTAATTCCGTCGATTAGGGGCAAGTACCGTTCAACGCCGATTAATGACCTTATTGAAGAAGTTAAAGGGCTTGGCTATACCGAAGAAGTTATACTTGTAGCGCAAGACGTTACAAGGTACGGCATTGACTTTGATGGAAAACCGCATATCGTTGAACTTATCAAAGAACTTACAAGTTTACAAGAAGTTGGTTCGGTTAGGCTTTTATACTGCTATCCCGATATGGTAACTGATGAACTTATCGAAGAAATTAAAAACAACGATAAAGTTATAAAATACTTAGATATTCCGCTTCAACACGCTTCTAACCCCGTGTTAAAGCGTATGAATAGAAAAGGCACGGGCGAAGATTATTTACGCCTTATAAATAGGCTTAAAAGCCAAATAAAAGGCTTGGCGCTTAGGTCAACTTTTATCGTTGGTTTCCCTGGCGAAACGGATAAAGACTACGAAGTTTTAAAAGAGTTTATCAAAAACGCTAAATTTACTAACTGTGGCTTCTTTGCTTATTCAAGAGAAAAAGACACTCCTTCTAATAAACTTGACGGTCATATCCTTAAAAAAATCAAGGATAAAAGGGTTAAAGAACTTTATAAAATTCAAAGCGAAATTTCATACGAAAATTTACAATCGTACGTTGGTAAAACCGTGCAAGTTATTTGTGACGGTATTGATTACGATAAACAGTCATTTTACGGTCGCGCATACTTTAATGCGCCTGACATTGACGGACGCGTTTACTTTGATTACGACGGCGATATCAACCAAGGCGAAACTTATAGCGTTTTGATTGAAGAAACTGATGAGTATGATTTATACGGGAGGGTACAAGATGAACTTACCTAATAAACTTTCAATATTACGAATAATCTTAATCCCAATATTTATAGCGGTGTTTTATCTTCCGCAAATACCGTATAATTACGTTATTTCGGCGGGAATTTTCTTGATTTCAGCATTTACCGACTTTTTAGACGGCTACATAGCAAGAAAATACAACTTAGTAACCGATTTAGGTAAGTTTTTAGACCCTATTGCCGATAAAATTTTAGTTTTATCTGCGCTTGTGGTTATTATTTCAGAGCCGTTCATTTTAGGCTACGAAAGTTTAACTTTTGGCAAGATTATAGGTGGCGTAGGCGTTTCGCTTATCGTTGCGCGTGAAATGGCTGTTAGCGTTTTACGTATGATAGCGTCGGGTAAAGGCAAGGTTTTAGCCGCTGAAAAAGTTGGCAAGATAAAAACTTTCGTTACCGATTTTGCCATTTTATTCCTTTTGATTTCTGCGGATTTTTCCGTTATGTATTACGCTGGTATGGTTCTTTTCTTGATTTCGGTAATTTTAACGGTTTATTCGGGAATTTTCTATCTTGTAAAGAATAGGGAAGTGTTTAAATAATGATAGGTAGCAGTGGCGTTTTTAAACTTTTTAACGTAAACTTAACAAGACTTAAAGAGTTTTTAAATGATTTTAAAAATGTAGTAACGGTTACTACGTGTGACGACGAAATTAAAGTTGAATACGACCTTAGCGTTTTATCAACGCTTGATAGAGATAGGTTTTATAGGGGTTTTATTGAAAACTTTGGCGATAGTATTTTTGCCGAAACCGACGTTGATTTAAAAACGCAACTTTTTCAAATTTTAAAACTTAGGGGTATTAAAATTTCAGTTGCCGAATCTTTTACGGGTGGACTTTTATCTTCAACGATAACTAAAATGTCTGGCGCAAGCAGTGTTTTTTACGAAGGCGTGGTTTGTTATAATGAAGAGTCTAAGCATAGGCGTTTAGGTGTTTTAGAAAGCACTTTAAAAAGGTGTTATCCCGTAAGTGAAGAAGTTGCGCGCGAAATGGCAAACGGACTTTTAAAAAGTGGCGAAGTTGATATTTCTATATCAACAACGGGTATTGCGGGCCCTAATTCAGACAATTCAGGTTTCCCCGTAGGTCTTTGTTATTTTGGTGTTGCAACCAACAATAAAACGGCAGTATATAAGTATAAACTTAATGGTAGCCGTGAAGCAATTATAAATAAAGGCGTTAAAATCGCAATGTTTTTAGCAGTAAAAGCATTAAGAGATAATACCTTTGATATTTAAAGAAAAATTATTTAGTGAGGATATATATTATGGATGAAAAACAAAAAGCGTTAGAGCAAGTGCTTAGCCAAATTGAAAAACAATATGGTAAAGGTGCTATTATGAAACTTGGCGCAGGTGCTGCCGATACAAATATCGAAGTATTGCCAACAGGTTGTTTAGCGTTAGACTTAGCGTTAGGTGTTGGCGGTGTTCCAAGGGGAAGAATTATTGAAATCTACGGCCCTGAATCTTCTGGTAAAACTACCGTTGCGCTCCACGTTATTGCCGAAACTCAAAAGAAGGGTGGCATTGCGGCGTTCATTGATGCTGAACACGCTTTAGACCCTACTTATGCAGCAAAACTTGGCGTTAACTTAGAAGATTTATACGTTTCTCAACCAGATACTGGCGAACAAGCACTTGATATTACTGAAAGTTTAGTAAGAAGTGGTGCGGTTGACGTTTTAATCGTTGACTCTGTTGCGGCACTTACACCTAAGGCAGAAATCGAAGGCGAAATGGGCGACCAACACGTAGGTTTACAAGCAAGGCTTATGTCTCAAGCACTTAGAAAACTTACTGGTATTACTAATAAATCTAAAACTTGCGTTATCTTTATCAACCAACTTCGTGAAAAAGTAGGCGTAATGTTTGGTAACCCTGAAACTACACCAGGCGGTAAAGCGCTTAAATTCTATGCAAGTATAAGAATCGACGTTAGAAAAGCCGATGCAATCAAAGATAGCGAAGGTTTAGTTGGTAACAGAACTAAAGCAAAAATCGTTAAAAACAAAGTTGCTCCTCCGTTCAAAACTGCAGAATTTGATATGATTTACGGCGAAGGCATCTCTCAAGAAGGTTGCGTTATCGACCTTGGCGTTGAATTTGGTATTTTAGAAAAATCTGGCGCTTGGTTTAGTTATAACGGCGATAAGTTTGCTAACGGTAAAGAAAAAGCAAGGGATTATTTAAAGAACAACCCTGAATTTATGAAAGAAATTGAAATGAAAGTTCGTGAAGCGTTTGAAGCAAAATTAAACGCTAAAGATTAATATTTAAAACCGCAGTTTGATACTGCGGTTTTTTTGTTTTTTAAAAAGTGCATATACTTAGATATTTATATAAATATATTATAAATAATTATAAATAATATATTGACAATTTAAATGCTTTGATATACAATATATTGTGTAATGGGATATTATTTATAATTTTACTTAAATTATAATTCACTTTACTTAAATTTACTTTATGGGAGGTAACGCAAATGTTACAAAATGCAACCTTCCTGTTACTTGCAGTAGGCACAGATACAATCTTTACGGCTATCGGCATTGCTTTAGTAATCGTTGGTATCGTCGTATCAATTTTAGGTGTATTAAAAGTTACAAGCGCGAAAAAAGAAGCCGAAAAAATTAAGGCTGACGCGATAAATGAATGTAAAACTCTTAAAAAAGAGGCTATTGTTGAAGCAAAAGAACAGGAACACAAACTTAGAAGCGAATTCGAAAAAGAATCGCGTGAAAAAAGGGCAGAACTCCTTAAAATGGAGCAACGCTTAAACCAAAAAGACGAAATCCTTAACAAAAAAGACGCAAGTTTATTAAAGCGTAACGAAGAAGTTGAAAGTTTAGCAAAATCGTTAGAAGCAAAACACGTTGAAGCGGATAACTTAATGCAAAAACTTGAAACTCAACACGATTTATTCGTTCAAGAACTTGAAAAAGTTGCGCATATGACTCAAGACGAAGCCAAAACGATGATTATCGAAGAAGTTAAGGACGATGCAAGAAAAGAAGCATCACTTTACGTTAGAAACGCCGAAGCGCAAGCAAAAGAAGAAGCGGACAAAAAGGCTAAAGAAATTATTAGTTTAGCAATTCAACGTTGTGCGGTAGACCAAAGTAACGAACTTACTGTTACTACTATTTCTATCCCTAACGACGATATGAAAGCCCGCTTAATCGGTAGAGAAGGTAGAAACATTACCGCTCTTGAAAACGCTACTGGTATTAGGCTTATTATTGACGATACGCCTGAAGTTGTAGTTGCATCGGGTTTTGACCCTGTAAGGCGTGAAGTTGCCCGCCGTGCGCTTGAAAAACTTATTAGCGACGGTAGAATTCAACCTACACGTATTGAAGAAACTGTTGCAAAAGTTAAAAAAGATTTAGACGTTATTATTAAAGAAGCAGGCGAAAACGCTACTTACGAACTTGGTGTATTTGGCG
>JAZLAE010000036.1:0-37356 GCA_045613025.1 Christensenellaceae bacterium | reverse complement strand
GGTATTATCGACCCAACTAAAGTTACACGTTCAGCGCTTCAAAATGCAGCATCAATTGCATCTACCCTTTTAACAACTGAAAGCATTATGACTGACATTAAAGAACCTGAACCACCAATGGCACCACAAGGCAATATGGGCGGAATGTACTAAAATAAATTAAGGCTATTCACACGAATAGCCTTTTATAATGCAAAAAACCACGGTTTAACCGTGGTTTTTTATTTAAAATTTAAGTTTAAATACGTTGTGGTCTTTTTCTTTAAGGCAATATTTTGCTTCTAATTGTGGACCGCAAGAACCCGAACCTATACCCATCATACCGATATCTAAGCAAACGTTAACAAAGTCGTTTTCAGGTAACTCAAAGTTGTGTTTTGTTTCAATAATTTGTTTAGTTGTATAAGGGTTAATTGAGAAAGAGTAAGGTTTTTCTGCAGTAACTTTAAATAAACCGTCTACAACTACTTGTTGAGTCGCAAAGTGGCTACCCGATTCTTGTGGGCGGATATAGTTAATATCGTAGTTATCATTAGCAGTTGAACTAAACTTACCATATTCACAGCATAAGTTTTTATCGATATAACTTTCATAAGGACCGTATCCGATATAACTAAAGTTTTGATAGTTTTTATCGATAGCAAACTCTACGCCAAAACGTTGAAGTGAGTGCATATATTTAGCCTTTTCATAACTTAAATCGATAGTTAATTCACTGCCGTTTACAATATATTCTACGTCAAAATAAACTGCAGGAAGCATTACGTCCGCGCACATCGCACATTTATATTTAAAGCCGTTTTCAGTTTTAACTTTATCTAAAACAACAGGTTTTGCCTTGTTAAGTCTGCATTTATCAAATATATTCATAACAAGGTATCTATCGTTATCAATATACCTTATACAGTTAAATGAAAGGTTTGATTTTAAAACTTCTTTTCCATCTACTTTAATTGATTTAATTTCGGCTGTATTTTCATCAATTTCTATATCAAGCGAATTAGAGTTTGACGTAAAATCTAAGTTTTTATCGTAAGTTATCGGTGAAGATTCCATTTTACCACCGTAAACTGCTTTAACTTCTAATGCAGTAGATTTTAACTTTCTATCAGGTGTAACCATACCGTCTACACAGAAGTTACCGTCGTGAACGTCTTCACCAAAATCGCCACCGTACATAAAGCCTTTTTCAGTTTTAATAGCGTGGTCGATAAATTCCCAAACAAAACCACCCATTAATTGGTCGTTACCGTAAATTAATTCCCAGTAATTGCGAACGTCACCACAACTGTTACCCATAGCGTGTGTATATTCACATAAGATAAACGGTCTTGTTTCTTTAGGATTGTTTACAACTTTTTCTAAAATTCTTTCGTTCCAAGGGTACATCATACTAACTACGTCAAAGTATTTAGAATAATAGTACTTTTGGTCACCGTATTGCATACTTTCGTAGTGAAGAGGACGAATTTTATCTCTCTTTTTAATGTACTTAGCGCCTTTTAAGAAAGATTTACCAAACGAACCTTCGTTACCCATTGACCAGCAGAAAATTGACGGTCTGTTTTTATCGCGTTCTACAAGGGCTACGTGCCTATCGTAAATACCTTCTGTCCAAAACTCATCGTTAGCAAATTTCAACCAGTTTTCTACACTATTAGCACCACCTTCTAAGCAAGCAGCACCATGAGTTTCAACGTCGGCTTCCGCCATAACCATAATACCAACCGCATCGCAAAGAAGTATAAATTCAGGGGCGTTTGGATAGTGCGAAGTTCTAACCGCATTAACGTTTAACGATTTCATAAGCATTAAATCGTTATACATATCGTTAAGGGTTACTGTATAACCAGTTTCAGGGTGCGTATCGTGGCGATTTACACCTTTAATTTTATAATGTTTATCGTTAAATTTAAAGATTTTACCATCAATTTTAATGTTTCTAAAACCAACTTTTTCTATAATTTTTTCGCCGTTAGAACGAATTATTAAATCATATAAGTTAGGGGTTTCAGGACTCCAAATCTTAACGTTTTCAACTTCAATATTTATTTCTTTACGCGGTAAAACGGTATAAGTTTTGCCATCAAAATCTAAAGTAATATCAACGTAACTTAAGTTTTTAAAGTATAAATTACCAACGTTGCCGTTATAAGTTGCAATAACTTCGTAGTCTTTAATATGTTTTTTAGGTCTATTTAAAAGGTAAACGCTTCTAAAAATACCAGAAAAACGGAATTTATCTTGACATTCTAAATATGAAGAAATACACCATTTAACAACAAAAACGTCGATAACGTTTTTACCGTTTTTAAGTAAATTTGTAACGTCAAATTCCGAAACAGCGTGTGAAATTTGAGAGTAGCCTTTAAACTTACCGTTTACGTATAAGTAAAAGCAACTGTCTACACCTTCAAAAATTAAGTAACTTCTTTCACCCGTTTGTTTTTTATAGTTAAATTCCCTTCTATAATGCCAGTAAGGGTTATCTTTTGTAACTTTAGGATAAATTACAGGGAAAGGATATTTTTGGTTAACGTATTGGCAGTAATCGTAGCCGTGAAGTTGCACACAAGACGGTACGGGAATTTCTGCAGTAAGTTCTTCGTTAACGTCAAATTCATCGTTTAATGTATCGTGCTGTTTGATTTGCCAAATACCGTCAAGCAAAGTAAAGCGTGAACTTGAATTTCTATCAACGATTCCGTAAATAGTTTCTACCTTATCATTTTCAGCAAAAGGAATATAGTAACTTCTATGTGGTAAAGTACCAACTCTTTCAAAACTTTCGTAAAATTCCATAAAAAAATCTCCTTGATATAATTATATCAAACGTTAATATCAATTGCAATATAAAATTGTCACTTAAATATGTAAAAATGTCACTATTTTAAAGATTTACAAGAACACCAGCCGTTACAACAAGCACTAAACCTATAACGTTAAGCGGAGTGATTTTTTCTTTAAACACAATAACGTCTACAATAAAAGTAAGTGGCATTGCTATTATATACGAAAGCGGATAAAACACCGTTTGCGGTAAAAATTCGGTAGCAAGTTTAGAAAAAAAGTTAGCAAAATATAACGTTACTATCGCTAAAAAGGTAAATATTAAAACCTTTTTACTATACGCTACGTTTTCAGTTTTTTCGGGACTTTTTTTATCTACAATTCTTAAAATCAAACTAACGATAATTAAGGTTGCCGTAGCAAATAAGAAAGTATAAAACTGAAAGTCTTCACTGCTACCTATTGAATAATGCGAATAACAAGTTTGCGTTATCATAACTATTGCATTACATATAACGCACGAAATAAGCGCAAATACACTTAAAAAGTTAAATTTGCCACCAAAACCGCCCTTACTAAACATAAACACGGCAACAAGTAACATAAGTGAGCCAACGCCTTGTAAAATAGTAACGCTATCACCGTTGATTAAAAGTGGCGCAAGAAGTAACGGAACAACTACCCCGCCCACCATTGAAAACACTTCAACAGTGCAAACTGAAACGTTAGTTGCGGCAAGTAACCAAACACACATAAAAAGTCCGTTAGCAACGCCTGAGAGTACTGAAAAGACAATACCCGCCCTATCCATACTTGAAAAGCCGATAATCAAACACATAATAGTGCTAATTAAAAAACAACCAAATGCCCTTATCAAGTTGGTAGTTACGTTATTTTTAAAGCCCGTTGCAATTCTACCGCATTTTTTAACAAAAACCGATTTTGAAACGGCTATAATTTTTGAAACAAATAAATATAAATATCCCATAATCTTATTTATTAGAAACAACTTCACGAACGCTAACCCTATCTAAAATTACATCAAAGTTTTCGTTAGGATTTTTAAATATGTCAGCGCAAAGCGCCATAGGAAGCCAAATACCGCCGTCATACGCGCCAGCCATACATAAGTTAACGTTAGGGTCAAGTTGTAATGCAAGTTCAGTAATTTTACGCGCACAATCGCCGTATCTTACCCAACCTGCAGTAAGCGATGCCCAACCGCTACTTCTTAAATATTTATCGTGTTCGGTAACAAAATCACAGTTTTCACCTAAAATAAATGGACCTTTTTGGTGGATAAACTTAGTCCAGTCAAGCGTGCAATGACCTTTAAATACCAAGCCGGTTTTAGCATCCTTCCCGCGGAGCGTTAAGATTTTTTTTGTAAACTCAACAGTTTCTTCAAAATTATCAACCACGTGCGGATAATAACTGTATGGGAAAGAACCACAGTCTTCCCATAAAATTTCAATACGCTTATCAACTTTTGCGATAAAATCAATGTATTTATGAACTGAGATAGCGTGTAATCCAAATTGTATATGTAAATTAGGTTCTTTCTTTAAAAGTTCACCCGCTACTTCGTTTACAAAATCAGTAACTACTTCTGCTATACATTTACCGTTTAAAGTATCCATTTCAGTTTCTGTAAACGATTGAAAGTAAATACCATCGCCTAAACCTTGCCAAGTAGAATAATAAGTATCGTAAATATTCTTTTTCATTTCAGCAAGGATATTATCATCTAAACACATAAGGTTTTTACAGCGTTTTTCATCCCAACCCCAAGCAAAACCCCAAATAAATTCAATGTTGTATGAGTGTGCGTATTCAACTATTTCTTTAGCGTTAATCGGCGCAAAATCGTTCCATAAAATAAGTTGATTTAAGCCAAGACGCGCCATATTTTCAATATACTTACGGTAATCGTTAATAGCGTGTCCCCAAGCGAAAATAGACCTTGTTTTACTTTTGATTTCTTCTTTGTGTATTTCAGGATAAAGCCTACCATCAAACACCCTATAATTTAATTTACCCGATAAATAAGGCGCATATTTTGGCACGTAATCATCAATAAAGTATACCGCACCACGATAAAGTGCACTTTCATCACTTGCTGTAATTAATACAATAGACGTATTAGGCGTATTAGGATTATCTAAAACTTTTACGATAAAGCCGTTTTCGTTAAATTCATCAGGATTAATATATTGTTTTATAATTTTGCTATTATTGTATAAAGAAACGACAATAGCGTTTTCTTTAATTTCATAGTTTTCAGTTTCTTTATTGATAGGTAAAACGTGAATAGAATATTCACCAAGTTCACGAAGAACGTATTTACCCATTTCTTTGTTTAAAAATTCAACGGCGTGGCGTTCCATACCGCTAAAATTGTTGTAAATGATTTCCCAAGAAGTTTGTTTTTTCATAATTACCTCCGATTATATAAATATTATACAACTAATTAATTTAACAGTAAATAGATTTTCTAATATAAAAATATAATTTTTCGAAACTATTGACTATATAGTTAAAAGGTGCTAAAATTAAAACGTTATGATAGATTTAAACAATTTATATAGTAGTGAATACACGGTAAAATTCGTTAACATACTCCGTCAAACTTGGCAAGAAAACGATATTTGGTCTTGCATTGATAAACCAAAAGAATTTCATTTATTTTTGTTAATTGAAAACGGAAAAGTTGAATATACACTTAAAAATGGCAAAAATTTGCAAGCAGAAAGCGGTGATTTAGTCTATATCCCCGCTGGTAGTGAGTATATAACCAGTTTTTCGCTTGATAGAAATAACTTAATTTCAAGCATAGGTATAAACTTTAAACTTTTTGATGAAAACAATAATTATTTAACGCATAATGAGATTTTTACCTTTAATTCTAGCAAGGTTAAAAAAGTAATTTACGAAATAGAACGATTATCCTACACCTTTAACCAAACAAAAAACAAGTTTAATGCCGAACTATATAACATATTTAATATTTTATGTGACGAATTTTACGCACAAAATTACACTAGCGAAGATTTTTCCATAATAAAAAACGGTGTTGAATTTATACATCAAAATTACGATAAAAACTTTGAACTAACGATATTATCTAAAAAATGTAACGTTAGCGACGTTTATTTTAGAAAATTATTTAAAAAACTTTTAGGTTACTCACCTATCGAATACCGCATAAAATTGCGCCTTGAAAAAGCGTGTGATTATTTAAAGTTTACAACAATACCCGTACAGTTAATAGCCGAAAACTTAGGTTTTACCGATTCAGCGTATTTTACTAAAGTTTTTAAAGAAAAATATAACGTAACACCATTAAACTATCGAAAAAACAAATAAATAAAGCCATTGCAACCGCAATGGCTTTTAAATTTAATTATCGTATTTTTCAATAAACGCTAAAACTTCAGTATTATCGTCTAAACAATGTGGATGATGCCCACAACCTGGTTTAACGTGAATCTGAATAGAAAGATTAGCATTTTTATACGCTCTTTCAACTAAAATACCGTTTTCGTTATAAGGTACAACGTCGTCAACGTCGCCATAAACCATAACAACAGGTATTTTATTTTCCACAAGCACAGGAATATAATCAAGCGGGTGTTTTCTATAAGATAAAATAGAAACTTCATCAAGACCAAGCGCATCGTAAACTTCTTTACTTGGTATAGGTTGATTTTTGTTTGCACCCAAACAGCAAGGACAAGATAAAATATTAACAACTGGCGCATCAAGGTAAATTACGGATACTTTATCAGGATAATTACCCGCAAACTTAATAGCAAATAAACCACCGCAACTTAAACCAACTGGTACGCATTTTTTTGATAAGTTGTATTTTTCTGACACAAAATCAACAAAGTCGGCTTTTCTTTTTAAATCTTCATCGCGTCCCCATCTATTGATATTTTTAATATATGCTAAATGGTAACCCTTTTCAAGTAAGTCAATTTGTGTTTTAGGAAATTCTTCAAAATATTCTGTTTTAAGCGCAAGTTTTCCGTTAGGTTTAACGTTAGGAAAAACCACGATAGCATACATATTTTGGAATTCAAATTCTTCACATTTATAGCCGTGCCAAGTATTCATAATTCTCCTTTATAAAAATAGAAAAGTTTGTAATTTTTTAGATAAAACCTTAAATTATTTAACTTCTTTAATATCGTATGGCGTGCTTTGGTAAACAAAGTAGTTAAGCCAGTTTGAAAACAATAAGTTAGCGTGACCGCGCCAAGAAACAATAGGTTCTTTAGACGCGTCGTCGTTTGGGAAATAGTTATAAGGTATAGTAATTTT
This sequence comes from Christensenellaceae bacterium, assembly GCA_045613025.1. Lineage (GTDB taxonomy): Bacteria > Bacillota > Clostridia > Christensenellales > Borkfalkiaceae > HGM11412. Next base: position 30,240 of record JAZLAE010000036.1, on the reverse strand, counting down.
TTTACCTTGTGATACATCGCGAAGATATTCGTTCTTTAAAGTATCGGCATCGTATTCAGAGTGACCAGTTATAAATATTTGCCTACCTTGGTCGGTTGCAATAGCGTAAACGCCGGTTTCTTTTGATGAAGATAAAATCTTTAAGTTTTTAACTTTTTCTATATCTTCCCTATCAACCGTTGTGTGCCTTGATTGTGGAACGTAAAAGATATCGTCAAAGCCCCTAAAAAGAATATTCTTCCTTTCAATATAGTGCGGAAACACGCCAAAAAGTTTATCGTCAAGTTGGCGTTTTGGTATATCATAGTGGTAGTAAAGACCTGCTTGAGCGCCCCAACAAATATGGAAGGTACTATGAACGTGCGTTTTAGACCATTCCATAATTTCGCAAAGTTCTTGCCAGTATTCCACTTCTTCAAACGGCATATGTTCAACTGGCGCGCCAGTTATTATCATACCGTCAAAGTTTTGGTCTTTAATATCGTCAAACGTTTTATAAAAAGCAAGTAAATGCTCTTCAGCAGTGTTTTTTGACTTATGTGAAGTTGTGTGTATAAGTTCAAGTTCTACCTGAAGCGGTGTATTACCAAGAAGCCTTGCAAACTGAGTTTCAGTTTCAATTTTTTTAGGCATCAAGTTAAGGATTAAAATTTTAAGCGGACGAATATCTTGAGTAATAGCACGGGTTTCCGTCATTATAAAGATATTTTCTTCCGTTAAAGTTTTAGCCGCAGGTAAATTATTAGGTATTTTAATTGGCATAATTATATCCTTTTAGATAAGATTTAACGCTTGATTTAAGTCTTCAATAAGGTCGTCGGCATTTTCTAAACCGCAAGAATATCTTATTAAAGTTGGCGTGATGCCACAAGCAATAAGTTGTTCTTCAGTCATTTGCCTATGTGTTGCGCTTGCTGGGTGTAAACAACAAGTTTTTGCATCGGCAACGTGAGTTTCAATAGAAGCAACTTTTAAGTTTTTCATAACAGTTTCAGCGTCTTTTCTTGTACCTTTAACGCCAAAACTTACAACACCACAAGTGCCGTTAGGCATATATTTTTGTGCTAAATCGTAATATTTATCACCTTCAAGTGCAGGATATCTAACCCATTCAACGTTAGGGTGAGTTGACAAGAATTTAGCAACTTTTAAACCGTTTTCGCAATGTCTTGGAACTCTTACGTGTAAAGATTCTAAGCCTAAGTTAATATAGAACGCGTGTTGTGGTGATTGAATTGAACCAAAGTCTCTCATAAGTTGAGAAGTTGCTTTAGTAATAAACGCACCTTCCTTGCCGAATTTTTCAGCATAAACAACACCGTGGTAACTATCGTCAGGCGTAGTTAAACCTGGGAATTTATCAGCGTATTTCATCCAGTCAAACTTACCGGCATCGATAATAGCACCACCAACGCTTGTACCGTGACCATCGATATATTTAGTTGTAGAGTGCGTAACAATATCTGCACCCCACTCAATAGGTCTACAGTTAATAGGCGTAGCAAAAGTGTTGTCAATAATAAATGGAACGCCGTGTTTATGCGCACATCTTGCAAACATTTCAATATCGATAACTGTAAGCGCTGGGTTAGCAATAGTTTCGCCAAACACCGCTTTAGTGTTAGGCTTGAATTCCTTATCAAGTTCTTCTTCAGTAATATCAGGAGAAACAAAGGTAAAATCAATACCCATTTTTTTCATAGTAACGGCAAACAAGTTAAAAGTACCGCCATAGATTGCAGAACTTGCAATTACGTGGTCACCAACGTTTGCAATATTGAAAATAGCGTAAAAGTTCGCTGCTTGACCAGACGACGTAAGCATTGCAGAACTACCGCCTTCAAGTTCGCAAAGTTTTTTAGCAACGTAATCGTTCGTTGGGTTTTGTAAACGCGTATAGAAATATCCCGATGCTTCTAAATCGAAAAGTTTACCCATATCTTCACTTGTATCGTATTTAAACGTAGTGCTTTGATATATAGGTATTTGACGTGGTTCGCCGTTCTTTGGTTCGTAACCGCCTTGTATACAAGTAGTTTCTATTCTTCTTTTAGCCATAATAACTCCTTAAATTAGGTATATAAAAGTATTTTACACTATTTACAGTATAAAATCAACTTTTTTATTTAAAAAATAAAAAACTCAAGCAAAATGCTTGAGTTTAAATTAAATTAGTCGATACTTCTTTTTTCGTCAAGATAAGTTGCTTCTAAATCAGAAACGTGTAAAAGTACTGCAAGCGGATATTTAGCATACGCTTCACTAATTGAACCGTCGCCACCCTTTACCCTTGCATCAAAACCGCCCATATGCCAGTTGATTGCAATTGCTTCGTCGCGCGTTAACCTTAAAAAACCGTTTGCAATGTATACAGATTTTTCACCGTGACCGTAAGGTAAAAGTTCATCTTTTACGTAAACTTCTTTTTTAACCCATTGACCGTTTTCTTTAACGTTTCTATAATCTTGCTTATAGAAATCAATTTTACATAAATCGTGTAAAAGAGCAGATATTGCTACACTTTCGTGCGGAATAATACTTTCCCAGCCTTCACCGTATTCATTTTCAACGTTAAAAAGAAGCCTTTTATAAGTTTTAATGCTATGGTCACAAAGCCCACCTTCAAACGCACTATGAAACTTAGTACTTGCAGGAGCAACGAAAAAATCGGAATTTAAAAGATAAGTTTTTAACTTATCTGCACCGTCGCGGGTTATATACTTGTCAAAAATCTCTAAAAAATGTTCTTTGCCGTAAATCATAGTAATATTTTAGCACAAAATTTATACTTTTTCAATAGTATTTATACAGTTTTTTCAAACTGCAATTCTTTGTAATACCTTTCCTTTGCCTTAACGTATTTTGCAGAAAGTTCTAACGTATAACGCTGTTTTTGGTCGTAACTTAAACCGTTAAAATATTCTTTATCTGTAAGCCTACCTAACGCATCGCTAACTTCACCTACTGTTGAAAGTAAATTCTTTACCTTTTGATAGAATTCTTCTTCATCGTTTTTTACACCCTTTACCGTTACCGATACTTTATTTTGATAGTAAAGTGCAATTTTAGACGTAGATTCGCCAGACTCTTCAGCCTTAGAAATTTCACTATTTAATTTTGCTTTATAATCTTGCCAAAATGAACTTTTCATACGCTTTTTGGCTTCTTTTGCATAATCTTTTAACGTCTTTTCCGCCACGATTGCCTCCTACAAAAGAATACTCCCGCAATTAAATATTTGCGGGAGTAAAACTAAAATTATTAACCTTTAATGTTTCTTTTTCTAGCTGCTTCAGCTTTCTTTTTCCTTCTAACCGAAGGTCTTTCGTAGAATTCTTTACGACGAAGGTCGCCAATGATACCGTCACGTGAACATTTACGTTTAAATCTTCTTAAAGCGCTATCTAATGATTCATTTTCACCAACTCTAACTGTTGACATACACAACCCTCCTTCACCCTACGGTCAGTTATTACTTTTTAAAGCCTTATAATTATAACAAAGATATATTATCGTGTCAAACAAAATATGGCTAAATTTGGTAGTTTTTTATAATTTATGCGGGATTCCATTCCATTTTTTGACCGCAAAGGATATGAATATGCAAATGCGGAACAGTTTGACCTGCATCATCGCCTTGGTTAACAACAATTCTGTAACCGTTTTCAAGACCTAAAAGTTCAGTAAGTTCAGGGATTTTATTGAACATATTTTTAAGCATTTCGGCATCTTTTTCAGTCATTTCGGCAAAATATTTAAAGTGCGATTTAATAATTGCAAGATAGTGATTTTTTGCTTGCGGTGCGATATCGCGAATAATTATCATATCATCATTTTCAAACACTTTGTTTACAGGAATTTCGCCACTAATAAATTTACAAAATAAACAATCCATAATTTACTCCTTAATAAGTTCACAAATAGCGCCGTCGTTATATGCGCTTATAAGTTTAACTTTGTATTTTCCGTCTTTTAAAGCACCTTTAAGGTAACATTTAATATAGTTTTCGGTATAACCAACCGTATAACCATCAACGATTTCTTCAGTAATAAGATATTTTTCAGTTGAAAGGTTTTGGCTAATAAATTCGGCTTTTAATTCTTCTTTAAGACTAATAAGTTTATTAAGCCTTTCCTTTTTAACGCTTGAAGGTAAATCTTTCATTTTATATGAAACAGTACCTTCCCTTGGTGAATACGGGAAGCAATGAATATCAGAAAACTTTACCTTTTTTACAAACTCAATAGTTTCGTTAAAATCTTCTTCCGTTTCGGTAGGAAAACCAACGATAATATCCGTAGTAATACCCGCGTTTGGAAAAAACTCTCTAATTAAATTAACGCCGTTTATAAAATCTTCCGCCTTATATTTACGGTTCATTTTTTTCAATGTATTATTGCTTCCCGATTGAAGCGATAAGTGAAAATGCGGTGCAAAATCTTTTAAGTTTGATAAAGCCGTTAAAAAATTTCTATCGATAATATTTTCTTCTAAACTACCAAGCCTAATTCGGCAGTTAAGGTCAAAAAGCGAATTTATAAGGTCAGTTAGCGTGCTATTTTTATATTTATACGCCGTAAGGTTTATTGCCGTTAAAACGGCTTCAAGTGGCTTTAAAATCTCTATTTCACGCTTGATAGAAAGTGGACTACGCGACCTACTTCTTCCCCTTAAATACGGGATAATGCAGTAAGAACAAAAGTTATTGCAACCGTCTTGAATTTTAATAAACGCGCGCGTTTTTAAAAGTTTAGGAATAACTACGTCGTCAAAAGTGTCGGTAAAATCGTTGATTTTAATTCCGTTATCGTTTATTATCTCTAAAATCTTTTGCTTGTTTACAGTGCCGGTAACAAGTGTAACACCGTCCTTTTCGATAAAGGCTTTAGGGTTATTTTGCGATGCGCAACCAGTAACTATTATCTTGGCGTTAGGGTTTTGTTTTTTTACCCTTGCAACCGCCTGGCGCGATTTTTTTTCCGCTTCGCTTGTAACGGCGCAAGTGTTAATTATGTATAAATCGGCAAAAACAAGTTCATCAGAAACTTCATAGCCAAGTTCTTCAAGCCCCTTGATAAGCGAAGCACTTTCGTAACTATTAACCTTACAACCCAAAGTAAAAACTACTGCTTTCATAATTTTTCAAACACAAGTGCAACCCACTCGCCTTTATTTTTAGAATTTATAAGTTTAAAGCCAAGCGGAAGATAAGTATCAACTACCATTTGCGCTTTTTCTTTTAAAATACCGCTTAAAATAAGTTTTGTGCCGTCAACCGTGTGTTTTAAAATATCTTTTGCTAAGATACATAAAATATCGGCTGTTATATTTGCAACTACGATTTCACCTTTACCGTCGTTTTCGCTAAGTAAATTATCAAGCGTAACGTGGCATTTTTCGGCCACACCGTTGATTTTAGCGTTATGTTTAGCAGTTTCTACGGCAACTTCGTCAATATCCGTCATAACTGACTTTAACGCGCCAAGTTTAACGGCTGTAATTCCTAAAATACCAGAACCTGTGCCAACGTCGATAACGGTAATATCTTTATTAACGTACTCACCTAAATATTCAATACACATAGACGTTGTTTCATGCTCACCCGTGCCAAAGGCTTGGTTGCTATCAATTAAAACAACTACTTGGTTTTGTTTTGGCGAATATTCTATCCACTCAGGGCAAATTACAACCTTTCCCATATCCATAGGGCGATAATGCTTGCGCCAAATTTCAATCCAGTCGTCACCGTCTACGATACGCGAAATGATTTCAAGCGAACCGAAAGAAATTTCGCCACAAGATAAAGTTTTCATATCGTTAAGCGCAGTTTCGATTTGTAACTTTTTGCTTTCGGCGTCATCTAAATCAAGGTAGCATTTAACTAAAGTTGCGCGGTAGCCTAAATTTTCGGTAATACTGTCTTCTAAATAATCCCAAGTATTGCGACGTTTATTGATAAGTTCTAAAATATCGTTATCATCGCAAATAGAAACGCCGTAAGAAGAAAACTCCCATAATTTATCGGCAACAAGTTCAACTGCTTCTGAAGTTGTGTTTATTGTAAGTTCAACGTATTTCATAATATAATTGTAACATAAAATTAAAAAATAACAAATAAAAAACGCACGAATTGTGCGTTTTAATTATACTTTGTATAAAATTTCGCCATTTGCATTGTTTTGTGTAAGATTTTCTGCCGTTAAGTTTTCAGTTTCACAAGTAACCATAACAGCATATTTAGAGATATTAGACGTTACGCTATTTATCTTAATATCTTTTATATCCCCCTTCATAAAACCTTCACCATAGCCAGTATAAACCCTAACAGAAGATTCCCTTTCACCATCAAAACCATCAAAAACGTTAGAAATTTCTATGTTATAAAGCTTATTTCCGTTTGCAGCTAAACATATAACACCGTGGTGCTTACCTCCGGTAAAAATATTACTAATTTTAATATCGTGAATAGATTTATCTATATTTTCATGACAACAGTTATACGGCTCGCTAGAGTAAAGATATTTTGAAAGCGTACGATTTGTTTTACCTTTTGATAAAGCACTACAAGCAACTGTATCGTCTGACGTATAACCCGTGATATTATCAACGGTACAGTTATTGCAACCCGACCTAAAATCAATACCGTCCCCATTTTTAACGTTAGAGATAATTTGCAAACAGTGAACGTTACAATTTTTACAGTTGTCAAAGCATATCGCCCAACCCATAGTGTTTGAAAGTTTTAAACCGCTGATTTCAAAACCGTTACAGTTAGAAATTGAAACACTGTGCGTTCTATACCCCCAAAAATCGCCAACGGCAAGCATATTTTCCTTAAAAAATGGGTGATACATAGTTTTCGGTTGTTTAGTACCCACTATTTCGGCGTTACCATTACCTATAATTTTAACATTAGCAAGTGGTAAAACATCAAGCGGTACGTCATAAGGAGAATTCTCATCAATAACAAGGTTATCTCCGCGAAAGATATTATCAAACACTAAATCGTTTTGAAAAATCTTACAATTATCTATAATAACCGTGGTATTTGATGGCAATAAAATTGCTTTATCTATATGGTAATCTTTCCCATTAAAAACAATAGTTTTATGGACTGAAATTTTAGATATTTCTCTTAAACATTTATCAATTACTTGACTATCCGTTTCGCCGTTATTAGAATAATCGTTTATATAGAAAACACTTTTCATAAGTACCACCTATATTGATTATATCATTATATTTAAAGCAAATCAATACTAAAATATAATTCCGTAATTATTTGTTAACGGGTCTAAAAATAACGGGATTTTGGGTGGGAAATAAGTAAAAATAATAAACAATATTGTAATTATAATTAATATTATTATAGGTATAAAATTTAGCGGTAAATAAAAGTTTGATTTTAATAGCAAACCTTCGATTAAATACCCAAGCCCTGCCGACACAAAAAAGATTAAAATATTGATAAAATCGGGGGTTTTACCAAACACGCCACCTATTGTGTAAAAGAGTATAGGAACGCTTAAAACACCTATTACAGTTCCTATAAGTTTTATCCACCAAAAGCCCTTATATTCCTTAAAGAAAAACCACTCAAATACCGCAAAAAATAGCATAGGAAAGAATAATATTTTCATATGCTCCCACGTTGATTCGTTAACCGCCGAAATAGATGTAAACAACATCAAACCCGTCCACGAATATAAAAAATGCAGTACTGTACCTAATGCAGTACTAAAAGTAAAGCCACCAAAACACCAAAGCAATATACTTCTTTTCATAGTAGTATAATATATGGATTTTAGGGTTGTTTTATTCATATGTATAAAGGTAGATACAAGTGTGGAGAGAGGTGGATACAGCCACACCCTACTATCGTAGGGACACCCTGGCTGATTACCGCTAAAGCGGATAACCGAACCACCTTCGGTGGTTCAAATCGAATACAACTCGATACATCAAAAAACGATATACCGTGTATGGTATATCGTTTTTTGGTGGAGAGAGGTGGATTCGAACCACCGAAGGTGAAAACCGACAGATTTACAGTCTGTTGCCATTGGCCGCTCGGCAACCTCCCCAAGATATAAAGTTTTTTTGGAGCTGGCGATTGGAATCGAACCCACAACCTGCTGATTACAAGTCAGCTGCTCTGCCTGTTGAGCTACGCCAGCATATATTAAATTTTAATGGTGCCTCGGGGCGGAATCGAACCACCGACACGGGGATTTTCAGTCCCCTGCTCTACCGACTGAGCTACCGAGGCAAAAAAAATGGCGACCCGGAACGGGCTCGAACCGTCGACCTCCAGCGTGACAGGCTGGCGTTCTAACCAACTGAACTACCGGGCCGTAGCCATTTAATTGTTAAGTGAATTATTTTGGGATTCTTTGGTGGGCCTTCAGGGACTCGAACCCCGGACCAATCGGTTATGAGCCGACCGCTCTAACCAACTGAGCTAAAGGCCCGTATAATTTATGGTCGGGGTGAAGAGACTTGAACTCCCGACCCCATGGTCCCAAACCACGTGCGCTACCAACTGCGCTACACCCCGTTGCCATCAAATTACGCTTAATTATAATAATATAATATTAAGCATTTGTCAAGCGAATTTGCGTGAGTTTTTAAAAATTTATAACGAACTTTTTATTCCTTATAAATATAACCACGTTTATCGCGATTACTTAAATATATTATCATATAGATTAAATATTTGCAAGCATTTTATCGCGATTTTTAAAAGATTTTTTTATTTTTATTTTGTAATACTTTTTTTAATAAATTAACGCTTCCGCCGTTATAGCGGAAGCGTTTAATAGATTAGTCAATAACTTTACCTTTTACTTTTTCAGCAAGTTCGCTGTTAACGTCGTCGTATGCAGAAATCATAGGAGCAACGTCTTTACCGTTTTTACGGTCAAAGTAGTTTTTAGTAATTTTAACAAGTAAACCACTAAGAGCAATAATACCGATAAGGTTAGGAATTGCCATCAACGCGTTAGTCATATCAGAGATAAGCCATACAAAGTCAGTACCAAGGTTGCCACCGCCAAAGAATGTGATAAGCGCCATAACAACAATCATAACAACGTAAATGATATTGAATATTATGTTGCTCTTTTTACCGAAGATGTATTGACAAGCTTTTTCGCCGTATACAGCCCAAGCAAGAATAGTAGAGAAAGCAAAGAGTGGTAAAATAATAGCGTAACTATATTTGAAGATATTGCCAATAACACCACCAATACTTGTAAATGAAGCAAGAGCAGTAGTTGCACCACCACCAACGTCACCAACGCCTGCAGAAAGCACGAATAAAGCAGTTAAAGTACAAATAATGAAAGTATCAACGAAGATTTCTAAAATACCCCATAAACCTTGTTTAACTGGTTCAATTTCGTCAGCACTTGAGTGAGCAATACAAGAAGAACCAAGACCTGCTTCGTTAGAGAATACACCACGAGCAAAACCGTAACGCATTGCCATCATAATACCGTAACCAGCAAAACCACCAAGAAGTGATTTAGTAGTAAATGCACTTGCAAAAATTGAAGCAAATACTGCAGGAACAGCAGTAATGTTAACGCAAACAACTACAATAGCCATTATAATAAAGAAAATAGCCATAAATGGAACAATCATAGAAGCAACTTTACCGATACGTTTGATACCGCCAAGAACAACGAGAGCAGTAATAACGGCAATGATGATTGCAGTAACCCAAGTAGGAATATTAAAAGTAGTATTCCAAGTTACTTGAATAGTATCTGCTTGAACTGAACTCATACCGATAGCGGCAAGCATTGTGAATACTGCAAATAAAATAGCAAGCCATTTCATTTTAGCGCCCTTTTCTATATAATACATAGGACCGCCGATATATTCGCCTTTTTCGTCTTTTTTACGGAAGAAGATTGCAAGGGTAATTTCAGCGTATTTAGTAACCATACCAAAGAAAGCAGAAACCCACATCCAGAACACAGCACCAGGACCACCTGAAATAATAGCCGTAGTAACACCTACGATATTACCAGTACCTACTGTACCCGATACAGCCGTACAGAAAGCTTCAAATGGAGAAATGGCTTTTTCGTTATTAAGGGCTTTATCCTTTTTAAACATAATTTTAAAAGTTTTACCCATAGTTTGCTTTAAAGCGTAGCCAAACTCCCTTACTTGGAAAAATTTCGTTTTGATAGAAACGAATAATCCAGTGCCGATGATTAAAGTAAGCATCGGGATACCCCAAAGGATGTTACCGTCAATCCAGTTGAGAACGTCATAAACAAGTTGCATAATAATACCTCCAAAAAAATAAGCCGTCAATACTGACAGCCTGAAGAAAACAAAACACAAACGTTAAGTTTGCTCTGTCCTTTTGCCTGAGAGATTCGCGGGCGTACCCACTTGCACCTTCGGCACTCTACTTAAAGAGATTCTCCAGAGTGTCATCCACGTACGGTTAAAATTTTCCACACGTTTCACATGACTTATTTAATTTTCCACTATTCTAACACACTTTAGTAATTTAATCAACCAAATTACACGCCTTTTTGACAATATTTTTAATTTTTTTAAAATTTTTAATTATCCATATATTTAATTGACAAATTTAGTATAAAATACTAAAATACCACGTGAAAGGAATTAAATTATGAACGTAAGAGATAACATTAGAAACGTGGCGATTATCGCCCACGTTGACCACGGTAAAACAACCTTGGTTGACGCGTTACTTAAACAAAACGGAATATTTAGAACAAACGAAGTTGTGCAAGATAGAGTTATGGATAGCAACGACTTAGAACGTGAACGCGGTATTACAATCCTTGCTAAAAATACTGCCGTTAACTATAAAGGCGTTAAAATCAATATTATCGACACGCCAGGCCACGCCGATTTTGGTGGCGAAGTTGAACGTATACTTTCAATGGTTGATGGCGTAATTTTACTTGTTGACGCTGTTGAAGGCAGTATGCCACAAACACGTTACGTTTTAAAAAAGGCGTTAAGTTTAGATAAGCAACCTATCGTTGTAGTTAATAAAATCGACAAAGGTGGCGATTTAAATAAAACTATGGATAGTATTATCGACCTTTTTATCGAACTTGGTGCTAACGATACTCAACTTGATTTTAAAACAGTTTACGCTTCTGCTAAGCAAGGCTTTGCTACATTAGACCCAAGCGTTGTAACTGAAGATATGTCTTCTCTACTTGATACTATTATTAGCGAAATCCCTGCGCCTGTTGGCGATGAAAATGACGGGCTTCAAACTATAATATGTAATATAGATTACGATGAATACGTTGGTAGAATTGGCGTTGGCAGAATTGTAAGGGGTAAAATTAAAGATTCGCAAACAATTACCGTTTGCCGTACTGACGGCACTACTTACAACGCTAAAATTGGTAAACTTTATCAATTTGAAGGTTTAAAACGCGTTGAAGTAAGTTCTGGTAGTGTTGGTGATATCGTTGCTATTTCTGGTATAGAAAAAATAAATATCGGCGAAACGTTATGTTCGCTTGATAAGGTAGAACAACTCCCTTTCGTTGCCATTGATGAACCAACAATTAGTATGGTATTTATGGTAAACAACTCACCTTTTGCAGGTAAAGAAGGTAAATTCGTAACTTCAAGACATTTACGCGCAAGGCTCTTTAGAGAAGTTGAAACAAACGTATCAATGCGCGTTGAAGAAACTGATAGCGCCGACTCATTTAAGGTTTACGGACGTGGCGAACTTCATTTATCTATCCTTATTGAAGAAATGCGCCGTGAAGGATACGAATTCCAAGTATCGCGCCCTAAAGTTATTTTTAAAGAAATAAACGGCAAAACTCACGAACCTATCGAAAACTTAGTAGTTGAAGTTCCTAACGAATACGTTGGCGCAGTAATGAGTAAAATTGGCGAAAGACGTGGCGAACTTATTAGTATGGACGCAAATGACCGTGGCGAAACTAAACTTGAGTTTAAAATCCCTGCAAGATGCTTAATCGGTTACAGAAACGAACTTTTAACGGACACTAAAGGCTTTGGCACTATGGCTTCAATATTTATGGGCTATGAAGAATACAAAGGCGATATCCAAGAACGTAACCGCGGTTCACTTGTATGCTTTGAAAGTGGAACAACCACTCAATACGGTTTATTTAACGCTCAAGAACGTACTACCCTTTTCGTTTCGCCTGGCTTAGAAGTATACGAAGGGATGATTGTAGGCGTTAACTCACGCGAAGATGATTTAGTAGTTAACGTATGTAAGCAAAAACACTTAACTAACAACCGTGCAAGCGGTAGCGATGAAGCGTTAAAACTTATCCCGCCTACTATTATGAGTTTAGAGCAATGTATGGAATTTATTGCCGATGACGAACTACTCGAAGTAACGCCAAAATCAATAAGGCTTAGAAAGAAAATTCTTAACAAAGACTTACGTATGAAACAATGGGCTAAAAATAAAAAAGGTTAAAAATAAGGTGGTTGAAATTTCAACCACCTTTTAATATTATTTAATTTGTTTTTTACCATTTAAAAGTTTAAGCGGGTCAAGTTTAAATTCATTAACAGCCATTGCCATAAATATTACTACAAACCCGATAATTAAGCCAACGCCTAACCTTTCGTCACCAAAAACAACGCTAAATAACGCACCGAATACTGATTCTAAACTAAGTATCAACGATGCTTGGTTTGCCGTTGTGAATTGTTGACCAAATATCATAGCAAACTGTGCAAATAACGTACAAACAAGCGTTAAGTAAATAATGCTTGTAAACTGATTAAGGTTAAGCGCGTAAACTTCTATACCCTTTGGCATATCAATTATAAGCGAAAGAACAATATTTACAACGCCAACCGTTAAAAGTTCAAATACTAAAAGTACTATATTATCGTTACCTTGGTCTTGATACTTATCTATATATATAATTTGTAACGCGTAAAATACCGCAGATAAAAGTGTAAGTAAATCGCCGATATTAACTTTAGTGCCGTTATCGTTATTTGAAAATACTACAAGCGCAATACCGATAATACACATTACCGCTGCAATTACGTTATAAAATTTAGGGCGTTTTTTAATTAAAAACCACGCCATAAACGGTGTTAAAATACAATACGAACTTGTCAAAAAGGCGTTTCTTGCAGGCGAAGTTTCAACCAAACCAAAAGTTTGGATATCATAAGCAAAAGTTAATATCACACCTAACAAAATACCGTTTAAAATAGTTCTTTTAGGCGTTTTTATTATCTTTTTATAAAAAATACCACCTATAATTAAACCGGATAACGTAAACCTAATTGCTAATACGTAAAACACCGAAACTGTTTCGATTGTATTTTTTAAAACTATAAACGAAGTACCCCACGAAATAGTTGCACCGAATAATAATACTAAACCTAAAATATTTAACTTTTTAGACTTTTCCATAAATCTCCTATAAAACAACTACTTCATTATATATAAAAAAGCGGAATTTTGCAATTAAAATTCCGCTTTAATTATTAAAATTTTAATGGATTACTATTTTTGTAAGTAGTAAATCTTATAGTGTAGCCGTTTGATTCAATAGGCTCTGAAGAATAAACTTCGCTAAAATTATCCATCTCATCAAGGTTAGGATAAAATACAGTTGCTTCGCCATCTGCATCAACTTTAGTTACGTAAACTTCTTCACAGTAAGGAACCATTGTTTTATAGAACATTGCACCGCCGATAACGAAAACGTCGTCATATTTATTTACTTCTTTAGAAAGTTCTTCTAAAGTGTGAACGATAATGCAATCATCCCTTTCAACACCTTCGGGCGCTAAAACGATATTGATTCTATTTTTAAGGGGTTTAGAACCAGGGAAAGAAAGTAAAGTGTTATAACCCATACAAACAGTTTTACCGCTTGTTTTTTCTCTAAAAAACTTCATATCTTCAGGGAGAGAAAAAAGTAAATCATTATTTTTACCTATACCCCATTTTTTATCAACTGCAACTATTGCTTTCATATTAAATAGCAACCTCCAACTTTTCATCTAACGGTGTTGATTTGTAATCAACAAGTTCAAAATCATCAACGGTAAAATCATAGAAGTTTTTAACGTTTTTATTCATTATTACCTTTGGTGCTTCGTATTCGGTATGAGTAAACATTTTTTCAAGCGCAGGGATATGCCTATCGTAAATGTGCGCGTCTGAAATAACGTGTACAAGTTCGCCTACTTCTAAGCCCGAAACTTGCGCAAACATCATAAGAAGTATTGAGTATTGAACAACGTTCCAGTTATTAGCAACAACCATATCGTTAGAACGTTGGTTTAAAATACCGTTGAGTTTATTGCCAGTAACGTTAAACGTCATAGAATACGCGCAAGGATATAAATTCATTTCGTGAAGGTCTTGGAAGGTGTAAATATTAGTCATAATACGCCTTGAATAAGGGTTGTGCTTTAAGTCGTAAAGAACCCTATCAACTTGGTCCATTTCGCCTTCTTTATATTTATGCTTAACGCCAAGTTGGTAACCGTAAGCCTTACCGATTGAACCAGTTTCGTCTGCCCAACTATCCCAAATATGAGATTTTAAATCGTGGATATTATTAGATTTTTTTTGCCAAATCCATAAAATTTCATCAATAGCCGATTTAAAAAATGTTTTTCTTATAGTAAGAATTGGAAATTCTTTAGATAAATCATAGCGGTTTACGATACAAAACTTTTTAACGGTGTGTGCTGGCGTACCATCTTCCCAGTGAGGGCGAACGTTTTGGTCGGTATCCCAGTAACCGTTTTTAATAATGTCTTTACAGTTTTCAATAAATACTTTATCAGCGTAACTCATAAAATTTCTCCTTATGGTATTTTAACACAATATATCTTTAATGTAAAGGGTAATTTTTAAAAACAATCTTTTTCTTTATTTTTAAACTTATTTGCAACGATTTTTATCTTTAAATTTAAAGGGCTAATCGCATTAAAGAACCGAACTAATTTATTATAAAAACCAGGCACACAAATACGTTTATTTTTATCAAGGGCTTTTAACCCCTTTTTAACAACGTAACTTGGCGATTTTTTTGAAAGTTTGCCTTGAAGCCCTTGCTTTTTAATATCAAAAATAATATCTTCACGCGTTGGAACGCTACCAGGACACAATATAGTTATTTTAACGTTGTTATCCTTAAGTTCATATCTAAGTGCCGTATAAAAATTTATAAGCGCAGACTTAGTTGATGAATACAACGCGTAATACGGCATAGGAATTATCCCAGTTAAACTTGAAACAACTAAAATTTTAAACTTTTCGCCTTTAAGTTTTAACGCGGATAAGGTTGAAGATATTGCACCTTCATAGTTAACCCTTGCCTGCTTTACTATTTTTTCTTCAGTGTATTTGCAAAACGCCTTTTGCGTATCAATACCCGAAACGTAATACAAGCCGTTAAGGGTAACGTTGCTATCTTCAAGCGTTTTAAAAAACTCAACTCTACTGTTTGTTGAAGACAAATCACAAACGCCTACTTTTACGCTTACAAGCGGATATTTTGATAAGATTTCTTGCTTTAAAATTTCAAGTTTAGAAGCCGTTTGACCAGATAAATAAAGATTGTACCCCTTGCTTGCAAGTTGCCTTGACAATTCGCTACCTATACCCCCGCAAGCACCAAAAACTAAAGAATATTCCATAAATTTTAATCTAAAACAATATCGCTGTTTTGTAACTCCTCTTTAATTTTTTCGATTGCTTTCTTTTCTATCCTTGAAATATACGAACGTGATATTTTTAAAAAGCGTGCAACTTCCCTTTGCGGAAGCGGAACGTTGCCTTTTAGCCCAAACCTTAAACAAATAACCGTGAATTCCCTATCGGTTAAGCAATTCTTAGTTAGCGTTAAAAATTTTTCGCGCTGGATTTTTTTACCAACTTGGTCAAATAAACTTTCGCCGTCATCACTAAGCAAATCCATAATAGTTAAGGTATTGCCGTCTTTATCAACACCAACGGTGTCGGATAAAAACACGGTGTTTTGATGCTTTTTATTTGAGCGGAGAAGCATTAAAATTTCGTTTTCTATACACCTTGCCGTGTACGTTGCAAGTTGAGTGCCCTTGCTTTCATCAAAGGTATTTATTGCCTTTATAAGCCCGATTGTACCCGTTGAAATTAAATCATCGGTATCTTCGCTACCTTGATATTTTTTAGCAACGTGTGCAACTAACCTAAGATTATGTTTTATAAGCATATCTTTGGCGTTTTTATCGCCGTTTTCTTTAAAAAGTTTAAAATACTTCTTTTCTTCTTCTGCCGATAACGGTTTAGGAAAAGAATCACCAGTAATTGCACCGCAAAAAAAGAAGATTTTAGAAAAAATAAAACTTAAAAATTCTAAAAACATAAAATAACTCCTTAAAGTTAAATTATGTTGAATTTTGTCGCATTATGTTTAAATAAGGTCTTTTCTTAACATATCGCCTTTAGAAAGTTTAAAAGGCGTTTTAATATATAATTTTTGTTGAACAAGTTTTGCGTCTTCAACAACTTCGCCTTTTTCGTTAAACATTTCAGTAACGATAAACTTTTTATTAAAGTTTTCGCTTGGAGACAACACTTCAAGTTCATCACCTACTTTAAAGCGATTGCGCATTTCTATAATAGAAAGTTGCTTTTCTTCATCGTAACCAAGAACGTTAGCCATAAACATACTGTTGCCCATTGATTGGCTACCGTCGTAGTTTACGGTTTTATCGTTAGCACCTAAGGTATAAGCGGTTGTAAAGGCTCTATGGAAAGTCTTTTTAAGTTCGGTAATATAAAGTGAATTATCTTTGTATTTATCGCCTATTTTGTAGTATTCGTCAATAGCGCGCCTATAAGCGTTAATTACCGTTGCTAAATAGTATTCGCCTTTCATACGACCTTCAATTTTAAAGGATTTAACGCCCGCTTTTACCATATCGTCGATATAATTAAGCATATTAAGGTCTTTACTATTTAAAATGTAAGTGCCATTTTCATCTTCTTCGATAGGATAAAAATCGCCGTCTTTCCCAACTTCGCGGATGGCGTAATTCCATCTGCACGCTTGCACACATTCACCACGGTTGCTATCACGATTTGAAAAATAGTTAGAAAGTAAACATCTACCGCTATAACTTATGCACATTGCACCGTGAATAAAGGCTTCGATTTCAGTATTTGGCTTTAAACCACTATTTATTTCGCTAATTTCTTGCAGTGAAAGTTCACGCGCTAAAACTAAACGGGTGATGCCTTGTTCTTCCCAAAACTTAGCCGTTTCTACGTTTAAAGTGTTAGATTGAGTTGAAAGATGAAGCGGAAGTTTAGGTGCTACCCTTTTTGCAATAGCAATTAAACCAGGGTCAGAGACGATTGCACCGTCTACAC
This sequence comes from Christensenellaceae bacterium, assembly GCA_045613025.1. Classification (GTDB taxonomy): domain Bacteria; phylum Bacillota; class Clostridia; order Christensenellales; family Borkfalkiaceae; genus HGM11412. The sequence continues at coordinate 12,832 of JAZLAE010000036.1, read as the reverse complement.
CGATATTTTCAAGATGTTTAAAATATTCAGTTGCTTCGTTTAAATCTTTATTTTTAGCGTAAATATTAACGGTAACGTAGATTTTTTTACCGTTTTCGTGCACAAAATCGGTTGCTTGTTTTAATTCTTCATCATTAAAGTTATCCGAAAACGCGCGAAGCGAAAACTTTTTACCACCAACGTAAACTGCGTCAGCACCGTAATAAATAGCCGTTTTAAGTTTTGAAAAGTTACCCGCAGGGGCAAGTAATTCGATTTTTTCCATAGTAAATTCCTTATTTTTTGAATGATACTGCAATTCCGTCGCCAACGTCGAAAAAACAAGTAAGCATATCTTTATCGTTTGCTACAAGTTGATTGTAGTCGTTTAAATTTCTAACTAATGATTTATATTGTTTAGGCGTTTCATTTTCGCCAGATACGTATCCCCTAAACAAAATGTTATCGGCAAAAATCACACCGCCGTCGTTAAGCAAGTTTTTAAGCATAGGGAAAAGTTTAACGTATGCCGATTTATTGCAATCCAAAAAGATAAAATCAAACTTTTGAGTTAAACCTTTAACAACTTCAACGCTATCGCCAAGTAAACTTTCTACCCTATCCGCTACGCCAAATTTTTTAAAGTTTTCTATCGCTTGCGCTTGAATTTCAGGGATTTTTTCAACGGTAACGATTTTAAGGTCCTTTAAACTTTTTAGCATGGCAATAGACGAACAACCAGTTGAAGTACCAAGTTCCAACAAAGTTTTAGGGTTCTTTATTGAAAGCATTAAAAGTAATTCGGTTAGTCCGTCGGTTAAGATGGTTGGAAAACCCGCTTTTCGATATTCGTCTTGCATATCAATAAATTCTTTAGGAATATTATTTTTTGCACTACGGTTTGTTAATTCTTTTGTATATTCGTTTATCATACTTCTGTAATAATAGGTAAAACCATAGGGTTTTTCTTAGTTTTTTTGAATAAATAATCGCGGAGTTTACGCCTTATAATATCGCGTATAACTTTTAAATCACCCGCAGTTTTAATGTTGTAGTTTTCAAGACATTTTATAACTATCAACTTCATATCTTGAATTTGGTCTTCAGTTAAGCCCGCACCTTTACCGATAACGTCAGGCTCTTGAAGAATAAGTCCACTTTCGGCAGAAACTGGGCAAACAACTACTATAATACCTTCGGCAGAAATAAGTTTTCTATCCCTTACAACCGATTGTGCTTCATCGATAGAAAGCCCGTCTACAAGCCTACTACCCGCTTGGAATTTATCACCGCGCTTCATAGTTTTAGGGGTGATTTCTACGGTGTCTCCAAGGTCACAAATCAATATATTATGGTCTTTCATACCCATTTCTTTAGCAAGGTCGGCGTGTTTTTTCAAATGCCTGTATTCGCCGTGTACCGGTATAAAGAATTTTGGCTTTATAAGTGAGTGCATTATCTTTAATTCTTCGTCGCAAGCGTGACCAGACGCGTGGATATTTTCAAGCGATTCATAAACGACTTCCGCACCCTTTCTGTAAAGGTTATTTATTACTTGATAAATGCTTTTTTCATTGCCGGGAATTGGCGATGCAGAAATTATTATCGTATCATTTTTGCCGATATTTACTTGGCTTGATTCACCCATTGCCATACGCGTTAAAGCACTCATAGGTTCGCCTTGTGAACCTGTTGAAACAACAACTAAATCTTTATCTTGATAGTTTTTGATTTTTTCGATATCCACAAGTAAATTTTCAGGTATTGTAAGTTCGCCTATTTTAGCCGACGCTTCAACAACGTTTATCATACTTCTACCCGATAAGGCTACTTTACGCTTATTTTTATATGCAATATTGAAAATTTGTTGTAATCTATACACGTTTGAAGCAAAAGTTGCAACGATTAAACGCCTTGATTTATTTTGTTGAAAAAGCCTATCTAAATTTTCGCTTACAACGTTTTCACTCATTGAATAGCCTGCCCTTTCAACGTTAGTTGATTCGCAAAGCATTAGCGTTACGCCTTTTTTACCTATTTCGGTTAAACGCGCAAGGTCGATAATTTCCCCGCCTATTGGCGTTAAATCAACCTTAAAGTCACCGGAGTGAAATACCGTTCCCGACGGAGTTGTTATTGCAAGGGCAACAGAACCAGGAATAGAGTGGTTAACGTTTATAAATTCAACCGAAAAAACACCTGCTTTTACGATGCTTTTAGGGTGAACGCAATTAAGTTTTGCATTGTGAAGTTTAAATTCGCGAAGTTTATAATCTGCAAGGGTTAAAGTTAACTTTGTACCGTAAACGGGCACGTCGATATCCTTTAAAAGATAAGGTAGTCCACCTATATGGTCTTCGTGGCCGTGCGTTAAAAACACGCCCCTTATTTTATCTTTATTTTGAATTAAATATGTGATATCAGGAATAACCAAGTCAATACCCGGCATATCGGGTGTTGGAAAGGTTAATCCCGCATCAATAATGATTATATCTTTGCCGTATTCAAGCGCCGTCATATTCTTACCTATTTCGCCAACGCCACCTAAAAAACGGACTTTTAATACGTTTTGTTTTTTCATAGTGTCCTTATAAATTTAGTAATTTGTATATATTTTAACATATATACAAGTTTTTGTAAACTTTTTTGATAATAACTTGATTTGTAAAAATATTGACTTTCGACTTTATTTTACAAAAAATTAAAGACCCAACGTTACGTTAGGTCTTTAAATATTACATTTCTTTTAATTCTTTTATGTTTTGCATAATCTTAGCGCGCATATCGATAAACTTATCAAGTTTTTCCCTTTCGCTATCAACAAGCGCTTTAGGTGCTTTAGCAAGGAAGCCTTGGTTAGCAAGTTTACCGTTTGCCCTTGCAATTTCACTTTCTATTTTACTAAGTTCGCCTTCTAATCTTTGAAGTTCTTTTTGAGTATCAACAAGTTCGCCAAGCGGAACGTAAAGTTCAACTTTGTCAAGAACTTGAGAAACAACTTTCATATCTAACTCATCTTTAGATTGAATAAACTTAATAGTGCCGATGTTTGCAAGTTTTTCGATATAGATTGAGTTCTTTTCAATAAGTTTTTGGAACTCACTTACAACGAATAAATCAACTTTTTTACTTGGTGCAGCACCAGTATCAACCCTGATTTGTCTGATAGATTTTATTATATTCATAATAACTTCAGTTTTTTCAGCGTCTTTTTTGTAGTTGCCTTTAGCGTTATACCTTGGATAATCTGAAACCATAATACTACCTTTTTTGTTAGGAATATTTTGGTAGATTTCTTCAGTAATAAATGGAATATAAGGGTGTAATAATTTTAACGTGCTTGTTAAAACGTATACAAGTACGCCAAGTGTGTTATCCTTTTTATCCCCATCCTCACCGTAAAGTGATGGTTTGCAAAGTTCGATATACCAGTCACAGAAGTCGTTCCATACAAAATCTTGAAGGTCAGAACAAGCAAGACCGATTTCGTATTTTTCCATATTAACGGTAACTTTTCTAATAGTAGCGTTAAGTTTACCGATAATCCATTTATCAACAACAGTAAGTTTACAATCTTCAATATTTTTAATATTTCTACCTTCGCAATTCATTAAAACGAATCTTGATGCGTTCCAAATCTTGTTAACGAAGTTTCTTGAACCTTCAAGTTTATCTTTACTAAATCTTGTATCGCTACCTGGCGCAATACCACTTAAAAGAGTATATCTTAAAGTATCAGCACCAAATTCGTCAATAATTTCAAGCGGGTCGATACCGTTGCCAAGCGACTTACTCATTTTTCTACCTTGAGCGTCACGAACTAAGCCATGGATAAGTACGTCTTTAAACGGAATTCTCTTAGTGTGTTCTAAACCAGAGAATATCATTCTTGCTACCCAGAAGAAAATAATATCGTAACCGGTAACTAAAAGGTCGGTTGGATAGAAGTATTTTAAATCTTCAGTCATTTCAGGGTGACCAAGTGTTGAGAACGGCCAAAGTGCCGAACTGAACCAAGTATCTAAAACGTCTTCATCTTGGCGAATTTTAGTTGAATTACAGTGTGAACAAACTGTAATATCAGTTTTAGAAACAGTCATTTTACCACATTCGTCGCAGTAGAACGCTGGAATTCTATGACCCCACCATAATTGACGTGAAATACACCAGTCTTTAATATTATTCATCCAGTTAAAGTAGATTTTTGTAAATCTTTCTGGAGTAAATTTAATGCTTTTCTTTTTAACAACGTCGATTGCAGGTTTAGCAAGTGGCTCCATTTTTACGAACCATTGTTTAGAAATAATAGGTTCTACGCTTGAATTACAACGGTAGCAGTGACCAACGTTGTGAGCGTATGCTTCAGTTTTAACTAAAGCGCCCATTTCTTCTAAATCTTTAACGATTGCTTTTCTACATTCAAATCTATCAAGACCTTGATATTTGCCTGCAAGTTCGTTCATAGAACCATCGTCGTTCATAGTTCTAATAACAGGAAGGTTGTGTCTTAAACCAACTTCAAAGTCGTTAGGGTCGTGTGCAGGCGTAATTTTAACCGCACCAGTACCAAAGTCCATTTCAACGTATTCGTCAAACACGATAGGAATTTCTCTATCAGTAAGCGGTAATTCAAGCATTTTGCCTTCAAAACCAAAATAACGTTTATCTTTAGGGTTAACTGCAACGGCTGTATCGCCTAAAATAGTTTCAGGACGTGTTGTTGCAACAATAACGTAGTTATCTTCGCCTTTAACTTTATATCTAACGTGCCATAAATGTGATGCTTCTTCAGAATATTCTACTTCAGCGTCAGATAAAGCAGTTTTACAAGTAGGACACCAGTTGATAATTCTACTACCTTGATATATAAGACCTTTATCGTATAAATTAACGAAAACGTCTCTTACCGCACGGCTACATCTTTCGTCCATAGTGAACGCTAAACGTGACCAGTCGCAAGAAGAACCTAAGCATTTAAGTTGTTCGATAATTTTACCGCCGTATTTTTCCTTCCACGCCCAAGCGCGTTCTAAGAAGCCTTCCCTACCAACGTCTTCTTTAGAAAGACCTTCTTTACGCATAGCGTCTACAATTTTAACTTCAGTTGCAATAGACGCGTGGTCAGTACCAGGAAGCCATAAAGTTTCATAGCCTTGCATTCTTTTAAATCTAACGATTGAGTCTTGAATAGATTCGTCAAGCGCATGACCCATATGGAGTTGGCCTGTAATATTTGGAGGTGGAATTACGATAGTAAACGGCACTTTATCAGGGTTTGGCGTAGCCTTAAAGTAACCGCTACTTTCCCACTCCTTATAAATGCGTTCTTCAAATTCTTTTGGATTATATGTAGTTGACATATTCATAAAAACCGTTAACCTCCGTGAAAAATGGACAATGTTTATTTATTATATCGTTTTTTACTAAGATTGTCAAACAAAAGTAATATTACATACAATATAAAGAAGTATTTTTTTAGGAGTTTATATGAAAAAAATTATCTTACTTATTTTATCACTCTCTTTATTTTTACTACCGCTAAGCGGTTGCAAAAAACAAAACGACGATTTAACAGTTGTAAAAGTAAACGAAGTTACCGATTCTTTCTTTTACGCACCATTCTATTTAGCAATTGAAAAAGGCTTTTTCGAAGAAGAAGGTTTAAAGATAGAACTGACTAACGGTGGCGGTAGCGACGTATCAATGACAGCCTTATTATCAAACGGCGCGGATATCATCTTAGCAGGTCCAGAAACAGCAGTATACGTTGCGCGCCAAAACAAACAAGACGCGCCAAAAGTATTTGCGCAATTAACCAAGCGCGACGGTTGTTTTTTAATAGGTAGAAACCCTGAACCCGACTTTAAATGGGAAAATCTTAAAGGCAAAGAAGTAATCATAGGTAGAAAAGGCGGTCTTCCCGCAATGACGTTTGAATATATAGTTAAAAACTTGGGCTTAAAAGATGGTGAAGATTTAACCTTAAGAACTGATATTCAATTTCCATTAATGGCACCTACTTTTGATAACAACATCGGCGATTACGTAACCTTATTTGAACCTACTGCAACTGAATTTGTTTCGGCTGGTAAAGGGCATATTGTTGCAAGTGTTGGTGCAAAAAGTGGCGAAATACCTTACACTTCGTTTATTGCCCTTTCAAGTTATTTAAAAAACAATTCAACCACTGTTGAAAAATTTATAAAAGCACTATTTAAAGCGCTTGATTTTATTAAAAATGAAACAAGTTTAGAAGTTTCTAAATACCTTGTTAAGCATTTTACCGGCGCGGAAGTAGAATCAACTGCCAAGTCGCTTGACAACTACAAAAACGTTGACACTTGGGCAAGTGATTTATGCCTTGACGAAAATATGTTTAAAACGTTAAAAAGCGTAATTAAAAACGCGGGTGAAGACGTTGAAAATATTGAATTTTCAAGCGTTGTTGACAATAGTTTAAATAAAAAAATCTATCAAGAATTATACGGTTAACAACTTAAGGAATTACTATGAAAGAGATACTGAAATTAGAAAACGTTTCACTTACATATCAAAGTGAAATTGGCGAAACACAAGCGATTAAAGACTTATCGTTTACTGTATACGAAGGAGAGTTTTTAGCAATTATAGGCCCTTCCGGGTGCGGTAAAACTACAATTTTATCATTACTTGCGGGCTTGATATCTCCAACGAAAGGTAAAATATTTTTAAACGATAAAGACTTAAAAAGTCCTTTTAAAAACGTTGGATATATGCTTCAAAAAGACGAATTGTTTCCTTGGCGAACAATTGAAAAAAATATATACCTGCCACTTGAAATAAAAAACGATAAAAGTAAAAAAAGTAAAGAATTTGTTAAGAGTTTAATAGAAAAATACGGTTTAAAAGAGTTTATAAAAGCATATCCAAGCGAAATATCAGGCGGTATGAAACAACGCGCAGCCCTTATAAGAACACTTGCAAGTACCCCTGAAATCTTACTTCTTGACGAACCTTTTTCCGCCCTTGACTATCAAACTAAACTTTCCGTTTGCGATGACGTTTATTCTATAATAACAATGGAAAAAAAGACGGCTATTTTAGTTACGCACGATATTTCAGAAGCACTTTCAACGGCGGATAGAATTATAGTTTTAACAAAGCGACCTGCAACAATTTTAAGCGAACATAAATACAATCAAGATAAAAATCTTTCCCCTTTAAAACGCCGTGAAAGAAAGGGTTTTGGCGAAGATTTTGAAGCGCTATGGAAGGAATTAAATTATGAAAAACAAGGAACTATCTAAAGAGCGATTACTTTATTTAAAAAATAAAAAACTATCAAAACTTGCAATAAATTTAACCCGCGTTTTAATACTTACGTCATTAATCGTTTTATGGGAAGTTTTAGCAAGGCTTAACGTTATTGACTCATTTTTAATGAGTATGCCGTCAAAAGTTTATTTTACACTTAAAGATTTAGCGGTATCAGGCGAACTTTTTTTACACGTTTACACTACCCTTTACGAAACGATTATCGGCTTTTTAATAGCAACAGTTTTAGGCAGTTTAATTGCAGTACTTCTTTGGTGGAGTGAGTTTTTAAGAAAGGTTTTAGAACCGTATATCGTAGTTTTAAACAGTTTACCTAAAATTGCGCTTGGACCTATAATTATTATTTGGTTTGGCGCGGGCACTAAATCAATAGTTTTTATGTGTATAATCATAACCATTATAGTTACTATTATCACTATGGAAAACGGGTTTATCTCAACCGATAAAAACAAAATTTTGCTTTTAAAATCACTTGGCGCAACTAAATTGCAAACGCTTACAAAACTTGTACTACCAGCATCTATCCCAACGCTTGTATCCTGTTTGAAAATCAACGTTGGTATGAGTTGGATAGGCTCTATAATGGGTGAATATTTAGTTTCAAAACAAGGTATAGGCTATTTAATAGTTTACGGCGGTCAAGTGTTTAGGCTTGATTTAGTTATGGCAAGCACCGTTGTTTTATGTTTGCTTGCAAGTATTATGTACGGGCTTGTGGCACTGCTTGAAAAATTAATTTTAAAGCGAAAATAAAAAATATCCGCGGAATTAAATCCGTGGATATTTTATTTTTTAAAGTAACCTATATTTATATATAAATCTCTTATTTGTTTAGTTTTTCTAATATTAGCATCAAAAAATTTATTTAAAACCCTGCGGTTTATTATAGGTTTTATTTTAGAAAACTCAAAGATAACTGCCGATAACGCTTTAGCATCAAGAATTTCATTTAAAAAGCCGTTTTCTTTTGCTAAATTATACATTTCTTCCGCCGTTGTTTTTATAGGCAATAAATCTTCTTCAACTGGGCAAAGTTTACCCATTGTAAAGGCGTAAGCATCGTTAAACACGGTATTATTAGCATTGTAAAGGTCTGCTTTATAAATCGTTACAAACTTGAACATATTATAAAATACTAAAGCAAAATCACCGCTTAAGCCCTTTGACGTAAAGTAACCTATAATACCCGATTTTATCTTGTCAAAACAGTTACTATTAATAAGCAACTCCTTTAATTTATTAAAGGAAAACTCATTATCTATCTTAAATAATAACGATACAAGCGACGATTGTAAACTATAAGAATGAGTGTTTAACGCATAACTTATAAAATCGTTTAAAACGTCTTCATCGATATCGCCTTTAGGGTCTAACATATACGTTGTTATTTTTGATATAAGTTGTTTTTTACCATCGCTTAAAAGGTCGAACGAATAAGTTAATTTTGTTCTTGTTTTATTTTTTAATTTTGTTTGCTTACTTGCTAAACCGTAGTAGTATTTATGAACGTAATTTTTGCTTATGCGGTAACATTTTGAAAGTACTTGTTCAGATTTATCAAACTTGCGCAAGTTATATAAAACTATGCCATATAAGAATAAAACGTTAACGTTATACGGTTCTTTTTTTAAAAATTCTTCGGCTACTTTTTCGGCTAAAGCGTGCTCACCTACTTCACAGTAAACCATAAAAACTTTATATAAGTTATCAAACTCTTTACTCAAACTATTGCTTGAAAGTTTTTTAACTAATTCGTTTACTTTTTCTTTGTTACCAGAATCACAATACAAACTTATAGCGTTGCAAATAGCAATTAAATCGTTAGGATTTAACTCTATCGCTTCATCTATATACATAAGAGCCCTTTGAACGTCGTCCATAAAAAAAGAACAAAGTGATTTTTGTATTAAAGCATCGCAATAAAACTTTGACTCTTTAGGTATAACCGATAACACTTCAAATGCCTTTTGAAATTCTTTAACCTTAATTAAATCGGCACTATTATTGATAACTTTAGTAAAGTCGGCTATTTCGTAGGGGTATGCTATATAATAGTCGGATTTTTTATCGTAAAGTTCATCGAAAAATTCAGCGCCTACGTTATTGTATTCATAAATAGTTTTATCTTTAGTTTTTAACTGTTCGTTAAAGTAGTAACCCGCAAGCGATTTATCGTCTAACTTGTAAAAACACGCGCCTAAGCCGTTATAGCCCATTGCGCGTTGTTTTTCTTTGCAAATACTTAAATATTTAAACCAGTAATTAGCCGATTCTTCGTATAAACCCATTTTATAATAAATATTTGCATAAGCAATTAACGTTTGCCTATCCGCACCAAAGGTGGCTTCCATTTTATTTATAAGGCTTAACGCACCAAGCAAATCGCCGTTTTCTATTTTTATATTATAAAGTTTTTCTACCGCAAAATCGTAGTGGTCCCTTTCGTAAATTTTAGTCATTTTTATTTTCGCTAAAAAGCGCGTTTATATCCTTTTCATAGTATAGGTATTTTTTATCGCAATATTGACAATTTACTTCAATTTTACCATTTTCTTTGATAATATCGTTAAGTTCGGCTTTGCCAAGCGAAATCATTACACCGTCGATGTATTCTTTTGAGCAATTGCACTTATATATCGCTTCGCGCATTGTAAAGTTATATTCACTAAAATCTCTATCAATAATACCTTTTGCACCTATTTCAGCAATTTGAGTGCTAATATCGGTATATTTTGATACTAATTCTTCGGCTTTCGATATCGTTTCATCATCGCAACCAGGTAAAGTTTGAATTACTATACCGCCCGCACCGATACATACGCCCGCACCACTAACTTTAACGCCAAGCGCCATTGCAGTTGGTTCTTGCTCAGATACGGCGTAATAATAAGAAAAATCTTCGGCAATTTCACCGCTTACTATCTCACAAGTTCCAACGTACGGGTCTTTAAGACCAGTGCTTCTAACAATGGTAATACTACCCTTGCCTACGCAACCTGAAACGTCTAACTTACCGTTAGGTTTTAAAGGTAGTTCCGCCGATGGATTATCAATGTAACCCCTAATATTTAAGTTACTATCCGCACTAACGATAATATGACCACCTACACCGTTACCAGAAATTGTAACCGACATTTTATCGCTTTGGTTTTTAAAGTTAGACGACATAAAAATCGTAGCAGTCATAGTTCTACCTAATGCCGCTGCGGTAAGTTGAGATAAATTATGATATTTAATTGCGGTATTTACGATATCGGTTGACTCTATAACGCTAAGCGATATCTTACCGTCCATTATTAAAGTTTTATAAATTGCACCCATAAATTTATTTTTTTGCTATAAACAATAACCTTTCTTCTGTATCAGTTGGCGTTTCGCCATTTTTATTTAATACTTGAATATCACTAAAACCCGCTAATTTAAGTGCGGTTAAAATATCAGTTTCGGTGTGGATATATTGAGTTTGGTCTTCATTATACCTAACGTAAATATCGCCTTTCTTTTCAAAGAAGGATACGTTTATATTGATTTGCTTTTTATCTTCGCTAAGTTCGTTAAACCAAATGTAAGATAACTCTTCACTATTATCGCCAAAAACGTTGTTATTAAGCACGTTTTTTAATTTATATTCGCTTGAAATATCAAAAATTAAAACGCCTTTTGGAAGTAAATTCTTATAAAATGATTTAAAAGTTTTTTCTAAATCGATTGAAGAAATATAGTTTATACCGTCGTTAATACACGTAATAAACCCTACCTTTGAAAAGCATTTTAACTTTCTTATATCACCTTTTAAATACTGAATATTAAGTTTTAATTCGTTGTTTTTTTGAATTGCCTTTTCAAGCATTTCTTCGCTGATATCAACGCCGTAAACGGATAAGCCTTTTTGTCTTAATTTTCTTGTAAATAAACCACTGCCACAAGCACAGTCAACACCCGTTTTATTAGTAACGTTAACTAAAGTTAAATCGGCAAGTTTATCAAGCCATAAGTTATAATCGCTATCGTTGATAATTCCGTCGTAAAAACGCGCCAAGGTAGAATAAGCAAGTTTTGCCATTACTTATCTTCCTTTGACATAAATTCATCAATATCTGTGCTTGAAGAATCGTTTTTATGTTCTTCTTCGTACCTTTTACTATCTTCAATCATACGTTGTTTACTTTCTTCAAGTCTTTGAAGGTCTGCCCTTGTAAACATTTCAGGAAGTTCGGCAATTTCAACGTCGTAGTCGGTAACTGGCTTGATTGCTTTTGTAAGTTTTGATTTTTTATAAACGAATTCTTCAGGGTCGTTAGAAGCATTTTGTTTATAAATACCCCTGTATTTTTTAGCACCTGCAATTTTATCGTTTAAGAATTCATCAAACGCCCATTGCGAATAGTTTGTCCAAATAAGGGTAAAAAGCGCAATACCTAATAAAAGGACAGCGATTAAACCAAACGCGAAAAGCATACTTGTAATATCGAAAAGTAAAAGTAATAAGATAGCCAACGATAACGCCATAAAGAATACGTTAAGCGGAAGTAAGCCAACTGTAAAGATTAAAGCGTTACGTATAAGTTTACCAAATTTTAAATCGTAAGTTACGCCTAAGGTAAGCATAAATAAGTAAACGGAAGTAAAAAACACGATAAACACGTATGAAATAACTTTACTTATAGTAAAAATTACCGTAGACGACGGATTAAACGCGATTTGTACGTTTGATAAGTCGATTGATAAAAATGTAATTGCTAAAATCATTACGTATAAAAGTGTTGATGGAAGAACTGTTTTATAGTTCTTTTTAACGCCCGTCCAAAAATCTGACGCAACGAAAACGCCTTCAGTCCACACAAGGTTTCTCATAACGTAAAAACCGCCTGAAACACCTATCGCAACGATAAAAGAAAGTAAAAATATTCCCGCAAAGGTCAATAAATCAACGTTTAAAACTATTTGTTCGGAAGTACCTGTTATAAACGGATACGCAGGATAACCTATACCGATGTTTTGCGCGAACGGTGCAAGCGATGCTTGGCTTGAAATTAAAACCATTCTAAAATAAAACACAACAAAAATAGGCAAAGCGAAAAGCAACATTAAAAAATTGATTTTCATAATTTTACCTAAGTTTGTTTTAAATAAATCAAAACCAAGCGCCCAACGGTTGGTTGGAAGAGTTTTTCTTGCGTAATCTTCCGACCTTTCAGGGCCTTCTATAAGTCTTGAAAATATACCTTTTCTACCTTTAGCCATAATAACCTCTATGTAATTAACTTTAGATATATAATATACTATATTCTTTATTTTATCAATTAAAATAACGACGTTTACTGAAATTTTAAGATAATTTAACTAATTTTCACAAAACGCTAAAAGAAAATTAAAAAAGCAAGTCGTTTGACTTGCTTTTAATGGAGCGGGAAACGAGACTCGGACTCGCGACACCTGCCTTGGCAAGGCAGTGCTCTACCACTGAGCTACTCCCGCAGATATGGTGGGAATTACAGGGCTCGAACCTGTGACCCTCTGCTTGTAAGGCAGATGCTCT
>JAZLAE010000035.1:0-57453 GCA_045613025.1 Christensenellaceae bacterium | reverse complement strand
GATTTTTCGTTAACTTCCCTACCACCGTTTTTAAAAGGATATTTATAAACAAGTGTGTTTTGAGAGTTATCACTCCACTCAATATTTAAACGAAACCAAGCCATAATACTTTCTCCTTTAAATTTGATTTAAATTGAATATATTTAAGTATATCATAATATTTTAATATTTACAACAATTTGCCTTTAATTTTTTTACATTTAACCACTATTTTATGCTCTTCAATTATGAAATTGTGTATTGACTAAGTGATAGATTTGTGATAATATAAATTTCATGAAGATTAAAATTGTAAAAACGTCTTACGACAAAGTTTTAAAAATTAAAAAACCAAAACACAAAAAACCAAATAGACCAAGTCTACTTTTTAAATGGCTTGTTAGGTTTTTATCGATTGGCGAACTTAAAAAAGCAAAGTTTACCTACACTTTTAAAAGTAAACTTAAAAAAGGCCCGTACTTGATTTTAATGAATCACTCAAGTTTTATCGACCTTAAAATGGCGTCAAAGATATTTAAGAAAATCCCTTACAATATCGTTAGTACTACCGACGCTTTAGTTGGTAAAGAGTGGCTTATGCGAAACATCGGTTGCATACCTACGCAAAAGTTCGTGCACGATTTAACCCTTATCAGCGATATGAAATACGCTTTTTCTAAAAAGCGTAGCGTTTTAATGTTCCCTGAAGCGGGTTATTCGTTTGACGGCACTGCAACCCCACTTCCATACGGTTTTGCAAGGCTTATAAAATACTTAGGCGTACCAGTAGTTTTCGTTAGAAGTTACGGCGCGTTTTTACACGACCCGCTTTACAATAATTTACAAATACGTAAAGTTCCAGTTAGCGCAGAAATTGAAGAAATTTTAACGGCGGAAGATATAAAAACTAAGTCAACCGAAGAGATTGACAAAATCATTTCTAACTGCTTTACCTTTGATAATTTTAAAGAACAACAAGAAAATAAAATCGTTGTTGACGAACCGTTTAGGGCGGACGGGCTTGAGCGAATTTTATACAAATGTCCACACTGTAAAAGTGAAGGCAAAACTAAAGGCAAAGGCACTATTTTAAGGTGTAATAACTGTGAAAAAACTTACCTTTTAGATATTTACGGCAACTTAAAAACACCTGATAAAGAACTTGAATTTTCGCATATTCCCGACTGGTATAACTGGGAGCGCGAAGAAGTTAAAAATGAAATTTTAAACGGTACTTACCGCTTAGACGAAGAAGTTGAAATCGGTATGATTGTTGACTATAAAGCGTTATATATGATAGGCAAAGGTAGGCTTATTCACAATGAAAACGGCTTTACTTTAGAAAGTGACGACGGCAACCTTAAATACACTCAACCACCTACCGCTTCGCACACTTTAAATTCCGATTATTTTTGGTATGAAATAGGCGACGTTATCTCCTTTGGAGATAAAAAAGCACTTTACTACTGCTTTGTAAAGGACGGCGTTTCGGTTGCAAAAGCAAGGCTTGCCACTGAAGAAATGTTTAAAATTGCTAAAAATAAATAAAAAAATTAAAGATAGAAAACCTAAAATTTATATAAATATATATAAAATTATTGACATTAAAAAAAAATCGTGCTAAAATTAAGCAAAACTGTGATGAAGAGAGTAACTTATTCTTTTCCGTTTAAGAGAGCCGACGGTTGGTGAAAGTTCGGTACGGGCGGTAAGCGAAAAACACTTCGGAGTTTGCGGAAGAACACCTTATAGGTTATTAGAACCGCACGTTTATCGCGTAAAGATATAATTAAGGTGGACTAATTTTTTAGTCAATTTGGGTGGTATCGCGGAAGACAGCCTTTCGTCCCATTGTGTGGGACAAAAGGCTTTTTATTTTGCCTACCCTATTATTTTGTAAATTATTGGAGGATTAAAAAATGTTAAGAACCCATACTTGTAATGAATTATCTATTAAAAATATCGGCGAAAAAGTTACCCTTACCGGTTGGATTAGTACTATCCGCGACCACGGTGGCGTACTTTTCGTTGACCTTCGCGACCACTACGGCGTAACTCAAATCGTATTTAGTGACGACAGTATGCTTGCAGGCTTATCTAAAGAAACAGTTGTACTCGTTGAAGGCGTTGTTACTAAACGTGATGAAGAAACAGTTAACCCTAAAATCGATACAGGTCTTATCGAAGTTAAAACTGAAAAAATCGAAGTGTTAGGCCCTTGTCAACTTGGCTTACCTTTTGAAATCGACGCTTCTATGTCTACAAGAGAAGACGTAAGACTTAAATACCGTTATTTAGACCTTAGAAACACTAAAATTCATAAAAATATCGTTTTAAGGTCAAAAATTTTAAGTTATCTTCGTTCTCAAATGGAAGATATGGGCTTCCTTGAAATTCAAACGCCTATCTTAACGGCTTCTTCACCAGAAGGCGCAAGAGACTATCTTGTTCCAAGCCGTAAGCACAAAGGCAAATTCTACGCTTTACCACAAGCGCCACAACAATTCAAGCAACTTTTAATGGCATCGGGCTTTGATAGATACTTCCAAATCGCACCTTGCTTCCGTGATGAAGATGCACGTCAAGACCGTTCTCCTGGCGAATTCTATCAACTTGACTTTGAAATGTCTTTCGCTACTCAAGAAGACGTATTTGAAGTTGCCGAAAAAGTTGTTTACAATACTTTCTGTAAATTTAGTGATAAAAAGGTTTCTAAACCACCGTTTAAACGTATTCCGTTTGCTGAATCTATGCTTAAATACGGTACTGATAAACCAGACCTTAGAAACCCACTTTTAATTCAAGATTTAACTGATTTCTTTGCTAAAAACGAATTCTTATTCATCAACGGCAGAACTATTCCGTTCAAAAACAAACTTGTTAGGGGTATCGTTGCTAACTACCTTGTTAAAAAGGATGGTGACGGCGATGGTAAAAAAGCGTTTGAAAAGGCTATCGACGCTTATTCAAGAAGCATCGGTATGAAATTCGGTATCGGTTACATCACTTTAGAAGACGGCGAATACAAAGGCCCTATCGCTAAGTTCTTAACTGAAGAACAAAAGGACGAACTTACTAAACTTGTTGGCATTAAAGAAGGCGAATCACTCTTCTTTATCAGTGATGCTCCGTCAGTTATCAACCGTTTAGCAGGCGAAATGAGAACTTGGATTGCTAAAGAATTAAACCTTATTAAAGACGATAGTTTTGAATTCTGCTTTATCGTTGACTTCCCTATGTACGAACTCAATGAAGAAACAAATAAAATCGACTTTACACACAACCCATTCTCTATGCCACAAGGCGGTATGGACGCACTTTTAAACAAAGACCCACTTGAAATCTTTGCTTATCAATACGATATCGTATGTAACGGTGTTGAACTCTCTTCTGGTGCGGTAAGAAACCACAACCCTGAAATTATGAGAAAAGCCTTTGAAATTGCAGGCTACGGCGAAGAAGACTTAAAGGCTAAATTCGGCGCATTATACAACGCGTTCTCTTACGGTGCTCCACCACACGCGGGTATGGCTCCTGGCGTTGACAGAATGATTATGCTTATCGCCGGCGAAGAAACTATTCGTGACGTAATTGCATTCCCACTTAACGGTAACGCTCAAGACTTAATGATGGGCGCTCCTGGTGGCGTTACTGAACAACAACTTCGTGAAGTACACATTAAAGTAAGAGACTAATTCCCTACCCATTAAGGAGTTTATATGGATAAAGAAACTTTAAGAAAACTTGAAATGTTAAACCAATTAAGTTTAACTGATAAGCAAAAGGACGGCGTTATTTCTTTTATCAACGATAGAGAAGCCGACGCTAAGGAACTTGATGCTATAGATACTGAAAACGTTGAAAGAATGGTACACGTTATGCCTATTTTAACGGTTGTTAGAGAAGACGTTGTTAAACAAAACTTCTCACGCGAAGAACTTCAACAAGACGCGCCAGAAACTGACGAAGGTTACTGGTGTGTTCCTAAGGTAGTTGAATAAGGGGGCGCATTATGAAAATTTATACTGCAAAAACTGAAACGTCGGCTACCAAAAAAATAGTTGTTGACGATATGTTCTTAACAAAAAACTTACCTACAACCGCAGGTAGTAAAATGCTTGACGGCTATAAGAGTTTATTTGAAGCAGAAGCAATCACCCGCCTTGAAAACAACGGCTTTGGCATTATAGGTAAAGCCGACGTTGGCGAATTTGCAATTGACGTAATCGGCGAAACTTCGTATAACGGTTTTAAAACTACTAACGCTTGCGCGGAAATTTTAAACGGTGAAGACGTTTACGCTACACTTAACCTTGACGTTAACGGCTATCCAAGACGTGTTGCTTCTCAAAACGGTTTAGTATCAATAAAACCTACTTATGGCACGGTTTCAAGATACGGCACAATCCCTGTTGCTTGCTCTGGCGAAACTGTTAGCGTTATGAGTAAATCGGTAGAAAACTTAAAAGACGTATTATATTCTATCGTAGGTCACGACGATAAAGACGGTACAAGCCATCCAGATAGCGTTTGCAAACAAGTAGTTACTAACTCAAGCGAATTAAACTTTAAAAAAGTTGCTATTTTAAAATCTATGCTTTCGGTTGACGACGGCGTTAAAGCCCAAATAAGCGAAGTTATAGCCTATTTAAAGGCTAACGGCGTAGAAATCGTAGAAATCGATGATAGCGTTATAAAAACGGCTAAATCGGCGTGGAATATCTTAAAGAGTTCGGAACTTACTAACAACGTTTCACGTTACGACGGCGTTAAGTACGGTTACCGCGCTAATTACTTTACTAACCTTGACGAACTTTACACAAACAGCCGTACAGAGGCGTTTGGCGAACTTTTAAAATTTGCTATTTTATACGGTAGCGATAACTTATCTACCGAAAACTACTTTAAACTTTACGATAAAGCGCTTAGGGTAAGACGCGTTATTTTAGAAAAGTTTAACGAATTATTTAACTCTTACGATGCGGTAATTATCCCTGCCGTTTCTACCCTTAACTATACTGAAGAAATGCTTAAGGATAACAGTTTTAGTTACTTAGAAAACTTCTTTACCGCACCTGCATCAATCACAGGTTTACCTTGCGTTGCTACTAAAGGCGTACAACTTGTAGGTAAAGCGTTTAGCGAAAATGTATTATTAAACCTCGCTTCTATTATTGAAAAAGGGGGTAAAAACTAATGAGATACGAAACAGTCATCGGCTTAGAAGTACACGTAGAACTTGCAACCGATTCTAAAATTTTCTGTTCTTGCTCTGCGCACTCTTACGGCGCTGAACCTAACACTCACGTTTGCCCTGCTTGTAGCGGTATGCCTGGCATGCTTCCAGTAGTTAACAAACGCGTTGTTGACTATGGTATGAAAGCCGGCTTAATGCTTAACTGCGATATCAATAGAGTTACTACTTTTGATAAAAAAAGTTACTACTACCCTGACCTTCCTGCAGCGTACCAAACTACACAATGGTTTGCACCAGTTGCAGTAAACGGCCTTGTTGAAATTGAAACTTCTAAAGGCAAAAAGAAGGTTAGAATTAAACAAATTCATATGGAAGAAGACGCGGGCAAACTTGTTCACGATATTAGAGAAGATACTACACACGTTGACTTTAACCGTACAAGCGTACCGCTTATTGAAATAGTAAGCCAACCTGACTTATCAAGTGCAGAAGAAGTTGAATGCTACCTTGAAAGACTTAAAACCCTTTTAAGATTTGCTAAAGTTGCCGAATGCGAAATGGCACACGGCACAATGCGTTGCGACGTAAACCTTTCTATCCGCCCTGAAGGTTCAACAAAACTTGGCGTTCGTACTGAAATGAAGAATATGAACTCAATTGAAGCAATTAAACGCGCAATTGATTACGAAGTTGCAAGACATATCGACGCTTTAGAAAACAACACCGAAGTTTTAAAACAAGAAACAAGGCGTTGGGACGATATTAAAGGCAAAAGTTACGCAATGCGTTCTAAAGAAACTGCGGGCGATTACAGATACTTCCCTGACCCTAACGTTATGCCTGTTGTTATTACTGATGAATGGTTTAGTGAAATTCAAAACTCACTTCCAGAATTCCCTGAAGTTAAAAAGGCAAGATACATTGAAGAACTTGGCTTAAGTGATTACGACGCTACGCAAATTACAAAAAGTATTGCACTTTGCGAATGTTTTGAAGGCGCGTATAAAGTTAGCGGTAGCGCGAAAGATTCGGCTAACTGGATTACTTCTGAAATTATGAGCATACTTAACGTTAAGCAAATGACTTACGATATGTTAAAAGTAAGCGGTCAAAAACTTGGCGAACTTATCGTGCTTGTATCAAGTGGTAAAGTTGGTAGGGTTAACGCTAAAAAGATTTTAACTGATATGTTTGACGATAACTCTATTTGCCCTGAAGAATACGCTAAGGCTAACGGCTACATTATCTCTAACGATACAAGTTTAATTGAAGACGTTGTTAAAAAAGCCGTTGAAAATAACCCTAAAGCCGTTGCGGACTATAAATCGGGTAAAGAAAAAGCAATTCTTGCTATTTTCGGCGCGTGTATGAAGGAACTTAAAGGCAACTGCTCTCCAGACGTTTTAAGGGAAATCCTTATTGATTACGTAAATAAAATTTAACACATAAAAAAAGCACCTAAAATTAGGTGCTTTTTTAATGAAATCTTAACAGATTAAGTCCACCTTTGGTGGATTAAGTCCTTTCACGATTAAATCATTTTGTTTAGCAAAATGGTTGTGGATTTTATTTTAATAGTCAGTTTTACCTAAAAGATAATCAATGCTAACTGAAAAAAACGTTGATAGTTTAATTAGCATATCAAAATCACATTCGCGTTTGCCGTTTTCCCAATAAGAAATAAGGCGGGTTGACACGTTTAATTTCTCGGCAAGATAAGTGCGAGATAAATTATTTTCTTGTCGTAACTCTTGTAATCTTTTATAAAATATATTTTTCATATTATTATTTTAGAACATAATGTTCCTAATTACTTGACACGGAACAAATTGTTCCGTATAATATAAGTATACCAATGTATAAAGGAGAAATGCAAATGAGTTATTTAGAAAGAAACGTAGTATCTAGTAAAGAAAAAATTACAATAGTACCTGAAAAAAACAAAATATTTTTAGTTTTAAGATGGATTTGGGGCATTTTAGGATGCTGGTTAATATTGATTCCTACAATTAAAGCAATAACTGCTACTATCAAATTTAATACTACCGAATATTTAATAACAGATAAACGTGTAATGGAAAAATACGGTTGGATTGCTACACACACCGACGAAATGAACCTTGAAAAAATTGAAAACGTTACGGTTACTTACTCTTTCTGGGGTAAAATATTCAACTACGGCACTGTTCGTTTCCAAGGTGCAAACTATAACAATATAGAATTTCACTATATTAAAAATGCTGAATATTTAAAAAAGAAAGTTAATGAAATTATCTAAAAATAATATATCTAAAAAAGGAATTGCAATTTTGCAATTCCTTTTTTTATTAAGTTTATAAAGTTCACGTTTTAAAGCATAATTAGCCTACACTATACTTAAATAAAGAACCCTTAAAAGGCTAGATACAAGAAGAACGAGGCTCATAAAAAAAGAGGGAGCAAATAGACCTTTGTGGTCATTTGCCCCGCTTTAATTTTAGTTACTTTAATAAAGTACGTATTTAAAAGTGTAGAAGTGGGCAAGATATTTTATCCCAAACACTAATTTGGGGTTGCCAATTTTTGTATATACTTCGTTAAACCGCTTGATAATAGGGTCAACTATTATCTTCACGCTTTGCCTTGTCTATCCTAAAAATTTGCTAACCCTAAATTGCTTTGCACCTTTAAGGGTGTAGATTGTTGCGGATTTTGACAAAAGAGAACGAAGTTGTATGGTTTTATACTACGAGTTTTCTTTTGCCGTAAGACGCTATGATATACGCCCTTTAAGGTAGTGTTTGGGTTATAATCTCTTGCCCTAGGCAAGGCTCGCGAAAAAGTTTGGATGAGATAGACCTTTTTGGTCATCGAAGTCAAACTTTAAAGCAGAAACGCAGTATTGCGACGGTTATATGCTTTTAAATTAAGGTCTTAAGCCCATACCGCCCTCAAGAGTAATTGTCTCACCCGACATATACTTAAAGTCTGGATTAGCAAGTTGAACGCAGGCTCTACCGATTTCAAGTTCGCTATCGGCATAATGGCCCATTGGTGGCATTTTTACGTTTGCTTTAAATGCATCTGGATAAGCATTAGCGAAGTTTTCAAGTTGAGCAGTCCAAGCAAGTGGGCATACAACGTTTACGTTGATACCATCTTTACCCCATTCGGTTGCGGCAACTCTTGTAAGACCACGGATACCTTCTTTAGCGGCAGCGTAAGAACATTGACCATAGTTACCAAATAAACCAGCGCCACTTGCAAAGTTGATAACCGAACCTTTAGTTTCTTTAAGGTAAGGATAGCACGCTTGCATATAGTAGAAAGTTGCATATAAACCGCTATATACGGCTAAATCGAATTGTTCGGTAGTGTGATTTTCGATAGTTACACCTGAAGCCGATGCTTGAGCGTTGTTGATTAAAACGTCAATTCTACCAAATTCAGCGATAGTTTGATTGATAACGTTTTCTACAACCGCTTTATTGTCTGCACCCGCGTTAACGTCGGCTTGAACAACTAAAACTTTAATGCCGTATTTTGATTCAAGGTCTTTTTTCGCGTCTTCTAATTTTTTTACGTTTCTACCAGTAATAACAAGGTTAGCGCCTTCTTTAGCGTAAGCAGTAGCGATACCGTAACCGATAGAACCACAACGGCCGTCACTTAAAGTAGCGTAGCCAGCACCAGTAATAATAGCAGTTTTGCCTTTTAAAAATCCCATATTATATCTCCTATTTCATATATTTATTAAGATAGTTTTATTTTACACCATATTTACCCCTAAGTCAATAACTATAACCCAAAAAAAAGAGTTGATATTTGAATATCAACTCTTAATTATTTTATTCTTCTTCGTCTTCTTCAGCGGCTTCTTTAGCGGCTTTAGCAGCAGCCTTTAATGCTTCTTTTTCTGCTTTAGCAGCTTCTTTAGCAGCTTTTTCTTCAGCGGCTTTAGCAAGTCTTTCAAGTTCAACTTCTGGAACGTATGCTTTAGTGCCTTCGCCTTCTAAGATAGAAAGTTCAGTTTCTTTATCGAAAAGGTGTGAGTGGATAAGGTCAACACCAAGGTCAACCATTTCATCAACTTTAGTAGTAGAACGTGAATCAACCTTAGCGATAATTTGTTTAATATTTTCGTCAAGGGCTTGGATAACGCCTTCTTCAAGTTCTTCTTTTTCGCCGAATACACAGTAAAGTAAAGTTTCAGCACCAAGTCTTTCAACTACTTCGATTCTGATTCTCATAAGCGAATCAGCAAGTCTCTTACAAGCAGGTTCATCATCGTGTAAATCTTCAGGACGAACACCTAATACAATAGGTTTGCCAGTGTTAAGGTAGTCTTCAAGATTGATAATCTTAGATGCTTTTACTTTAGGTAATAATAATTTATTGCCTTCGAATTCAATGTAAACTTTATCTTTAGTACCAGTTAAAACTGCATCAAAGAAGTTCATTTGTGGTGTGCCGATGAAACCAGCAACGAATACGTTAGCAGGGTAATCGTATAAGTGTTGTGGAGTATCAACTTGTTGAATAAGACCGTCTTTTAATACTACGATACGTGTACCCATTGTCATCGCTTCGATTTGGTCGTGTGTAACGTAGATGAAAGTAGTAGCAAGTCTGTGGTGAAGTTTTGTAATTTCAGTACGCATTTGTGAACGGAGTTTAGCGTCCAAGTTAGAAAGTGGTTCGTCAAGAAGGAATACTTTAGGTTCACGAACGATTGCTCTACCTAACGCAACCCTTTGCCTTTGACCGCCTGATAACGCTTTAGGTTTTCTTTGAAGATATGTTTCAAGACCTAAAATACGTGCTGCTTCTTTAACCCTTGCATCGATTTCTGCACGTGGCATTTTACGGAGTTTAAGACCGAAAGCCATGTTATCATAAACCGTCATATGAGGGTATAATGCGTAGTTTTGGAAAACCATCGCGATATCTCTATCCTTAGGGTGGATATCGTTCATACGTTTGCCATCGATGTATAAATTACCGTCAGAAATTTCTTCAAGACCAGCAATCATACGAAGAGTTGTAGATTTACCACAACCAGATGGACCAACGAAGATGATAAATTCTTTATCTTCAATATCCATAGTGAAGTCCGTTACGGCTTGTACGCCAGACGGATAAACTTTGTAAATGTGTTCAAGACTTAAACTTGCCATTGCACATTACCTCCAAATCTGTATTTTACTTATGAATTATAACATATTGCAATGTGAAAATCAATGTGCAATATAAACAAAATTATAATCAATTTTATGTAATATATACAAATTTTGCCGAGCTGTGTTGTTAAAATTTAAAAATAAATACTTTACAAACCCTATTTATTCATATATAATAAACGTATGAACACACAATTACTTTTAAGAAAACAAAGAATTCAGTTTAAACAAGTTCTTTCGCTTGAAAATATTACTGAAGAAGATATTTTAGAAATAGTAACTACGGCTTCTGAACTAAAAAGTATGCGCTTAGTGCACGAAAACGTTTCGCCACTTAAAGACAAGTACGTTTTATTAGTTACAAAACCAAGTTTACCAAGGTCAAGCATAACCTTTCAAATTGCGGTTAAAGAACTTGCGGGCGAACCAGTTTTGTCGTCATTATCTGGCGAAATGCTTGAAACCCTTTTAACTGACGAACATTACGTTAAAGCCCTTTCTTCTTGCGGGGTTTCGGCAGTTCTTGTTTGTACAAGCAAGGGTGAAGACTCTACCGCCATTAAAAAATGCACAAGCGTGCCTGTTATTAACGCTACGGCTATCAACAGTCCGTCGGAAGCACTTGCTACGTTTATGACGGTGTTTGAACAATCACATAACTTTAAGAATTTAAAGTTCACGCTTGTTGGCAACTTTAACGCTAAGGATAATTCTCTTTTAACAGGTCTTGTAAAACTTGGCGCGGAAGTTACTATACTCCCTACCGAAAACGGCGAGCCAGAACCAGAAACTTTACAGTATTTAAGTCAATATTCAGACGTGAAAATTATTACCGACAAGCAAAAAGCATTGCTTGATGCCGACTACGTTTACTTTGGCGAAGGCGACGGTAAACTTTGCGTTTGTAAAGACGATTTTACCATTAACGATAAATACCGCGTGTTAAGTTCAGTGCCTACCGATAAAACGTTGTTTAATGCCGATATTTTAAACGACAAAACTTCACTTATCGACAAGCAAACTGAAAATCTACTTCACGTTGGTAAAGCATTACTTTTCTTACTTGTTTAAAAATCAAAAAGGCGGATAAATTCCGCCTTTTTTAATGCTTTTATTTTATTATAATTTCCAAAACTTTTCAGGGTCTATTTGATATTTATCAAATAATTTTTCCGCACAATCGTATCTATCTAAAACTTTATCGGCGTGTAAATCGGTAGCAAACGAAAGTTTTATCCCCTTGTCTTGCAATTCCTTTACGTAGGATAAGTATTGGTCGGCAAAACTTTCGGTTATATTGCCATACTTAGTACAAAAATTACCGATATTTACTTCAAACGCTACGTCGTTTTCCTTTAAAGCGCATTCAAGTTCGCTTCGCATACTTGGGGTTATTACATCCATATCGATAAAAGGGTCGGTATCAACGTCCTTTTCCCATTTATTCCACCATAAAAAGTGTGCTAAAATATCGGTAAGCGGATTAGTTACCGCATACATATAAAGCCTAAAATACTCATTTATTACGCTTTGTTTATCGTGGTTAGGATATAGTTGCCAGTGCACGCCCGAAACAACGTATTCTATACCGTGTTTTTGTTTAAATTCTTCATCAATCGCAAGCGCTGGTTTAGGGTTAGGGATAGGACAAAGCCTATGTACCCCATAAATATGACCTTTTGGATATATACCCGTATTTAAAGCGTTTAATTCCCACTCTGACATTACAGACGCTTCCACACCAAAGTGCATACGCCCTTTAAGTTCGGGGTGGTTTAAAAGTGCTTTATCAAACGCTTGTTTACTGCGCTTTATATCTTCTTCTTGAACAAGCCAGTGCAAATGGTCGGTTATACCAAAATCGGTAATTCCGTTTTTTGATAATTCGGATATTAAATTTTCATACGTAATACACGCGCTGTCACAACTAAATTCGGTGTGGATATGAAAATCCGTAGTTAATTTTCTCATAAATTTATTATAACATAACGCACCGAGAAGTCAACGCTTTTTCAATTTTATAACGATACCTTTATTGCTTGCGCATACGTTTTATACGTTACGCTTGCGCATATAAAACACGTGTTTTACCTTTAAATTATATAAGTGCGCATACGTTAGTTGGTTTGAGTTGACTTTTTAGCCAAAACTTCGCCCGTTCTACCGTCGATTAAGTAGGCGTAAGTGCCGTTTTTACTAACAAAGCCAACGTAGTAATAATTGCGCTCTTTATCCGCCATAATTCTAACGTGGATTTCCGCTTCAACCTTACCGTCGCAAAAGAGTTTATCTACCGTTTTAAAATCGTGCTTTTTTACTGAATTTAGCGCATCTTTTGCGGATATTGCACTACTTGTTACAGCGCTTGAAAGCACAAACTCACACTCTTTTTCGCCAGTTTTTAAAACGCCGTTGATACTGCCGTTTTTAGGTAAATTTTCAACCTCTATATTACATACGTACTTGCCACCTATCGGGCTATAATTAAAACTGCCTTGAGCGGTGGTTTTATCGTAAGATAAAATAATTTCGGCATCGTCAAGCGTAACGTTTTCGCCGTCAATTTTAACTATCAATTGATTTTTAAGTTTACCAACGTAAGAATCGGCAATAAAAGGGGTTTCTCTCTTTTCGGGATAAACCGTGACCTTTAAACTATCTACTTCACCAACGTAAACGTTTTCGCGAAGTTCGCTTACGTAGTAGGATAAATCTACGTCTTTTTTACAAGAAATTACGGCTGATAGCATTATAATCGTTACAATTAAACAAAAATATTTTTTCATAAATTACCTTTACGCTAATAATTTATTAAAAAAACCCTAAGAATATGACGGTAATATAAAAAATGTTTTTTTATATAGTTGACTTTTTAGCCTGTTTTTTGTTATTATATTTTTATGTAAATAGGGGGAGAAATGAAGAAGTTAATAATAAAAACAACCATTATTGCACTTTCTATCGTAATTGCGCTCTCTTTTTTAGTTTTTGGGATAATCGCTATCGCTTCCCCGCTAACCATTGCAAACGCATCATTTAGGCTTGGAAATAAAGATTTATCCGTTACTTTTACTGAAAAACATTACTTAAAAACTTCAAGTTTTAATGATTTAGCACTTTTAGTTGAACGTGGCGTTTCGGCAGAAAACGATGAAATAGTAATTAAGTACGCGCCCGACTTTATTTATAGCAACGAATTTGAAGATTATTCTAAAACTCAATCTGGTGACTACACGAACTACATTGCAAGCGGTTACGTTATCGCCCTTTACAATAAAGGCGAAACTGCTAAGGCGATAAGCGTTGCTTTTCAGTACGTAGACGCTAACTTTTCTATCCCTAACCCTGTAACAACGCTTGTTTACACCGCTTCAAGTAAAAACGACGTTGATACCCTATCTAAAATTTTAACACAACTTAAATTGTTAAATTCTAACGACAATATTAAAAACGTTATAAGCGTTATTGAATCGCTTATTTAATCTATTTCTTATAAGGAGAAAATATATGTTACCAAACGTAAGACCAGAATCATTTGAAAGAATTACTAACTTCGACTTAGCAAATAAGTTTATCGACGAACAAGTTAAACTTATCCGTGAACAAGTTAAAGACAAAAAGGTGCTCCTTGCACTCTCAGGTGGCGTTGACTCATCAGTAGTAGCAGCGCTTCTCATTAAAGCAATCGGCAAACAACTTGTATGCGTGCACGTTAACCACGGTCTTTTAAGAAAAGGCGAACCTGAACAAGTAGTTCAAGTTTTCCGCAACGAAATGGACGCTAACCTTGTTTACGTTGACGCTATCGATAGATTTTTAAATAAACTTGACGGCGTTTCTGACCCTGAAACTAAACGTAAAATTATAGGTAGCGAATTCATTAAAGTTTTCGAAGAAGAAGCAAGAAAACTTGAAGGTATTGAATTCTTAGCACAAGGCACTATCTACCCTGATATTTTAGAAAGCGACGGCGTTAAAGCACACCACAACGTAGGTGGTCTTCCTGAAGACCTTAAGTTTGAACTTGTTGAACCTGTAAGACTTTTATTTAAAGACGAAGTTAGGGTTGTTGGTAAAGCACTTGGTCTTCCTGTTTCTATGGTAGACCGTCAACCATTCCCAGGTCCTGGTCTTGGCGTTAGATGTTTAGGCGCAATTACGCGTGATAGACTTGAAGCGTTAAGAGAAGCAGACGCTATCTTACGTGAAGAATTTGCTAAAAACGGTTTAGAAGGCAAAGTATGGCAATACTTTATTGCAGTACCAGACTTCAAAAGCGTTGGCGTTAGAAACGATAAGCGCTATGAAGGTTGGCCTGCAATTATCCGTGCGGTAAACACTACAGATGCTATGACTGCAACTGTTGAAAATATTCCTTTTGAACTTCTTTGCCATATCACCGATAGAATTACTAAAGAAGTTGAAGGTATCAACCGCGTACTTTACGACCTTACACCAAAGCCAGTTGGCACTATTGAATGGGAATAAGATTTGCTAACTATTATCGCCTAACGGCAACTCACGTGAATAATTTTACATATAAATTGCAATAATTTACCTATTTTATCGTTACTAAAAAGTGTATAATTAAATCATAAAAATTAAAGTTTACTGCTTGCCAGTAAACTTTAAAACTATATGGGAGATAATTATGGAAAAGTTTACTATCAATTTTAACAACGTTATAGGTAATATTAAGCCAATGCACGCCGTTGGTCAACCACCGTTTTTAGGTATGGATTTTTCTTACTGCAAGTATTTGCAAGATGCTAATATACCCTACTCTCGCTTACACGACGTAGGCGGTAGATACGGTAGAAACGAATTTGTTGATATACCTAACATTTTCCGTGATTTTAACGCCGACGAAAACGACCCTAATTCCTACGACTTTGAAAAAACCGATTACTTAATAAAACAATTATACAAATACAACTGTGCGCCTATCTTTAGGCTTGGCGTCACTATCGAAAACGATATTCTTTTAGGATTTAAACCACGTAGAATTGTTCCACCTGCCGACTTTAATAAATGGGCAAGGATTTGCGAACATATTATTATGCACTACAACGAAGGTTGGGCAAACGGCTTTAACTATGGTATTACCTACTGGGAAATTTGGAACGAGCCGGAAAATAGGCATATCCCTACACTTAACCAAATGTGGTCGGGCACTAAAGAACAATACTATGAACTTTACACCGTAACGGCTACTCACCTTAAAAAACGCTTTGGCGATAGCATTAAAGTTGGTGGTTACGCTTCAACGGGTTTTTATTATATCTTTCATATCAACAAAGAAATAAACAAGCGTTACGGTTTAAACTTACCTTATCGTGACACAGAAAGATACAGCAACGAAAAAGCCAAATATCGCTTAACTTTTGCCTATGAGTTTTTAGATTACATCAAAAAACACAACGCGCCGCTTGACTTTTTTAGTTGGCACAGTTACGTAGATAGTGAAGACACTGCTATGATGGCAAGGTTTGTAAAAGCATTACTTACAGAATATGGCTACGGCGATGTAGAAACCCAACTTAACGAGTGGAACGATACGGCAAGAATACCAAACTCTTTAGGTACAAGTTTTGCTTCAGCACAAGCAACACAAATGTTACTTCTTTTGCAAAACACCCCTACCGATATGCTTTGCTATTACGATGCTAAAATAGGGTTAGGTAGTTACGGCGGTATGTTTAACCCTATAACGTATAAGCCGTACCCACTTTACTACGCGTTTAAGGCGTTTGGCCATTTATACACTTTAAAAAATCAAGTGGAAGTTATAGGCGGTAAAAACGGAATTTACGCAGTAGGCGCTACAAACGGTAAAGATAACGCCGTTATGATTAGCAACACAACCGTAAACTGCGCAACTATTAAAACTAACTTTGATGGTAACTACGAAGTATATTTAATTGACGAAAAACACCCTATCACGTTAACAAATTATAGCGCAGATAGTTTTAAAATTAAGAAAAACCAAGTAATACTTATTAAAAATAAGGCTATATAGCCGAAAAGGAAATAAATGAGTTTAATTGACGTTAAATGCCCTTTTTGTGGAGAAAATTTTAAAGCGGAGTTAAATAGCGAAAACTCCGTTTGTAGTAAATGCAATAAATCTTTTCCTACTCATCAAGGCTCTAAATACTTTAAAAGCATAAATAAAATTCAAGCGGAAAAAACTAAAATTGCAATGGGCGAAACTTACGCTAAAGTTGACGCTTTGCTTGATAAAGGTGAGTTTTATCTTAATAACGAAGATTTTGAAAGCGCCTATTCTTGCTATATGCAAGCGCTTGATTTAACCACGGTGGATTATAGGGTTTACCTTGGCCTTGTTTACGCTACAACTAAAAATTTTAACGATTTAGACGACCAATCGCACGTTGTTTACTTAAAAAAGGCTATTGAAACTGCTAACCAACAAGAACAAGCGCGCATACGTAAAATTTACTCTACCTATTATAAAAAGAGAAAAATTCCTAAAGAAGAACGTGAAGATTATTTAAAACAAGAAAATCAAAGCAAACTTAAACGTATTGAAGAACTTTTAAAAGACGGTATACCAACTCACTTTAAGCGTGAAAAAAACGTTAAAACGGCTTTTATTTTTATACCGATATTATCAGTTATATCCATTACGTTTATAATTTTAAGTTTATCGTTTAAATACTCTGCATTTTCGTTTGTTTCTATGGCGTTTTTAGCCCTTGCGCTATTTAGTTTTTACTATTACTTCACCACTAAAACAAAGATAAGAATTTTTAACTTTGCACTTGATTTATTTGATAACTTTAACTTATTTAATATCAATGCAGACAGTTTAAATAAAATTTTAAAACTCTACGAAATTTTTAGCATATCTTACATAAACAATGAAACCGAAACTTCGCTTAAAGTAAATCTTTCAAATTTAGTTAACGCGATTATCAAATCAAACGATAATACTGCTATAAATTTTATATCAAAATACGACTTTATTGCTAAACTACTATAAAAGTTCGCAATATTAACCATTATGATAGCAATATAATTCATTAAATTAAAGCATTTATAATGTTATTATTAAAAAAATACTTTATAAAGGAAAAATCTATGAATATTTGGAAGTCTCTTGCAGATAAATTTGACAACCTTTTACCAAGAACCACTGCGGTTTTTGTAAAAGAAACGGACTATTCGCTTGGTATAACCTACCCGCTTGAAGAACTGCAAACAGCGTTTAATTTTATCTTTAGCGATGATTCCACCTACGATTTACCACCAAAATTCACTTTCTATTTCGGCGCGTATGAAAACACTAAAGAACTTATAAGGTTAAAAAAGAACCGCCCGTTATTTACAAAATGCGTAAGTTATCCAGGGCTTATTAGGCGCGAACTTAACTATGCAAATATAGGTTTATCAGGCGTTGAACGTATGGGACAACGTAAAAGCGGGGCTCTTACCCTTTATTACGATTTAACTTGTATAAACCCAAGCGACGATTTCCATAATAATTTATACTCTATTTTAAAATCTCAAGAAGTATTTAAAGCGTCGGTAAAAAACGGCGTTGTAACTATAAAGTTTAAGGATATGAAGTATTATATCGCTTCAAATACCGAAATGGAAGTTGGTTTATACGCCGATGAGTTTACTATGCTTAAAGACCTTGAGACTGGCGTAAAACTCAATAAGCAAGGTCACTTTTTAGTAATTAAACAAAAATTCACCGTACTCCCTAAAGAAAAATTAGATATATCCTTTGGTTTTTCGTCTATAAGCGGTAAAAATGCCGTAAACGGCACAATTACTAAAGACTATGAAAAACACGTTGCAAAACGCTATAACAGTTGGTTTAAAACTTTACCAAGTTTAGATTTCAAATGCAAAAAAGAATTTATCGCATACTACAAATCTTGGGCGGTAATTCGCGCAAATTACTTAAACCATAAAGACTGGGGCTTTAATATAACAGAGTGTTTACCAGTTTATAAAGGCATTTGGCAATGGGCTATTTCTTCGGTAGAATGGCACAACAGTCAAGACGGCGAACATTTATCAGAATGGATTAAAAAAGCGCTTGATATGTTCTTTACCTACCAACGTGAAGACGGTTATATCACTCACGCTATCTATATAGATGAAAAAATCCCCGGCGAAGGCTGGGCTAACTTTAGCGGTATAGGTATTATCCAAACACCACACTTAGCGTGGACTGCTTTAAGATATTATAACGCGTCAATGGACGTAGAAAGCCTTAAAAAATGGTACGAACCGCTTAAAAAATACTACGATTATATATGTAGAACCCGCGATGAAGAAAAACGCCACTTATGGGCAATTACTTGTTCTTGGGATACGGGGCTTGATACAACTTGCGCTTTCCAACGCGTAACGTATGGCGAAAACGGTGTAAAAGAAGACTACTGCTACCCTGCAATTTTCGGTGCGGAAAGAACAAGGTTTGAATTAGCAATGGGTAAGATAGCCGAAATTATCGGCGAAGATGCCAACGTTTGGTATAGCGAAGCAAAGCAAACCCTTAAAGCGTGCGAATATTTATGGGATAACGATAAAAAATGGTACGGCGTAAGGCATCAAGACGGCACTTTAGATACAAGGGTAGGCATTGACGGTTTATTCTTCTTTGCTTACGGCTTAATAGATAGCGAACGCGCTAAAACAATGCGCGGTAACTTTGAAAAACTTATTTCTAAATACGGTGTTAGAACGGTTGCTCCTGATGAAAACGGCTTCTCTGCCGACGCGTACTGGCGCGGTGCTTGTTGGAGTAAGAGCGCGTCACTTGGTATGCAAACGGCTAAGTACTACTACCCTGATTTAGTAGATAAAATAGCAACTGCTAACGTTGAAATCGTAAACAAACACACAAGCATTTGGGAATGTTGGAACGGTGACACGGGTATTTACTCAAGGGGTGATTGCGGTTTGATATGTACGCCTGGTATGTCGTCTAACGTAGGCGCGGGCGACGTTATAGGAACAATACTTACGTCACACGGTTTTGATATGTATTCAATCGACGGCATTATACCGCTTATACCAGTTAAAAACTACCATGCTCAAGGTTTACTTGTATCTATAGATAAAACGGAAAACGGCTACGTTTTAACGGCTAAACAAGCCGAAAAACAAGAGGGCGTTTTAACTGTCAATAACGGTGGAAAATTGATAAAAGTCTATATAAAAGACGGCGAAACAATTAAATTATAGACACTAACAAAAAAAGGTTGCAACCAAAAGTTGCAACCTTTAATTTTAATCTTCAATTGTGTATTTATAAAGTGAGTTTTTAGAAACTCCCCTTTCTTTTGCCACTTTGGTTATAGCGTCCTTTTTAGAAAATCCACGGTTTATATAAAGTTTAACGTGTTCTTCTTCAGTCATAAATTCGTAGTCTTGTTTTTGTTCTTTAGCGCCTTCAACAACTATAACGAATTCGCCTTTTGGGTCTTCAATTTCTTGGTTTTCTATATCTAAGTGGTATACCGTTTCGTGAATTTTAGTAATCTCTTTAACGGCGGATACCTTACGCGCTCCTAAAACGCTAAAAATATCCTTTAAATCTTTATTTATATCGTGCGGAGCAGAATAGAATATAAGCGTTGAAGAAAGGTTTTTAAATTCGCTTAAAAGGGCTACCCTATCCTTTGATTTTTCTGGTAAAAAACCGATAAAGGTAAACCTTGAGGCATCAAGCCCTGAAAGTAAGAGTGCGGAAATCCCCGCCGAAGCACCTGGGATAACGGTGTAATCAATTCCCCTTTCGGTAAGTTCTTGAGTTAAGATATTACCTGGGTCTGAAATTACAGGCATACCAGCATCCGAAATAACCGCGATATCTTTACCGCTTTCAAGTTCTTTTATTAAATATTCAACTTCCTTTTTTTCGTTGAATTTATGAAAGGCAACAAGCGGTTTTTTAATATCAAAGTGGTTAAGAAGTTTAAGAGAGTGCCTTGTATCTTCACACGCTATTAAATCCACGTTTTTTAAAGTTTCTATACCCCTAAAAGACATATCGTCTAAATTGCCTATCGGGGTTGCTACGAAATAAAGCATATATTCACCTATTTATACAGTTTGGAAGTATTTTAAGTTGGGGCTTTAAACCTTTTGTTGCTTCAATTAAGAATAAATACGGCTCTTTATCTTCGCCCGTAGTTACAAATTGAATTCTTGACGGTGTAAGCCCGTTTTCGTTTAAAGTTAAAAGCATATCGTTAAAACGTTCTACCCTTTGGCACATACAAAGTTTACCGCCGTAGTTAAGTTTTTTAGACGCTACTTCAATAATTTCTTCTTGCGTAACCGCTACTTCGTGACGGCATATAGCAATTTTATCATCTAAATTTTTAAATCCGCCACCCGCCTTTTTATACGGTGGATTACAAAGTATTAAGTGATATTTGCCGTTATACTCAGAACCTAACTCTTGAATAGGTTTATTGATAACGGTAAACACGTCGCTATGACCGTTAGCGTTAATAGTTTTTTGCGATAAAGATGCAAGTTCGGGTTGAATTTCAACTAAATCTACCGATTTTACGCACTTGTTAAGGGCGTAATAATGTATGCCAACTATTCCGCTACCGCTACAAAAATCAGCAACAACGGCGTTCTTTTTACCATTTGCAAAGCGCGATAAAATAACCGCATCACTTGTAAAGCGGTATAAGGCGTCGTCTTGATAAATTATTAAGTTGTCTATACCTAAACTTTCTACAACTTCCAAAATTAACTCCTATGAAAAAAAGTGGCATAGCCACTTTAATTCTTTCTTATTCTTCGTCTTCAGGAGCGCCTACAGGACAAATACTTGCACATGCGCCACAAGATATACACGCTTCTTTATCGATAGAGCAAACGCCATCCATAGTAATTGCTTGAACAGGACAAGCGTCAACACAAGCGCCACAGCCTACGCAACTTTCACCAATTTTGTATGCCATAATAATTCCTCCGTTAAATGTTATTTGTTATTTATTATTAAATTAGTATGGTAATTATACCATATAAATTTATGTTTGTACAGTATTTTTAGTCTAAATCACAAATTTCGTCATCATCTTCCTTAACGTCTTTATTCGATTTAAACTTAACGTCGCTTAATTTATATTCATTATAAATAATGCTACCGTCTTTCATAAACGATTTAGTTTTAACAAGCATCTTAAGCATATTGTTAGAAATAACCGTAGCCTTTCCGTCAGGAGTAGTTACTTCCGAACCAACTTTAGGCATCTTTTTATATGCTTCAGCGTAAGGTTCGTTTTCGTATTCTAAGCAACACATAAGTCTGCCACAAAGACCGCTAATTTTTGCAGGGTTTAAAGATAAGCCTTGGTTTTTTGCCATTTTAATAGTAACTTTTTTAAAGTCTGGCAAGAAACTTTTACAGCAACAAACCCTACCGCAAGGCGCTAAACCGCCAAGTAATTTTGCTTCGTCACGCGTGCCGATTTGCCTTAAATCAATTCTATGATGAAGTACCGTTGCAAGAGATTTTACTAAATCTCTAAAATCAATTCTTGCAGGAGCAGTAAAGTAGATTACTATTTTAGAGTTGTCAAAAGGAAATTCCGCGTCTACAATTTTCATATCAAGCCCGCACTTTTCAATTTCTTTTTGCGCAACTTCGATAACCCAAGGAATTTTCTTTTCGTTTTCTTCGATTCTTTCTTCGTCTTTTTTCGATGCCTTTTTAGTTACGGGTTTTAAAGGCTGAACTATCGTATCGTCAGGTACTTCTTTATTTTCTATAACGACTTTGCCGTATTCAGTACCCCTTACCGTTTCTACGATAACGCCTTCACCCTTTTTAAACTCCATATCTTTAGGGTCGAAGTAATAAATCTTACACGTGTGATTAAATTTTACACCTATTATTTTGACCATTTATTTTTTCCCTCCACTATGCCGAAGAGTATTGCATCGGCTATAGCCGTAACGTTTCCATTAAAGGCAAGGGATTTTTCTGCTTCGCGCAATTTTTCTAATATAAAAACAAGCGCACCGTAAGAATAATTTTTTACGATATTATCAAATTTATCGCCCTTTGCACTTTTGGAATTAGATTTTATCCCCATAACTTCGCTAATTAGTTTTGAAGTAATAACGATAAAATCATTTATGTTTTCTTTATTTATTTTACAAGAGAATTTTGCAACGTCCCTTGAAGTTTTCATATTGTTAAAGACGTTTAAAACTAAATCTTCAACGTCTTCACCTATGCCACTATCATACCTATTTATAACTTCGCCAACGTTACCGCTTGAAAGTTTAATAGCAGTTTTAAGTTTATCTAAATCGGTATATTCGCTTTTTAGTTCACTATAAATTTCTTCATCGGTAAAGTGCGGAATATCAAGCCTTTTTACGCGTGAAAGTATAGTTGATAAAAGCGGATAAGTTGAAGTAGCACCTAAAAGGATATAGGTATTTTTAGGTGGTTCTTCTAAGATTTTTAAAAGTTTGTTTTGCGATTGAACGTTAGCATCTTGCATATCCGTTATAACGAATAACTTTTTATCCTTTTCAAGCGGTTTAACGTAACTTTTAGTGATTAAATCACTAACGTCATTAACAACCAACTTTTTACCGGTAGGATAAAACACCACGTCTTGAAAATTTTCCGCTTCAATTAAGCGACAAGTTCTACAATCAAAGCAAGGTTCTTTTTCATCGCACATAAGCGTTTTGGCAAATATTTTAAGGTATTTTTTAAGCATATAACTATCGTCGCAAACGATAAGTACCGCGTGTGACGTAGTTCCGCTTTCTTTGTCGTTAGCGAAAATTTTATATGCCGTTGTATTTTTTATAAGCCCAAACGCCATTTTTTAAATCCTTACAAAATATTCCTTTTTTTAAGTTCGTTTATAATTTTATCGTGAGTTTCCCACTTAGTACCTGAGCAGTCGATACAAATAACCCTATCAGGTTCTGCTTTTGCTATTTCTAAATAGCCTTTATACACTTTTTCGTGGAATTCCATACCCGATTGTTCAAGTCTATCGTCCTTATCCATACCGCCTTTTCTTAAAAAAGCGTCCTTAGGGGAGATATTTAAAAATACAGTGTAATCAGGCTTACAGTTTTCTATCGCGTAAGAGTTGATAGTTTTAATAAAGTTTTCACTAATACCCCTTGCGTGTGCTTGGTATGCTATAGATGAATCAATATACCTATCGCAAAGAACTAATTTACCTTGCTCAAGCGACGGAATAATAAATTCTTTAACAAGTTGCGCCCTTGCAGAAGCGTATAAAAGTGCTTCGCACTCATCAGTCATTTCACTGTTTTCTACGTCTAAAATCAAGGTGCGGATTTTTTCAGAAATTTTAGTTCCGCCTGGTTCTCTTGTAAATACGTAGTCAATACCGTTTTTTTCTAAATAACTTTTGAAAAGGGCTACTTGTGTGGATTTACCACTACCTTCGCACCCTTCAAACGTAATAAATTTTCCTTTCATAATAAACCTTTACTCTTAAATTAAGTTAGAGTATCTTTCAATCATCGTTCTAATATAAGCAAGGCATTCGTAATCTAAATCGCCATTTACGTCTTCATTATAGCCAACGAACAAATAAAGCCCGTCGGTAGTATAAGTAATATCGCCAGTTTCGGTGTTTTGAACGGCAAGTTTAAAAGCATTAGCCAAAGCATAATTACTGTCGCCACCTTTAAGTTTAGATAAATCAATAGCAAAACTACCTTTGATTTCTCTACCACCCCAAGTAAACGAAGTGAATTTATCGCTAAAAATTTCACTGTGTTCTTCAAAAACTTCACCTAAAATGGTAGCGTTTTCCCAAATAGTTTTTATCCTTTGAACTTCTAAGGCTACGCCTTCTTCTTTACTTTTAGCCGACCTAAACCTATTGTCTTTTACCCTTGTTTTTAAAAAGTTTTGCTTAATGGCTTCTTCGTTTACGTTTCCGTTTTGGTCACAAAAGCCATTGTCTAAACAGTACTTTTTAGCCCTATCAACAACACCAACGATATCGGTAGCCGAATAACTTTCAAGGTATTCTTTACCCAAAGTTTCGCCCGCGATAAAAATATCGTCGTCGCCAAGTTCCACCGACGTTTTTAACATATACGATGGATTATATGCACCCGCTTCTATATTTTTAGTTGAAACTTCTAAAATATCGTAAGAAAAGCCACCTTTGTTTGCGCCTTTTTTCGCAGTGTCGATAGAGAGCAAATGCCCATCTTCGCCAACCATCACGTTTACGTCGCACAAAACGTAAAAGGTTTGTGCTTGGCTTGGCTTTTCGGCAACCCAGTTAAAAACTATTAAACAAGAAACACATAAAATTAAAGCAACGGCAATCACTTTAATTAAATCGTACGATAAAAACGTTTTTAGCCTTGTTTTAGTTATTTTGTTATCCATAAATTATTCGATAATTTCAAGGATTTTGATTTGATATTCTCCACCCTTAGGAATTTTAACGTTTACAACGTCGCCTGCTTTCTTGTTTAAAATTGCTTGGCCAACAGGTGATTCGATAGAAATTCTATTTTTAGTAAAGTCTGCTTCAGCAGTACCAACGATAGTGAAAGTAAATTCTTCGTTTTCGTCGATATCAAGATATTTAACTTTAGTGCCGATTTGAACTGCACCATTTGCTTGAGATACAACTACAACACCGTGTTTAAGTTTTGTTTCTATTTCTAACGCTTCGCCTTCAAGTTTACCTTGTTCATCTCTTGCTGAATGATATTCTGCATTTTCAGAAAGGTCACCTTGTTCCCTTGCAGTTTTAATTCTTTGTACTACTGCAGGGATAAGTTCGTTACGAAGTTCTTTTAAGCGTTGTTCAAGTTCTTTTTTACCTTGTTCGGTAAGAATAATTTGTTCCATTTTAAATTCCTCTTTAATTTTTTACTTTATATAACGGAAAAATTTGCGAGTTAAACTCGCAAATTCCCTTTTTATCAGTTTTTAACGTACTTTGTAAGCAAAGCCACAATTTGTTTCAAGTTCTAAATCCATTGCAAGTTTAGCATCAATAGGATTTTTAACTAAGCCTAACTTATACATAAGTTTGTCAACTAATTGATTAGCGCGAACTAAATCATCGGCAACTTTAATTTCAAATTCGCAAGGAGTATCGGTAAAGTTCCTATCGTAACCTACGAATTCTAAATTTTCTTTATCCGCGTCAAGTGCTAAATACAAGAAAAGTTGTTCGCTTTTTTTCATAATTTTTAAAACTGCATTATCATCTTCTGAAAGTTCTTCACTTTGCGGAGCAGAATAACATAAAATCATAGCGCTTAAGTATTTGTAATAATCGCTTGCAGAAGTCATAATAGTTTTGTTGTTCAAAAAATAAGTAAAGCCGTTTGCCCTTGCAGTTTCATCGCTTGGGATACGTTCGATTTTTCTATATTTACTCTTGATTAAGTTGTTTAAGGTCATTGCTTCGGCAATAAGGTCAACAGTTTCAAGGT
The DNA here is from genome assembly GCA_045613025.1 of Christensenellaceae bacterium. Lineage (GTDB taxonomy): Bacteria > Bacillota > Clostridia > Christensenellales > Borkfalkiaceae > HGM11412. The sequence continues at coordinate 31,635 of JAZLAE010000035.1, read as the reverse complement.
AGTCTTCATAATTTTCAACCACTTTCATACAAGGGATATTATAAAATTCAGGTTCGTTTGAGCGAACTACCTTGTAACCCCTTTCAATCATAAATTCAGGGTTTAATGCAAAGTAAACGTTAATTGCACCGTCTTTTTCAAAGATTTCTGCAACAACTTGTTTGCGCGTAACGCCAACACCCCTAAACGGATTAGCCCTTTCGTAACCAAGCATTTCGTATCTGATATAATCGTAAAGGGTAGCAATATCGTCAGTATAAGGTTCAACTTTCTTTTCAACGATAGTAGTTACAACCCTTTCTACAACAGGTGTTTCAACTGCTTGTTCAACTTCTTGTTCAACTTCAACTACTTGTTCAACAACGTCAAACTTAGCAAAGAGTTTTAATTTCTTATTTTCTTCAAGTTTGTCGCTTTCGTATGCTTTTGAAAGTTTTTTATCAGTATACCAACCCGCTAATACTTGACCTGCTTTTTCAACTACTGGGAATTCAAGTGGTTTGCCAACTTTAACCTTTTGAGTTGAATAAACTTCACCGTCAACGTAGTATTTAACTTTACGCTTTTTATTTTTGCGACAAGCAATAGCGATAATTATAATAAGTACAACAATAAGCGCTAAAGCAAGTAAGATAGCGTATTTAAGCCTTAACACGTTTTGGAACGGCCACAATGCAGAAAGTTTTGAGTAAAGGTTGATAGCCCAAGCATATGCAGGGCCAAGCCAACCAGCAACAACTTCAAATACAGTTTTGATAAAATTCATAGTATACATTTGTTCCTTATTTGGCATAATAGCCTAAAAACTATCACGCCTTGTTTTTTAGTATATATATAATAACATAATATTATAAATATTTCAATAGTTTTCGCGAATTTTTAAATATTTAATATATTTAATTGAATTTTATTATTTAATCGCACTATAGGCTACTATTTAGATATTTTTAGTAAAAAATTTGCCATTTATTACCAAAATTTATTCAAAAATTTTTTAAGTTTAGTTTTTAAATAATAAAACCGCATTTAGCAGTTTAACTAAGTGCGGTTTTGTTTTATTATTCAGTTCTAAGCGCAATAACAGGGTCTTTTTTAGCAGCCATTCTTGACGGAATAAGACCAGCAACAAGGGTTAAAAGCGTGCTTATTATAACAAGTATTACACCACCCGCGAAAGGCAATGCCGCAACCGCCGTAATTTCGGCAAGGCTTTGAACTATTAAGGTTATAGGAATATTTAAAAGTACGGTAATAAGTATACCAAGCATACCCGCAACGAAACCAACAATTAAAGTTTCGGCATTAAATACCCTTGAAATATCCTTTTTAGATGCACCTAAACTTCTAAGTACACCTATTTCTTTAGTTCTTTCAAGTACTGAAATGTAAGTAATAATACCTATCATTATCGAACTTACCACAAGCGATATTGAAACGAAAGCAATCAATACGTAAGAAATTGCATTGATAATTATCGTTATTGACGACATCATTATACCTAAATAATCGGTATATTTAATTTCTTGACCTTTAGGTTTGCCTTCGTTGTACTTATCAATTAAACTAACAACGTAATCTTTATTTTCAAACGTTGTAGGATAAATAGCAATTTTAACAGGATTTTCTTTGTCGATAACGCCGATTGTTTCATAGAAAAGTTCTTTTGCTTCATTGCTTACAAACGCTTCGCCCGTTACAACGTTATTTTCGCTTTCAAGTTGCGCCTTATAAACGGTTGATTGTTTAGTTTTTTCTATCAATAAATCAGTTAACTCTTTAGTGTAGCAAACAGTGCCTTTTAACGCGCCAGATGCAACGCCTTCTTTCTTTCTTACGATACCTACGATTTTAACTTCGGTTGCACTTGCTAACTTTTCTTCTTCAAGTTTAGTTAAAGCGTTACGTTGCATTTCAAGCATATTTAACATATTCATCATTTTAGCAACTTTACGTGCAAATCTATCTTTGCCTTCTTTTACCGTTGCTAAATCTTCATAAAGACCCGAAGCATTTTCTTTGTAGTAATCTGCTTGAGTTAAAACTTTAAACGTTAAATCTTTAAAATCTTCAAAGGTGTACGCTTGGTTTACGCTATCTTTACTGTAACCTTCCTTAGTTAACAATTCTTCAACCTTATCTTCAGGCATCATCATTTTTGTTAAATAAGTTTTTAAAACGTTGTATTCAAGTTTAGCAGTGCTAAAGCCCATATTGTATAAGTTAAGGTCGTTAATGCCGTTGTAGTTATCCAAAACTAAAACTGCTTCGTTGGCTTTAAGTTCGCCACCAGGAAGCCTACCGTACAATACGTCGTATTGGCTTTTGATAAGTTCTTCGTTATCAATCATTTCTTGGAATACGCCACCCATAAATTGGTCGGCCATTTCACTGCCAGCGGAAATCCCCGCCATACTGAAGTCGTTAATTTCAAGCCCGTCTCTATACCAACTAACGTTAAGGTCGTATATGTATTGAATAGCCGAAATTTTATTTTTATTTTCTTCTTTTTTAAGTTCGCTATCTAAATAATTTTTCAACGACGAAAGGTCGTTTTCAAACGCGTTTGAATAAATTACTGAAAACATTTCAGAAAGCGCGTCGTTACTGTTGATTTTATTGCCAGACGGAAAGGCTTCGGTTGTACCTTTATTGCCGATAAACGATTCCATCATCGACGACATATCAATCCCAGTTTTTTCTATCGTTATAGGATAGTTAGATAAAGTATCCATTTGAACCTTGTCGATATACGCGGTGAAACCACTTGAAAGTGATAATATAAGCGCGATACCAACAATACCGATACTGCCTGCAAACGAAGTTAAAATAGTTCTTGCCTTTTTAGTAAAAAGGTTTTTCAAACTTAATTTAAGTGCAGTGAAAAATCCCATTGAGTGTTTTGATTTGACTCTTTTCTTTTTAACAACAGGTTTTACTTCTTCAACCTCTTCCACTTCAAACGGATTTGTATCGCCGATAACTAAACCGTCTTTAAGGTTGATAATTCTTGTAGAATATTCTTTAGCAAGTTCTGGGTTGTGCGTAACCATAATAACAAGTTTTTCTTTACTGATATCCTTTAAGATATCCATAATTTGTATACTTGTTTCGCTATCAAGTGCGCCTGTTGGTTCATCGGCTAAAATAATATCCGGATTATTAACAATTGCCCTTGCAATTGCAACCCTTTGCATTTGACCGCCCGAAAGTTGGTTTGGGCGTTTTTTAATTTGGTCGCCAAGACCTACTTTATTAAGTGCTTCAACTACCCTGCGTTTTCTTTCTTCTTGCGAAACGCCCGACAACGTTAAAGCAAGTTCTACGTTTTCAAAAACCGTTTGGTGCGGAATTAAATTATAACTTTGGAATACGAAACCGATTGTGTTGTTACGGTAACTATCCCAGTCCCTATCCGTATAAGTTTTTGTAGAAACGCCGTTTATTATTAAATCGCCGTCGCTATACTTATCTAAACCGCCAACGATATTTAAAAGAGTTGTTTTACCACAACCCGATTGACCAAGCACGGCAACAAATTCACTTTCCCTAAAGTTAAGCGACACCCCGCGAAGTGCTTTTACTACTTCTTCTGCTACGTAGTAATTTTTTACTATATTTTTTAAACAAAGCATATTTTACCTCTTATCCAATAGAAAATATCATAATACAACGAAATTGTCAATTATATTTATTTATTAAATATAAACTATCATAAATCAATCACAAAACTTTTAATTTTTTCATATTTTATCGACGTTTTTCTACAACTTGCACGTTTTTACATATATTTTAGTAAAAAATGACTATTTTACACCCGATATTATAGTATAATTTAAGGTATGGAAAAAGACCTTTTTAAATCAAGTAGAATTTTATACATAATTGAAGCGACGATAGAATACTTTATATCCCTTTTAATTGCAGGCGCATACCTTGCTAAAGTTACAACAAGCATAGGTCTTCCCGATAGTTTAACGGCGATACTTTCTTCTTTCGTTTCGCTTGGTTGCGGTTTTCAACTGGTGGCGATTTTCATTTCAAGAACGAAATCAGTTAAAAGATATGTTACCATTTTACATACCTTAAACCAACTATTTTTCGCGCTTATATACTTTGTACCGTTTGTAAACATACCAAAAACGGCTAAATTCGTTGTATTTGCGGTTCTTTTATTATCAGGCCACGCTATTAACCAAGTGGTTAACTCGCCAAAAATAAACTGGTATATGTCGCTTATCGATGATAAAAAGCGTGGAAGTTTTACCGCCAACAAAGAAATTGTTTCCCTTATAACAGGCGTAGTATTTACAACTGCAATGAGTGCTGTTATTGACGCTTTTGAAGCATCGGGCAACTTAAACGGCGCGTTTATCTTTTGCGGTGTAGGCGTGTTTGGGCTTATGGTTTTACACTCTTTAACATTAATATTCTCTAAAGAAAAACCAGTTGAAGTTGTACAAAAAACAAACACCCTTCAATCGCTTAAAGAACTTATCAGAGATAAAACTTTATTTAAAGTAATTTTAGTTTCTGTTTTATGGAACATTGCAAACTACTCGGCAGTACCATTTTACGGCACATACTTAGTAAAAGAACTTAGTTTTTCAATGTTACTTGTTTCTGTGCTTTCGGCAATCGGTGCGTTTAGCCGTGCGTTGTTTTCACGCCCGTTTGGTAAATACGCCGATAAAAACTCATTTGCTAGCCTTATAAGTATTTGTTTTATCATTGAGTTTTTTGCATTTTTCATTAATATGTTTACAGTGCCAAGCAACGGTAAAGTATTTTACGCTATTTACTTAATTCTTCACTCTATCGGTATGGCGGGAATAAACAGTAGTGCCATCAACCTTATTTACGATTATGTGGAAAAATCTAAACGAACAAGTGCCTTAGCATTAAAAAGTGCAATTGCAGGCTTTGCGGGATTCTTTGCAACACTTATAGTAAGTGCATTGGTTGATAATATCCAAGCAAGCGGTAATGTATTTTTAGGTTTAAACGTGTACGCGCAACAAGTGGCATCGGCTATTGCTTGTGTTACAACTTTAATAGCATTTGTTTATGTAAATACTGTAATTAAAAAAATTAAACGCGATAAATAATCAAAAGCACGGCTTGTTGCCGTGCTTTTTTAACTATCTCTATATTGTTTTGGCGTAATTCCAAATCTCTTTTTAAAAAGACGTATATAGTTAGAATAATCGGTAAAACCCGATTCCATACAAGCAAAAAGCACGCTATCGCCCCGCTTTAATAATCTGCGCGAATAGGCTAAACGCTTAGTTTCTAAATAGCATTTAGGCGAAGTTCTAAGATAGGTTTTAAAAATCCTATTAAGTGTACTTTGGCTTATAAAATATTTACTGGTTAAATAAGAAAGAGAATTTATGCTTTTAAAATTATCTTCAATATCTAATAAAATATCTTTTAATTGTTTAGGTATGAACTTATTTTCCGCATCAAGAACGGTGAACTTTCTAAATATATCTAAAAGTTCAAGCGAAAGGTATAAAATTTTGTGCTTATCTTGATTTTCGGTAGCCGTTTTTAAAAGCGAACACAACTCAAACACCCTTTTTTTACTTTCGGATGGCGGAGATACAAGGTTATTTTTACCAAAGCCTTGATTTAAAAAATCGCTAAATAAAAATTCGCTTGATGCGTCAAACCACATACACATATGCTTGTGCACGCTATCGCTTTCAAGTATGCAGTTGTGTATTTCGTTAGGCTTAATAATAACGGCGTCACCACTTGTCATTTTATACACCGACGATTCTATTGCAAAAGACACGTCGCCTTCTAACAATAAATAAACTTCAATGGTATCGTGAATATGGTGCGGAAAAATCTTTTTAGGGTATACGTTTACCTTATCGTTGAAATAATAGTTTATTTCATAATTATTAAGTCCCGCTACGGAAAAATTATATATTTCGCTCATAATTATATAATACCATAAAATAATAAAATTTACATATTTTTTAACTATATTTTAAAAAAAATTGTAAAAAGGCTTGCAAAAAGCAAGCCTTTTTTATTTTACACTATAATAAAAGTGTTCCTTCAGTTGTTTTTACTACTTTAAATATATCTACTTCTACACCCGTTTTTGCATCGATATAAACGTAGTAAGTATCGCCATTTTTCTCCCCTGTAAATTCGTAGGCTAAAACTTCTTTGCTTTCGCCTTTAGGGATAATAGCAAGCCTTGAAGTTTGAATTTCAATTTCGGTGCTCACTTTGCTTTTTGCTTGCGATAAACTAACGTTTACCGTAGGTATATCCCTTTTTACGTGATTATAGTAATAAGACGATGCTTCTAAGCCCGAAACAACACCCCTTTCTTTACAAACGTTAACTTTTACAAGGTCCGGATAACAAATAACTCCATCTACAACCGAAGCGTAGTTTAAAGTTACCACGTTGTTGCCATCAGTCATCCAAACGGCTTTCATATCTTTAAAGCCTAAACTTTCTAAAAATTTGTTTGCTATTTCTTCGCAAGATACGGCGTTGTAATTATCGTCGCTACATTCTTTATAGTAGTTAAACTGTAAAAGTTTACCGCCCTTTTTAGTAATTTGAGCATCTAAAACACTTCCGTCTTCACTAACGCCAGACACGTCGTAACACTCAACACCTTTGCCTTTAGTTTCGCCGTTTAAAGTTACGTCTTTAACGCCGTAATCTTTAAAATACTTAGCGTATAGTTCGGTTGATTCAGTTTTAGATACTTCTTTATAGCCTTCAAGCGCCTTTAACGTTTTACCTTTAACGCCGTCTGAAAAAGCACCGTCGTAAATCATATGCGGATAGTTTGTAGCGTTAGATTCAAGTTCGATAAACTTTGAAATTATAAGGTTATCTTTTTTACCTTCAAAAACAGAGCGGAAGTCAAAGTTTTCATCAATATTACTTGCAAGTTCTTGTAAGTTATTTTTTAACTCTAAGTTAATTTGATATAAGTTTTGTAAAGTTTCTTTATCCTTTACTGAAATATCTTGCCCGTCTATTAATTTATTGTTTAAATACTTACTAAAATCGCCTACTTGGTTTACAAATTTTATGGTGTTATACTTATTTTCATCTTGCAATGATAACTCACCAAGCGAATTTGTAGCCAAACTGCTTTGAACCCTTACTTCTGAAAGTAATTTTTGTTGTTCACTGCTATCGTTAGACACCACAAGTTTACTTAAATTTACGTCGATATTATCAACGTAACCTACTAAATCATAAAAGTTTTTTTGCTCTTTTGCACTTGTAGTCATATATTCATCAAGTGGGGTAAAGTAAGTTAAGGTTAATAAGCCACCAAGCACTAACACCGCGCACGAAAGAGAAATTACCGCAGCAATCCAACCGCCGTTGCCGTTAGAGTTTTTGCGTTTTTCTTGTCTTCTTCGCATTTTTAATTGTTTTTGTTTTCTTTTTTCTTCGGCAACGCGTTCGCGGTTTTTAGCCCTTTCGTCAACGCCGTTTGTAACTTGTTCAGTTTTTTCTATTGCATTGTTTTTATTATCTTCCATACACTCTCCTTATACCGCAAAAACGTGCCTACCTATAGTAACTACCGTAGGGCGTGAAAAAATCCAACTGCTTGTTGCTATTTTAGGATTGTAATAATAAATGCAACCATACGTTGGGTCCCAACCGTTCATAGCGTCTTTTGCAGCGTTTAGCGCACTGCTATTAGGCGATAAATTGATTTGCCCGTCGTTTACGCAAGTAAAGGCGTAAGGTTGATAAATTACCGCCGAAATAGTATTAGGAAAAGACGAACTTTTTACCCTATTTAAAACTACCGCGCCAACGGCTACTTGACCTTTATACGGTTCTCCCCTTGCTTCGGCGTGGATTAGCCTTGCTAAAAGTTGAACGTCGGAATTAGAATACTTACCAGCGCCCGATGAACTACCCGAACCGCTTGTAAGCATACTGCTTGTAATTCCCATTGCTTTAAGGGTTTTGTCGCCGATAATACCATCGGCACTAAGCCCGTTTCTTTTTTGAAATTTAACGACTGCGGCTTTTGTTTTAGAGCCGTAAATACCGTCAACCGAACCCGTGTAATAACCCCAGTTTTTAAGTTTTTTTTGCACAAGTTTTATATCTTGTTTACTACTTTTGGCATTTACTATAGCGGTAGGTTCTACTAAATTTTGGTTAGCGTTAGTTATTAAAAAGGTCGATATTCCGCCAACGGATAATGCCATTAGCAATAAAAACACGACGAATTTTAATGATTTTTTCATATATCCTCCTTATATAAATAACTCAAGCGTTTTTGTTTTTAAAATTCCTAATGATTTCTAAAATCTTAGATTTATAAACTATTCCGCTTTCATTACCCGTAAAACATAAGGGCGGATAAACCACACACCACCAGTTATCTCCCTCCGCTTTTCCGAGTTCGACTATCACAGCATCATAAAAACCTTCTTCAAGCGTAAAGTCTTCGTAAACCCTTGTTGGAAACTTTTCGTTTCTAACTACAATATTCGAACGGTAAGAAAAACCTTTGTTTTTTAACAAGTTATCAATGATTGACTGTAAATCTTCTCTTTTTTCGTTTAAAAGATTTTCCGCTTGTTTCTTGCTTTTACATTCAGCAATAAAAGGCGTTAAGTATTTAACCATACAATCTTTAACTTGATACTTTACGCTTTGGTCAATGCTTGTGTTAGAATTTGCACGGATATGGATGCGAAGATACTCTGCGCTTTGTTGTTGGCTTGAAACGTTAGCCGTAGCCGTCAAAGTTATTATGAATATTAAAATTAAAGTTATGCAAAAATTTTTCATAAAAAAATCTCCCGATAGTTTTTACGATTATTATCGCCACTATCAGGAGTTTTTACACTTTTAAAATTAATACATTTTGTAACTATTTAGTTTTTATTGTCGCCAAAGAATATTTTTTCTAACGGGGTTCGCTTGTTTGGGTCGTAACTTTTTAAAAGTTCCACCCTATCGCCAAACTCTTTTTTAAGTTTTGATACCGCCCACGTTGCAAGTTCAACCGTATCGTACATAGAAAAAACCGTTGAACCGCTACCCGTCATTGAAGAAACGATAGGCGATAATTCATTTAACTTATTTAAATTATACTCTATTTCTTGATTTAATAAAGTTGCAGGTTTTGTTAAAGCGTTAAGCGTTTTGTTTTGCAATACGGCAATATTGTTACTTTTAATAGCGTCTATAACTTCGCTAACGTTACAAACTTCACCACTAAAAGCATTTTCATCAAACGTTTTAAAGCAAGTAGCCGTATTAACGCCCGTTTTGGCGTGAATTGCAACAAAGTAAAGTTCGGTATCGATATTAAGCCTTTCAACGACTTCCCCGCGCGAAGTTAACCTTGCAAAACCGCCGTCTAATAAATATCCCGAATCGCTACCTAAACTATCGGCAATATCTTTAACGTCAGCATCGATTTTGTAAAGTTTTTTCATACCGTTTAAAACGCCCGCTATGTTGGTGGAAGACCCGCCCATACCACCGCCGTCAGGGATATTTTTTATAATTTCTATATTAACGCCATTAGTGTTAAACTTCTCAATAAATTTTTGCGCCGATTTATAAGCGTTTAAAGTTGATTGGTCTTTAGGGGTAAAAGCGTATTCACCGCTAAAGGATACTAAGATTTTTTTATCCTTTCTTGAAGATAGAATAATTTTATCGTACTTATCCACCGTGCAAACAAAACTATCTAAGTTATGATAGCCGTTTTCTGCGCCTAAAACGTTTAAGGCAATATTAAATTTTCCGTATGCTTTTACGCTTACAACCGCCATCTTTTGCACTCCTTATAATAATTATTCTTTAATAAGTATTTCGCGATAAACAACTATTCTTTCTTCACCGCTGAGCGGGAAAGTTAAGTCTTTATTGATTTTTAAAATTTCTTCTTCGGAAACGCCAAGTTCTTTAGAGATATCCCATAAACTATCGTTAGGCTTTGGTATATACACGCTAATAGCCGAATCGTTAACAGGTTTTTCTTCACCTTCGGTAATCTTTGTTATAATATAGGTATCAAAGCGCGCTAAATCCATATAGCAGATATTTACCTTAAAAGATATAACGTATTTAGCCCCTACTTCCGTTACTATAACATCAGTTATAGACGCCTTTAAATCGCACGTGCAATTACCAACGATAGGTAGGGTATAACTTATAGGAACTACTACGTTTTCAATAAACGCTTCGTCTTTAAAGCAAAGTACGTCAAATGAAACTGCACCAGTAAGCTCTATGCCGTTTACACTTATTTCTTCTATTTTATCACTTAAAAGGCAAATTAGTCTACTATTTTTATCTTCGTTTAAAGATATTTCATTTTCTACCTTAAAATCAAAACATTTAAAACCGTAAAACTTATTAAGGTTTACTTTTTCTTTTTCTATATATATTTCGCGGTTTAATGAATAAGCGTCTTCACAAGAATAAAGGTTAACGCTTTCGTAAGTTTTGCCATTAACCGAAAGGTTTACTTCTACAGACACCGAACTTTTGTTTTTGCTTTCATCAACGTAAACTTTAAGCGATGCACCTTTTACCAACGCGCTACACGTAGCGTAGTTATTAGGGCTGATTTTATCAGCGTCAACTTCCGCCCTAAACGGAATTTTTTTAGTTAACGATATCGGCAAAGTTTTACCAAGTGGTAAAATAACCATACAAACTTCTACTTCGCCATCAACAATAACCGTACCTATACCGCATTGACAATCAAAAACTTTAACCTTTTCAGTATGTAGTAATACGCTACCTATAAGTTCGCTTGTTTCAAATTCTTCTTCAATTTTTACGTCTTTAGAAAAACAAGATATTTCCTTTAAATGCTCTATATCGTTACTTTTAATAAATAAGTTTTTATCCTTTTCAAAGTACTCTACTTGCTTTTTATCGGTAAGTTCCCCTTTAAATACAATTACGCCACTTGCGGTAACTATACCGTTTAACTCATAAATATCCGTGTTTTCGATTGATACGTCGCCCGTGATAGGCATATTTACCCTTGCTTTATCGCAAGCAAACCTAAAACTGTATTCCACGCCTGACTCAAACTTTTTAATAGTGCCATCGCTTTTATATAAAACTGTAAAGATAGCCTTTCCGCTATAGCGGATTTCATCGTTTAAACTTTCTAATGAAATTAAATAGGTAACGGCACTAACTTTTATAACACCTTTTAATTCTTCTTCAGTTAAAGGAATTCTACATTCTACTTTATTATTGCTATTAACGTTAATAGCGTTTGTAAGTTCTAAACTTTTAAACTGTAAATCTAAACTCATACCACTTACCTCCATAGGTTTTCGGTATAATGTATGCAGGGGTAAAAATATTTATTCTAAAAAAATAACAAACCCGATAGCAAAGTCGCTATCGGGTTTAGAAATATTTAATTAATCTCTTTAAAATCTACTATTCCGCACATAAATTCCGAATAAGAAAAAGAAGTTTTACCTTTGTAATTATTTTCTTCGGGAAGAATAGTAAATAACGCTGGATATACGTTTGTAATTTTACCCATAAAACTTACAAACTTGTTTCTGCCTAAATTAACTTTAAACTCAACACTTTTATTGAAATACTTTAAAATTTTATCTTTTGTTTGAATAATACTACGCGAATTTTTAATCATACCGTTAGTTTACCCAACATCGATAAAAAATATTCAAATAAAATTAGTCAACGTCGTCTTCTTGTTCTTCTTCGTCTTCTTCGTCGTAATCTTCAAAATCAGATTCGTCTACGGTAACGTAGTCAAAGTCATCGTCAAACTTTTTGTTAGATTTAGAAATCTTTTCGTTAGTGTAAGGGTCGATGTCTTCGTCTTCTTCCATTTCTTCTTCCTCTTCAATTTGAGAAAGTAATAATTCTTCTTCCTCATCTTGACCAGATAAAACGTCCTTTTCATCATCATCAAGGAATTGACGCCATTCATCATCCTTATCAAGGTCAACGTCTTCTACGATAGAGCGGTCGTATTTGCTTTCTTCGCGACATCTATCACACATTTCTTCATCTTCGTTGATGTATTTATTTTTACAAATAGGGCATAAAATTTGTTCACGCGATTCAAGGTCTGCCGAAAACATCAATTGTGGGCCGATTTTAAGTTCTGCCTTACAAACGTCACAATAAGTTTCCCCTTCTAAAATATAGTTAAGTTCGCACCTTGGACATAAAGTGTATTTTGCCATATTACAACTCCTTATCATAAGCAAATATATATTTTTAACCTATTGCCTACTTTGCGCTTTTATATATCGCTTGATTATTATAATCATAGAAAGGGAATTTGTAAACACTTTTTATTAAATTTCTTAAAAATTTTTATAAAATTACCACTTTTTTAACGTTTAAGCCCCTTCAAGTAGCATTTTATCGGCAATTAGGGCTATAAATTCGCCGTTTGTAGGCTTATCGCCACCAACGTAAGCACGCACGCCAAGTAATGTATTTATCGTTTCTATCCTACCCCTTGCCCACGCAACTTCTATGGCGTGGCGAATAGCGCGCTCTACTTTACTTGCGGTGGTTTGATACTTTTCGCTTATAGATGGATAAAGTTGCTTTGTTATATTATTTATAATATTAGGGTCGTGTATAGCCATTTTTACACCTTCCCTTAAATATTGATATCCTTTAATGTGTGGCGGTATGCCTACCGATATAAAAATCTTACTTATTTTTTCATCAAGTGACGTCCTTTTCATTTCAACAATTAGGTCTTTATTATTAGATATGTTTTGGCCTGATAATTCTGTTAACCTTTCTTTTAAAACTTCTGCCTTATACGGTTTTGCTAAATAGTAAACCGCCCCGCCAGACATAGCCCTTGATATAATACTTTCGCTTGTAAACGAACTTAAAATTACAACTTTAGTTTTTAAATTTAATTTTTTAATTTGCTCTAACACGGCAACGCCGTCAAGATTTTTTAAAACAATGCCTAAAATTAAAAAGTCGGGAACTAATTTTTTAACAAGTTCTAAACCTTGCTCACCATCGCAAGAACTACCAACTACTTCAAAATTACTAAGTTTAGATATTGAATTGATAACGTCTTGTATTGCATCTAAATTGTCTTGTAAAATTATAACACTTTGCTTAGCCATAAATATATCCTTTTTATAATTAAAAATCACTTAGTTTGTCAATTTGAAAACATTATAACATACTTTTTGTTTAAAATACATAATTTTTAAAAAATATTTTGCACAAATTTTGTCGAAGTATGTAAAATATATGCGCTTTTAGTAAAAATGCCGTATTTTAGCCATTTTTTTAATATTTATTGACATAAAAAATCCCCAAGCAAATTTTGGGGATTTAATAATTTTGTTTAAATTTAAATTAATTTGTTAAAGCGGAATAACAACCGTCATTGTAGTTCCTTCGTTTAAAGCGCTTTCGCAATTTATATTACCTTCTAAAAGTTCTAATATTCTTGATACGATAGAAAGACCTAACCCTATACCCTTTTGAGAATGCGAATTATCAACTTGAAAAAACTTATCAAAAATATGTTTTTTAACTTCTTCGGTCATACCGATGCCGTTATCCTTTATAACTATTACGGCGTTATTGTGTTTAACTTTTAAAGATACGTCTATCCTACCGCCGTCGTTTGTGTATTTTATAGAGTTGTTTAAAAGGTTTATCCAAACTTCTTTTAATAAATCTGAAGAACTGACGATATTTACGTTTTGCAAATCGCTTTCTATTTCGATATTTTTTTCTTTTAACTTATTATCTAAAAGTAAGATACAGTCTTCAATTTGACCATTTAACGAAAATTCTTTTTTATCTTCGATAATCGCTTGGCTATCAAGTTTAGCAAGAAGCATAGTTTTTTCAGATAGTTTTGAAAGCCTTTCGCTTTCTTCTATAATAATTTTAACGTATTCTTTTTGTTCATCGGTTAAATTATCGTTATCTTTAAGCAATTCGGCATAACCTTTTACCGATACGATAGGCGTTTTAAATTCGTGCGAAAAACCAGAAATGAAGTCGTTTTTCAAAATAGATACGGACGATAACTGCTTTATCATACGGTTAAAGTTATTAACTACCATACTTATTTGTTCGTTTTGAGAGATAGGCGGTAGACTTGTATTGAAATCGCACTCTGCTATTTTATTTATGGTTTCGTTAAGGTTGTCTAAAACGTTCATACTTTTGCGCGTTATAAGTAAAGCAATAGGAAAACCTACGCAACCACTGCCTAAAACAAACGCCATAATCAATAACACGTATTGAATTTCAGTATCGAAAGGCACGTAGCGTTCTATAACGTAGTTTATCGTTATACCAACAACTATACCTATAACCCAAGAAATTAAAATGCCAAGCGTTAAAGTTATCGGCGAAAAGATGTATTTACGCTTATCAAATTTTATTTTTTTAATTTTCATTGTCGTATTTCACTCCCCTATAACCGATACCCCTAACAGTTTCAATATCTATATTTTTAAAAACTGAAATCTTATTGCGGATTTTGTTTATATGAACTTTTAAAGTGTCTTCTTCAGACTCACTATCGTAATTCCAAAACTCTTCAAAAAGTTTGCGTTTAGAAAATGATTGTTCAGGGAAAGACATAAGTTTATAAAGTATGCCGAATTCTTTTTTAGTTAAAGTTATACTGTTTTCGCTGTTAGATACAGTTAAGGTATCGTAATCAAGTAAGGTATTGCCTATTTGAATTTTACGTTCAGAAACGATTTTAGCACGCCTAAGCACGGCTTTTATCCTAAAAGATAACTCTTTAAAATCAATAGGTTTAACCATATAATCGTCAACGCCAACGTCAAAACCTTTGGCTTTATCTTCAATATCGCCCTTAGCGGTAACCATAATAGACGGTATGTTTATGCCTAAATTTTTAATTTCGCTTAAAAACTCATAGCCGTTCATTTTAGGCATCATAGCATCTACTATTAAAATATCGTAGTGACTATTACCTACTTTATCAAGGGCATCAACGCCATCGCAAGCGGTAGACGTGTTATACCCTTCGGCGTTTAACTTGATTTCCATAAGTTTACGAATATTTTTATCATCTTCAACAATTAAAACGTTAAACATTTTGCACCTCTTAATCATTTTAACATATTTTTTTAATAATTTCGACTATTTTAATAATATTTATTATTAAATTTCAATAATCTTTTAAAAAGGTTTTTACTTTGGCGATGCAACAAAAGATAACTAATTAGCATTTTTTGCGATTTGGGTAGAAAAATACAAAAAAGACAAGTGTTTTACAAAGGCGCATACCCGTGCGGTCTGCAACTAAAGTAAAACGCACAGTATTTTGCAGTATTTTTCAGCCAAAAATTAGTTAGGTTTTGTGTAAGAGCCTTTACTTATTAAGTTTTTTGGTGTATAATTAACGTATAATAAACAAAAAATAAGGAGCGTTATTTTATGTATCCTAAACCTATTATACCGGGCACGTCAATTAACCTTTACGGATTGATGACTGCTATCGGCATTTTTGCTTGCTTTTGCGTATTGTTTTTATATAGCAAAAAATTAAAATTTGACAGTAGATTTACTGACTTTGTTTTCTACGACGCCATTATTGCTATCGGCATCGGCTACGTATTTGCAGCGTTATTCCAAGCCTTTTATAATTATTTAGAAAACCCTGAAGCAGGCTTCCGCTTTGGTAGTGGCATTACCTTTATCGGTGGCTTAATAGGCGGTGCGGGAACTTTCTTAGTAGTTTACTTCTTGTTTAGAAAGCGTGCACACGGCTCAATTATAAACCTTTTATCACTTGCGCCTTGCTGTATCGTTATAGCGCACGCGTTTGGTAGGCTTGGCTGTTTATTTGCAGGTTGTTGCCACGGCGATTACTTAGGCCCTGACCCTGTATTTGGCGGTCTTTATATGAAAGGCACGGTTGACGGCTTTACTAAATGGGGCTACTTTGTTCCTATCCAACTTTACGAAGCATTGTTCTTATTCGCGCTTTTTACCGTTATGACGGTATTACTTTTAAAATTCAAATTCCAACACAACTTAAGTATTTACCTTATTGCTTACGGTATTTTTAGGTTTGTAAACGAATTCTTTAGAACGGATAACCGCGGTCATTTTATAGGCAGTATATCACCATCACAATTTTGGTCGCTTGTTATGATTGTTATTGGCGTAGCATTGATTTTCGTTATGAAGTATTTACTAAAAAGGGCTAAAACTAATGAATAAACTAAAAACTATACTTAAACTTTTTGCTACAATGTTCAAAATAGGCTTATTTACCTTTGGCGGTGGCTACGTTATGGTAACGCTTATTGAAAACGAATTCGTTGAAAAGAAAAAATGGCTTACACAAGAAGAATATTACGATATGCTTGCAATAGCCGAATCTACGCCAGGACCTATCGCCATTAACAGTTCAACGTATATCGGCTATAAACTTGCGGGATTTTTTGGTTCGCTTTTGGCAACCATTGCAGTATGTTTACCATCACTTATCATTATTTATATAATATCGTTATTCTTCGATAAGTTTTTAGAGTTTACTATCGTTGCAAACGCATTTAAAGGTATTCAAGTTTGCGTTTCATACCTTATAATTTCTGCGGGTATAAAAATGATAAAAAAACTCCCTAAAACACCAATGAATATAACTCTTATATCTTTAACAGCCATTGCAATGATAACCCTTTCACTTCTTGCCGTATCTTTTTCTTCAATATTTTATATATTGATAGGCGGTGCGGTTGGATTGTTGGTGTTTTTGATAACTACCGCGCGCAACAAAAACAAAGGGGGTAACGAATAATGCCATTACTTTTAAAATTATTCCTTACCTTTTTAAAGATAGGCGCTGTATCGTTTGGCGGTGGCTATGGTATGATTTCGCTTATACGCGAAGAAGTTTTATCTAACGGCTGGGCAACTGAAGAAGCGTTTATGAACTTTATTGCCGTTGCCGAATCTACACCAGGCCCTATAGCCGTTAATATGGCAACGTTTATAGGCTCTACCACCTACGAAATAGGTTGGCTTGGCGGTATAGTTGCTACGCTTGGCGTAATACTTCCGTCGTTTATAATAATCTTACTTATAGCGTCGCTTTTACGTGGATTTTTACAGTACAAAGGTATAAAAGCCGTACTTCAAGGTATACACCCTACCGTTGCAGGCCTTATAACCGCTACGGGTATCACAATGCTTTTATCGGTGCTTTTAGGAATTAGCAATATAAAAAGCGCTATTGCTTTTGATTATAAATCTGTAATAATTTTAGGCTTGATTTTACTTGTTGCCTTTGGCTATAAAAAACTTACTAAAAAGAAAATATCGCCAATACTACTAATTGTTATATCGGCGGTGCTTGGAATTTTATTCTTTTCATTTTAACAATAAAAAACCTTTCGCGATTTTGCGAAAGGTTTTTATATTTTAACTTGTTTTTAGATTATTGTTATAGTTGCTTTTAGGCTATTGAATTGAGAATTGTTGATTTGCGTTTTAGCAATTTGGCGGATAAAATACAAAAAAGACACGCGTTATTGTGTAGGCGCGTACTTGGAAAGTACGAAACGGAACAAAACGCAAAGTATTTTGCAGTATTTTGCCACCAAAAATCAACAAGGTGAAATGAAATAGCCTATTTTATCTTTTTACCCATTACGAAGATATCAGAAACGTTAATGCCGTCGTCAAAGGCAATGATATCAGCGTCGTAACCAACTTTGATATTACCTTTGTTAACTTTTAATACTTCGGCAGGAACTTTAGTAGCCATATAAACCGATTCAGCAACGGTATAACCGCATTCTTCAGTCATAACCCTAATAAGCCTATCAGAAGTTGCTACAGAGCCTGCAAAAGCCGTTCTGTCTTTAAGTTTGCATACACCGTCTTCTACGATAAATGCAGTACCACTCATAAATCCTTCAACGATATCAGTACCAGCGATTTCTAAACTGTCGGTACAAAGGATAGTTTTATCCATACCTTTAATTTTGATAATCATTTTGATAAGGTCAGGTGGAAGGTGTTTACCATCGGCAATAATTTCGGCATAAATTTCATCGCGTAAAAATGCCGTTTCAACAACGCCTAAACTTCTAAAGCCGTGGTCGCGTGTGATTGTAGAACAACCAGAGTAAAGGTGTGTTACTAAATGACAACCGCTATCAACCGCTTCTTTTAATTCTTGGTATTTACCGTCGCTGTGTCCGATTGCCGCGATAATATCGTTTTTAACAAGGAATTTAGTAAATTCCGCACCCTTATCGTTTTCAGGAGCGTATGAAAATCTTTTTACAATACCTGGGTATTCTTTAACTAAACTTTCGTAATCTTCTTTAACTGGCGGAGTGATATAATCAGGACATTGTGCGCCCGCTTGTTTTAAAGAGAAATAAGGGCCTTCCATATGCGCGCCTAAAATATTAGATTTGCATTTACCGCTTTTCATTGCTTCAGCAATATCGCCAACGGCTTTTTTCATATTTTCAAAAGGACCTGAAGTTACGGTTGGTAAAATACTTGTAGTACCGTGGTCTAAATGGTATTCACAACCCTTAATCATATTTTCTGCAGTAGAGTTGATAAAGCAATATCCACCCGCACCGTGTGTGTGAATTTCAATAAAACCAGGCGAAACGTATTTACCAGTATAATCATAAAATTCATCGCAAGGCTTATCTTCTTTAGAAACTTCTACGATTTTATCGTTTTCGATATATACGTAACCGTTAAAAAGTTCTTTTCCGATAATAATTTTATCACTTTTTAATTTAATCATAATTCACCTATTAAAGTAATTTAGAACTATCCGCATCAAGATATAAGATAGCGTTATCGTGTAATCTTAAAGCAGTTGCTGGGCAATGTTCGCCGATTGAACCGTTAATTGTAGCGTTAACTGCATTTGCTTTAGTAGGAGCAGGAACGATACAGAATAAGTAAGGTGCCTTAACAAGTGTAGGAACTGTTAAAGTAAGGGCGTGTGTTGGAACTTCATCAATAGTTTTAAAGCAACCGTCGTTTACTTGTTGTTGACGGCAAATTTCATCAAGTTTAACAGGTTTAACAACTTTTGTATCCTTAAAGTCAGCAACTGGAGGGTCGTTAAACGCGATATGACCGTTTTCACCGATACCCATAATAACAACGTCAGTTGGGTTATCAAGTAAAAGTTTAGAATATCTTTCTGCTTCTTTTTCAGGGTCAGTTGCAGTGCAATCAATGTAATTGATTGATTTAAATGGTGCTAAACCGAAAATGTGCGCTTTTAAGAAGTTACCAAAGCCTTGTGGAGCGTCTGCGCTTAAACCGATGTATTCGTCCATATGGTAAGCGTTAATTCTGTTCCATTCGATTTCTTTGTCTTCCGCAAGAGATTTAAGCACGTCGTTTTGAGATGGCGCAGCGGCAAAAATAACGTTGATTTCTTCTTTTTCTTTTAATAATTCAACGAATTTATTTTTAATGTCAAGAGCGGAAACTTTACCCATTTCTTCTCTTGTTTCAAAAATTTTAACTTGTAATTTATCTGCTTTTAAAGTTTTCATATCAAAATTTCCTTTTATTTATAAAATTCGTAAAGTGCATAAGCAAAAACTTATGCACTTTTTGTTTTTAACCTTATAGGTGTTGTTATAGAGAATAATTGATTTGTGATTCATCACGAATTGACGGATAAAACGCGGAAAAAGACAAGCGTTCTTGTGTAGGCGCGTACTTGAAAAGTACGAAACGGAACAAAACGCAAAGTATTTTTTCGTGTTTTGCCGTTCAAAAATCAATTAGATGAAATAACAGCACCGTAATACAATTAAATTTCGCAAGTGCGAACTTCTACTTCTTTACCGCCTTGTTCGAAAGAACGTTTAACAGCGTTCATAACAAATACAGGGGCAATAAAGTCTTCGTAAGAAATTCTTTGAGCACAACCTTTAACAAGGTCGTAGAATTCATCAAATTCTTTAAAGAAGCAAGGGTTTTCGTAACCGATTTCCATATCGTAACCTTTAACAGTGTTATCTGAATAACGTGCGATATGGTAGTTCCAAACGAATTCACCAGCAACGGCAGTAATATTGTATTCAGGGTATCTTAAAACGATAGTAAGGTCATCGCCTTCCTTAAAGCCTTCGCCACCAGTTTTAAAAGTAACAACTGATTTAGGGTTTCTACCAAACGCTTCAAGAGTTGATTCGATAAGGTGTTGAACGTAGAAGAAGAATCCGCCGTATTCGTTGTTAGAAGAAAGTGGAGCACGTACTAAACCACCGTGAGTTTTACCGTCAACGTTCTTTTGTACGTCCCATTTAATTTTTTGAACTGCAGTTTCGTGTTTTACGCAAGAACCACCAGTGATTTTACAACCGTTTGCTTTTGCTTCTTTCATAAATTCGATTGCTTCATCTTCATCGATAGTAACTGGTTTATCAATGAACATAGGGATACCGTCTTTAAGGTAAGGTTTGCAGAATTTGTAGTGGTTGTTACCGTGACGTGCAGTGTTGATAAGACCGTCAACTTGACCAACTAATTCGTCGTAAGTTTTCATAACTTTAACGCCGTATTTTTTGTTTAATTTTTCTGCTTCAGCAATTTCTTCACTGAAAACGCCCGCAACTTCGATATCACGGAATTTATAGTTTTCGTTGATAAATTGTAAGAATAAATCTGCGTGAGAGTTTTCGCAACCAACAATAGCAATTTTTTTCATAGTAAACAATATCTCCTAAATTAGAATTTTAATGGAAGTGGGTTTTGAGTGTGCGCTTCTTCGATAAGGCCAACAACTTGAGTAGCGTGTTTTGCTGTAATCATTGGTTCTTTACCTTCAGTTAACGCTTTATACATATCTTCGTATAACTTAGCAGTACCCATGCCGAATGGGTCGCCGTCGTATTTGCCTTCTACTTCGTGAGTGATAAGTTTTTCACTGCAGTAAGCAGGTGTAAGGTCTTCGTGGCAAATAAAGTTTTCGATAGGTTTAATTTCAGGGTTTTCGCCATCTACAAGGTATTTCATTTTGTAGCCTTGGTGTGTGCTTAATAAAGTACCCTTTGTACCTTGAACTTTAATAGCGTAAGTAGAGTAAGCATCAGTATTGTTAATTTCAATATCAACAAGTGCTTTGCCAGGTGCAGTGAATAATACTTTAGCATAGTCGTCGTAGTCGCCGGCTGTCATAGGTGTATTGTCAAGTTTAGAATATACTACCCTTGCATTATCGTCAAAGTCGATAAAGCCAAGACCCATACCAAATGGGTGTGGACCAGTGTTATAGCAGTTACCACCTAAGCGTTTTTGTAAAGTTTGCCAGTCCCATCTACGTGATAATGAGTTGTATCTTAAACTGATTTGTTCAATCTTACCTAAAATACCGCTATCGATAATTTCTTTAGTGTGAAGGTAAATAGGCGCGTAGAAAGTTTGTTGGAAAGCCATTACAAAACAACCGTTATCTTTAGCGATTTTCATTAAAGTTTCGCCTTCCCAGCGTGTTCTACCAAAAGGCTTATCGCTAAGTACGTTAAAGCCGTGTTCTAATAAATCTTTAGAGATTTCGTAGTGTAAGTTAGAGTAAGTTACGTTTACAACAACGTCGATATCCTTTTTGTCAAATAAATCTTTATAATCGCTGAATACTTCACAACCAGGATAAAGTTCTTTAGCAAGGTTACGGCGGTATTCATCCCAGTCTACAACGTATTTAACGTTATAGTACTTGTTATTTTCTGAACGGTAGTAAGTACCGTGAATGTCTTTACCACTTCTGCCTTGGCCGATGATAGCAAGGTTTAATTTTTTCATTTTAAAATCCTCCATTAAAAAACCTCTTGGGCTTTTATTATAAATAAATTATACACCCTTAAAAATACTCAGTCAATAGAGTTTTTAAATTTTTGCATTTCAAATTCTATAAAAAAACATTGCATTTTCTAAACTAAATATCAAATAAATTCAATTTATGTAAAAATAGTGCTAAAAAACATTGTAAAATCTTAACGAATAAGATATAATGCCTGTATGGAACACTTTAAAAACCAAATATACACAAACGACGTTATTTTTAACTACTATAAGCAAGACCAAGAGTTTAAAACGGAAAAAGAAATTCAAAAACACGAATACTTTGAACTCATTTTGTTTTTAGGTGGCGACTTTACCTATCAAGTCAACGGCAAAACGTATAACCTTAATAAGTATGACTTGATTTTAACCCCGCCTAACGTTGAACATATTTTAACTTGCAAAAACAACTCTAAATACGAAAGGTACAACGTGGCGTTTCACCCGTCTTTAATCGACGGTATTGACTTTAACGAAATAACTTCGGCATTTGATATTATTAACGTTGGTTATAGCGAAGTCATTTTAAATATCTTTAATAAACTTGACTTTTACTGCTCTCACCTTAACATCAACGACTTTATAAGCGTAGCATACTGTTTAATTAAGGAATTGTTTTTTAATATCAAAATTATCAAAAACGAAAGGGTTTACGGCTCAGGCGAACTTAGTAACCTTCTTCAAAACGCCCTTAATATGATAAACAACGACCTTTTTAAAATAAATTCAATAGCGGAAATTGCAGATAAACTTTTCGTTTCAGAAACCTATCTATATAAGATATTTAAAAAAGAACTTCACGTAACACCTAAACAATACATAAACGAAAAAAAGTTGCTTGCCGCGCAAAATATGATACTTCTTGGCAGAAAACCTACCTACGTTTATAAAATTTGCGGTTTTTCTGACTACTCTTCTTTTTATAGAAATTACTTAAAATTCTTTGGTTCGCCACCATCCGATAAACAACCTGAATAATTTTTAAAACAAGCCTATCCTTTATGGATAGGTTTTTATTTTTGTTTCAAGTTTTAATAAATTGTAATTAAAATTATATAAAACCGTTGACAAATTATTAACTATGGTATACAATGTTGGTAATAAATCAATAATGTAAACAAGGGGATAAATAGTGGGTAAATCAGTATACAGTTTAGTTTTAAACGACGAAGTAGTTGATATAGTTGATAAAATGGCAAGGCTTAACGGTATGAGTAGGTCTAATATGATAGAAAAAATCTTAGCCGATGCCGTTAGATATGAAACGCCAGAGATTAGGGCTAATTCTATATTTGATGAAATAGAAAGGTTGATATCAAGAAGCAACAGTATGAGATACTTAGCGCAACCATCGCAATATATGGCGTCTATTATGAGCGCGCTTGACTACCGCTACAACCCTGCAATTAAATATAGCGTAGAGTTATTTCCAAATTCCGACCATTTAGGTCAACTTAAAGTTACTTTGCGCACGCAAAATAGTATACTTATCAATCTTATCAACGATTTTTATAGTTACTATACTTATTTAGAAAAAAAATATTACAACCCTAACGCCAGGTATTTATACGACGGGGTTAAATTTACAAGGCTATTCGACTTCCCTAAGGTTAATATAACCACAAAGGAACTTGCCGAAAAACTTACCCTTTACGTTAAGGATTTTGATGAACTACTAAACGTATACTTTAACAATTTAACTAACGAAAACCAACTTTTATACATTGTTGAAAAGAAATTTAAAGAACTTAAACAAAACTCAATAGTTATTTAGGAGATAACACTATGAATACGCAAAACTTAACTCAAAAATCTATTGAAGCGGTAAACGTTGCCACACAAGTCGCGCGTGAAAACGGAAACCAACAAATTACTTCCCTTCACCTTTTAAAGGCACTTTTACAAGATGAAAACGGGCTAATTGTTGGCTTACTTAAAAAATCTAACGTGGCTATTGACAAAATTTTAGCCGTTACGCAAGAATACTTAAATAAACTTCCTAAAGTTTCAGGAAGCGGTAGCGAATATCTCAGTGCCGACTTAACCAAAGTTTTTTCTTGCGCTGAAAAACAAGCAAAGGATATGAAAGATGAGTTTATTTCCGTAGAGCATTTATTCTATGGGCTTATTAGTGAACAGTCTAAGGAAATAAAAGAAATCTTTTCAAAATTCAATATAACAAAAGACGGATTTTTAAAAACTTTGCTTGAAGTTAGGGGCAACACAAGAGTTACAAGCGACAACCCTGAAGACACGTACGACGTACTTAATAAGTACGGTCAAGACTTAGTTGAAAGAGCAAGAGAACAAAAATTAGACCCTGTTATCGGGCGTGATGAAGAAATTCGTAACGTAATTAGAATTTTATCGCGCAAAACGAAAAACAACCCAGTTCTAATAGGCGAAGCGGGTGTTGGTAAAACGGCTATAGCAGAGGGCTTGGCTATCCGCATTATGAAAGGCGATATCCCTAATCAGTTAAAAGATAGAAAGTTATTCTCACTTGATATAGGCGCGCTTATTGCGGGCGCAAAATACCGCGGTGAGTTTGAAGAAAGACTTAAAGCCGTTTTAAGCGAAGTTAAGAAAAGCGAAGGCAAAATTATACTTTTTATAGATGAACTCCACACAATTTTGGGCGCGGGCAAAACTGACGGCGCTATGGACGCAGGCAACTTACTTAAACCTATGCTTGCGCGTGGCGAACTTCACTGCATAGGCGCAACTACCTTAGATGAATACCGCAAATACATCGAAAAAGACCCTGCACTTGAAAGGCGCTTTCAACCCGTTATGGTAAACGAACCTACGGTAGCGGATACTATTTCTATACTCCGCGGGCTTAAAAATAGATACGAAGTATTCCACGGCGTAAAAATTCACGACAATGCACTTATCTCTTCCGCTACCCTTTCTAACCGATATATAACGGATAGATTTTTACCAGACAAGGCAATCGACCTTGTTGACGAAGCGTGCGCTTTAATAAAAACGGAAATCAACTCTATGCCTGCCGAAATGGACGATATTTCAAGAAAGATTATCGGGCTTGAAATTGAAGAAGCGGCTCTTAAAAACGAAACGGATAAACTTTCAAAAGATAGGCTTAATAAACTTCAACAAGAGTTGTCTGATAGCCGTGATAAATACAATCAAATGAAAGTTAAGTGGCAAGCGGAAAAAGATGATATTAACAAAGTTCAAAAGTTAAAAGAAGAACTTGAAAATGTTAATGCAGAGATAGAAAAAGCCGAAAGAAATTACGACTTAAATAAAGCCGCAGAATTAAAGTACGGCAAACTTCCTACACTTCAAAAACAACTTGAAGAAGCGGAAAAGGATATCGATAACCAACCAAAAACCTTACTTCGCGATACCGTTACCGAAGATGAAATTGCTAAAATCGTATCGCGCTGGACGGGTATTCCCGTTTCTAAACTTGGCGAAACTGAAAAGGAAAAACTTATAAGCCTTGAAGATATACTTCATAAACGCGTAATCGGTCAAGACGATGCCGTTAAAAAGGTAAGCGACGCTATACTCCGCTCACGCGCGGGCATACAAGACCCTAACCGCCCTATCGGTTCGTTTTTATTCTTAGGTCCTACGGGCGTTGGTAAAACTGAACTTGCTAAAACGCTTGCATCTACCCTTTTCGATGATGAAAAGAATATGATAAGAATTGATATGAGCGAATATATGGAAAAATTTAGCGTGTCAAGGCTCATAGGAGCGCCACCGGGCTACGTAGGTTTTGAAGACGGTGGTCAACTTACCGAAGCGGTTAGAAGAAAACCGTACTCTGTAGTGTTATTTGATGAAATCGAAAAAGCACACCCAGACGTATTTAATATTTTACTTCAAGTACTTGACGACGGCAGAATAACCGACTCACAAGGGCGCACGGTAGATTTTAAAAACACGGTAATAATTTTAACTTCTAACCTTGGCTCAAGCATAATTTTAGACGGTATAGAAAGTAGCGGAGAAATTAGCGAAAGTGCTAAAGAACAGGTTTCTACACTTTTAAAATCAAGTTTCCGCCCAGAGTTTTTAAATAGGCTTGACGATATTGTTTTCTATAAACCACTTACTAAAACGGAAATCGGCGGAATTGTTGACTTGCTTTTAGAAAAACTTAAAATGCGCCTTTCGCAAAAAGAATTGCACTTAGAAATAACTAAACCAGCAAAAGATTATATTATAGAAAACGGCTACGACCCGATTTACGGCGCAAGACCGCTTAAAAGGTTTATTCAGTCAACCGTAGAAACGATGATAGCAAAGTTTATTATCGGTGGCAATTTAAAAGCGGGCGACGTTATAGTGATTGATGAAATAAACGGTGAACTTAATATTACAACAAAGTAAACTGTTACTTGTTTTTCATAATTTTTTCTCAAAAAAAGGATAGCGGAGTAATTCCGCTATCCTTTTAACTTTAAAATAAACTTGTTATAAAAATTTCTAAACCTATTACGATTAGTATTACACCGCCAAATATTCCCGCTTTTGCGCTGAGTTTAGTGCCTGCCCTTTTACCGATTTCTATACCGATAAAGCAAATAAAAAACGTAACTATGCCGATAACCCCGCAAGAGAGCAAGGCTTCAAAAATGTTATAGGTAGAAATAGTAAAACCAACCGATAACGCGTCAATTGAAGTAGCAACGCCTTGAACTAATAATCCTACAAAGCCAACTGCCGGCTTACACTCACAACAATCTTTGTTTTTTACCCCTTCAATAAGCATTTTACCACCGATAAAGGTTAAAAGAATAAGGGCTATAACAGGGATAAACCTTTCAAATTGCGAAAACAACCCAGCAACCGTAGTAACCAAAACCCAACCAAGCATAGGCATTGCGAACTGAAAAACTGAAAAAATACCCGCCACCCCGCAAGATTTCTTTTTGGACATACACGGCTCACTAAGTCCGTTTGCAAGCGAAACTGAAAAAGCGTCCATTGCAAGGCCAACGCCAAGCATTATGCTTGTTATAAAAAAAGTAATAGTTAAATCCATAAAATTCCTTCCTAAAGTAAAAATCTCAAGCAATCGTAAGAATACTTGAGATTATAACTAAATATTAACGTTTAGTCAAACGTTTGCAATCAATAATAAATAGTAATTTCGCTTGGAATACTATTTTCAATATCGGTAAGTTTGCGCATAATAGCGTTATGCGAAGAAATTGCTTGTTTCATTTTTTCTTTATGATGACGTTCCGATTGTAAATAAAGTTGTTGTTGATTAGAGATAATAACGTTGTTTTGCGCTACGATTTTCTTTTGCGATGTTTCTATATTTTTTACAGACCTATACATATCGTCGCGTATTCTTATATCTTCAACGTACTTACATAAATCGTAGTAATTAGTAAAGCGATTAGTTTTTATAGCGTTGATGTAGGTATCGAAATAAGGCACGTCTTTTATACCAGCAGGAAGAACTTTTGCTACTTGAGATTCCCAGTCTGCCACAGTGGTTGAACCGCCGGTAGCATCGTAATATTTACTCATTTCCTTTAAATACGTAGCCATAGGATAGTTATTAAACCACGATTCGTATTTGTTGTATCTGTCGATAAGCGAATAATAATGCCAAATTTGGTTTGCTACTGATTGTAAACCGTTATCGTCAAGTTTATCAAGACCCATATACGGAAGTTTGATTGTAAGTTCTTGTTTTTTCTTTTTAGGGTCAGGCTTAAACGTTTTAAGTTTTTCGCTAAATAACGAACAAATAAATTCTAAAGTAAACTTTTCGGCAAATTTCTTTTCGTATTCCGCTTGTTTTTTAACTTCGTTAAACACGTCGCTAACCGTAACGCCTTGTTTAAAGAAGGTTTCTCCACTTTCCGCTTGTAAATCTTTAGTTATAAGGGCAAGCGATGCTTCAGGTAATAAATTAATATAATTTGTTACAAATAATTTTTTATACTTTCCACTGCGAAGATTATATAAACTTTCATTAAAGAAATATGCGGGAATACATATCCAACCAACGTTTGATAAAAGTAAATTTTTACTAATAGAACCTGTTCCGTTATCCTTGCAAGCAAAGGTTTTTAAAAATACCCTATCCATACAAACTTTAGGTAATTTTATGCAAGATTCCGCAATGTTTTTACGCGCTTGTTTGTGCTTAGCAATAAGATTTTTAAGTTTGAAAGGATTTTTAAAAAGTTTACCCCTTTCTTTTAAAATACTATCTCTTACTTCGTTAATTTCAGTATAACTTGCTGGAGAATAAATGCTTGTGCAATAATAATACGATACCCACCTATTATCAGGTTTACCTTTAGGTCCTATTTCGCAAAGCATAGTTCTTTGCTTTTTAAGGTCATAGTTAGGGTAATACTTTTTAATAGTTTTTTCATCGTCGCATTTAAATTCTACGCTATAGTATTCTTTAAGAATTTTTTCATACGTATCGTTAAAATCTTCGTGGCCAAACCAAATTTCTGGCAAAATATCCATTTCGGGTTTGTCAGGCTTAAAAGCCGACATATAACTTCTTGACTCAATTTGGTCACGCTTAATTGAAAGAGTTAATAATTTGTTATAAAGATTCATTATTTGTTCATCCATCATACAAACAAAATCTCCTTTTACTACCTAAAATAATATGAAAATATTTTAACATATAATCTAACCTTTTGCAATAGTTTTTAATTTTATATTAACGTTTTTACTTGATTATGCGCGCGCGTTTATGTTATAATAACAAATATTAAATTTAAAGGGTGAAATTATGAAATATATTTTAACCGTACTTGGTAAAGACAAATCAGGCATTATTGCTAAAGTTGCAACAATGCTTGCTGAACGCAACGTTAATATTGAAGACGTTAGCCAAACAATTATGCAAGGCAACTTCACAATGATTATGCTTGTAAACTTACAAAATGCAACCGTTTCTTTAGCGGAACTTATTGAAACGGCAAACGCGCTTGGCGAAGAAATCGGCGTTAAAATTATCCTTCAACACGAAGAAATCTTCAACGCTATGTATAGAGTGTAAGATAGTATGATAAACAATAAAGATATTATTGAAACCATAAATATGGTTCAAAAAGAAAATTTTGACGTTCGTACAATAACTATGGGTATTTCCCTTTTAAATTGTATTTCGGCAACGGCAGATAAAACTGCGCAAAACTGCTACGATTTAATTTGTAGGCGTGCTGAAAACATTGTAAAAGTTGCAAAGGATTTATCTACAGAATACGGCGTTCCTATCATAAACAAGCGTGTTTCGGTTACGCCAGTATCTTTAATTACCGCAGGTTTTAAAGGCGAAGAAATCAAGATTGCAAAAGCACTTGACAAGGCGGGCAAAACCTTAGGCATTGACTTTTTAGGTGGTTATTCTGCCCTTGTTCATAAAAGTATGACTTCTTATGAAAGGTCTTTTATAGAAAGTATCCCTGAAGTTTTAGCATCTACCGATATTTTATGTTCATCAGTAAACGTTGGCACAACAAGGTCGGGCATTAACCTTGACGCTATTGAACTTCTTGGTAAAATCATTAAACAAACGGCTGAACTCACTAAAGATAAAGACGGTTTCGGTTGCGCTAAGTTCGTAGCGTTCTGCAACGCGGTTGAAGACAATCCGTTTATGGCAGGTGCTTTCCACGGCGTTGGCGAAGGCGAATGTGTAATTAACGTAGGCGTATCAGGTCCAGGCGTTGTTTATAGAGCCGTTAAAGATGCACCAAACGCTAACATTACTGAAATTGCCGAAATCATTAAAAAGACTTCGTTTAAGATTACAAGAGTAGGTCAACTTATGGCTAACGAAGCGGCTAAAAGGCTTAACGCTGAACTTGGTATCGTAGACCTTTCGCTTGCACCTACCCCTGCTATCGGTGATAGCGTTGGTAGAATTTTAGAAGAAATGGGTTTATCAACAGTTGGTGGTCACGGTACTACCGCTTGCCTTGCTATACTTAACGACGCCGTTAAAAAAGGCGGTGTTATGGCAAGTTCTAAAGTTGGTGGTTTATCGGGCGCATTTATCCCTGTTAGTGAAGACGAAGGTATGATTTGCGCTGCCGAAAAAGGCATTTTAACCTTTAACAAACTTGAAGCGATGACTTCAGTTTGCTCAGTTGGCATTGATATGGTAGCAATACCAGGCGATACTCCTGCTTCTACTATTTCTGCAATGATTGCAGACGAAGCGGCTATCGGTATGGTAAACAATAAAACTACTGCCGTTAGGGTTATACCTGTTCCTAACAAAAAAGTTGGCGAATTCGTTGAGTTTGGCGGTCTTTTAGGTAGAGCACCTATAATGAACGTATCAAGCGAATCGGCCGAAAAATTCATTTCACGCGGGGGCATTATTCCTGCACCTATTCACGGTAATAAAAACTAATATGGAAAAACTTGTTATTGCCTCAGGCAACAAAGGTAAAATAAAAGAAATCAAAGCAATCTTAGGCGATATTTTTGAAGTTGTGCCTATGAGCGAACTTGGTTTTAATGAAGACATTGAAGAAACAGGCACTACCTTTTTTGAAAACGCGCTCATTAAAGCCAAAACCGTTTCGCTTGCACTTAACGAAAACGTTCTTGCCGACGATAGCGGACTTTCCGTTGACGTTTTAAACGGAGAGCCAGGCGTATATAGTGCAAGATATTCAGGCGAACACGGTAACGACAAATCTAATCGCGACTTGCTACTTAAAAACCTTGAAAACCAAACTAATAGAAATGCAAGGTTCATATCTTCAGTAGTTCTTTATAAAAAGGACGGAACTTTTATCGACGGCTACGGCGAAACGCTTGGAACTATTTTGCACGAAGAAATCGGCGAAAACGGTTTTGGTTACGACTGTATATTTAAAAGCCTTGACTTGAATAAATCTTTTGGAATTGCAACGGCTGAAGAGAAAAATGCGGTAAGCCACCGCTTCCGCGCTATTCAAGATTTATATAAGAAATTGCAAAAAAATTAGAAAAACACTAATATTTTAAGCGTCGTTTTACAATTTGAGAAAAAAGTTTTAAAATTTTACAAATAACCCCTAAATTTGTTTGACAATAAAAGGCGGTTTTGATATAATCTTTAAGCATTGTGAAAGAAGTGCGGGTGTAGTTCAATGGTAGAACACCAGCCTTCCAAGCTGGTTGCGTGGGTCCGATTCCCATCACCCGCTCCACTTTTCAATTGTAAGCGAACGCTAAGGAAGACGTACTTTTTTGACACGTTATGCGCCAGTAGCTCAGCTGGATAGAGCACCGCCCTTCTAAGGCGGGTGTCAGGGGTTCGAGTCCCTTCTGGCGTGCCATATGCAAAGTACTCTTCGTGGCGGGAGTAGCTCAATAGGTAGAGCATCAGATTGTGGTCCTGAGGGTCGTGGGTTCGATTCCCATCTCTCGCCCCATTTAATCGTTGGGGTGTCGCCAAGCGGTAAGGCACCGGATTTTGATTCCGGTATTCGTAGGTTCAAATCCTGCCACCCCAGCCATTAACTTAATATTTTTGGTCCACTAGCTCAGGCGGTAGAGCACTTGACTTTTAATCAAGTTGTCCGGGGTTCGAGTCCCCGGTGGATCACCAATATATACATCATACGAGACTATCTTAGTCTCGTATGATAATTTAAAAAAGAAAGGCGCCTTTAGCTCAGTCGGTAGAGCAACTGACTCTTAATCAGTGGGTCCAGGGTTCGAGTCCCTGATCGTCCACCATTAATGCCTTGGTTTTTTGCCAAGGCGTTTTTGTTTATTTTAAGGGACTCTCACCCCACG